>NZ_BAAGRA010000005.1:0-147989 GCF_054783195.1 Hymenobacter coalescens | reverse complement strand
CGCGGCTGGGCGCGGCCGGCGTCGGCTGGCGCTACGGCCGGCATGGCGGGCTCGGGCGCGGCGGCCGCGCGGCCGTGGAGCTTTTCTTCGGCCAGCCGCTGCTGCACCAGGCGGTTCACCAGGTCCTCAATCTGCTTGCGCTGGGTGAAGGACAGCTCGATGTTCTGCTCATTGCCGGTGGTCGTAGCCGCGAAGTCGCCGGACTTAATGGACTCCAGCTCGGAGCGGTGCCGCGACGACCGGTCGCGCAGCTCGCTGATGTGGTTGCGCAGCACCCGCCGCTCCAGCCACCAGAGCACCAGGCTCAGCAAGGACAGGATCAGGGCGATGGGGCCGAACAGGCGCGTCATCGGGCTATCCGCCGACGCGGCCGGGGCCACCGACGCCGTGCTAAGCTCCGCGCTGTCGTCGTCCGCACCCGCTACCAGCGACTCCGGCACTTCGGCCGCCGTGCTGTCGAACGTAGCGGCCCCCGCCACGGCATTTACCTGCCCGATGTCGCCGGGAATGGGCGTGCCCTGCTCCACGTAGGCCGTTAGGGCTGCTTGCAGGCGACTGAGCTGCTCCATGCGGGCGGGGTCTTTGCGCCGCTGGGGCGAGCCCCCGAGCCGGGTCACGATTTCCTTGGCCAGCCGCTGCAGCCGCGACTGGTCATTGCCCAGGCCCTTGTACATCACGCCTTTGCCTTCCAGCGGCTGATACACCAGCGAGTACACCCGCTGGCTGTCGGCCCGGATGCTGTTCTCGAAGGCTTTAAGCGTGCCGTCGCAGCGCAGGGTGTTGTTGAGGTTGGCGCGGCCGTTGTCGTTGTACACGTAACGGACCGTGGCGCACCAGATTTGCACCTTTTTCTCTTCCAGCGTAGCCTGGCCGGGCGTGGTTTGGGCCTGGGTTACGGCAGTAGCGGAAAGCAGCAGGCCCGTCAGCAGGGCGGTGAGGCGGGGGGAAATCCTCATGAAGTCAATGAAATGAAAGCCGGTCAGGTGTCAGGTAATCAATGAGCCTACTCAAAATCAAGTTTAGCCAGAGAGTAAATGCGGTTTTGTGTTTGCTTGTCTTGCGTCTGGAAGCAAATAGTAACCCGGTCAGATGACACAAAACTCGCATCACAACGCCACCACATAGACGATATGCTTCGCATGTACTGGTTGATTGGGAAAGGCGAAAGTTGCTCCAGATTGTAGCGTTTGAGCATGTTTCCTTGGGTGTTGTAAACCACCATTACATCAACACCATAGCCCATCGATGACCAGTTGTCGAACGTAACCACGTAGCGGCCATCGTTCGACACCAATGCACTTACCGGCGCTATGCGGTTAATCAGGTTTTGTTGCCACAGCAATTGCGGCCCATTTACAGTGCGCCGGTATAACATAGCGTGGCAGGGTACAACCGTCGTATCCTGTGGGCTGAACTGCTTTTTACGCTTCAGTTTTGCCCCGCGCCATTGATAATATTTGTCAGGAACCAGCAAGGGAACCACTCGAACAAAATGGCTACTGTCCGCACTGTAGTAGTCATGCGTTGTTGGGGGCGCCCACGAATCTGCCAGCAGCAGTGTGGGCTGAACGAACGTAAGCAACCACAAGAAAGCAACAGTCTTAAACTTCATTCTGCTTTAGGTTAATGCTTTCATTCTATCAGCGCGGACGCCCGTCAACCACCCCGGCTTTGGCTGGCGCCAAAGCGTCCCCTCCTCATCTGAGGAGGGGAGCTTCGTTCTTTAGCCTTGTAGCAAATCCCGGCCGAGGTTGAACAAGGACTGCTTCAGTGGCAGGAAGAACAGCGTTTCGGGCAGTGTTTCCTCCGAGCCCAGGGTGCGCTCCAGCTGGTGCAGGCCCAGGTTCAGGCTGTCCTCCACCTCGCGGGTCATAAAGTCCAGCACGCGGGCTCGGTCGATGTCCACCCCGACTTCGCGCATGAGCGGGGCCACGTCGTCGTTGACCAAGACCAGCTCCAGGAACTTGCGCATGTTGTCGAGCACCTGCTGACGCATGTCGGCGTCCACGCCGCGGGCTTTCAGGCGCAGGCCACCGATTTCGGGGCTGGTTTCCGAGCCAAGCAGGCGGATGTTCTTGATGCTGTCCACATCCGGGGCCGACTGGCTTTCCTCGAACAGCACGCCGCCGTTGGTAGTGGCCTCTTTGGGGTTATCGGCCAGGATGACGCGGAAATTCTGCGGCGGCTCCACGCCCGTTACGGCTTTGAGCACAGCTTTAGAAATCCGCTCGATGGCGCCCATGCTGCTGCCACCCGCGAGCAGACGCAGGTACAGGCTGCCCTTGCCCGAGAAGCACAGGTAGCGCGGCAGCTTCAGGCCCAGGTGCTGGGTGAGCTGGCCCACGTGGTAGATGATGCTGGTGTAGTGCAGGTAAAACAGCACCCGCAGCTGCCGGCCCTTGCCCAGCGCCAGACTCTGCGAGAAGCGCAGCGCGTCGTCGTAGAGGAAGAGCAGCGAAGTCACGTCGGCTGAGCCGAAGTCGTTGTTGCTCAGCGCGGCGCGCAGGTAGCCCTTGAACTCCTGGTTTTGCTCCGAGTCGGGCAGGCTTTCCACGTGGCCCACGCCGAGGCGTAGCAGGCCGTTCTGCTTGGGCGCGCCCTGCACGCGGGCGTAGCCGTCGCCCCACAGGTCGTTGCCGGCAAAGCGGAACGAAGAGCTGTAAGCCGGGCGCGAGTCGGCAAATACCAGCAGGTCGGTGGTGCCGCCGCCGATATCAATGTTGACCACGTTCTCATCCCGGCTCGGCACCACCTGATTCGTGGCCGTGAGGTAGTAGTACGGCGCCACCGATTCGGTCAGCGTGAGCGTCTCGCGGCGGGTGCGGAACACCTGCTGGAAGGCCTGGTCCCACTTGTCCTTGAACTGGTTGCGCAGGAAGGCGTCGAAGCTCAGCGGGGCAAACCACACCACGCGGGTGTCTTCCATGATGCCGCCGTTCAGGGCCGTCTTGTGCTTGAGCAGCAGCATCACCTCGCGGAAGAAGGCCTCGATGCGCGTCACGCCGCTGGGGTCCAGCTCGGCCGACCACTTCAGGTTGGTCACGAAGCGGTTCTGGGGCAGCTCGGCGGTGTTTTCGGTGTTGATGCTGAAGCCGATGTTGATGTTGCCCAGCACCCGCGCCGGCTCGTTGGGGAAGGTGCTCGTCTCGCACACCGCCGTGCGCACCGGGAAGGCGTAGGCCGCCCCGCCCTCGCCCACGAAGGAGGGCACGAACTCACGGTTTTGCAGCTCGGCAATCTGGGCCCACAACTGCTGGGCGCCCTGGCGGTAGCGCTGGTAGGGCGACAGGCCCAGGTCGGGCAGCGGGGCGTGCAGCCAGATAACCTGCTGGTCCAGCTCGCCGATGCTGAGCGGGCGCGGGTGGCTGCTCGGGCCGTCGGAGTAGGCAATGTGGGTGTTGGTGGTGCCGAAGTCGACGGCGAAGGTGAAGCGGCGGGTGCCGCGGTCCAGCTCCTTCCAGCGCGGCACCATCAGGCCGCGGGCCGGCGGCAGACCGGGGCCGGCCGGGCACACCAGCTCGGCCACGTCGAAGTGCGTGCCGGTGACTTCGTAGTAGGTGCTGCCGGCGGTGCTGATGCTCTTGCGTGTCCGCTCGTAGCGGGTGGCGCGGCGGGCGGCGCCCTGGTCCGTTATCCGCTCCCCGCCCACGAAAAACTCTACCGCGTACTGCTTCTGCAACTGCGCCGGGCCGTTGTCGGCATCCACCAGCATCACCTTGTACAGGTCGTTGTACTCGGGCTGCTGGCGGAACTTGTAGAACGGGAACACGCCCAGCCCGACGTTGGCCCGCACGATGCGGCCCTTCTCCGGGATTTCGCGGCCCAACTCGTCCTTGGGGTTCTGCGGATTGGTGTAGTAGCTGCGCTCCAGCGTGATGAAGCGTCCCTGCTGCACCGGCACCCGCAGGCTCACACGCACGTGGTTCAGGTCGATGGTGAAGTGTAGCAGCTCGGCCAAGTCGTGCTCGGTGAAGTACTCGAAGAAGGCCGGCTGCAGCGGCAGCAGGTACGGGAAGCGCGCCCGGCCCTGCGAATCAGCCCCGTACTGGAAGGTCACGCGGCCAGTGTGGTACCGCTCACCGTTCAGCTCGTAGGGCAGCTCCACCAGCGAATCAGCCAGCAGGTCGCCTACGGTCAGGTAGGGGTACTTGAAGCCCTTGCCCGGCAGCACGCGGCTGCTCATGGGCTGCTCGTCCACGTAGGGCACCACGGTGCGGTCGTCCCAGGGCTGGCCGTTCAGGTAGTTCACGCCGCCCATGGCCAGGTTGGGCCGCAGCACCAGCGGCTTCACCACGCCGGGCGCCAGGTCGCGGGTGGGCTGGATGAACAGGTCCGACGACACGACGGCCGTTTGGTCGGCACGGCCGGGCAACGGGATGTTGCGCACGTAGGCCGGGTTGCCCTGCGCGTCGGCCAGGCCGGGGTAGCGGGTGCTGAACTGCTGCGCGTTCCGGTCGCCGGTCAGCTGCATCTGGCTGATGCGGTTGCGGTCGAGCACGGCAAAGACGCGGTGGGCGAAGTTGCGGTCCTGCAGGCGCGGGAAGGTCAGGAACAGCTCGTACACGAAGTCCTGGAACTGCGGGTCGCGCTGCTCCAAGGCCACGTACTGCTGGTCGAAGTAGCGGCCCCCGGCGCGGGGGCGCTCCACGTCGAGCACCGGCACGGCCGGGGCGGTGAACAGCAGGGTCAGCGGCGAGGTGCCGCCCAGCAGGCGCGGCCCGCCCTGCAGGCCCGGCGACTCGTAAAACACCAGGTACAGGTCGGGCGTCTCGCGGAACCGCTCGTCCTGCCAGA
The DNA here is from genome assembly GCF_054783195.1 of Hymenobacter coalescens. Taxonomy (NCBI): domain Bacteria; kingdom Pseudomonadati; phylum Bacteroidota; class Cytophagia; order Cytophagales; family Hymenobacteraceae; genus Hymenobacter; species Hymenobacter coalescens. The sequence goes on along the minus strand of NZ_BAAGRA010000005.1, from coordinate 143,195 downwards.
ACAGGCGCAGCGTTTCGCCCAACAGGCGGGTGTTGGGGTCCTGCTGCATGCGGCCCAACTCGGCCTCGGCGTTCCAGCGGCGCAGCGTGATGCGGCGGCCGGCCTGGGAGTACAGGTGGTGGTTGTAAAGCAGCTCCAGCAAGTCCCAGTAGTGCGACACCAGCTCGTGGTACACCGAATTGGGGTTGCGCGAGCCTTCCCGGGCCACGAAGTCAAACGCGGTTTCGAAGAGGTGCATCCGCGCGAAGGGCGTCGGGATGGACACCGCCAGGTTGCGCGTGCGGCCGCCCGTGGGGTCGGTGATGGTGTTGATTTCGGTGCTCGTGAGCGGACCGGTCTGTTGCCAGCCCTGGATTTGCTGCGAGCCGCTGTTGTGCAGGCGAAGGACTTTGGGCATGCGAAGGAGGAAGTCGGTTTAGAAGAACGAACTCCCCTCCTCAGATGAGGAGGGGTGCCCGAAGGGCGGGGTGGTTGACAATCGTTGAACGATTATCGGCGGGCGTCAGGACCGAGGAGCATCAGTCTGAGCTGGTCGAACGCAGTTGACAAATAATGCCATACTCGCGGGATTGATAGACGAAGTGAGCCGCTTTACTGATGTCCGCTTCGGCAACAGGAATCAGATAGCCACCCTCTTTGTACAGCATGAATTCGATTTGCTCCCGAGCTTCTTTCAAGCCAGTCCCAAACAAATCCATGTACAATTTCACCAGCCGTAATTCCTGGAAATCTTTACCTGGATTCCCGTTAACCAACGCAATAAAGGGCATAGGCCTTTGCTCTAAATAGCGTATTGACTTGAACGGAGCCATGAAGCGGTAGAGATGCTTGGACAAGCTCAGCATGACGTGCTGGGTTGGCGGGCCTTACACCACCTTCACCTTATCCCGGAACGCCTCATCCGTCACGTCGTACATCAGGGTGATGAGCTTGCGGAAATTATCGGCGTCCTGCACCTTCTTTTCGCGGGTGTTCAGCGCGTCGAGCAGGTAGTTGCGGCTGATGCCTTTGCTGAAGAAGCCCGTTTCAATCGGCTTGCCCTGAATCATCAGGTTGAAGTCGTCGGTGTTCAGGTCGAAGGGGCGGAAGGAGCGGCGGTTCTGGGCCAGCTCCTGCAGCCAGGCATCCACGCCGAAATCGGGGCTGTGCAGGAACTGCTCCAGCTGCCGGAAGATGGGCTCGTTTTTCTGCGCGTACTGCAGGTTGAGGTTCTTGGCGTAGGGCGCTTCGTCGGCGCCCATGTGCTGCTTGTGGTAGCGCGAGAAGTACAGCAGCTGCGTGAGGTGCTGGGCCACCTGCTCCTTGGTCTCGGTGGGCAGGTGCTGAAACTGTACATCGGGCGTGTCCGTCTCCAGGCCGAATTCGTGGAAGAGCGGGCCGTTGTTCGAGCGGATGTCGCCGGCCGAGTAGCTCATGAAGTCCACGATGCTCAGCGCGGCCAGCAGCTCGATGATGTGGGCCTTGTTGCGCTGCCCGGTGCCGCCCGGCTGGTTGTCGTAGGGCGTGTCGGGCGTGTCGGCCAGATAGTAGAGCGCGTCGAGGCCCTGCAGGTGGTTTTCGTAGTAGCCGAGGGCGGCCTTGGTTTTCGTCAGGAAGTTGTTGGAGTCGATGACCTGGTTGTCCTCGCTCTGCAGGGCGAAGTAGGGCATCACCGTCACGGCCCCGGTCAAGGCGTCGCGCAGGTAGCGGGCGTTCGAGAGGCGGGTGTTGGGGTCCTTGAGGTTCTTGAGCAGCAGCGGGAAGCCCGAGGCGCCGGTGCCGCCGAAGATGCTGCTGATGAAGAACACCCGGTCGTCCTGCTGGAAGTTGTCGGCGAAAAACCGCATTTCCGGCGACTCCACGATGCGGTTCAGCACCACCGAGCCCACATTGGGCGAGCCGCGGAAGCCGATGGTTAGCGGGCTTTCCAGGTTATCCTGGGTGAACAGCGCCTCCACCAGCGCCTTCGACTCCACCGGCAAGTTATTGTAGCCCAGGTAGTCGCGGAAGGAGCGATTGATGCCGCCGAAGTCGAACACGAAGGTGTCCTTCACCGAGCCGTTCACGTCCTGGCTGATGGACGAGAGCGTGCTGATATCGGTTTTGAAGAAGCCCTCCTCGCGCGGCCCGAGGCGCCGGTGAATCTGCTGGTAGGTTTGCAGCAGCTGCACGGTGCGGTTCATGTCCGCGTTCTGCGCGTCCGGGTCGATGATGATGGGCACCACCTGCTGGCAGTTGGGCAGGTCTACGCCCGCGGCCAGCAGCATCGTGAGGGAGCGGACCACCCGGGAGCCGGTGCCGCCGATGCCGAAAAGAAAGAGTTTAGCCATGAAATCAGAACTGAGAAGCAAGAACTTAGGGCCTAGACTGGTCAGTCAATCAGCAGTAAGTCTTTCTACAAGTGAGACGTGCAAAGACAACAAGAGCTAAGTTCTTGGCTCTCGTACCTAAGCTCTATCATCAAAACGGCGTGGTGCTGGCGTTGACGGACAGCTTGCGGAAGATGAGCGAGAAGAGGAAGAAGAACAGCGCCGCGTAGATGGCATTCAGCAACGCCAGCCAGTACATATAGGAGTGCGACACCACGTTTTGCCCGTTTACCTGGGCTATAACGATGATGAAGGCGATGATGGCATTGACCACCAGCAAAATCGACCAGTGGCTGGGGCGGCTGAACGTGGCCACGCGCATCCAGCGGTTGATAACCAGGTAGAACAGCACCAGCAGCGCCAGGGTCACGCCCAGGTTCAGCAGGCCAATGTTGGGGAAGATAACCTCGCGGTAGACGGGGGTTTCGGAAGGCGGCTGGGGTGAGCCGATGACTTCGTAGAGGGCGCGAAAAAAGCCTTTCATGGAGAAGGGGAAGTGAAGCGGTAAGATGCGAGCCGGCCAGCAGACCTGCTGCTCAGTGAGCAGACGGGCTTAGGCTTGGTGCGGCGCCGTCCTCATAGCTAAAGAAATTAATCGGGTTGTACGGCAAGCGGGACGCGCAGCACCTCGGCAGCATTCGTGCCAGCCTGCCGGCCAGCCAGCAGCCGTTGCAGGCCGTCGAGCTGGCGGCTGAGGGCAAACGTCTGAGGTCCAGGCCGGCTGTCGTCGGTGGTCGTCCATTTTTCTACCCAGGCCGGCCGGGCCGCCGGCAAAGCCAGCGTCAGGTCCTGCTTGCTGCGCGGCTTGCTGGTCACGCGCACCGTCACGAAGTGGGAGTACGCCGCTTCGGGGCCGCCGCTGCGCTTGGTCGCGTCGGTGGCGGCTTCCACCTTCACCACTTTGGCCTCGGGCATGTTGCCGCGCAGGGCCAGGTTTTTCTGCAGGTACGCCGGCGCCTGAAACAGCTCCGGCAGCTGGTTGAGGTCGAGGCCGACCACAAACTCGGCGGGCTCCTGCGCCGACGCCTCCTCTATGGCGACGGTGTGCCCGCCGGCGCCGGCCTGCCGGCCGGCATCGGCCACAAACCAGCTGCCCTGGCGGCGGAAGCGGCTGAGCACCGAGCTGGGCACTTCCAGCGCGGGCAGGCCGAAGTGCGCCTGCTCACCCGCCAGGCCCTTCATCAGGGTGGCATCGAACTGCCCAACCAACTCGGCCGGGCCCAGCACCCACATATAGTACGGAATGGGTTCGGAGCAGCAGTTGGGCACCTTGCTCACGCGGCCCTTGATGGCCGGGTAATAAGTCCCCCGGAAATCGGAGGTAAAGCCGTACACCGACACGGCCAGGTCCGGGCGGCTGCGGGCCAGCGCGTCGGCAATGTCGGTGTTGATGTAGGGCACGTCGCCAGCCTTATCAGGCGAGTAGATGAAGTCGGAAACGAGGACGCTTACCGAGCCGTCGGCGAGGTAGCGGTTGGCCACCGTGTCGAGAATGGCCGGAATGCTGGTGCTCTTGGCGGGCTGGCTGATGCCGCGGCGCACCGTTTCGCTCAGGGCGCGGTAAGAATCGGCCTGCGGACGGTCGGCAATGCGGAAATAACGGCGCTGCTCCACGCGGGCGTCGCGCTCCAGGCCCGAGAGCCACTCCGACACCTGCTGCTGAAAGCGGGTGGTACGGGCGTCGGCGCCGGCGGCGGGCATAAAGCCCTGCATGGAACCGGATACTTCCAAAAAGACGTTGACCCGCGGAAAACGAACCTGTTCGCTGCTGGCAGCGGTTTTAGCGGATGCTGCGGGCGTGGCAGGCTTAGAAGCGTCGGGCTTGGGGGCCGGCTGAGCCGGCGTCTCGGCGGAAGTGCCCGCGGCGGGGCTGCCCGTCTCCATATCGGAGCGGGAATAGCAGCCAGCCAGCAGCAAGGCAGCGGCCGGCAGGGTGTGGCGGACGAAGAAGGGAATGCGCATCGATCCGAACATACGCACCGCCACGCGGCGGCGCAATGCAGCGTACTGCCAGGGGGCGTATGAGGTTGCCGCCTCAACGCCGAAATCACAGGAAAATTTTATTTCTCTTTTTTTACTTCCCTTCACTATTCACGTTCCGTAGCCATTCAGCGCATATTCGCCGGTCTAATTACTCGCCATAGTTATAAAACACCCTTTTATTTACCAATCCACTGCTTAGCTGCTTACGTACACCTCATCATCCACCACCAGCCACCGTTAGCATGATTTATACCGTCAGTGATTTTGTGTGCGTGCAGCACGACTGGAACCGGGGTTTGCTGCGCCACCGGTGGAACGGCGTGGAGCGTTTTGCGGGCCTGAGTCTTTTCCAGAGTGTGCACGAGTCGTTGCTCGACCTGGCCGTACAGCACCGCGCCACCAGCTGGCTGGTGGAGCTCAGCGCGGCCCCGCTGAACGTGGAGGACCAGCTTTGGCTGGAGAAAAGCTGGATTCCCTCGCTGGCCGGCACCGATGTGCGCCGCTTGGCCGTGGTGGCCGACGATGCCTACAACCTAATGGTGCTGGAAGGCCTGCTGCCCGTGGGCCACCACAGCCTGCAGCGCATGCTGCAATTTTTTGCCGACCCCACCACCGCGCTGGAATGGCTCACCGGCTCGGGCGCCGCGGCCGAGGAGCTGCAGCAGGAGTGGGAGGAAAACGTGGAGCCCGGCGCCATTTCACTCTGAGCAACAGCGGCGGCTGTCAGTAGCCCGGCCGCCCTACTTGGCATATTCTCAGGGAAGTCCCTCCTGCAGACGTGCACACAACGTCTGCGGGAGGGACTTCTTCTTTAGCCGGTGGTTGGCCTGGGTTGGTGGCTTGCGCCGCTCCCGAACAACCAGGCGCCGCGCAAGCCCCTTAGCTGCCCGTTACCGTGTAATCGATTTCGGTGTTGTCGCCGATGTTCAGGCTGTGGTTCAGGCCCCGAAATGAGGCGTCGGAGCCCACGATGCAGTCGTGCATCACGGCCGAGCGCAGCTCCGAGTACGCGCCGATGATGCTGTTGCGCAGGATGCTGTCCTGAATGATGGTCCGCTCGCCGATGGCTACGTTCGGGCCGATGATGCTGTTGGCAATGTGGCAGTCGCGGGCGATGCTGACGGGCGGAATGATGACCGTGTTCGGAAACGCGTACTCCTCCGTCGGCTGCAGGTGCTCGGGGCGGTTGAGCAACCGGGCATTGGCTTCGAGCAGCGTGTCCTTGCGGCCGCAGTCAAACCAGCTTTCCACCACCCAGGTCGTCATCTCGGCGCCCTGCTCGATCATGAGCATGAGCGCGTCGGTGAGGTAAAACTCGTGCTGGGTGCGGCGGTCTTCCTCGATGATGCGCTCTAGGGCCGAGGCCAGCCAGGCCGGGTTGTCGATGCGGTAGAGGCCCACCAGCGCATAGTTCGACTTCGGGATGCGCGGCTTTTCCACGGCCTTGGTCACGCGGCCGCCGGCGCCGGTTTCCACCACCCCGAAGGCCGAGGGCGTCTTCACCTCCTTCACGGCCAGCACCGTGCCTTCGCGGTGGATAATCTCACGCAGGTCCACGTCGACGATGGTGTCGCCGAGCTGAATGAGGATGGGCTCCTTCTCGTGCTGAAACTTCTCACGGGCCAGCCACAGCGCGTGGCCGATACCTTCACGCGGCTCCTGCACCACGAACTCGGCGCGCAGCTGCGGGTAGCAACGGCGCACGTACCGCTCAATCTTCTCGCCGAGGTAGCCGACGATGAACACGAAGTCCTCGATGCCGGCGGCCACGAGGCGGTCGATGATGTGGCCCAGGATGGGCGTACCCGCCACCGGCACCAGCGACTTGGGCTGCGTGTGGGTGTGCGGCCGCAGGCGCGACCCAATGCCCGCAACGGGGATGATGGCTTTCATTGGCAAGCAGCAGAAAATGAGCGGTGCAAAATAAGGATTCGGCGGCGGAGCGCGAGCTATATAACCGCGCTGCTATGAATCCGTACTTTGCAGCGCAGCCTCGGCCGTATTAACCAGCGGCGGGGCTATTGTTCCCATACTCCAGCTTCTCTCCACATCCCCCCTATTCCAAAACCATGAAACGCTTCCTCCTCTACTTCGCCGCTTTGGTAGTGCTGCTCTCGCAGTCGTCGTGCGGTTACAACACCATGGTTGAGCTCGACCAAAAGGTGAAGGCCCAGTGGGCCAACGTGCAGAACTCCTACCAGCGGCGCTCCGACCTGATTCCGAACCTAGTTAATACCGTGAAGGGAGCGGCCAACTTCGAGAAGTCGACGCTGACGCAGGTGATTGAGGCCCGCGCCAAGGCCACCAGCGTGCAGCTCTCCGCCGACCAGCTCACGCCCGAAAACATCAAGCGCTTCCAGGAGGCGCAAAGCCAGGTGTCGGCCGGGCTGGGCCGTCTGCTGGCCGTATCGGAAAACTACCCCGATCTGAAGGCCAACGCCAACTTCCAGGAGCTGCAGGCGCAGATCGAAGGCACGGAAAACCGCATCAACGTGGAGCGGCAAAAGTTTAACGACGCGACCAACGAGTACAACACGTACGTGCGCTCCTTCCCGAACAACCTTTTCGCGGGCATGTTCGGCTTTCAGCAGAAACCCTACTTCGAAGCCGACGCCAGCGCCCAGAAAGCCCCGACGGTCAACTTTGAGTAATCTGAGTTGCGCGTGGTCAGGTGTCGGTTATCAGTCCTTACGGCTGCCATAACCTGACAACTGACCACGCGCAACAGACAACGAAACGTCTATGATTTCCCCCCTTACGCCCCAGCAGGAACAATCTCTGGTCGAAGCCATCCGGCAGGCGGAGCTGGCTACCTCGGGCGAAATCCGCGTGCACCTGGAAGAAGACTGCCCCACGCCCGAGCCCATGGACCGCGCGGCGCAGGTATTCAGCCAACTGGGCATGCACAAAACCGCGCAGCGCAATGGCGTGCTGTTTTACGTCGCCTGGGCCACCCGGCAGTTTGCCGTCATCGGCGACGCGGGCATCAACGCGGCCGTGCCCGATGATTTCTGGGAGCGGACCAAGGAATTGGTGCTCGATGCCTTCCGCCGGCAGCAGTACGTGCAGGGCCTGCAGCAAGGCATTCAGCAGGCCGGGGAACAGTTGCAGCGCTACTTCCCCTACCACGGCCCCACCGACCAGAACGAGCTGGACGACTCCATTTCTTACGGCGCCCCCAAGCCGCCGCGCCCATGAGCTACCGCCCTTTGCCCGCCCGACGTTTTCCGCTAGCCTGGCTGCTGGTTTTCTGCCTGCTGCTGGTCGGCAGCGCCCGGGCCCAGGAGGTACCGCCGCGCCCCGTGCCGCCGCGCCTCGTCAACGACCTGGCCGACCTGCTGGCCCCCGCGCAGGAGCAGGCGCTGGAGCAGAAGCTGGTGGCGTATAACGACAGCACTTCCTCGCAGCTGGCCATCGTGACGGTGCCCAACCTCGGCGGCGATGAAATAGCCAACTACGCCCAGCGCCTGTTCGAAACCTGGGGCATCGGCCAGGCCGGCAAGAACAACGGCCTGCTGATCTTGGTGGCCCGCGACGAGCACAAGGTCAATATTCACACCGGCTACGGCCTGGAGGGCGCCATTCCCGATGCGCTGGCCAAGCGCATCATCAGCAACGTCATCGTGCCCGCCTTCAAGGCCGAGCAGTACTACGAAGGCCTCGATGGGGCCGTGGACCGCCTCTTCGCCCTGGCCGCCGGCGAGTACAAAGCCGAGCCCCGGGCTTCAGCCGATTACCAGGAAGACGGCGGCAGCGGCTGGACGTTCTGGGTCATCATTGCGCTGCTGGTGCTCTTTCTCATCTTCCGCAACCGCGGCGGAGGGGGCGGCCGGCGCAACCGCGGCTTTGGCGGCGGCTTCTTTCCGCCCATCTTCATGGGAGGCGGCTTCGGCGGCGGCGGCTTTGGCGGCGGCGGAGGTTTCGGTGGCGGCGGCGGAGGCGGCTTCGGCGGCTTCGGCGGCGGCTCATCCGGCGGCGGCGGGGCCTCCGGCAGCTGGTAACCTCCACATCGGGCGCCCAGCCCACTGGCACCAGCCATTCAGCAGCAGGCCCTGCTACCCCGAGCGTCCGCGCCGGAGTAGCAGGGCCTGCTGCTATTAGTCAGGCTGCGTGTGTTTACTGACGAAGTACGATTAAGCGGCGGTGCATGCTGCTTCCTTCCATGTGGGACGCACGCGCAGCTTATAGGCGCTGTTGCTCAGATGGCCCGCAGGCAGCTGCCGAATTTGGTAGCGGATACCAGGACTCGGCTGGTATGTGCGCCGTTTGCGGGCCGCACTGCAGCGGCCTGAACAACGGCGCTGCTACTCCGATTCGTCTGCGTCGTCCGGCGTCGGGGCAGCGGGCACCTGCTGGTACACGGGCAGCGCGTAGAAGGGCCGCAGCAGGCGAATCACGTCCTGGGCATCGGCGACGGCCTCGTGGGCCACCGTCTGATCGTCAAACCGCGCCCGGGCCTTGCAGATGCTCATGGTGGGCAGGCGTGAGTCTTTGCGCCAGTTCAGGTAGAAGGCGGCCGGATCGAGCAGGGCGGGCTCGGCGCGCACCAGACTGCCCCAGCCCGGCAGCTGCCGCAGAAACAGCAGGTCGAACGAGCCGATGTTCTTGCCCGCCAGCGTCACGGCCACGCGGTCTTTCTTATCGGGGCGGAAGCCCTGCGCCAGCAGCCACTCCCGTAGCTGGGGCAGCAGCTCTTCCGCCGTGCACACGTCGGCTTGTTCGGCAGGCGCGTCGGCCAGCTCCTGCAGCAGGCGGGCGTTCAGGGCCAGGGCTCCGGCCGTGCCGATGTACTCGGCATGGCGCACCGCCCGCCGAAACGTGGGCAGCTCCGCGAGCGGCAACAGTCGTTTGGTGTCTTCCACTACGGCCGCCAGCTCGATGATCTGGTGCCGCTCGGGCTGGTTGCCGGTCATTTCGAGGTCGAGAGAAACGTAGCGCATCAGGTCTCCCTACGCGGATTCCCGGGCAGGCGTTAGCAACTCCGAGCAGACGCCAGCGCTCCACAAATTAGTATAGAGGTTTACCAATCAGGAAAATTTGCCAGCCAATAACCGTGTTTACTACTCCAGAAAACAGTCGCAGCGCCTCAAAAGCACCGACTTATGCCCCCTCGCTGCTGGCCGGGGGGCGGCGCGCCGCCCCCCGGCATGAGGGCTACCTCACCACCACGCGCCGCGTAGCCAGGCCCGCGCGGCAGCTCACGCGCAACAGGTACACGCCCGGGGCCAGCCCGGCGGTTTCCAGGCGGAAGCTGGTTTCGGCGGGCGCCAGCGGCAGGGTGCGCACCAGCCGCCCCGCCGCGTCCAGCAGCTCGGCGGCCCGGGGGCCAGCCCCGGCCGGCAGGCGCACGTGCAGCGCGTCGGTGGCGGGCTGGGGCCACACGGCCAGCGCCACGGCCGCCGGGGCGCGCTGGCTCAGCACGCCGCCCACCTCCACCCGCACCACGCCGGCGCCCGGCGGCTGGGCGGCTGGGCCACCCAGGTCGCCACCGCCCAGCAGCAGCTTGCCGTCGGGCTGCACCAGCACGTCCATTGCCGAGCCAGACAGGGCACTACTGTTAAAGCTGTTGTCGGGCTGGCCGCTGGGCAGCAGCCGGTGCAGCGGCCAGAAGCTGGAAGCGCTGTTCCGAAAGCTTCCGGCCAGCAGCAGGCGGCCGTTGGGCTGCTCCACAATGCTGCGCACCCAGTCGCTGCCCGTCAGCAGGCCGGCGGCGCCAGCAAAGCCCGGATCGGGGCTGCCGCCGCTGGTGGGGTAGCGGCGCAGGCTGTAGTCCAAGGCGCCGGTAGTCGGATTGAAGGAATACACGGCCAGCAGCGGCCGGCCCTGCCGGTCGGCCGCAAATGCATCGAGGTAGTCATCCGGGGTGCCGACGGTCACGGGCGCGAAAGACACGTCGGGCATACCCGAAGTCCCAAGGCGGCGCACCCGCGTCAGGCCGCTGAAGTCGCCGGTAATGGCGTACAGCTGGCCGTTGGGCAGCGGGTAGGCATCGAACAGCGCCTCGTTGTTGGGCAGCGAGGGCTGAAACGAGGCATCGGTGGCCCCGCCGGGCAGCAGGCGCCAGACCTGCGTACCGTTGGCCGAACCCGATACCAGCAGCTGCCCACCCGGCAGCGCTTGCAGCCGGCTGATGTACGCGGGGGCGGGGGCCGAAGGCACGAACGCCGGATCGGGGGCGCCGGTGGCCAGCAGCCGGCGCAGCGGCGCCGCAGTCCCGGCGCGGGTCACGAGGTTGCGGCCGCCCACCACCGCGGCATTGGTTCCGCTTTGCCAGGTGGCCGCCTCCACCACGAAGCTCACGGCGGCCCGCCGCGCGAAGGCCGTATCGAGGCTACCGCCGGTGGTCAGGCGCAGCAGGTTGCCCACGGGCTGGCCGCTGCAGCGCGTAAACTGCCCGCCCACCAGCACCTGCCCGTCGGGCTGCAGCAGCGTGGCCTGCACCTGCCCCGGGCTCAGCAGCTCCGGATCGAAGGCAGCGTTGTAGGCGCCGTTGGCGTCGAGCATGACCAGCTGCCGGGGCTGGCGCAGATCGGCCGGGTTGGGGTACACCGGCTGGCTCAGGCCCACGAGCACGCGGCCGTCGGGCTGCACGGCCACGTCGGCACCGCTTCCGCCCAGAAAAGCCGGGGCACTGAAGCCCACGTCCAGCTGCCCCGAGGCCAGCACGCGCACGGCCGCTGTGCCCCCGGTCACGCCAAACTGCCCGGCCGCCAGCAGCTGCCCGCCGGCCGTGAACAGCAAGCGGGTGGCCGTACCGGTGATGGTGCTGCTGGCCAGGTCGGAAGAGCCATCGGACAGCAGGCGCCGCAACGTGCCCAACGAGCCGACCCACACGCGGCCGTCGGGCTGCAGGGCCAGGCTATACACCCAGTTGCCGTTTAGGCCCGTGGGCACGAAGCTGGCATCGACGGCGCCGTCGGCCTGCAGGCGCACCAGCGCCAGCGCCGCGCTCGTACCGTTAACCGCGTTGAAGCGCCCGGCGGCCAGCAGGCGGCCGTCGGGCTGCACGGCCAGGTCCAGTATCTCCGCGTTGCCGCTGAAGGTGGGGCCGGTAAAGGAGTTGTCGAGGGCGCCGGTGGGCAGCAGACGCACCAGCTGGCTTACCGTGCGGCCGCTAAAGCTTGTGAACCGGCCACCCACCAGGATTTTGCCATCTGGCTGCTCGGCCAGGGCCTGCCGCCCGAAGGAAGAATTGGGCCCGGTGCCCGCGTCGAAGGTCGGGTCCACGCTGCCGTCGGCGTTCAGGCGCACCAGCCCGCGGCGCGTCAGCCCCTGCCCCACGAAGCTGCCGCTCACCTGCACCAGCAGCTGGCCGTTGCGCAGCACCAGCAGGTTTTGCGGGCTCCAGCTGTAGCCGCTCAGGTTCTGGGCGAAGGCCTGGTCCACGTTGCCGCCGGCGTCGAAGCGCGCCAGCCCGGCCAGGAGCTGCTGGTTGACTAGGCGGAAGCTGCCCAGCACCAGGCGGTGCCCGCTGGGCAGCGCCACCACGCGAGAGACAGGGGCCGGCGCCCACAGGTCATTAAGCTGAAAGGTGGGGTCGAGGCTTTGGGCGGCGAGGCTGGGGGCCTGGCTCAGGGCGAGCAATAGCAGGCCGCAACGGGCCGAAGTGCGTAACCAGTGTGTCATAGACCGAGGAGATTGAGAAAACTACAGTGGCTTGAATATAGACGCCGGCGGCGTACCGGCCCGCGCCGCGCTTACTCCAGCAGGACCCGCCGCGTTACCGGCCCGTCGGCGTAGTCGGCGCGCAGCAGGTACAGGCCGCGCGGCAACCCGCGCACGTCCACCGTGGCCTCGGACGGGCGTGTGGTGGCAGCTGTGCGCACCGGTCGGCCCAGCGCATCGAGCAGCACCAGCCGCTGCGGTTGGCGGGCCAGGCGCACCCGGAGCACGTCGTGGGCGGGGTTAGGGTAGGCTTGCAGGCGGGCCTCGGCGGCCGGGGCTTTGGCCGCCGTCACCGTCGGGGCGCGCAAACTCAGCAGGCTCAGGCTCGAATAGTTGTTGAGCTCGGTAAAGCTGCCGCCGAGCAGCAGCGCCCCATTGGGCTGCTCCAGCACCGCTCCGATCCAAGTGCCCGCGTTGCTGGGCGCCACGGCCACGTCTATGTCGGGTAGGCCGTCGGGCCGCAGGCGGTACAGGTAGGAGGACCCGCCCGTGGCCGGCCGCGCGCCGTTCACCAGCAAATGGCCATCGGCCTGCTGAAACAGGCGGTTCGGCGCCAACGCGCCGTTCATGCGCACCAGGGGCGTAAACGTCGGGTCCATCGAGCCGTCGGGCAGCAGGCGCACCAGGTGGTAGCTGTCGCCGCCGATCAGCAGCTGCCCAGCCACCAGCACCTGGCCGCCGGGCTGCAGGGCCAGGCCGTAAATGATGTTGGTGCCGCTGCCCGGGTACCGAAAGCTCGGGTCGGGGCCGCCCGAGGCCTGCAGGCGGTAGAGCTGCGAACCGCCCACGAGCACTTTGCCATCGGGCTGCACGGCCAGCTGCCGCGCATCGCCGGGATTGGCCTGGCCGTTCCAGGCCGTATTGACCGTGCCCCCGGCATTTACCATCACCACCGGCGCCAGGCTGTTGCCGCTGGCATCGTAGAAGGCGCCCGCCACCAGCACGCCGCCGTTGGCCAGGGGCACCACGCTGTTGACCGTGGGCGAGCGGGTGGTGGGGGGCGGCGTCGGGAAGGGCACAAACTGCGCATCGGGGTAGCCGCTGGCGGCCAGGCGGGCCAGCCCGGCGGCCACCACGGGCCCCACGGCGCGGAAAGAGCCGCCGATGAGCAGCTCGCCGGAGGCCAGCACCCGCACCGTGCCCACCGCGCCATCGACGTTGCAGCGCTGGTTGAACAGCGTGTCGGGCTCCCCGTTGGCGTGCAGCCGGCCCAGGTTGTCGGCGGGGTAGCCGTTGAGCCAGCTGAAGGTGCCACCCACCAGGATTTTGCCGTCGGGCTGCAGGGCCAGGGCCCCCACGGAGCCCAGCGTGCCGATCTGGGGGCGGAAGCTCCGCAGGAAATGGCCGTCGGCGTCCAGCTCAAATAGGGAGCCGGCCTGCCCGCCCAGGCGGTAGAAGTTGCCGCCCACCAGCCAGTGCCCGTTGGGCAAGGGCTGCAGCGTTTCCACCGAGCCGTAGTCCGGCACGACGCCCGCGTTGGTCAGCCCGAAGCTCGTATCCAGCGCGCCGTTGGCGAGCAGGCGTTGCACCGGCCGGGCGCTGTAGCTGCCCGCGTTGAGCACGATGCGGCCGTCGGCCAGCAGGTGCAGCCGCTCGTTGTCGGTGTTGCCGAAGCATTCCAGGCCGGCGGGCGGCTGAAAGCCGGGGTCGGGCGCGCCGGTAGCCGTCAGGCGCAGCAGGCCACCGCGCCGGCCGCCGAACTCGTTTACTGCGCGGCCGCCCACCAGAATCTTACCGTCGGGCTGCACGGCCAGCGCCCGGACCACGGTGCCGCCGCTGGTGGAGTTGTCGGTGCCGGCGGCGGCCGCAAACGTGGGGTCCAGCTGCCCGTTGGGCTGCAGGCGCACCAGGTCCCGGGCGGGCGTCACGAAGTCGCCGCCCACCAGGAGCTTGCCGTCGGGCTGTACGGCCAGGGCCCACACGCTCGCCGTGAACGGACTGCTGACGGCCGCCGGCTGAAACGACGGGTCCAGCGCCCCGTCGGGCAGCAGCCGCACCAGGCCGCCGAAGCCCGAGCCGTTGAAGGCCGTAAACGAGCCGCCCACCAGAATTTTGCCGTCGGGCAGCACCAGCGTCTTGTTCAGGTACCCGCCGGTGCTCACGCCCGCGTCGAAGCTCGGATCGGGCGTGCCGTCGGCCAGCAGGCGCATCAGGTTGCGGCGCCGCAGCGTGGGCGTGATAATGTCGCCGTTGCCGATGAGCAGGAGCTTGCCGCCGGGCAGCGGCCGGATGGAGGGGTTGTTGCCGTCGAACGTAGCTCCGCCCAGCCGCTGCATGAATGCGTAATCGAGCCCGCCGCCGGGCAGGTACCGGATAACCTGGGCCACCGGCGAGTTTTCGGCCAGCGTAAACTGCCCCACCACCACGCGCCCGCCGTCGGGCTGCTGGAGCACCTGCGTCACGCCGCCGGCCTGCGTCACGTCGCCGGGCCGGAACGTGGGGTCGATAACCTGCGCCGTGGCGGCGGCCGTCAGCGTCAGCGCCACGGCCAGAAGGGTAATTATTCTTTTCACAATCGCAGCAAGGCTATGAATCAACGTAATCCGGGACCGATGCAACGGCCGGCAGCTCAAAAATAGGCAGCCGCTCCGGGCTTTTAACCACCGCCTGACCCGGAAAAAGCGCCGCCAAGACGCGGCGGGGCCGCCCCGCCGCATCCTGGCTTGGATATTTTGGGCGCGGCCCCGTACACTCCTTGTTGCACCCGCCGCCCGGCTTAGAAGCTGGGCGGCATCCGCTACTTTCGCCTCCGTATGTCCGACGCTCCCAAAAAACTCTTCCTGCTCGACGCCTTCGCGCTGATTTACCGCTCGCACTTCGCGTTCAGCAAAAATCCCCGCATCAACTCCAAGGGCCTGAACACCGGGGCCATTCTGGGCTTCACCAACACGCTGGTAGAGGTGCTGCAGAAGGAGAAGCCCACGCACATCGGCGTGGCGTTCGACGCGGCCAAGAAGACCTTCCGCCACGAGCAGTACGCCGACTACAAGGCCCACCGGCAGGCCATGCCCGAGGACATCGGCGTGGCCATTCCCTACATCAAGCAGATCATCACGGCCTTCCGCATTCCCATTTTGAAGGTGGATGGCTTCGAGGCCGACGACGTCATTGGCACGCTGGCCCAGCAGGCCGAGCGGGAAGACTTCGACGTGTACATGATGACGCCCGACAAGGACTACTGCCAGCTCGTGACGGACCGCATCAAGCAGTACCGCCCCGCCTTCATGGGCAACGCGGCCGAGGTCATTGACGTGGAGCGCGTGCGCGAGAAGTTCGGCGTGGAGCGCGTGGAGCAAGTTATCGACATCCTGGGGCTGATGGGCGACGCGTCGGACAACATCCCGGGCATTCCGGGCATCGGCGAGAAAACGGCCAAGACGCTCATCGAAAAGTTCGGCTCGGTAGAAAACCTGATTGCCAACGTCGACCAGCTCAAGGGCAAGCAGCGCGAAAACGTGGAGCAGTACGCTCAGCAGGGCCTCATGAGCAAGGAGCTGGCCACCATCCACACCTCCGTGCCCATCGACTTCCGGGCCGAGGAGCTGGCGCTGGAAAAGCCCGACGGCCACGCCCTCAAGACCCTGTTTGAGGAGCTGGAATTCCGCCAGCTGGCCGCCCGCATCCTGGAAGACGCCGGCCGGCCCGGCGCGGCCCCGGGCAGCGGCGGCACCCGCGGCGCCCGGCGGCCCAAGGTCGCGGCCGGCGGCCCGGGCCTGTTCGACTCGGCCGACGACGCGGTGAAACGCACGGCCGAAGGCGCCGACTCCGACGAAATCGAACTGGACGAGCCGGAGTTCGTGGGCTCGCGCCGCACCCTCGACGACGTGCCCCACCAGTACCACCTCGTCGACTCGCCGGGCGCCCGCAAAAGCTTGGTGCAGTTCCTGGTCAAGCAAAAGGAAGTCAGCTTCGACACCGAAACCACAGGACTGGATACGATGACGGCCCGGCTGGTGGGCCTCTCCTTCTGCTGGCGCCAGGGCGAGGCCTACTACGTGCCCGTGCCCCCCGGCCCCGACGACGTGGAAGCCGCGCAGGCCATCGTGGACGAGTTCCGCCCCTTCTTCGATGCCGAGCAGGTGACCAAGATCGGCCAGAACATCAAGTACGACCTGAGCATCCTCAAGCACTACGGCGTGCGGGTGCGCGGGCCCCTGTTCGACACCATGCTGGCCCACTACCTGCTGGAGCCCGACATGCGCCACAACATGGATGTGCTGGCTGAAACCTACCTGCACTACTCCCCCATCAGCATCCTGGAGCTGATTGGGCCCAAGGGCAAAAACCAGAAAACCATGGGCGACATTCCGCCCGCCGAGGTGAAGGACTACGCCTGCGAGGACGCCGACGTGACCCTGCAGCTCAAGCACGTGTTTGAGCCGCGCCTGGAAGCCCAGGGCCTGCTGCCGCTGCTCAACGACGTGGAAAACCCGCTGGTGCCGGTGCTGGCCGACGTGGAGTACGAGGGCGTGCGCATCGACGCCTCTGCCCTGGCCGAGTACTCCGGCACCCTGCAGGGCTACATCACCGAAACGGAGGAGCAGATTTTCAAGATCAGCGGGGAGCCGTTCAACATC
Source organism: Hymenobacter coalescens (assembly GCF_054783195.1). Classification (NCBI taxonomy): domain Bacteria; kingdom Pseudomonadati; phylum Bacteroidota; class Cytophagia; order Cytophagales; family Hymenobacteraceae; genus Hymenobacter; species Hymenobacter coalescens. Next base: position 126,622 of record NZ_BAAGRA010000005.1, on the reverse strand, counting down.
GGCTCGCCTAAGCAGCTCGGCGAAGTGCTCTTCGACAAGCTACAGATCGGCGGCAAGCCTAAGAAAACCAAGACCGGGCAGTACGCCACCGGCGAGGAAATCCTGAGCGTGCTGGCCGCCGAGCACCCCATTGCGGCGCTCATTCTGGAGCACCGCCAGCTCACCAAGCTCAAGAGCACCTACGTGGACGCGCTGCCGCAGCTGGTGTGCGCGCTGGACGGCCGCATTCACACTTCCTTCAACCAGGCGGTGACGGCCACCGGCCGCCTCTCCAGCACCAACCCCAACCTGCAGAACATCCCGATCCGGACGGAGAAGGGCCGCGAAATCCGCCGGGCCTTCGTGCCGCGCGACCAGGACCACATCCTGGTGGCGGCCGACTATTCGCAGATCGAGCTGCGCATCATGGCCTCGTTCTCGCAGGACCCGACGATGATCGAGTCGTTCCGGCAAGGCATCGACATCCACACGAGCACGGCCAGCAAGATTTTCAACGTGCCGCTGGAGCAAGTCGACTCCGACATGCGCCGCAAGGCCAAGACGGCCAACTTCGGCATCATCTACGGCATTTCGGCCTTCGGGCTGGCCCAGCGCCTGAGCATCGGCCGCAAGGAAGCCACCGAGCTGATCGAGGCCTACTTCGCCGAGTTTCCGGCCGTGAAGGAGTACATGGACGAGAGCATCCGCAAGGCCCGCGACCTGGAATACGCCGAAACCCTGCTGGGCCGCCGCCGCTACCTGCGCGACATCAACTCGCGCAACGCCACGCTGCGCGGCTACACTGAGCGCAACGCCATCAACGCCCCTATTCAGGGCACCGCGGCCGACATCATCAAGGTGGCCATGATCCGCATCCACGAATGGCTGGAGCGGGAAAAGCTGGGCACCCGTATGATTCTGCAGGTGCACGACGAATTGGTGTTCGACGCGCCCAAGGAGGAAGTGGAGCTCATTCAGCCCCACCTGCGCGAGCTGATGATCAACGCCCTGCCCCTGCAGGTGCCCATGGAAGTGGAAATCGGCACCGGCACCAACTGGCTGGAAGCGCACTAACCCCGGAAAACGCAACGGCCCCGCCAGCTGGCGGGGCCGTTGCGTAGGTGGCTAATTCACGTTGCGGCCGCAGCCGATCAGAAAGCCGTGTAGGTGAAGTTGTAGGTGTAAAAGTTGTTGCCGAACGTGTCGGTAAAGCGCAGCTTCAGGGTGGTGTAGCTCAGGCTCACGAGGTCGTACGTGCGGACCTGGCCGCTCAGTCCCATGCGCAGCGTGCTCGAGGAGGCAAAGTTCCAGGCAAAAGGAATGGAGGCCGGCTCGTTCGGGTCGCATTTGAGCACGCCTGCTTCCTGCAAGGCAATGCCGTTGCGCTGAAAGCGCAGGAAGTCATCCTTTTCGCAGGCCGCCAGCGTGGCGTACAAGTCCGTGGTAGCGGTGCCGTTTGCCGTGGAAGTCACGGCCGTGAGGCGCCAGCGGCGGCCGGTCAGCAGCCGGGTGGGGTCGTTGACGTCGATGCCGGTTCTAGCGTAGCGGTAGTCGCGGACGACCGTGGTACCGCCGCTGCTCCGGCTGGTCCGCAGCCGCAACGCCGAGGCCGTTGCCTCCTGCACCGCGTATTCCACCGGGCTGCCCGTCTGCGGGTCGGTAATGGTTAAGGTGTTCTGGTCGGCGCTCAGCGCCCAGCGGCCGGCGCGGGCCGCCGCCGCCGTGCAGGCCAGCGCTCCACCCTCGTATTCCAGCGTTTTATCCGATCGAAAACGCAGAAAGTCGTCGTGCTGGCACAGCTCATAGGTTTCCAGCACGTCGGTACTGGTGCCGGCCGGCGCAACCGTTTCCTCGTCGCCCACCAGGTACCAGGTATCGGTCGTGAGCAGCTGTTCACGCGGGGTCAGCGCCGGCTCGGGTTGTTCCTTGGATTTCTGCTCGCAGCCGGCCAGGCTGACCGCGGCCCAGGCCAACAGGCCCCATACCGTACTTTTCATAGAGACACTGGCTATAGGTGGCTGCTTTGTACCAATTGCAAGTATACCTATTGGATGCCGTTACGCTGCTAAGGCCGGGCACTTACTCAGGGGGCGCTGCACCTCGGCAGGTACCGGTGCAAGCGGCAAGCAAGCCTGGCACCAACCCACCAAACGCAACACGGCCCACCGAAACCGGTGGGCCGTGTTGGTTGTGGCAGTACCGCTTCGTATTAGAAGGAGGTAAACGTGGTTTCGGTGGTGTAGGAAGAGCCTTGAGCGCTTACCGAGTACTTCACCTTCAACGTGCTGGCGTTCAGCTCGACGATGTCGTAAACCAGCGACAGGCCCAGGTCCGGGTCGGTCAGCGTCAGCTTGGTCTGGTCGCTGTTGAAGTCCCAGGCGCCCGTCTCCGTCTGCGGATCAGCGGTGTTGCACTTGGTAGCACCTTCGTTGAACTCCACCTTTTTGTCGGCCAGGAATTTCACGAAGTCATCCTTTTCACAAGCCCCGAAGGTGGCGTACTCGTCCGAAGAGGTCGTCTGGCCACCGGTCGTGACGGTTTCGCGCGCGGCCGTTACGCGCCAGCTTTTGGCCGTCAGCAGCTCGGTCTTGGTTTTAGGCTTTTCCTCGTCCTTTTTGCAGGCCGAGAAGGTGCAGGCCACAGCCAGCATAGCGAGTAAAGAAATGCGTTTCATTAAAGAGAGTGGAGGTGGTGAAAAATAAAACACGGCGAAATGCGCTGGTACAGGCATATAGCTCGAAAGCCAGTAAATAACCTCATAACACAAATCGACCAGCCAAATTTACAATGAGCCGGAATATTGCCATCATTTTCCGTGTCAAAAACAAAACTTTTTTTCGTGGACTCGGTTTAAGGCCGGTTGTTCAGTTCGACGTAGCAAGGGGCCGTGTGAAGAAGCCCGTAACCGTTCCGCTACGGCGGCTGGTAACATCCGGGCAGGCTTTGCGCTTAATGGCTTAGTATGCGTATTCTTGACATGGCAGCTGCCCCTTCCTACGACGCCGTTGTGATTGGCGCCGGGCCCGTGGGCCTGGCCTGCGCCATCGAGATTCAGCGGCGCGGCCTCACCGTGGCCGTCGTCGACAAAGGCGCGCTGGTCAACTCCCTGATCGGCTACCCCACCAACATGGAGTTCTTCTCCACGCCTGAGCTGCTCGAAATCGGGGGCCACCCCTTCGTGACGGCCAACTACAAGCCCCACCGCGAGGAAGGCCTCGACTACTACCAGCGCGTGGCCCGGGCCGAAAACCTCACCCTGCGCCTCTACGAGCGGGTGACCGGCCTGACCGGGGGGCCCGGCGCCTACCGCGTACTCACCGATAAGGCCGAACTAGCGGCCCGCTACGTGGTGGTGGCCACGGGCTTCTACGACGTGCCGGTGCTGCTGAACGTCCCCGGCGAGGACCTGCCCCACGTCAGCCACTACTACAAGGAGCCCTACCAGCACGCCGGCCAGCGGGTGCTCGTCATCGGGGCCAAAAACTCGGCGGCCAAGGCGGCGCTGGCGCTTACCCGGGCCGGGGCCCAGGCCACGCTGGTGGTGCGCGGCGCCGAGCTGAGCGCGTCGGTGAAGTACTGGATCCGCCCCGACCTGCTCAACCGCATTGCCGAAGGGCGCATCGCGGCGCACTACCACACCACCGTGCAGGCCATTCGGCCCGGCGAGGCTGATCTGCTCACGCCCGCCGGCCCGCTCACCGTGGCGGCCGATTACGTGTATGCCCTCACCGGCTACCGCCCCGACTACGGCCTGCTGCAGGCCCTGGGCATCAGCACCCAGCCCGATGATGCCTGCACCCCGACCTATGATCCGGCCACCTTCGAAACCAACCGCCCCGGCGTGTACTTAGCCGGCACCGTGTGCGGGGGGCTCAACACCAGCCGCTGGTTTATCGAGAACGGGCGCCACCACGCCCGCGTCATTGCCGACCACCTGGCGGCGCAGTAACCCGCTAAACCGACCGCCGCGGCCCCGCACGAATGCGAAGCCGCGGCGGGGGCTAACTGCAACGGGCCCGGCAGGATGGTTTACTGCTTGGAGTACGTGAACGTGAAGGTGTAACGGACGCCGCCTTCCGTGCGGGAACCAGACGTTTTCAGGGTGTTTTCATCCAGCTCGATGACGTCGTAGGTGCTGTTGCCCAACACTTCCAGCTCGGTGCGCAGCACTTTGTCTTCGTTGCTGAACGACCATTTGCCGTTGTATACCTGCCGGGTGTTGTTCGGGGAACGGGTCGGGCCTTCGTCCTGCCGACACACGTCCGGCTTCTCAAAACGGTAGATGTCGTCGCGGTCGTAGCTGGGCATCACCTCGTTGTAGAAGTCAGTGGCTTGGCGGTTGCCGGCTACGGGCCAGCCGGGGCTGACGGTACAGGCCGTCATCTTCCAGTCCTTGCCCACGAGCAGGTCGGTGCGGGACTTGGGCTTGGCCGTTTCTTTATCGTCGTCGCAGGCAGAAAGCAGGCTGACGGCGCCCAAGGCAAGCAACAGGGGGAAGCGCAGGGTTTTCATAGCAGTGGTTGGGTTGAGTGGCGTTCAATGACCCTGCAATGTTAGCCCCGGCAATTCACCGATGCATAATTTTAACCAGACACAATTGTGCTACTCCATTGATTGTAGCGTACAGCCGGTAACAATTTTATTATCCCGCACATCACATCTACATGCGAGCTAAGTGACTGATAAAACGCGTTTTGCCAAACAAAAAGCCGCTCCCCCGGCAGGGGAAGCGGCTTACTTGACAGCGAGTTAGCCAAATTACGGGAAAACGATGCCGCGGTACTCGTTCGGGTTCGTGAACGGGATGCTCGTGTTGTAATACTGGTTGATGACACGGATGAACTCGTTGGCCACCACTGCGTAGCCACGGGGCGTCGGGTGCACCCCGTCGAGCGAGAACAGGTTGCCCGACAGAAAACCAGCTGAGTTGACAGTGGCATTGATACCAAAGCCGTTGCCGGCTATACCGCCGAAGAAGGTGTTCATATCAGCCACCGGCACCTTGTACTGGCGGGCCGTTTTGGCAATGATGTTGTTCAGCTGCGTGGTGCGCGTGTTGATAGCCGTCACCTCGGCCGGATCAAGCACAAACTGGCTCGGCAGCGGGTTGGTGGGCGTAGTGCCCACGCCCTGCGCGAACTGCGCCTGCGCGGTGAGCAGAATCAGGTCGTTGGCCGTAGCGGCCCGGGAAGTGGTCGTAGACGTTCCTTCGCGGATATAGAGGGTGGTCAGCGCAGGATTAATGCGCTGGAAGCCGGCCAGCACGTCGGCCAGTCGCACCGTGGTGAAGTAGGGCACATTGGTCACGCTCGGGATGTTGGCCACGATGCCCGGCACGGTACCGTTCTTGGAAATCGTGCGTACGATGTTGCGGTAGCCGCGGCCAAAGCTGGTGGTGTCAGTCAGGTTGCTGAAGGGGTTCAGCTGGTCCACAATGGCACCGTTGGTGGCGTAAGTCAACACGTCGTTGTTACCCATCCAGCAGGTAAAGAACGTCGGCGTCTTGCGGCCGACGAACGTTACGTAATCGGTGGCTCCCCGGTCGGCGGCGGGTAGCAGCCGATGGTAAAACTGATTGAGGTTGCCGTAAATCTGCGCAGCTCCGGCCAGTATCGGGTTGGTAGACGCTGTGCGGTCGGAACTCAGCACCGAAATGCCGGGTACGCCCAGGTTGTCGGGTTGGGCGCCGGTCCAGGGACGCAGTTCGGGTGCGCCGGAGCCCAGCGGCGGCGGGGGCAAGCGGTTGCCGGTGTAGGCTACTTTCTGGCCCAGGAAGTTGTTGGCTTGGCTGGGCTGATTGATGATGGGCGAAGGTTGCGCCGGCGGCGTGGGGTTGGTAAAGCCGGTGAACGTGGCGTAGCCCGAGCCGTCGGAGAAGTTCGCGTCGAACAGGGGCAGCACGAAGCCACTCGGTCCACGGCCGGTTTTGGCAAACTGCTGAGCCAGCAGCGCCGGATACGAGTTGTTGATGCCTTCGTTGTACAGACCACCGTCCATGTAACCCGCTGTCAGCGAGTTGCCCACGGCCACGTAGCTGGAAAAATTCAGCGAGCCGGCATCGGCTTTGGGCGCTTCCAACTCGGGCTGGCAGCTGCCCAAGGCCAGGCCCAGCAATGCCAGCGCCGGGGCGCCTTTTTTCAGGATAGTATGCATGATCAGGAGCGCGGAGCGCGAAAATTAGAAGGTGTAGCTGAGCCCCACGCCGGGGATGACGATGTTGGTCTTGTAGGTGCCGGCCACGCGGTCGTTGGCCGTGCCGTTGTTCAGCAGCTCATCGTAGGTCTGCGTGCGCTTCTTGATGCTCACGAACTGCGCCGATACGTCGATGCCGAAATGCTCGCCGACTTTGTAGCTCGCGCCGCCGGTCAGGCCGAGGCGGTCGTTGTCGGGCGTTTCGGGGGTCACAAAGCCGTCTTTCACCGGCGACTCGTCGTAGCTGCCGCCCAGGCGCACGGTCAGCCCGTCCGTTACCTGGTACTGGCCGCCTACGCGGAAGGTCAGTGCGTCCTGGTACTCGCGGCGCGAGGAGCTGACGTTCGAGCCGTTGAGGGGCTGGTTGAAGGTGAACGTCAGGTTCTGGTAGCGGCTCCAGGTGACGTAGTTCACGTCGAAGCCCACGGTGAGCTTTTCGGTGGGCATGATGCCGATGCCGATGGTGGTGGTGGCGGGCAGCGGCAGCGTCACGTCGAACTCCGTAGCGGTAAAGCGCGACTGCAGCGTGGGGGCCACGCCGGTGATGGTCGCGTCGCCGCCTTTCACCGTAGCGTCCACCTTGGAGCGGTGGCTGATGCCGAAGCTCAGCTTGTCGGACGGCTTGAAGTAAATACCGGCGTTCCAGCCAAACTTGGTGTCGGTCTTGCCGTCGAGCTCAATGTGCCCGCCGGCCGGATCCTGAATGTCGCGCTGCAGGTTCACCGCGCCGTAGGCCAGGGCCACCAGCCCGGCGCCGACGCTCAGGTTGTCGGTAATGGCGTAGCTGACGGTGGGCTGCACGAACACGGAAGCCAGGTCGATGCTCGTCAGCGAGGTGCGGCCTTCCCAGCCGTCGGCGTAGTCGAGCTTCGAGCCGAAGGGCGTGTACACGGCCAGGCCGGCCTTCCACTTGCCCTCGGCCGGGCCAAAGCTGGCGTAGGCGTTGAACGGGGTCGTCACGGTGTTGTCCAGCTGGCGCTCCGTGCCGCCGTACTGGGCGCGGAAAGCCGAGCGCGCCAGCGTGGCGTTGGCGCCAATCTGCACGCCCCGCTCGCGGACCATGGCCAGCGCGCCGGGGTTGTAAAACATAGAAGCCTGGTCCAAGGCCAAGCCTGTACCGACGCCACCCATGCCGTTATTCTTCTGCCCGGCCAGCGTTACTTGGAACCCGCCCGCCTGCGCGGCCGTGGTACCCAGCAGGGCACCTCCGGCAAGGAGTAGATATTTTAAGTTCATACCCAAAGGGAAAAGGAAAAAGGGGTTGTGTGAGCTAAATGTAGGGGGGAAAACACGAACAAACAACGCGGCATGCCGAGCATTGGCCCGCCCAAGTGAGTAATCACTTGCGCCCGCTGAACGGCGGCTGGGCGCCAGCGGCCGCTTATCGCGTCAGGATACCGCGCTTTTGCCTGACGCACTGATGATTTGAGCGGTTTCCGGGTGCAGCACCCGGCGGCGGCGCAAATCCAGCTGCTGCCCGGCCACCAGCAGGTGCACCCGCAGATTTTCGCCCGCTACCGGCTCCCCGCGCCCGATGCGGCCCAGGTTGTCGTTGCGCATTTGCCGGCCGTCGACCACCATCACCACCCCGTCGCCGAACACTTCCAGCAGCCGGCTGCCGCGGATGACGACGCCGGTTTCCTGCCCCAGGCCCAGGCCCAGGGCGGCCGGGTGCTGCAGCACCGCGTGGGCCAGCCGCCCGAAGCGGCCGCGCTCGGCGAAGTGCTGATCGATGATGACGCGGGGCAGAAACCCGAAGCCGGGCGCGGTGTGCATGCCGCCTTTGGTGAGGGAGCGGGCGCCGTAGCCGGCCACAATCATGCACGACGACACCACGGAGGCTCCGGCGCTGGTGCCGGCCAGCACAAACTGCGGATCGGCGTAAAAACGGTGGCGCAATACGTCCAGCGCGGGCGTACCCAGCCAGAATTCGGTGATGCGCTCCTGGTCGCCGCCGGTGAAGAACACGGCCCCGGCCTGCTCCAGGCGGCGCAGCGTGGCGGGCTGGTCGCCGGGGTTGCGCTCGTCCACGCGCAGCAGGCCGGCGCGGGCGCAGCCCAGCTCCAGCAGCCCCTCCACGTAGGCCCGGCCGGTTTTGACGGGGGTGCGCGGCGCGGCCGTGCTCACGACTTCCACGGGGCCGGCGCCGGCGGGCAGCTGTTCGCAGAGCAGCGCGAGCAGCGCGTCGTCGTCGCCGCCGCCGAGCAGGATGGCGGTGCCTTTGGGCTGGTGTCGAATGGGAGGCATAGGCAACGCGGGGCTTGAGGGGGCACCCCAGTGGGGAACGGTGCCGGCCAAAACTACGCGGCGGAGCGGAAAAAGGCTGCACCGGGGCGCACCGGCTCCCCTGGCCGAAGCGGCATTGGCCCGGCTTGGCGTGGGCATGGTCCTTTCATCACCCGCTCGCAGTACGGCCACTCCGCGGACTTGGCCCGGCCGCCACGGCCGCCTGCGTCCCGGCGCGCCAACTCGTAAACTACCGAATCCGGCAGGCGGGCATTTTGACCGTTGCAGCGCCTACTGGCGGGCTTTCGGCGCCTTCGTTGCACAGATCCGCTGCGGCCGGTGTTGCTGGATTGCACAGGTCGCTATTGTTCAGCCGCCAGGGCCGAAAAAATATTAGCGTTTGCCCCGGAATTCCGGCGTCGAAGCTCCGATTTCAGCCTCCAAAAAACTACTTTTGCGCGCCCTTTCACCAAACCCCGTTTTGCCTAGCGAAACAACTTCTTTGCCGCCGTTATGACCACGCAACAGCAACTGGCCCTGGCCCAAATTCCGGACCTGCTCGAACAGCGCGACTTGTTTCGCCTCAAGAAGCTATTGCGAAGTCTGGATACGCCGGAGCTGGTGGAACTGATTGAGGAGCGGGAGGAGCAGGAGCAGCTGATTATTTTCCGGCTGTTGCCGCTGAAGCACGCCACGGAGGTCTTCGAGTTTCTGGAACTGGACGTGCAGCGCCACTTCCTGGAAAGCCTCTCGCAGGAGAAGGTGGCCGACATCCTCAACGAGATGTCGCCGGACGACCGCACGGCCCTACTGGAATTCTTACCCGACGACTTGGTGCGGGAGCTGATTCAGACCCTGTCGGAAAAGGAGCGGCGCGTGACGCTGGAGCTGCTGGGCTACCCCGAGTACTCCGTGGGCCGCCTGATGACGCCCGACTACATCGCCGTGCGCGAGGAATGGACGGTGCAGCACGTGTTCGACTACATCCGGGAGCACGGCCGCGGCTCCGAAACGGTGAGCGTGGTGTACGTCATCGACGACCGCGGCGTGCTCGTCGACGACATCCGCATCCGCGAATTTCTCTTCGCGCAGCCCTCGCAGCACGTGAGCGAGCTGATGGACCGGCGCTTCGTGCGGCTGCGGGCCATGCAGGACCAGGAAGAAGTCATCGACGTGTTTCGGCGCAACGACCGCACCGCGCTGCCCGTGGTCAACGAGGAAGGCGTGCTGTTCGGCATCGTGACCATCGACGACATCCTGGCCATCCGGGAAGAAGAAGACACCGAGGATATTCAGAAGCTGGGCGGCTCCGAAGCCCTCGACGAGCCCTACCTGGCCACCAGCATCTGGCAGATGGTGCGTAAGCGCGCCGGCTGGCTCGTGATTCTGCTGCTGGGCGAGATGCTCACCACCTCGGCCATGCACCACTTCGAAGACGATTTGCAGCGCGCGGCCGTGCTCGGGCTGTTTATTCCGCTGATCATTTCGGCGGGCGGCAACGCCGGCTCGCAGGCCACCTCGCTGATCATCCGCGCCATGTCGCTGGGCGAGTTTACGCTGAGCGACTGGTGGATGGTGATGCGCCGGGAAATGACGTCGGGCCTGCTGCTGGGCCTGATTCTGGGCGTGGTCGGTTCGCTGCGCATCGTGCTCTGGTCCACCCTCATCGACCCCGGCTACTTCGGCGAATACTGGCAGCTGATTGCCGTGACGGTAGGCATTTCCTTGCTCGGCATCGTGCTCTGGGGTGCCCTCTCGGGGGCCATGCTGCCGATGCTGCTCAAACGCCTCGGCCTGGACCCGGCCACGGCCTCGGCGCCCTTCGTGGCGACGCTGGTGGACGTGACGGGGCTGATCATTTACTTCTCCGTGGCCACGGCGGTGCTGTCGGGCACGTTGTTGTAGCGGCCCGTAGTCCAGTCGGCATGAGCAAGCAAGCAGGGGGGTATCCGACGCGCGCCGCGCGGCTCAGGGGATGGTGCCCCGTGGGGTTGTGGGCCGTACTCGGCGGCTGGCTGCTGGGCGGCTGCGCGGCTGTGGGCCAGCTCGACGAGTTGCCCGCGGGCCAGTACCGCTTGGTGGAAACCAACGACCCGGCCTTAAGACTGGCCCGCAACAGCCGTTACGTGGAGCAGGCCGGCGACACGCTGCACTTTCTGGCCGACGACTCGGCGACGGCCCCGGTGCTATACCGGCTGCAGCCGCGCCGGCACGCAGTGCTGCTGGCCCGCCGCTTCGATCTGGACGTGTTTACCATCCCGTTTAAGATCCGGCCGGCCCGTGCGCCCTTGCCCATACAGCTGAACACCAACTTCAACGCGGCCCTGTACTACGGCCGCCGCCTCGATTTTTACCACCTCACCAGCCGCCGCTCGGCCACCGGGCGCACCACGCCCTACATCCGTACCACCGGCATCGGCTACGGCCTGTTTACCGGGTTGGGCGCGGCCGTCATCAACCCCGACGTGACGCGTCAGCAAACCGCCGTGGCCGAATACGAAGGCTTGGTGGCCCACGCAGGAGCGGCCTTTATTTACGACGCGCACATTTTCAACATCGGCCTGGCCATCGGGGCCGACCACCTGTTTGGTACCGACCGTCGGTACTGGATCTACCAGCACAAGCCGTGGGTGGGCGTACTGTTCGGCCTCGATTTGAATTAGGGCGCGCTAGCCGTCGAAGCGGCGGTTGGCTTTTTTCTCGCTGTTCTTCTTTTTGCTTTCCAGCCGCTTGCGCACCGCACCGGCGCTGGGTTTGGTGGGCCGGCGGGCCTTGGGCCGGTGCAGGGCTTTGACGAGCGTATCGTGCAGCTTCTGGAGCGCAATTTCCTTGTTGCGCAGCTGGCTGCGGTCTTCCTGGGCCGTGACCAGCAGCAGGCCCTCGGCCGTCAGCTGCCCGCTTATCTTTTCCAGGATGCGCTGCTTCTGCTCGTCGGTGAGCAGCAGGGAGCGGGCCACATCGAAGCGCAGTTCTACCCGGGATTCCACCTTGTTCACGTTCTGCCCGCCCGGCCCGCTGCTGCGGCTGGTTTGCACCTGGAGTTCAGACCAAAAAGCTTCGGGAGGGGGCAGCATAGGGGCGGGTAACAAGCAGCGGAGCTATTGCTCCTTACGGGCGGGGTCGCAAAGATGGTTTATTGGAGCCGCTGGGCCAGCTCCCAGCCCAGCCAGGCGGCGCGGGCCGTCCAGGCCACTGTCCGCAGCCAGTTGGTGCGCACCAGCCCGTATACGGTGGCGTAGGCATTGCCGGCGGCGGCGAGGCGGTTGTGCAGCGGCACCGAAACCAGAAACGTCACGGCCCAGATGAAGCCCACCAACCCCAACGATCCGTACGCCGCGGCCCCGGGTGCCGCCCAGGCCCAGGCCGCGGCCAGCAGCAGTTCGGCCACCATGGGGGCCATCACCACCCAGCCCATGCGCGTCAGGTGCGCGCGGTGATACGCGGCAAAGCCCGCGGGCGGCACCAGCGCAAAGCCCGGGTAGTGCACGAGCTGCACCGTCCAGATAACGCCGGTCAGGTAGGCCGCAAGGGCGAAGTTCAGCAAAAGCAGCATGGCGGAGCGTGGACGAAGTAGGGTTAACGGGCCGGCACCGGGCTATACGAAGCCGGGCAGGATCAGTATCTTGGAAAGACCGACTCCAGCTTTGCCATGGCCCCTCCGTTCTGCCAGTTCTACCGGCCCAGCCCCGCGCTGCAACCGTTCGTGAGCAACTACATGCTCATGCACGCGCGGCTGGACCCGTGCCGGCCGCGCGTGGTCAATCCGTTTCCGGCCAACCCGGAGCAGTGCCTGTTCTTTTACGCGCGCGACACGATTGAGGTGTTCAGCTACGCGCAGGGCCGCGAAGTCACCAGCCCGGCCAGCGTCATCGTCGGGCCGCAGGTCACGCGCGTGAACCTGCGCATGGGCTTCGATCAGCTCACCATCAAGGTCGGTTTTCAGCCGGGCGGGCTGTTCCGGCTGTTCGGCCAGCCCATGGAGCAGCTGTTCGACCTCTCCATCGACAGCCAGGAGCTGGCCGGGCCGGAAATCAGCCGCCTCAACGAGCAGCTGCGCGAAACCGCGGACTACGGCCAGATGATAGCCCTGGTGGAAAATTACCTGCTGCGCAAAGCAGCGGCGCTGAAGACTGATGCCCACGCCGTGGACCAGGTGGCCCGCCTGATGCTGCAGGGCCACGCCCGCCGCTATTCCCTCGACTGGCTGGCCGGGCAGGCCTGCCTGAGCAACCGGCAGTTTGAGCGCCGCTTCGTGGAGCGCATCGGCATGGGCCCCAAGATGTTCATGCGGGTGGTGCGTTTCGCCGAGGCCTACCGGCTGAAAACCCGGCAGCCGCAGCTCGATTGGCAAGACGTGGTGTACCGCTGCGGCTACTACGACCAGATGCACCTGATCCGGGACTTCAAGCTGTTTGCCGCCGTCACGCCCACCATTCTGGTCGGAGAGGAAGCCCGCTCGCCGCTGAATCTTTTCCCGGGCGCTCCGTTTTAGAACGTCGGTTTTTTACTATCGGCCCCGGCCCGGCCCCGCTACTTTGGCTTCCTCAACACCTAACCGATGAAGCCTATGAAAACCCTGCTTCCCCTGCTGCTGGCCCTGGCGCTGACCCACTCCACCCCGGCCCAATCAGCCAAGCAAACTGCCGACGAGAAGGCGGTATGGCAAGTATCCGAGGGCTTGGTGGAAGCCTGGAACAAGCACGACCTGAACCTGTATTTTGCCCACTTCGCGCCCGAGGCGCAGTGGGTCAACGTGGTGGGCATGTGGTGGCACAACGCGGCCGAGCACCGCTACGCGCTGGGCATCTTCATGCAAATGATGTTCAACAAAACCACCCACACCACCCGGCGCACCGAAGTGCGGATGCTGCGCCCCGACCTGGCGCTGGTGCGCAGCCAGTGGCAGCTGGATGGCTGGGTGATGCCCGACGGCAAAGACATGAGCGACTTTTCGACCGGCGTACTCACCCTGATCATGGAGAAGCGCCAGGGCCGCTGGCTGGTCATCGACGGGCACAACACCAGCATCGATAACCAAGCCCAGGACCCGGTTCTGACCATGAAAAAGTAGCCGGGCGCCTATTTACGACGGCGGGCCATAAACTTCTCCAGGTTTTGCCGGGCCGTGGCCTGCACCTGGCGCTGCAGCCAGGGCGACCAGCCCAGCAGCCAGCCCGTCGGGCCGAGGGCCTGCCGCGCCCAGCGCCAGAAGCTGAACGCGTCGTGGTGGGTCAGGATTTTGCCGTCCTGAAAGGTGAACCGGGCCCGGATGTGGTTGTGCACCGGCCGGCCCGTCCGCGAGAAGGTGTAGTGCGCGTCCCAGGTCGCGCGGCCCTCGTGCTCATCGGCCCGGATGTCGTTGAACGCCAGGCGCAGGTCTTTGCCCTGCTCGCACAGCATTTGCCACATCGCCCCGATTTCGGCGCCGCGCAGGTGGGCAAAGGCCGCGTCGTTGAAGGTCGCGTCGGGGTGGTAGCAGGCAGCCATGGCGGCGTGGTCGCGGCGCTGAAAGGCTTGGTAGAAGCGGTGCAGCAGTTCTTCGTGGGGCGTCATGGCAAGGCGAAAGCGGAAGCCCAAAGCTGGCGAAACCAACAGCATCGTCCAACTAACGGCGGCCAAGGTCGCGGCGCGGCCCGCGGCTATGAGCCGCAAACCAGCCATTCGGCTGGCTCAGGCAACGGTGCGGGTCCCGGCAACATCTGCTACCTTGAATACTCTCCTTTGTTCCCCGTCGCCTCATGAAACATTCGCTTCTCCCCCGCCTGATTTTGCCGGTTGCCCTGCTGGCGACCCTCGCCGCCTTCCGCCCTGCTCCGGAAGCTGCGCTGAAGCCCGCCGCCTACGCGGCCGCCGACACCCGCGAGCAGCGGCAGGTGGCGGCATTCACCCGCCTAACCTTGGCTACCTCGGCCGAAGTCATTCTGGAGCAGGGCAGCACCCAAAAAGTAGAGGTAGTAGGTGCCGCTGAGGACCTGAAAGACGTGGAAACCACCGTGGAAAACGGCCGCCTGCGCATCGGCACGGTGCATAAGAACGGCCTGAACTGGCGCGGCTTCCGGGGCCCGGTGAAAGTGTACGTAACCATGCCGGCCATCGAGGCGCTAGGCGTGAGCGGCTCGGGCAAGCTGCACGCCGATAAGCCACTGCGAGCAAAGGCCCTGACGCTGGCGGTGAGCGGCTCGGGGCAGTTGCGAGCCCCGCTGAGCGCCGAAAGCGTGGACGCCAGCGTCAGCGGCTCGGGCAGCATGGCGCTCAGCGGCAGCACCCAAACGCTGAAGGCGGGCATCAGCGGCTCGGGGCGCATCGAGGCCTCGGGCCTGCAAGCGGGCAGCTGCGAGGCCCACATCAGCGGCTCGGGCAACTGTCGCTTGAACGTATCCGAGAGCCTGGATGCGCGCATCAGCGGCTCGGGCAACATCTCCTACGCCGGTTCGCCCCGGGTTACCAAACACATTGCCGGCAGCGGCCGGGTCAGTAAAAATTGATCCGGCCGCCCGGGTCTAACCACCAAGGGCCGGCCCGACGCATGCGTCGGGCCGGCCCTTTCTTGTGGGGGCTTGCCGGGCAGCTTACTGCACCACGATCTTGCTGGTGCTGCGGCCCTGCGGGCTGGTGACGCGCAATTGGTACACCCCGCTTGGCAGCCCCGGCACCACGATTTGCTGCTCCCGCGTGCCGGGCACCAGCTGGTGCTGGCGCACCAGGCGGCCGCTCAGGTCCAGCAGCTCCAGGCGGGTGTCGGGCGTAGCGGCCTGCTTCAGCTTCACCGTGAAGCGCCCGTCGTTGGGGTTGGGATATACCGTAGCCACGGGCGCAGCCGCTGCTGCAGCGGCGCGCTGCACGGCCACGGCGTCGCTGGTCGTGTTGGTGCCGTCGGTATCCACCTGCCGCAGCCGGTAGTAGCTCAGGCCGGGCAGCGGCTCGGTATCCACGTAGCGGTAGCTGCGCCGGGTGGTGCTGGTGCCGGCCCCGGGCACCAGCCCCACGCGGTGGAATGCCCGGCCATCGGCGGAGCGCTCCAGCTCGAAGTGGTGGTTATTGATTTCCTGAGCCGTTTCCCAGCTCAGCTCCACCTGTTGTTCGCCCAGGGGCCGGGCGCGGAAGCTCACCAGCGTAATCGGCAAGGCCCCGCGCGCCGCCTGCATGCCCGAGCACATGGACGTGCTGGGCACCGCTTCCCGGGCCAACCCCGCCGCCGCGTTTTCCCATTCCAGCTTGAGCACGTTGCCCCCGACAAACTCGCCGTAGTGAACCAGCAGGTTGTGCAAGCCCGCCGTCAGGTATACGCTGGCGGTGCCGGTTTGCAGCGCGTGCACGCCGTAGTTATTGATCAGGGCCGAGGCATCCGTGGGCGGCGAAGCCAACGCGTTGTCGTCCAGCCAGATGTAGGAGGCGTCGTCGGAACTCAGGTAGAACGTGTAGGTACCGCTCACGGGCACGTACAGGCTGCCGCGGTAGCGGGCGCTGAAGTGGTCCGGGTCGCTGTTGGAGCCCTGGGCCGGGGGCACCACGCTGCCCCAGCTGCCCACCGCCTCAAAGTTCAGCTGCGGGTCGATGCGTGCAAAGACCGGGGTGTTGTCCCGGAAAAAGCCGTGACTTTCGGCCTGAAAGTCAAAGAAACCTGCATAGTACTCGCCGTAGAAACCCGCCGCGACGCCCTGCCCCGACGGATCGTTGCCGCTGCAGCCTGCCGGGGGCGGAGGCGTGACCACGAAGGAGAAGGCAACGGCCTGTTCCAGCGCCCCTTCGGCGTTGTACACCACCACGCCCACGCTATACTGGCCCTGCGGCACGGTGGCCGCCGCCGTGAGCACGCCGGTGCTGCTGTTGATGGTGATGCCCGCCGGCAGGGCGGCCGCGTTGTGCAAGGCGTAGCCCTGCACCGGCAGCGGGCTGTTCGCCGTCGGAGCAGCCGACGACGCGGCCCGGCCAAACGGCGTCGACACGTTGCCGGGCGAATAATTCAAGGCTATGGGCGGACGACGCACCGGTTGCACCACCGAGCAAAACGCCGCGGAAGGCACTACCTGCCGCGCCAAGCCCGCGGCCTCGTTTTTCCACTCCAGGGTCAGCACGTTGCCGCCGGCGGTTTCGCCATAGTGAATCAGCACGTTGTGCAGCCCGGCCGTCAGAAACAACGTGACCGAATCGGTGCGCGGGGCGTGCACGCCGCCGTTGTCGATGGTGGCACGGCTCGTCAGCGGCGTCGCATCCAGCGCCGCGTTGCCGAGCCAGAGGAAGGAAGCATCGTCGGAGGTCAGGTAGAGCGTATAGCGGCCGGTGGTGGGCACATACAGGCTGCCGCGCAGCCGCGCGCTGAAGTCATCCGGATCGGTGGCCGTACCCGTGGCGGGCGGGCTCAGGTTGCCCCAACTGGCGGCGTTCGTAAAGTTTACCAGCGCATCAATGCGCTGCAGGGCGGGCGCATTGGTTTGGAAGAAGGTCTGGTCATTTTGGAAAAAACCCGCGTAGTATTCGGCATACAGCCCGCTTGCGGGAGCGGCTCCGCCCGGGTCGGCGCCCGCGCAGCCCGAGGGCGGCGGCGGCGCGATGTCGAATGTAAATACGTTGCCGAAAGTACTGGTACCGCTGGCATTGGTCAGGGCCACGTTCACGCTGTACAGACCGCTCGGCACGGTGGCCGCTGCCGTGAGCATGCCGGTGCTGCTGTTGATGGTGATGCCGGCCGGCAAAGCGGCCGCGTTGGCAATGGCAAACGCTGTAATGGGCTGTCCGCCGTCGCTGACGACCGGAACGCCTGAACTGAGGGGCGAGCCGGCGGCCACGGCCGCCGAGTTCGGCGCGTAGGTGATGCCCTGCGGCACCTGCAGCACGTTCTGAATGGCCGTGCACAGGGCCGAGGAGGGCACGATCTGGCGCGGAATGCCGGCGGCGGCACTTTCCCACTCCCAGGTCAGCACGTTGGCGTACAGGCTTTCGCCGTAATGAATCAGCACGCTGTGCAATCCGGCCGTCAGAAACACCGTGGCGCTTATTTCCACCGAGGAATGGCTGCCGCCGTTGTTGATGAGCGCGTCCGCGGCCTGGGCGGGCAGCGCCTGCGAGGGCGCGTCCAGCCAGAGGTAAGCCCCGTCGTCAGCCGTCAGGTAAAAGGTGTAGTTGCCGGATACGGGCACATACAAGCTGCCGCGGTAGCGGGCGCTGTAGAAATCCGGGTTGATAGCCGTATTCTGGGCCGGCGGCGTTACGGTGCCCCACGTGTCGGTATCGGGAAAGTTGATCTGCGCTTCGACGCGTGCCAGCCCTGGGGCATTGGAGGTGAAAAACGTCTGGTCGTCGTTGAAGTAACCCGCGTAATATTCCGCGTAGAGGCCGTTGGTGGCGGGGTTGCCGCCGGGGTCGGTACGCGTACAGCCGGAGGGCTGAGCCACGCCCCGGAGCTGCGCGGCCAGCAGCAGGAGCGGGAGGAGCCAGCAGCTTCGGAGCATGAGCAAGGAAAAGTGCTTCATATCCAATTAGCTTAAGAGGTGGAAAGAAAGGGATTGGCAACCCTCAATAAATATACTCTATCCAAGTACTTATTGTATGAATTTTATAATAATATTTTCTTAAAAGTGAATTTTGTCATGGAAATACACAATTAATCCATTTTCATATCGAATGGAAATTATGCAGTCTGCTAAAGGATAACGCCAACGAAATGCTTACTTGCGAGGCTTCGCGGGCCTTTTTATCCGCTCCTTCCAGCTCTGCATGGCGCACCACGACCACCGCCTCCCTACCTGCGCAAACTGCGGCTACGACTTCACCGGGCGGGCACCGGACAACTATTGCCCGCGCTGCGGCCAGCAGAATCAGGCCCTCGATCTTTCCTTGGGCCACGTGCTGGAGGAAACGCTGGAGGGCCTGTTTCACTTCGACGGCAAGGTGTTCCGCACGGCGCGCCTGCTGCTGCTCCGGCCCGGCAGGCTTACGCGCAAGTTCTTGGAAGGGCACCGCGTGGATTTCGTGCCGCCCATCCGCCTGTATGTATTCGTCAGCTTCGTGTTTTTTCTGGTGCTGGCGTGGGCATCGGGCCATGACGAGCGCCGCCTGGCCGATACGGCCCGGCCCCTGACCGGCGCCATCCAGCAGGCCGTGCTCGACAGCCTGCGCGCCTCCGGCCGCTCACCGGCCGTCGTCAACCTGGACCTGTCGTTGGGCAACATGCGCCTCGATGAAAACGACTCGCTGGAACTGGGCGAAGCGCATTTTGCTTGGCGGGACATTCGCTCCTACCCGGCCTCGCTCTCCCCCGCGCAGGCCGACTCGCTGCTGCGGGCCAAGGGCGGCACGCCCACGTTCTGGAACCGCCTGCTTTTGCGCCAGGCCGTGCGCCTGCCCGGCACCACCGTCGAGCAGCTGGAACAGCGCATCAATAAGGCGCTGTCGCTGACGATGTTCGTGTTCATGCCGCTGTTTGCCGTGCTGCTCAAGCTGCTGTACCGCCGGTTTCGGTACCTGGCCCACCTCATCTTCTCGCTGCACCTGCACGTATTTGCCTTCGTGCTGATGCTGCTGATCATCGGCCTGACGCGGCTGCTGCCCGGGGGCTATGCGGGCCTGCTGTGGGTGATGCCGCTGTACGTGGTGGTGGCCCTGCGCGAGGTGTACGCCCAAGGGTGGCCGAAAACCGTGCTGAAAGGCGCGCTGCTGCTGGGCGGTTACACCGTGGTTCTGCTGCTCGGGCTGTTGAGCGTGCTGGCCTTTAGCTTCGCCACGGTATAGCCGCCACCTAGTTTCCGAAGAGCCCCCCGCCCGACCGACGCTTGTCGGTCTTCGTCTTGGTTTTGGTCTTGCGCCGTTCCTGGTCCTTGTCGTCTTCGAAGAGGCCGCCCATAAATGACTTCTTCTTTTCCTTGATCAGCACGTAGCGCACCGACACAGCGGTGGGGAAGCGAAACCATTCCTCGTTGTTCAGCTCCACGCTGGGCTTGAAGTCGACGCCAATCAGGAAGGGCACAACGGGCAGCTTCCACTCGGCGCCCACCAGGGCATCGAACCCGCCCACGGCCCCGAAGTCTTTGTGCCGGCCCGCGTGCCCGCCGGCTCCGAAGTAGTAGTTCAGGCTGGGCCCCAGAATAGGAAAGTGCCGCTCGAGGAGTAAGGTGCCCGTCACTTCGCGTGGGCGCAGCAAGGCAATGCCCTCCAGCGTGGTCTTTTCGAAGATGCGCTGCTGGGCAGTGATGCCGTAGTTGCCGCTGCCCAGGCGCAAGCCCACGGCGGTGCGGTATTTCTGCGCGGCGGCGGGCCGGGCAGCCAGGGCAGCAAAGCCCAACAGTACGAATAAGCGGAAGCGGGAAGCAAACATGCGGGGAAGCGTTACGAAAGCCCTATCGTGCCACGGCTTGGCAAAGTACGGGCCAGCGTTGGTCGGCCGGAGCCGCCGGAGCCGGCTCCCGGTACGGCTCGCGTCCGCCCCCGGTTACTCCACCCGCACAAACGGCGCCGCCCCGCTACGGTCGCCGTCGTTCCAGCGCAGCACGTACCAGCCGGCGCTGAGCACGGGCAGCGCCAGGCTGAGCGTGTTGATGCCGGCCTGCGGCACGGTCAGTCGTTGCCCGCCGTAGTAGCGCCCGGCCGCGTCGTAAATGCGCACTTCCAGCTCGTTACTGGCCGCCGGGGCAAAGTACTCCAGGCCAATGATAGAGCCGCTGGCCGGGTTTGGGAAGACGGCAAACGGCACGCCGGGCTCTACGCGCACGCCTACGGGGGCCGTTGGCAGGCGCAGTTGGTTAGCCAGTTGTACTTGCAGGCGGTAGTAAAGCAGGCCGCCGGGGGGCTGGGTATCGGTATAGGAATACGAAGCAGCCCCGGTGGCCGGCACCTGGGCCAGTTGCGTCCAGGTGTCGGCGTCGGAGCTGCGCTCCACCACAAAGGCTTGCACGTTGCACTCCCCCCGGGTGGGCCAACTCAGCTGCACGCGCCCGGCGTCGGCGCGAACTTCCACGGCGGCGGTGAGCGGGGCCGGCTGGGCGGGGGCAGGGCCGCAGGTAGGCGCGGCCAGGCTGCGCAGCTGCACGGCGTAGCCGGCCCGCACGTCGCGGCCGGGGTTGAGCTGCCGGTTTACCTGTCCGCGCGCCACGGCAAAGTGCATCACGGCGACCAGCGGGGCAATGACGTGCCCGAGCTGATGGGCGTGGCCCAACTCGTGGAGCACCACGGTTTCAAAATCAAACTGCCCGGTGGCCGGCAGGCCTGGCCCGTACTGCCAGTTCACTCCGTCGTCGAACTGCATATCCACCTCCTTCACCCAGAAGCGGGCGGTACCGCTGGCGTCGCGGCAGCCGATGTAGTAGCTGGTGGTGCGCCCCAGAATGTTGTTCGGTAGCTCCGCTCCCTGATCGAACTCCAAGGCGTTGACGTCGTCGCTGCCGATGCCGCGCGCGTTGCGTTGCGTGCCCAGCTCCCAGTTGATGGCCGTTTGGCAGCGCCAGGAACCCAGGGCCCGGCCAAACGCGGCCAGCGCCGCCGCGTTCTGCACAAAGGCCGCGTCGGGCTGAAAGCTGTACCCGCCGCGGTTGTTCTGGTCGATGTGCACCGGGGCATGCGTCACGCCGGAGTTGGTCTCGGCCACGTTGGTCAGGGCGTAGCGCACCGTCAGCGGCAGCGGGCTGAGGGCCGCCTGCTGATCGGCCGCTACCACGCGCACGGTGCCGGTACCGGCGGGACGCCCCTCGGCGGAATTGGACGGCACCCGCACCTGAATGCGGGTATCCGACCAGCTGACAACGTCGCGGGGCCGGGCGGCGGTGAACGAGACGCCCCCGTCGTCGGCGTTGCGAAACTCCACGCTCCCGGTGGTATTGCCGAAGCCCGCGCCGGTAATGGTCAGCACCGAATCGGTTCCGGCCGAGATGCTGCGCGGGCTCAGGGCACTGATAACGGGCGCGTGAATACCCCGCGCCGCTGGCGGCTGCAAGCGCCGCACCAGGGCTGACGCCACAACCTTATTGGGCAGCAACTCCCGCAACGCCTGACCGGTCAGGGCCGTTTGCTCGCGGTAGAAGGCCGCATCGATGCGCGCATAGCGGCGGAAGGGCTCCGCGGCGGTAGCCGTCGGGAGGTCGTAGCGAATGAAGCCCTGCTCGCTGGCGTAGGCGGTCCAGGCACCGGGTAGGGAAAGTCCGCGGAAGGCGGCGGGCGTCAGGAACAGCAGGCCCTGCACCCCGGGGCTCAGTGTGAGCGTGTTGGTCAGGGTCTGGCGGGCGTCGTCCACCGTGCCGCCTTCCGTCACCACGGTGAGCGGGGCGTCGGCGGCCCACTGCCCCTTCAGCAGCTTGTACACGCGCAAGGTATTGGCGGTGTAAATGCGGCGGTGGGCATCGTCCCAGAAGCTGCGCTGGCTCACGACTTCGGCCTCCACCACCAGCGCGGCCGCCTGCGCGCGTTGGGCCGGGTCGAGGGGCAGCAGCAGGCAGTGGGTTTGCTCGGTGGTCGGCCCGGACTGCGCCCGCGCGGGTATCGTGGCCCCAAAGAGCAGCGCGCCAAGGAGGAGCGGGCGACAAACAGTAGCAAGTGAAAGCATAGCAGCGGCGCGAAAAACAGGCTTTACCAACATACGACTTTTGTGGCCTCTTGGTCGGCCGAGGCCAGGGCCATGCAACGTCGGCGGGCTGGGGTGGCTCCTGCCCATGCACTTAGCCTCATCCCATGTCGTCCTTTTCCTACCTCCACCGATTTGCCGGCCTGCCGCTGGCCTTATTCACCGTTTCAGCCGCCTGGGCCCAGCAGCCTGACACGCTTCGCGCGCGGCCGGTACCGGCCAGCCCCGCCACCATGTTTAAGCTCGGCTTGGATGCTGCTCGCGTTACGGGCGGCTACTCGGGCTTCACGCTGCCGTTGTACGCCGGCGTGGAGCGGCAGCTGGGCCAGCATTGGTCCCTCACAGCCGACGCCAACGTGGGCCTGGGGCCCGGCAACGGCCTTGGCTCCGTGGCCCAGCTGGGACGCTTCGGCGCTTCGGTGGGCGCCCGCTACTACTATAGCCGGGCCCGGCGGCAGCACAAGGGCAAGCCCGTAACGGCCCTGGGCGGCACGTACCTGCAGTTGCAGGGCAGCGCGGAATTTTCACGGCTTATGCCTTTCTACGGGGAAGGCAGGTCCAGCTTCCGCTACCATCCCGGCGTCGAGCTGCTCTGGGGCTACCAGCGCCGCCTGGGCCGCTACGGCTTCATGGACGTGGGCGCTGGCCTACGCGTACACAACGAGCCGCAATATTACTATTACGGGGGCCCGCAGCGCGGCTTCTGGCGCGTAGAGCCCCTGCTGCGGGCCCGCATCGGGCTGACGTTGTAGGGCGGCTTGGCGGGCAGTGGCCGGTTAGGTGCCCACTCATAGGGGGGCTGCTTTGGAAGCGTGGCCGCGCAGGTAATAATTTACGGGACGGCAAGGCGTTCCGGAAACCGTTCTACCCTCGTTTTTACTATCCCATGCGCTTTTTTATCCTTCCCGTCACAGCGCTGACGCTGCTTGCTATTTCCCCGCCCAGGCCCAGCAGGCCGATACTCTGCCGGCTGCGCCGGCGTCCCCTCCCCCCGCCACGCTGTTCAAGCTGGGCACCGACGTGCTGCGCGCCGAAGCCGGCCCCTGGGGCGTTTCGGTGGCTCTGTACGGCGGCGTGGAACGGCAGCTGGGCCAGCACTGGTCGTTTACCACCGACCTCACCCCCAGCTTGGGTTTCGACCGCCGCCCCCGCCGGGGCGCGGCGCTGCACCGGCTCGGGGCGGCGCTGGGCACGCGCTATTACTATAGCCAGGCCCGGCGGCAGCGCAAGGGCAAACCCGTGCGGGCGCTGAACGGCACCTACTTGCAGCTGCAGTACCGCAGCGAATTCAACGGCTATTACGGGGGCGACTATTACGGCACCCGCTGGCGGATGTACTACCGCCACACCCCCAGCCTGGACGCGTTCTGGGGCTACCAGCGGCAGCTGGGCCGGCGCGGCTTCTGCGACCTGGGCGCCGGCGTAGGCTTGCGCCGCCCCGACTATTTCCTCTCGCAAAGCCTGGACCTGATCGAGGGCCGCAACTTGGCGCTGGGGGCGGCTCTGCGGGCCCGCGTCGGCGTCGTTTTCTGAATCCAGATGCCCCGCTCACAGCCAAACGGCTTCTTTTCCCCGCGGGGAAAAGAAGCCGTTTGGCTGTGAGCGGCCCTCAGAACAGCTTGCCCTGTACCGGCTGTACCACCAGCTGGGGCAGGGCAAGCTCGCGGCCGGTGAGCTTGGCAAGGCGCTGCAGAAAATACTGCGCCCAGGTGGGCGCGTCGTTCACGTCGCGCTGGTGAATAAAGAAGTACACCTCGTGCAGCCCCTGGGCCAGCCACGCGGCCAGGCGCTCGGCCCAGGCGTCGGCGCGCAGGTAGTCGGAGCGGTGCAGGGCGTGGCCGTTGAAGCGCACGAACGCCGTGGACGTGGTCAGGCGCTGGTGCAGCACGTCGCGGCGGCCGGCCACGTCGCTGAGCACCCAGGTTTTGCCCAGGGCTTCGAGCAAGGCGCCGGTTTCGGCCAGCAGGCCGGGGTCGTGGTACCAAGCCGGGTGGCGCAGCTCCACGGCCAGCGGCAGGTGCTGGGGCCAGTCGAGCAGGTAGCGCTCCAGGCGCGGCAGTTGCGGCGGGGCAAAGTTGGGCGAGAGCTGCAGAAAGGCCATGCCGAGCTGCTCGCCCAGGTTTTCCAGGGCCCGGCAGAAGGAGTTCGTCAGGTCGTCGGCGCGGTACAGCTCTCGGTCGTGGCTGATGCTCTGGGGCACCTTGGGGCAGAAGCGAAAGTGCGCGGGCACCGCCGCCCGCCAGCGGCGCACCATCTCGGCGTCGGGAATGCGGTAGTGCGTTACGTTGACCTCCAAGGAGTTAAACTGCCGCCCGTACCAATGCAGCTGCTGGTCGTCGCGCAGGCCCAGCGGGTACCACGAGCCCAGCCAGGCCTTGTTAGTCCAGGTGGGGCAGCCAACCCAGATGCCGGCAGGGACTGCGGGCGGGCTGGTGCGCGCCAGCAGGGCGGCGGTGTCGGGGTGGTCGGGGGGCAGGGCGAAGTCGATGCCCCGCACGTCCGGAAGTCGGCCAAAATCCATAGCCAAACTTACGTAAGGGCCGGCCGGCGGCTACTAGTTGCTTAAGCATAATTTTCGGCTTTTGCAACCACCGTTTGGACAAAAGCCGGAGTGCCCGACGCATTTTTTTTCAGCGGCGGATAATCTTATTTCGGCGGCCTCCCTCGCTTTGTCTGTTCAGAATGCAAAATCACCCCCAAGGAAACACAATCACCTATTTAGCGTCTCCGGTTGAGTCAGGGCTAATGCAAATTTTCCTGACTAAGCACAATTTTTCAGAAAAATGCCTAGCTTCCCGCCGCTCCCTATTTGGATTGTATTTCAGATAGGCTAATAGATTTGGCCCGTTCACCATAGCAGAGAATGAATGAAGTCTAAACAACGACAGAACCTCTCGGGCTTGCTGATGATGTGGCTGACGGCCCTGCTGATCATCGCCACTTCGTTGTCCTCTTTCGCCGACGATACGCCCAACGCCACCGCTTCTAAAAGCGCCGTTCTGCGCGGCCGAGCCTCCTGGTACGGCCGCGAACACCAAGGCCACCGCACCAGCAGCGGCGCCCGCTTCGACCGCAACAAGTACACCTGCGCGCACAAAACCCTGCCCTTCGGCACGAAGCTGCGCGTTACCAATCCCGAAACCGGCAAAGCCGTGGTGGTGCAGGTCACCGACCGCGGACCGTACCGACACCAGCGCATCCTGGACCTAGCCGAAGTGGCCGCTCGCCCGTTGGACATCGTCCGCCGCGGCGCCGTGGGCGTAGTGGCCGAAATCGTCCCCAATGACACTCCCCTGGGCCCCGTCGCCGGCGTGGTGGCCGTGCCCGAGCCCGAGGCGGCCGATGTAGCCGTGACAGAGCTTACGCCCGAGCCCGCCGAAACCTACGTGGTGCAGGCCGGCACGTTCGGCGAACTGCGCAACGCCGAAGCCCTGGCCGCCCAGATCAAAGCCCTCGATGCGCAGCTGGCCGTGGCCGTGCGCCAGGACAACGTGAATGGCCGCCCCCTCAACCGCGTCATCGTGGGCCAGCGCATGCCGCGCGCTCAAGCCGATGACGTGTGGCAGCGCCTGCAGAGCCGCGGCATCAACGGACTAGTGCGCCAGGCGGAGAACCTATAACCCTGATTCCAAGCAAGCCTGTCCCGCCGCCCCGGATGTTCGAACATCCGGGGCGGCGTTTTTGGTGTGTAGCCGCTCAAGAGCCCGGTCGTTCCCGTTACGGGCTGCCTTTACCGGTGCCCGATAACCGACGTCCGTCTGGCGGTCAAGCCACACCCTGTACCAAACGGCTCACGCCCGCTTCGGCCGGGTGGTTCAGCCCTTCAGGGAGGTGCGGGTGTGTGGGGCGGTCCGCCCCGGGTTTGCGCGGCGCGTTTTTTTGTCGGATGTTGTAGCCTGCTGTTCCCTAGCTTCTTTCTATGCTGCGCTACGTCCGGGCCGCGCTGGCCTTGCTGACCACCGGGGCCCTCGTGTGGGTGCTCGATACCAACCACGGCGAAATCCCGGCCTTTGGGCGGTTTCTGAGTCCGTTCGAAGGCTTCTGGCGCAACGGCGAGGCGCCGGATGACTTTGCCGCCGCCCAAACGCTGGACCTGGCCGGCCTGCGGCAGCCGGTCACGGTACGCTTCGACGACCACCGGGTGCCGCACATCTTCGCCCAGAATGACCATGACCTGTACTTCGCGCAGGGCTACCTCACGGCCCGCGACCGGCTCTGGCAGATGGAGTTTCAGACCCACGTAGCCGCCGGGCGCATTTCCGAAATCGTGGGCGCGCGGGCCCTGGAGTACGACCGGTTTCAGCGGCGCATGGGCCTGCCCCACGGGGCCGAAAAGTCCTTGGCCGTCATGCTGGCCGAACCCACCACGCGCACCGTGTTGGAGGCGTACTCGGCGGGCGTCAACGCCTACATCGGAGCGCTCAGCCCGCGCGACTACCCGCTGGAATACAAGCTGCTCAACTACGCCCCCGAGCCCTGGAAACCGCTCAAGTGCGCCCTGCTGCTGCAGCTCATGGCCTGGGACCTGAGCGGCCGCTCCGACGACCTGCGCCTTTCCAACGCCCTGGGCAAGTACGGCCCGGCCGTGGTGCGGGACCTGTTCCCGGATTACCCCACCCGCGAAGACCCCATCGTGCCCACCGGCACCCCGCTGGACTATGCGCCGGTGCAGGTGCCGCCCGTGCCGGCGGCTTTTGCCGCGGCGGCCTCGGATAAGGTGCCGCAGCGTGAGCCCGACCCGGAGCTGGGGTCCAACAACTTCGCTCTGAGCGGCAGCCGCACGGCTTCGGGCCTGCCTATCCTGGCCAACGACCCGCACCTGCAGCTCAACCTGCCCAGCATCTGGTACCAGGTGCAGTTGGTGGCGCCGGGCGTGAACGTGTACGGCGTGACCATCCCCGGCGCGCCCACCATCATCATCGGCTTCAACCAGGACGTGGCCTGGGGCGTGACCAACGTGGGCGGCGACGTGCTCGACTGGTACCAGCTCCGGTTCAAGGATGCCACGAAGCGCGAATACTGGCACGCCGGGCAGTGGAAGCCGGTGCGGCGGGTGGTGGAGCGCATTCGGGTGCGCGGCCTGCCCGAACGGCTCGACACGGTGCTCCACACCCACCACGGCCCGGTGGTGTATGACCGCGACGAGAAGCCCTTCAACGCGCAGACGCCCGTGCGCCACGCCATGCGCTGGACGGCCCACGAGGGTGGCAACGAGGTGCTCACCTTTTACCGGCTCAACCGCGCCCGCAACTACCAGGACTACGCCGCCGCGCTGAGCACCTACGCCGCCCCGGCCCAGAACTTTATCTTCGCCAGCCAGCAGAACGACGTGGCCATCTGGCCGAACGGCAAGTTCCCCCTGAAGTGGCGGGCCCAGGGCAAGTTTGTGCTCGACGGCTCCAACCCGCAGCACGACTGGCAGGGCTGGATTCCGCAGGCGCAGAACCCGCACGTGAAAAACCCAGCCCGCGGCTTCGTGTCGTCGGCCAACCAGTTTCCGGCCGGGCCCAACTACCCGTATTACCTGGGCTGGAACTTCGCCAGCTACGAGCGGGGGCACCGCATCAACGAGCGGCTCGGCCGCATGCGGCAGGCCACGCCCGACTCATTGCGGGCGCTGCAAAACGACAACCTGAACCTGAATGCCCAGCTGATGCTGCCGCGGCTGCTGGCGCTGGTGGCGCCCGGGCAGCTTACCCCGGCCCAGCGCGCGGCCTATGACGCCCTGCGCCGCTGGAACTACGCCTACGACGCGCAGGCCGTGGGCGCGAGCATATTCGATTTGTGGTACGGCGAGCTGGTCGACCGGCTCTGGGCCGATGACTTTGGGCCGGCCGCTACCGGCCTGGAAATGCGCTACCCGCCCCGCGACCGGACCAACAACCTGCTGCTGCGGGAAGACACCTCCCGCTGGATCGACGACCGGCGCACGCCGCAGCGCGAGACGCTGCCGCAGCTGGCGCTGCAGAGCTTCCGGTTCGCCGCCGACTCGCTGGCGCGCAAGTTTGGCCCGCTCGGGCCGAAGTGGGCCTGGAGCCAGCAGAAAAGCACCGACATCCTGCACCTGGCCCGCCTGCCCGGCTTCGGCCGCCTGGACGTGGACTGCGGCGGCGGCGCGGGCATCGTCAATGCCACCTCGGAGCGCAACGGGCCTTCGTGGCGCATGGTGGTGGCCTTGGGCCCCGAGCCCAAAGCCTACGGCGTGTTTCCCGGCGGCCAGAGCGGCAACCCCGGCTCCCGCTACTACGACGACCTGCTGGAAACCTGGCGCGTGGGCCAGCTCAACGAGCTCATCTACCTGACTTCGCCCACGCAGCCGCACCCGCGGGTGCCGGCCGCCTGGCAGCTCAAGCCCTGATTACGTATGCCCCCCACTCCGCCACCCCGCCGCGGCCTTTCGCCCCGCGTTTTTGCCTGGATTTTCGGCCTGTTGCTCATAGCCTTCACCAGCTTCCAAATGGCCCAGAACCGGCTGCAGCACCCCGAACCGCCACCCAGCAGCACTGTTGCTGAAATCGGGGGCGATGAGACAACAGCGCATGGCCAAGCACGCAGGCAAGACGGCTCGTCTGCGCCTGGGCTCGATTTTAACGTATCGGCATCAGTGGCCGACACGTCGGCGGCCAAGGTATATGCCTACGTGGATCAGATGCCCCAGCCTCCAGGCGGCATGGATGGCCTGATGCAATACCTCAACAAGAACATTCAATATCCTGCCGAGGCACTGGACCACCACGTTGAGGGCAAAGTCTACATCAACTTCTCTATCGATCCTACTGGCCATGTGCGCGACGTAAGAGTAGCGAAAGGTATTGGCGCCGGCTGCAACGAGGAAGCAGTTCGAGTTATTAGCCAGATGCCTCGTTGGCAGCCAGGTCTGCATAACGGTCAAGCAGTTGGTGTTTCCTATACCATTCCGGTGGCATTTACCATCAACACCCCTTCCTTCCTGCGCCTTCTTGATAAGATCTTCCATGCGTAGCCCCTGGCGTCTCTTTCTTCTGATTCTCGTACTGGCCGCCCTGGCCCAGTTTTTCCTGCCCTGGTGGAACGCCGCCGTCGTGGCCCTACTGCTAAGCCTGGGGCTAGCCCGGCGCGGCGGCGCGGCTTTCCTGGCCGGCTTCGGCGGCGTGGGGCTGGGCTGGCTGCTGCTGGCCGGCTGGCTCCACCTGCAGGCCGACGGCCGCCTGAGCCACCGCGTGGCCGAGCTGCTGCCGCTCGGCGGCAACGGCTGGCTACTGGTGCTGGCCACGGCTCTGCTCGGCGGCTTGGTCGGGGGGCTGGCTGCCCTCACGGGCGTCTGGCTGCGGCAGGCATTGGCGCCCCGGCCCGAGCCGGCATAAAAAACCCCGGCCGGGCATCGAGCCCGGCCGGGGTTACGGCATTAGTAGCACCAAAGGGCTGCGCCTTTTATTGATTGTATTCCGAGATGAACGCGAAGGCCTCCAGGGTGTAGCTTACCGCCGACGTAAAGTGGTTGCCGCCCTGAATGGGGCGTAGCTCTACCTGCGTGGCGCCGCGGGCGCGCATGGCGTTGTAGGCGTCCTGCGAGTTGAAGAAGGGCACGTAATCGTCGGCCGTGCCGTGGAACAGGGCCAGCGGCGCCCGGGGCTTCCAGTCATGGATGTCGTTGGCACGGAAGCTGGCCAGCATCGGCGCGTCCGTCCCGCTGAGCACGCCCGTGCGGAACGCGCTGGTGAACAGCTGATCGGCCTGGTTGGGCACGGCGCTGAACGGATTGGCCTGCAGCTGGCTGGCGTAGGGCTGATTATAAAAGAACGAGGCGGGGCGGTTCAGGCCGTAGGCGCGGTTGTAGGTATCGAGCACCCACACGTAGCTGCTCAGGAAGTTGAGCGGCTGCGTCGAGCGTAGGATGTAGTTGGCGAAGGCCGACTTGTGGTAGGCCCCGGCACCCGGCGCGCTGGCCGTGACGGTAAACTCCGACGCGGCCGTCTCCTCCATCAGCTTGTGCAACGCCAGCGTGGCGAAGCCCCCTTCCGAATAGCCCAACAGGAAGGTCTTGTCGTTGCGCTCCACGCGCTGCTGCTGGCAAAACTCGCGGCTGGCCCGCAGCATATCGAGCGAGGTGGACGCCAGCGAGGCGGCATGCTCGTAAGGGTGCGGCAGCGCCTTGGCCGCGCCGTAGCCGAGGTAGTCGGGCGCCGCCACAATGTAGCCTGTGGACGCCAGCACCGACACGGCGGAGTACACCTCGCTGCTCGACTTATAATAGGAAGGCGCACGGTCCTCATCGGCCGGCGAGATGGTGCCGTGCTGGTAGCTGAGCAGCGGCAACGACTGGCCCGCGGGCACCTTGGGCACCAGCAGGGCGCCCGAGGCCGTCACGGTTTGCCCGTCGGTGTCCTTGGTCGAATACGTGAGCTTGTACACCCGGATGGGGTAGCGGATCAGCGCCGCCGCGAACGGGACGCCGCTCACGTGCCCGGCCAGGGCCTGCGGCGTGTACTCGCCGATGAGCGTGCTGCTCAGCAGACGGGTGGCCGATGCGGCCTCCGTGGGCGTAGCGGGCGCGACTTCGGCCCGCGCCGATTCGTTTTGGCAACCCATGCTGGGGCCCACCAACAGCAGGGAGGCCAGCAGCCACGTCAGTGGCGTCGATCGGAAAAATGGCTTGGAGAAGAACACAGCGTGAAGACGTTACGATTGGATTTCCTTTCAACACGCCGCGCGGTAAAAGATTCGATTCCAGGCAAAATCCACGCTTCCCTCACAAACCGGGCAGGGACAGTCAACTTGTTGGGCGAACCAAAAAGAAAACTTTAGTTGATTAACTAAATAATTAGTTATACGTTTAACCCAGTAGATGTCAACGATGCAACAACTCCCCGAACTCACCCGCGCCGAAGAGCAGGTCATGCAGGTGCTCTGGCGCCGCGGCCCGTCCTTTGTGAAGGACATGCTCCCCGACATGCCCGCGCCCGCGCCGGCCTACAATACCGTCTCGACCATCGTGCGCATCCTGGAGCAGAAGGGCTACGTGGGCCACGAAGCCTTCGGGCGCACCCACCGCTACCACGCCCTGGTGGCCCAGGATGAGTACCGCCGATTTTCGCTGCGTAAGCTGCTGGGCGGCTATTTCGGCGGCTCGTTTCCGCGCCTCGTCTCCTTTTTCGCCAAGGAAGAAAACCTCGATGCCCAGCAGCTCGACGAGCTGCTGCGCCACGCTCAGCAAGACCTCAACTCTGCGGACGATGACTCCCACCGGCCTGCTTAACTGGATGCTGCAAAGCACCGCCCTGCTGGGCCTGTGCTGGGCTTTTTATTACCTGGTGCTGCGCCATGAGCGGCTGTTTCAGTTCAACCGGGGTTTTCTGCTGCTCGCGCCCCTGCTGACGGCGGTGCTGCCGTTGTTGCCTCTGCCCGGGTGGCTGAGCCCGGCGCCCGTGCTGCCCGCCGGGTTGCTGCGCTTTAGCCTCTGGCTGCCGGAGGTGCAAGTGGGCCCAGACCATTCCGCGGCCGGGCCGGCGCTGCCCTGGCTGCCGGTGCTGTACGGGTGGGGCCTGGCGGCGAGCCTGCTGTGGCAGCTGAGCCGGCTTGTGTGGCTGAGCCAGCTGCTGCGGCGACTGCCCCGGCAGGCGGCGGCGGGCTATACCCTGCGCCTGACGGGCGGACGACTCCCGACCAGTTCCTTTGGCCGCACGGTGCTCTGGGATGACGCCGCGCCGCTGACGTCGGCGCAGGCTGCCCAGGTGCTGGCCCACGAGCTGGCCCACGTGCGCCTGGGCCACACCGCCGACCGGCTGTGGCTGCACCTCTGCCAAGCCGTGCTCTGGTTTAACCCCTTCGTGCACCTCTGCGCCCGCGCCCTAAACCTGACGCACGAGTACCAGGCCGACGCGGCCGCCCTGCAATCCACACCCACCGCCTCCACCGCTTACACCAGCCTGCTGGCCCGGCAGGCTGTATCCGCCCTGGGCATCCGCCTACCGTTTGCCCATTCTTTCTCCACTTCCCAAACCCTTAACCGCATTCACATGCTACACCATCCGCCCCCCGCGCGCCGCTGGAAACCCTGGCTGGCCCTGCCCCTCTCCGCGCTGCTGCTCGCGGCCGTCGCCTGCGACAAAGCCGCCTATGCACCAGAACCCGGCACGTCCGAAGCCCTGGGCCGCAGCAACCTGGTGGCTCCGCCGCCGCCGCCACCTGCCCCCCCGGCTCCGGCTCGCCTCACCGATTTGGGCCGCGTGTACGACCAAGTGGATCAGATGCCGGAGTACTCCGGCGGCATGGCACAGCTCATGCAGGATCTGGGCAACGGCGTGAAGTACCCCGCCGCGGCCAAAGCCGCCCAGCTCGGCGGCAAGGTTTTCATCAGCTTCGTGGTCGGGCCCGACGGGGAGATGTACAACCCGCAGGTGCGCAAAGGCGTGCAGGCCCCCGCGGGCCAGGAAGCCCTGGCGGCGGAGCTGAACGCGGAAGCGCTGCGGGCCGTGCAGCAGCTGCCGAGCACCTGGGAGCCGGGCCGGAAAGGCGGCAAGCCGGTGGCGGTGGAGTTTACCCTCCCGATTACGTTTGCCCCCTGAGTCCTCCCGTCCGACGATGACTGGCACCGCTGGTGTCTGCCTTGGCCGCCCAACGTGTTGGGGGGCCATTGGGCCTTAAACGCCGGTAAGACGGGGCAACTATCAGATTAAAATTATTTTAACTTTCTATAAATGAAGCTGATTTCGAACGCGGCCCAGCGGCAGCGGACAACTTTCCGGCCCGGCAATCAGGCGAAATGCCCTAACTTCGTAGCCTCAATGCCCGCTTTCCTAATTCGCTAAACGTGACCCGTTTCCCGCTTCTTTCGCGCTTTGGCGCACCGCTTCTGCCCGTTTTGGGCCTCTTGCTGGCCCCCACCCTGCTGCCCGGCTGCAGCAGCAAGGCCGACAATGAATCTTCGGCCACCGCCACGGCCTCGGCCGACTCGGCCAAGCCGGCCGTCATCGACACGGTGGCCCTGCAGCGGCAGGCCATGCGCCGCGACTCGCTCAAGGCTGACTCGATCGTGAAGGCCAGCGGACAACTGCCAGGCGCCATCCTGCCGGGCAAGCGCATCATTGCTTTTTATGGCAACATCCGCTCGAAGGGCATGGGCATTCTGGGTCGCGAGCCGAAGGAGCAGATGTTCCGCAAGTTTGCGGGCGTGCTGAAGGA
Source organism: Hymenobacter coalescens (assembly GCF_054783195.1). Lineage (NCBI taxonomy): Bacteria > Pseudomonadati > Bacteroidota > Cytophagia > Cytophagales > Hymenobacteraceae > Hymenobacter > Hymenobacter coalescens. Next base: position 93,519 of record NZ_BAAGRA010000005.1, on the reverse strand, counting down.
GTGGGAAGCCGCCGACCCCAGCATTCCGGTGCAGCCGGCGCTGCACAACGTCACCATCACGGCCCAGGGCACGCCCGGCAAGGATGGCAAGTGGCGCCTGATGAACTCCAAGGCCACCATCGAGGAAGTAATTTCCTGGGCCCGGGAGCATAAATGCATCCTGTTCCTCGACGTGCAGCCGGGCCACAGCACCCTGCAGGTGGAGCTGCCCAAGCTGGAACAGTACCTCAAGCAGCCCGACATTCACCTGGGCATCGACCCGGAGTTTTCGCTGGCCACCATGCCCGGCGTGCGCCCCAACCAGCGCATCGGCACCCTCGACGCGAAGGACATCAACTTCACCATCAACTACCTGGCCCGCATCGTGAGCGAAAACAAGCTCCCGCCCAAGGTACTGACGGTGCACCGCTTTACGCGGAAGATGGTGACCAACTACAAGAACATCAAGCTCGACCCGCGCGTGCAGGTGGTCATGCACATGGACGGCCACGGCGAGCCGACGCTGAAGAAGGACTCCTACCACGACTACATCCAAACCGAGCCGGTGCAGTACACGGGCTTCAAGCTCTTCTACGAGTACGACGCCCGCCCCAAGCCGCACCACATCATGACGCCCAACGAGATACTGACCCAGCTCACGCCCAAGCCGCTGTACATTCAGTACCAATAGTCAGGGCATGCGGATAGGAGTTTAGGAGTTGCCCATTTCCTCTTACTTGCCACTCAACTCATCAATTCATAGAAAACAAAAAGCCCTGACCGAAGCCGGTCGGGGCTTTTTGTTGAGGGGGCAGGCTCAAACAACTCCTCAACCCTTACCTGCATACTCGCATGCCCTAAAACCTAGTGCGCCGCGTTCAGGTCGACTTTGGTGCCGGGCTTGGGGCGCTTGATGAGGAAGATGAGCGGAATGCAGAGCAAAAAGAAGGTGCCGATCATCAGGAAGGTCTGCGAGTAAGTAATGAGGGCCGTCTGCTTCATGACCATGCCTTCCAGCACGGCGTAGGCCTGGCGCTGGGCCTGCAGCGCGTCGGCGCCCTTGGCCATGAAGCTGGCCACCAGGCCCTGCAGGCGCTGCTGGGTTTCGGGGTCGTAGAGCGACACGTGGGGCAGCAGGCCGATGCGGTTCTGCACGGTGGTGCGCTCCAGGTACGTCCCGATCAGGGCCACCCCAAACGAGCCGCCCAGCTGCCGAATCATGCCGGTGAGGCCGGCGGCCTGGCCCGCGTCCTTGCCGCTAAGGCCCGCCAAGGACATGGTGGTGATGGGCAAAAACAGCAGGGCCAGCCCGAAGCCGCGCAGCATCAGCGGCCAGAAAAAGTCACTCTCGCCGGCCGTGGGCGAAATCTGGGTGCTCATCCAATACGAGAAGACGAAGAACACCACGAAACCCACCGGCAGCATAAACTTCTGCGACACGCCGCCCTGAATCAGCTTGCCCACCATCGGCATCATGAAGCCGGTAAGCAGGGCGCCGGGCAGCAGCAGGTAGCCCGTCTGGGCCGCCGTGAAGCCGAGGATGCGCTGGCAGAAGATGGGGAAAACGAACACCGAGGCAAACAGGCCGAAGCCCAGGATGAACGAGAGGAACGCGCCCACGGCCAGGTTGCGGCTTTTACCGAGCACCCGCAGGTCTACCACCGGCTGCTTGGCCGTCAGCTCCCGCCACACGAAGCCCGCCATGCCGATGACGGTCAGGACCGTGAAGAACAGGATGACCGAGCTTTCAAACCAGTCCTCCGATTCGCCCTGCTCCAGCACGTACTGCAACGAGCCCACGCCTAGGATCAGCAGGAAGATACCCAGCCAGTCGATTTCGCCAATGGGGCGCCGCACGGCGTTCTTGATGCGCTCCGGGTCGCGGATGAACATCACGGTGAAGATGGTGGCCAGCACGCCCACCGGCACGTTGACGTAGAAAATCCAGGGCCAGTCGTAGTTGTCGACGATGTAGCCGCCGAGCGTGGGCCCGATGGTGGGCCCGATGATGACGCCCATGCCGAACAGCGCTTGCCCGAGGGCCAGCTGGTTGGGCGGGAAGGTATCGATGAGGATGGCCTGCGAGGTGGCCATCAGCGCGCCGCCGCCCACGCCCTGCACGAAGCGGAAGAAGACCAGCTCCCAGATGTTGGTGCTCTGCCCGCAGGCCACGGAGGCCAGCGTGAACAGCACCACCGAGAACAAGTAGTAGTTTTTGCGGCCGAACTGCTCGGCCAAAAAGCCCGTCATCGGAATCACGATGACGTTGGCAATGGCGTAAGAGGCCACCACCCAGCTGACTTCCTGCTGCGTGGCCGAGAGGTTGCCCATCATCTGGGTCAGGGCCACGTTCACGATGCTGGTATCGATGAGCTCCAGCAAGCAGCACATCACCACCGTAATGACGATGATCCACTTGGTAAATCCGGTTTCCATGTGGTGAAATGGGGAGGTGGTGAACTGGTGCGTTTTGTTCTTATGTGAGCTAAGACGACGCTACCTATTCACCTTATGGAAGAGGATACTATCCCCAACGTATCGTTTAACGAAGCGTACCGAGCGCGCACCAAAGCAGCCGCGCTGCGGGTAATGCGTTTGTTTCAGCAGTTGCCGCACACAGGGCGAAGCAAGCGTTTTAGGCAAGCAGCTGCTGCGGGCAGCAACATCCGTAGCGGCCAATTTTCGAGCCGCTTGCCGCGGCCGCTCAAGCGCCGAATGGTACGCCAAGCTCTGCATCTGCGTGGAGGAAGCAGATGAGACGTTGTTCTGGCATGAGCTGTTAAGCGACTCCGGCATCATTCCCGCCTCACGCCTTCATAAGCTGCAGCACGAGTATGTGGAACTCGTTGCGGTGCTTGCCACTGCACGCAAGAAAGCGAAGGCCTGAAGGCAGCACGGGTGAAACTGGGAGTAGACAGGAACAGCAAACTCACCGTTTCACCATGTCACTATTTCACCGCTACTGTCGCCGTGACGCTCATGCCGGCGCGCAGCGGGTGCTCGGGGTCCGCTTGGTCGAGCACGATTTTCACCGGTACGCGCTGGGTCACCTTCACGAAGTTGCCGGAGGCGTTGTCGGGGGGCAGCAAGGCGAAGCGGGCGCCGGTAGCGGCCGACAGCGACTCGATGCGGCCGCGGAACTCCTCGTTCGGGTACGCATCCACCTCGATTTCCACCGGCTGGCCCACGCGCATGTTTTCCAGCTGCGTTTCCTTGAAGTTGGCCACCACCCAGGTGCGGCGGCTGGCCACGATGCCCAGCAGCTGCTGGCCGGGACCCACCACCTGGCCGGGCTGCACGCTCTTTTTGCTGACGATGCCGTCGGCCGGGGCTTTCAGCGTGGTGTAGCTGAGCTGCAGCAGGGCGTTGTCGAGGTCGGCCTGGCGCTGCTGCACCACGGCTTCGGCCACGGCCACCTGCTGCTGGGCAGCGGCTACCTGCTGGCGGGTCACGCTTACCTGTTCGGCGGCCGTGGCGCGCTGGGCGGTGGTGGCGCGCAGGTTGGCCTGCACGGCATCCAGCTCACTCTGCGGAATGATGTCCTCCTTGCGCAGAAACTCGCTGCGTTTCAGGTCTTTTTCCAGGCGGGCGCGGCTGGCGTCGCTCACGCCGATGCTGGCCTGGGCGGTGCGCACGTTGGCCTGGGCCGTGCCCACGGCGGCGCGGGCGGCCGTCACGTTGGCCTGGGCGGCGAGCAGGGCGGCCTGGGCGGCATTCACGCGCTGCTGGTAGTCGGCCGGGTCCAGGGTCACGAGCACGTCGCCCTTTTTCACCGGCTGGTTGTCATCTACCTTCACCTCCAGCACCGGCCCGCCGACGCGCGGCAGCACCGGGTACACGTCGCCCTCTACCTGGGCGTCGTCGGTTTCTTCGTGCGTCTGGCCAAACTGGTAGCGCTGGTAGCCGAAGTAGCCGCCCACCAGCAGCAGCAGGGCCAGGATAACCATAACAATCGGACGCTTCGAGCGGCCTGCGGGCTCCTCGTAAGCGGAATCGGCGGTGGGCTGGGCCGGGCCGCCAGGCTGGGACATGTGGCGTTCTACCACCGGTTCTTGCGTTGCCATTTAGTCGAAATGGTGAGTTTGTGAAATGGTGAGATGGTGAGGCGGCGAGGTGGCGGATTTGAGGGTCGGTACTACTGAACATCAACCCACTAGCTCACCCCTCACCGCTCAGGCCGACTGCCGGTGCGGAGACGCGCCCTGGGGTTTGACGAGCAGCGTGGCGCACGGGGCAGAGCGCACCACGTGCTCGGCGGTGTTGCCCATCAGAAAGCGCGCGAGGCCCGTCTGGCCGTGCGAGCCGATGACGATGAGGTCGGCGGCAGCCTGCTGGGCCTCACGCACGATTTCCACCGCAGCCTCCCCGTGGCGCAGCTGCGTGGTGACGTGCGGCGCCCCGGCCTGTTGGGCCACGGCCTGGTAGCGCGCCAGCGCCGCAGCCGCGTCCGCGTCGTCGTCGCTGAGCACGGGCGGCAGCTCCTGCACGTGCAGCAGACGCAGCTCGGCCCCCGTGGCGCCGGCCAGCGCCGCCGCGTAGGCGACTACCAGTCCGGCGGCCACCGAGAAATCCAGCGGGCAAAGAATCTTGGAGAGGTGCATGAGGGGAAATAGTGAAACGGTGCGTGGTGAGTGTGGTGTTCGGGAGGCTGGCACCGCGCCTGCGGCGCGGCTAACTCGACACTCACCAGTACACCACGTTTGCACCATTACCAGATCTGTTCGCCCGTGGCGCGGCGCAGCTGGTACTGCCCGAGGGTATAGTTGTAGATGGCCTGCAGGCGGGCCAGGCGGGCTTGGGCCAGCTGGGTTTCCGCGTCGAGCACCTCGAGGTTGGTGCCCACGTCGTAGCGGTAGCGGGCTTTGGCGCGGGTCAGCGCGTCGGCGGCCTGCGTTACCTGGGTTTCGGCGTTCGAGAAACGCGCGGCGCTGGCATCCATGTTGTTAGCGGCCTGGCGCACGTCGGCGCGCACTTGCTCCTGGGTATCCAGGATGCGAGCCTGGGCGCCGCGGATGGTGGCCTGGGCCTCCACGCGCTGGTTTTTGTTTTTGTTGCCGTCGTAGATCGGTACCGACAGCTGCACCACGCCCACGGTGTTGGGCCGGATCCGGTTGAGCTCGGGCTGGTAACCGTTTTTGGCCCCCACTTGCGCCCCGATGCCGAGCGTGGGCGTGTTGGCACGCTCGATCAGCTTCAGGTTCAGGGTGGCGGTATTTTCCGCGTCGCGGGCCAGCTTCAGCTCAGGGCGATTTTCACCGGCCCGGGCCAGGGCGGTGCTCAGGTCCACGGGCTGGGGCTGGTAGGCGAAAGCGCCACGCACGGGCACCTCGGTGTACTCGGGCTTGTGCAGCAGCCGCGCCAACTGCACCTGCTGGTTGCGCAGCTGGTTTTGCAGGTCGATGCGAACGTTTTCGGCCTGGGTGATGCGCACCTGCGTGGTAGTCACATCGAAACGCGTGCTCACGCCGCCCTGCACGCGCTTCTCCATTTCGCGCTGGTGCTGCCGCAGGGAGCCAATCTGCGCGTCCTGCACCTTGATGCTTTCGCGCACGAACAGGATGTTGTAGTACACCTGCACGGCCGAATAAGCCAGGTCGCGCCGGGTCACGGCGATGTTGTCCAGGGCGGTCTGTCGGCGGCTTTCGGCCAGGTTGGTCGAGGCTTCTTTCTTGCCGAAGTCAAGCAGGCCGTACTGGAGCGTAATGTGCGCGTCGTAGTTGTTGTTGGGCGCCAGCTGAAACGCGGGCTGCCCTTCGGCCAGCTGCAGTTTGACCACCGGATCGATGCGCGTATAGGTGGCCGTGCCCGTTACCTGGGGCAGAAAGCCGCCCCGGTTCTGCTGCACCCGGCTGGTGGCCGCGTTAACTTCTTCTTCCAGCGCGGTAATGGCCGGGTTGGCCTCCAGTACCGAGCGGATGGTGCCGTCCAGGGTCAGCGAGTCGGCGAGCACCGGACCCTGCTGGGCCTGGGCCGCCCCGCCGATAAGCAGCCCCAGGGTCAGCAGCGGCGCGGCAAGTTTGAGTCGAGAATACATAAGGGATGACTGATGAAGGTCGACCCGGTAGTACCCAAGCTTGTGCCAAGGGGCGGAGAGTGTTAAAACTTTATTGAAAAACCGCCTCCTTCACCCATACAAGGCCAAATTATTTTAAGGCATGCCTTCATCGGCCCGCATTTACCAACTTTATTTTCCTGTTATTTCAGAATTTCCTCTTTTATTGCTCCTCATATTTCAGGAAGAATGCTCATGCCCGACCAAGACGACTCCCTGCTGCTCTACCTCAACGATGCCATTGCCACCACCCGCAACAAGGAAGATTTATTTCGCACGGTAACGGAAAAGCTGCGGCTTATTTTCCCCTTCGACGCCATCACCATCCTGACCTTCGACGCCGAGCACCAGTACCGCCGCGTGTTCCTGCGCGACTACCTGGGCGAGGTGCTGTTGCCGGAGCAGCTCGACGCTTCCGGCCGCAGAACGGGCCGCGTGCCCATCGAAGGCACTCCGCTGGAGCAGTTCATGCGGCGGCCCAACCTGCACGTATATGATCTGCTGGAGCTACTGAATGAGGGCGCCGACTTCCAACCTTTTTACGCCCTCGTCGACCGCGGCATGCGCTACCTCACGGTGGTGCCGCTGCGCACCGGCGGTCAGCTGATCGGGCTGCTGTCCTTGGTGGCCCGCCGCCGCCCGGAATTCACGCCCCACGACGTGGACCTGCTGGAGAAAATCGGCAGTCTGGTGGCCGTGGCCGTGACCAACACCCTGGCCTTCGAGGACATTGCCAGGCGCGAGCAGGAGAAAACCATGCAGCTGGCCCTGAACAACGCCCTGCTCAGCATCAAGGAGCGCGGGGAGTTGTTTCGCACCATCGCCGCCGAAATCAACCGCGTGGTTCCCTGCGACTACTTCGGTGTGCGCATGCGCCTGTCCGATACTTCGGCCCGGGCCCTGGCCGAGCTGGCCAAGCAACCCGACGGCTCCTTTGCGGACCTCGACGAAAACCGCCTCGATGAGCTGCCCGACCCGGACTCGGCCAAGCTGGCCGCGGCGGAACTGTTTGCGCGGCCGGGCGTGTACGTCGAAACGGAGTTCGAAGCCTTGGCCGAACGCTACGCTCTGCTGCGCTTTATTCGCGACGAGCGCGGCACCCGCTCCATTCTCAGCGCGCCCCTGGCAGCGGGCGAAGAGCACACCACGGCCCTGATTATGGCCAGCCGCCTGCCGCTGGCCTTCACCGAAGAGTCGCTGGAGCTTATTCAGGGGCTGGCGCCGCAAATTCGGCTGGCCATCCAGAACGTGTTTGCCTTTGAGCAGATTGAGGCGCTGCGCACCCAGCTGGAACGGGAGCGAACCTACCTCATCGACGAAATCAACACCACGGCGGCGGCCCGCTTCGGCGACTTCGTGGGCGGCAGCCCGGTTATGCAGCAGGTGTTTACCCGCGTGAGCCAGGTAGCGCCCACCGACAGCACCGTGCTCATCACCGGCGAAACCGGCACGGGCAAGGAGCTGGTGGCCCGGGCCCTGCACAACCTCTCGCCCCGCAAGGAACGGGCCCTGGTTAAGATCAACTGCGCGGCCCTGCCGGCCCAGCTGATTGAGTCGGAGCTGTTCGGGCACGAAAAAGGCGCGTTTACCGGCGCGCACGACCGGCGCATCGGCAAGTTTGAGCTGGCCGACGGCGGCACCATCTTCCTGGACGAAATCGGGGAGCTGCCGCTGGACTTGCAGGCCAAGCTGCTGCGGGTGCTCCAGGAAAAGGAGTTTGAGCGCATCGGCGGGCGCCGCGTCATCCGCACCGACGTGCGCGTGCTGGCGGCCACCAACCGGGTGCTGGAGGAAGAAGTGGCCGCCGGCCGTTTCCGCGCCGACCTCTACTACCGCCTCGACGTGTTTCCCATTCACCTGCCGGCCCTGCGCGAACGGCCCGAGGACGTGGAACCTTTGGTGCGCCACTTTCTGGAGCGCTTTACCAAGAAGCTCGGCAAGCCGGTGCGCGGCCTGCGCGCCCGCGACCTGAAAGCCCTGCAGCGCTACGCCTGGCCGGGCAACATCCGGGAGCTGGAGCACGTGGTGGAGCGGGCCGTTATTGCTTCCAGCGGCCCGTTTCTGGAGTTTGCGGGCTTCTCGGCCGCCCCCGTTCCAGCCTCGGCGGGGCCTTCCGCCCCGGCTTCGGGCATCCTCAAAACCCTGCGCGAGCAGGAGCGCGACCATATTCTGGCGGCACTGCAGCGTACCGGCGGGCGCGTCAGCGGCCCGCAGGGGGCGGCCGTGCTGCTCGACATCAACGCCAAAACCCTGGAGGCGCGGATGAAAAAGCTGGGCATCCGCCGGGAGCACCGCGCCGACTGAAGCTCGACGGTACCGCGCCGCAATTTGCCGGCCAGCCAAACGCGCGCCGCCGGGGTGCGTACACGGCAGCATGGTTTCACCCACAAACCGACCATAGCCATGTCTAAGACCAGTGCCCCCAAAACGCCCCAACACGATGATCCGGCGCGCAAAAAGCAGGAAGACAAGCGCATGAACACCACCGAAGAAAGCCCGCAGGGCAAGAAGGTGACACCCGACAAAGCCCACGACCCGCAGCGCCACGCCAAGTAGCGGCTGCCCCACTCCGCAGTAACGCCCCGTGCCCGTCCCTATTGGGGCCGGGCGCGGGGCGTCTGCGTTCGGGCGGCACGGGCGGCACGGGCGGCACGGGCGGCTGAACGCAGACGCGCCGCAGCAGGTCCCAGCCCCACGAAATCCGGGAGCGGCCCTGCGTCGGATGGCCGAACTCCCCGCGCGCGGTTGGCGTTTTGCTTCTACCTTACCGCCCGCATGTCCACCCCTCCGTCCGCGCCTTCCGTCCCCCTTTCCGCCCTCACCCGCGAGCATGTGCTGCGCGCCCTGCGCCACATCGACCGGGCCGGGCTGGAGCTGCCGCCGAGCACGGTGTACGAGCTGGTGTACAAGGGCCGCCGCTACCCCCCGCGCCCCGTGGCCGAAATGGCCCTGCGCCTGGCCCTGAAAAAGCCCGACGCGCCCTTCCCGCTGGCCGCCGGCGCGCCCACCAACCGCTTGCTGGAGCGCCTGAGCTTCACCGTGACGACCAAGCGCCCCGTGCTGGCTGGCTCGCCCCACGACGGCGACCTGGCCGCCCAGCAGGACATGCAGCAGCTTTACACCGGCGCCGAGGACGACGAGCCCGCCGCAGTGGAGCCGAAACGAAAGAAGGCGGCGAAAAAACCAGCCGCCGCGGAGCCCGCCAAGCTCAGTATGGAGCCGCAGCCCGCGGCCCTGGCCGCCGAGCCGGAACCCGACTACCCCCCGTTGCCGGCCCTGCCCTACAGCCGCCAAGAGGCCCTGCGGGAATTGTTCGTTTCGGCAGCCCGGCTCGACGATGCGCTGGCCGGCCTGGAGCGCAAGCAGAACCTGATTCTGCAGGGCCCGCCGGGCACCGGCAAAACCTTTCTGGCCCGCCGCCTGGCGTGGTTGCTGCTCGGCGCCCAGGACGACAGCCGCATCGAGCTGGTGCAGTTCCACCCCAGCTACAGCTACGAGGACTTTGTGCAGGGCTTCCGGCCCGACGGGCTGGGCGGCTTTAGCCTCATCGACGGCGTGCTGCCCGACGTATGCCGCCGCGCCGCCCGGCAGCCGGAGCGCCCGTTCGTGCTGCTGATCGACGAAATCAACCGCGGCCACCTGAACCGCATCTTCGGCGAGCTGCTGGTGCTGCTGGAGCCCGACAAGCGCGGCCCCGGCCACGCCGTGCGCCTGCCCTACGCCCCGGCCGACGCCCCGCGCTTCTTCGTGCCCGCCAACCTGTACCTGATCGGCACGATGAACACGGCCGACCGCAGCCTCGCCCCGCTGGATTACGCCCTGCGCCGCCGCTTTGCCTTCGTGCCCATGCAGCCGGAGTTCGGTGAGGCGCTGCGGGCGTTTCTGGCGGCCCGCGGCGTGCCCAAGGTGGTAGTGGCCCGGCTGCTGCTGCGCCTCAACGAGCTCAACCAAGCCATTGCCGATGATCCGGAGCTGGGCCCCGACTTTCAGCTCGGGCACAGCTACTTCTGCCAGCCGCCCGCCCATCCGGCGCAGGCCCCGGCCTGGCTCACCCTGATTCTGGAGCAGGAAATAGCGCCTCTGCTCGACGACTACTGGTTTGACCAGCCCACGCAGGCGGCCGCGCACAAGCAGCGGCTGCTCTCGGCGTAGACCCTTATTCGTTCTGGCGTTTTTAGCCCACAGAGGGCGCTGAAGCCTGCGCAGAGGATGCAGAAGCCGTTCAACGAAGCTACCAACAATTGCCCCAAGCGAAGCGCTCCGCTCCTCGTGTCAATCGTCCACAAAATCCGTGAAATCCGGATGAATCCGCAGTAATCCGTGGTCCCGATTCAAAACCTCTACTACCTGCTTTGCTACGCCTGGAACCGCCTGCCGGAGCCGGGCGAGTGGCAGCAGGTGGCCACCACCGATTTTCACCGGCCGCTGGAGCTGCTCACGCAGATGCTGCTGCTGGGCACCCGCCGCCTGTTGGCCAAAGGCCTACCGCTGGGCTACACCGAACGGGAGGCCGAGCTGACCGAACTGCGCGGGCGCGTATTGCTCACGCCCACCCTCACCCGCGACCTGCTCCGCCAGGGCCGGGCCGTGTGCGCCTACGACGAGCTGGGGCCCGACACGCCGTTCAACCGCCTGCTTGTGGGCGCGCTGGAGGTGCTCGGGCGCACCCGCCACCTGCCCGCCGTGCTGCGCCAGGAGGTACGCCGCGTGCGCAACCGCTTTCCGGCCACCGTAGCGGCCACGCCGCTCACGCGCACCGAGCTGCGCGCCATGCGCCGCCTGCACCTGCCCGGCCAGGAGGGCTTTCTGCTCAACGTCTGCGACCTGATCTACCGCACCGCCCTGCCCGATACGGACGTGGCCGGCCGCACCCGCTTCCACGACTTCCGCCGCGACGAAGCACTGATGGCTGGCCTGTTCGAGCGGTTTGTGCGCAACTTCTACCGGCTGGAGCAGCGCCGCTACCGCGTGGCCTCCGAGACCATCCACTGGCAGGCCGAGGCCGAGCGTGCCGAGGACTTGGCCCTGCTGCCGAGCATGATTACCGACACCAGCCTGACGGCCCCCGACCGCCGCATCATCCTCGACACGAAATACTACGCGGCCGCTCTCAAGCCCCACCACGACCGGCAGCGGCTGATTGCCCCCCACCTCTACCAGCTTTTTGCCTACCTGCAGAATCAGGCACCGCACGCCGCCGCGCCACTCGAAGGCATCCTGCTGTACCCCGCGGCCACCCACGAGGCCGATCTGCGCTACACGCTGGGCGGCTTCCCGGTGCGCGTCGTCACCATCGACCTGAACCAGCCCTGGCCCGGCATTGCGGCCGATCTGCACCGGCTCGTGGCCTGATTCTTTGTGATTTCGCCAATACGCAGCGGGCTTTACCGACGAGACGAGTAGTCAATGGCCGCTTTGGCGATAAATTCTTTGGCCGCGAGCGGGCCCGGCGCACTATCTTGATGCGCCGGGCCCGCTCGCGTGGGCCGACAGCCTGCCGCGGCGGCCCGTGCAGCCCTGCCGGGGCGGCTGCGTCCTTCCGGCGCAATCCTGCGCTTTTTCCCTCCTCTCATCACCAAACCCGTACCCCTCTTGAAACGACGTGATTTTGTCGGGCTGACCAGCCTCGCGGCGGGCGCCCTGTTTCTGCCGAGCTTCCCCGGCTTCGGCGGCACGCCCGTGGACGTGGAGCGCCTGCTCGAACCGCTGATGGACGCCGCGGTGAACAAGCGCCTGGCCGACGCGGCGCTGAACGCGGCCAAATCGGCCGGCGCCTCCTACGCCGACGTGCGCATCGGCCGCTACCTGAACCAGAGCATCTTTACCCGCGAGCGGCAGGTGCAGAACATTGCCAACGGCGAAAGCTTCGGCGCGGGCGTACGGGTGCTGGCCAACGGCACCTGGGGCTTCGCGGCCACCAACGACGTGTCGGAAGCCGGCATGGCCAAGGCGGCCCAGATGGCCGTGCAGATTGCCAAAGCCAACGCCAAGGTGCAGAAGGACCCGGTGAAGCTGGCGCCGCAGAAAGGCTACGGCGAGGTGTCGTGGAAGACGCCCATTCAGCAGAATGCCTTCGAAGTGCCGGTAAAGGACAAGGTGGACCTGTTGCTGGCGGCCAACGCGAAGGCGCTGGACAACGGAGCCAACTTCGTCAACTCGGCCCTGTTCCAGGTCAACGAGCAGAAGTACTTCGCCTCCACCGACGGCTCGTATATTGATCAGGACGTGCACCGCATCTGGCCCACCTTCGGCGTGACGGCCATCGACCGCGCCTCCGGCAAGTTCCGCACCCGCGAAGCGCTGAGCGCGCCCATGGGCCTGGGCTACGAGTACCTGGTGCCCAAAGCCGCCGACAAGATTGCCGGCCCGGCCGGCACCGGCCTGATTGGCTACAAGAACAGCTACGACATCCTAGAAGACGCCGCCCTGGCCGCGCAGCAAGCCAAGGCCAAGCTGACGGCCACCTCGGTGACGCCGGGCAAGTACGACCTCGTGCTCGACCCCAACCACCTGGGCCTGACCATCCACGAAAGCATCGGCCACGCCACTGAACTGGACCGTGTACTGGGCTACGAGGCCAACTACGCGGGCACCAGCTTCGCTACCCTCGACTGGAAAAAGCAGGGCAAGCCCTACGGCTCGAAAATCGTCAACATCGTGGCCGACAAGCTGCAGCCCGGCTCCCTGGGCGCCGTGGGCTACGACGACGAGGGCGTGAAAACCAAGCAGTGGGACATCATTAAGGACGGGCAGCTGGTGGATTACCAGAAGACGCGCGACCAGGCCCACATCGTGGGGCAAAACGAGTCGGACGGCTGCTGCTACGCCCAGTCGTGGCAGGATGTGCAGTTCCAGCGCATGGCCAACGTGAGCCTGAAGCCGGGCACGCAGAAGATGAGCGTCGACGACATGATCAAGGGCGTGGACAAGGGCATTTACATCGCCGGGCGGGGCTCGTTCTCCATCGACCAGCAGCGCTACAACTTCCAGTTCGGCGGCACGGTGTTCTACGCCATCGAGAAAGGCAAAATTGCCGGGCAGATCGAGGACGTGGCTTACCAAGCCAACACCCAGGAATTCTGGAACTCCTGCGCGGCCATCTGCGACCAGTCGGACTACCGCCTGTTCGGCTCGTTCTTCGACGGCAAGGGCCAGCCTTCGCAGGTGTCGGCCGTGAGCCACGGCTCGGCCCACACCCGCTTCAACGGCGTGAACGTCATCAACACCGCCCGCAAAGTGTAGAACGATGTTTCCTCTCCTCCGCTGAGGAGGGGAGCTTCTGTTCAACTTCTCTCTCTTCCTCAACAAACCCTAATGGCTATATTAAGCAAAGACGAAGCCCAGAGCATCCTGACCAAGGTGATGGGTTTCAGCACCGCCGACGAGTGCGAAGGCACGCTCACCGGCACCACGGGCGGCAACATCCGCACCGCCCGCAATACGGTGAGCACCGCCGGTGCCGTCGACAACGTGGCGCTGACCGTGGAGGCGCGCTTCGGCAAACGCTCGGGCATTGCCACCTGCAACCAGTTCGACGACGCGACGCTGCGCCGCTGCGTGCAGCGCGCCGAGGAAATTGCCCGCCTCGCGCCCGAAAGCCCGGAGTACGTGCCCATGCTCGGGCCGCAGCAGTACGCCAACACGCCCTCCTTTGCCCAAAGCACGGCCGGCATCACGCCCGACTACCGCGCCCAGCAGGCCGGCAAGAGCATCACGCTTTGCGACCAGAAAAAGCTCAGCTCGGCTGCTTTCCTCGAAGACCAGGCCGGCTTCGTGGCCAAGCGCAACAAGAAGGGCCTGGAAGCCTACCAGCAGTTTACCAACCTGGACTTCTCGGTGACGGTGCGCACGCCCGACGGCACCGGCTCGGGCTACGCCGCTGCCGACTACACCGACATCAGCAAGTTCGACGCGGGCCGGCTCACGCAGATTGCCGCCGCCAAGGCTGCTACGTCGGTGGCCGCCAAAGCCATCGAGCCGGGCAAGTACACCGTCATTCTGGAGCCCGCCGCCCTGGTGGCCAACTCCGACGCCTCCCTGCTCGGGGCGCTGATGAACGCCTTCGACGCGCGCAACGCCGACGAGGGCCGCTCCTTCCTCAGCAAAAAAGGCGGTGGCAACCGCAAGGGCGAAAAGCTCTTCGATGAGCGCGTGACCATCTACTCCGACCCGGCCAGCGCCGATATTCCGGGCCTGGCCTTCGCCGGCGACGGCCGCCCGCGCCAGAAGGTGACGTGGATCGAGAAGGGCGTGGTCAAGAACCTGTTCAGCTCGCGCTTCTGGGCCCAGAAGCAGGGCATTCCGGACGTGCCGCCGCCCAACGGCTTCATCATGATGGGCGGCACGCAGAGCACCGAGGACCTGATCAAGAGCACGGCCAAGGGTATCCTGGTCACGCGCCTGTGGTACATCCGCCCGGTGGACCCGCAGACCCTGCTGTACACCGGCCTGACGCGCGACGGGACGTTCTACATCGAGAACGGCAAGATCAAGCACCCGATCAAGAACTTCCGCTTCAACGAGTCGCCCATCATCATGCTCAACAACCTGGAGGCCATCGGGCGGCCCCAGCGCCTGGGCGGCAACCTGGTGCCCCCGCTCAAGATCCGCGACTTCACTTTCACTTCGCTCTCCGACGCGGTGTAACGCCAACCTTGCGCCTTATTCCAAGCGAAAAGCCTTCGGTTCCGGTATGAGCCGGGGGCTTTTCTGTTTGGGTGCTGCTTCCCGATGTTGGCCGGTTTTCGGCGCTTAGTCCGGCGGCTGTTTTTCCCTACCTTGACAGCAGCCGGCTCCGGCGGCTGCTCGCTTTAGCTTTTCCGACTTCTCTCTCAACCTCAACCCTAGACGATTGTGAACAGACGCGACTTTATGGGCCTGACCGGCCTCGCGGCGGGGGCCTTGCTCCTGCCCGGCATGCCCAGCTTCGGCGAAACCTGGGTGGACCCGGCCCGCTTGCTGGAGCCGGTGATGGACGCCGCGGTGAACAAGCGCCTGGCCGACGCGGCGCTGAACGCGGCCAAATCGGCCGGCGCCTCCTACGCCGACGTGCGCATCGGCCGCTACCTGAACCAGAGCATCTTTACCCGCGAGCGGCAGGTGCAGAACATCGTCAACACGGAAAGCTTCGGCGCGGGGGTGCGCGTCATTGCCAACGGCACCTGGGGCTTCGCAGCTACCAACGACGTGTCGGAAGCCGGCATGGCCAAGGCGGCGCAAAACGCCGTGCAGATTGCCAAGGCCAACTCGAAAGTGCAGAAGGAGCCAGTGAAGCTGGCCCCGCAGAAAGGCTACGGCGAGGTATCGTGGAAAGCCCCGATTCAGCAGAACGCTTTCGAGGTACCCATCGCGCAGAAGGTGGAGTTGCTGCTGGCGGCCAACGCGAAAGCGCTGGACAACGGAGCCAACTTCGTCAACTCGGCCCTGTTCCAGGTCAACGAGCAGAAGTATTTCGCCTCCACCGACGGATCCTACATCGACCAGGACGTGCACCGCATCTGGCCCACCTTCGGCGTGACGGCCATCGACCGCGCCTCCGGCAAGTTCCGGACGCGGCAGGCGCTGAGCGCGCCCATGGGCCTGGGCTACGAGTACCTCACGCCCAAAGCCGCCGACAAAGTCGCCGGGCCGCAGGGCTCCGACGTCGTCGGCTACAAGAACAGCTACGACATGCTGGAGGACGCGGCCGCCGCGGCCCGGCAGGCCAAGGCCAAGCTGACAGCCACCTCGGTGACGCCGGGCAAGTACGACCTAGTGCTCGACCCGCATCACCTGGGCCTGACCATTCACGAGTCGGTGGGGCACCCGCTGGAGCTGGACCGCGTGCTGGGCTACGAGGCCAACTACGCGGGCACCTCTTTCGCCACGCTGGAGTGGAAAAAGCAGGGCAAGCCCTACGGCTCCAAGCAGGTAAACATCGTGGCCGACAAACTGCAGCCCGGCTCCCTGGGCGCGGTGGGCTACGACGACGAGGGCGTCAAGACCAAGCAGTGGATGCTGATCAAAGAAGGCCAGTTGGTGGATTACCAGAAGATTCGCGACCAGGCCGCCATCGTGGGCCAGAACGAGTCGGACGGCTGCTGCTATTCGCAGTCGTGGCAGAACGTGCAGTTCCAGCGCATGCCCAACGTGAGCCTGCAGCCCGGGCAGCAGAAGCTCTCGGTGGATGAGATGGTGAAGAACGTGGACAAGGGCATCTACATCGCCGGCAACGGCTCGTTCAGCATCGACCAGCAGCGCTACAACTTCCAGTTCGGCGGGCAGGTGTTCTACGCCATTGAGAAAGGCCGCATCACGGGCATGCTGGAGGACGTGGCTTACCAGGCCAACACCCTGGAATTCTGGAACTCCTGCGCGGCTACTTGTGACCAGTCGGACTACCGCTTCGCCGGCTTCTTCAACGACGGCAAGGGCCAGCCTTCGCAGAGCTCGGCCGTGTCGCACGGCTCGGCCACCACGCGCTTCAACGGCGTGAACGTCATCAACACGGCTCGTAAAATCGGTTGACGCTACGCTTCCATGGCTATTCTTTCCAAAGACGAAGCCCAGACCATCCTGAAGAAGGTGATGAGCTTCAGCACCGCCGACGAGTGCGAGGCCAACCTGTTTGGTCGCACCACCGGCAACGTGCGCTACGCCCGCAACACGGTGAGCACCGCCGGCAGCACCGACAACGTGTCGCTGGCCGTACAGACGTGGTTTGGCCGCCGCTCGGGCGTGGCCACCTGCAACCAGTTCGACGACGCGACGCTGCGCCGCTGCGTGCAGCGCGCCGAGGAAATTGCCCGCCTCGCGCCCGAAGACCCCGAGTACATGCCGCGCCTCGGGCCGCAGCAGTACCTCACGGCGCCCTCGTTTGCCCAAAGCACGGCCGGCATCACCCCGGATTTCCGCGCCCAGCAGGCCGGCGACAGCATCGCCCTGTGCGAGGCCCGCAAGCTGACGGCGGCCGGTTACATGGAGGACGGCGCCCGGTTCGAGGCCATTCGCAACTCCAAAGGCCTAGAGGCTTACCAGCAGTTTACCAACCTGGATTTCTCGGTGACGGTGCGCACGCCCGACGGCACCGGCTCGGGCTACGCCGTGGCCGACTACACCGACATCGGCAAGTTCAATGCGAAGACGCTCACCCAGATTGCGGCCGAAAAAGCGGCCCGTTCGGTGGGCGCCAAGGCCATCGAGCCGGGCAAGTACACGGTCATCCTGGAGCCCGCCGCTTTGGTATCGGACGAAGGGCTGATCAACCGCCTGGTGTACGCCTTCGACGCGCGCGAGGCGGACGAAGGACGCTCCTTCCTCAGCAAGAAGGGCGGCGGCACGCGCAAGGGCGAAAGGCTGTTTGATCCGCGCATCAGCATCTCCGTTGACCCGACCAACCCGCTGGCGCCCAGCGGCGTGTTCGACAACGAAGGCTTGCCGGTGCAGAAGCTGCCCATCATCGAGAAGGGCGTGGCCAAGAACCTGTACTACTCGCGCTACTGGGCCCAGAAAAGCAAAACCGCGCCCACGGGCTTCACCGGCAACTTCGTCATGGAGGGCGGCACGCAGAGCACCGAAGACCTGATCAAGAGCACGGCCAAGGGCATCCTGGTCACGCGCCTGTGGTACATCCGCGACGTGGACCCGCAAACGCTGCTGGTGACGGGCCTGACGCGGGACGGAACGTTCTACATCGAGAACGGCAAGATCAAGCACCCCATCAAGAACATGCGCTTCAACGAAAGCCCGGTTATCATGCTCAACAACGTGGAAGCCATAGGCCGCGCCCAGCGCCTGGGCGGCAACCTCGTGCCCCCGCTCAAGATCCGGGACTTCACCTTCACGAGCCTGTCGGACGCCATCTGAGGCGGTTCAGTGCTACTCTTGGCGTCCGCCGTGCCTGCCTCAGGCGCGGCGGACGCTTTTTTATTGCCCTGTCCTAGTTTACCGTTTCTGCTCCCACTGCTGGCGGCCGCCGATGCCCGTTAGCGGCCGGCGCCGAACTTGATGGCCAGGTAGCCTTGAATCACGCGGTTTTTCAGGCGCGGGTCGTTGGCCGAGCGAATGTCCTCGTAGTCGGCAATGTCGTTGAGGCCCGCGTTGAAGCGGCCGCCCACGGTGAAGGTTCTGCCCAGGTCGATTTCGGCGCCGGCGCAGAGGCTGAAGTCCTGACGCTTAAACTGATCGGTAACCTGGCCCTGCACCGAGCCGTACTGCGGGGCCCCGTTGCTGATGCCGGTAAACTTGGTGCCCTTCTGCTCGGCCTGCAGCATCACCCCAAATTGCGGCCCGCCCTGCAAGTGTACGGGACCTAGCTTCAGGTCGAGGAGCACCGGCACGGCCAGGTAGTACAGCTTGGTGGTGTAGTCCTCGTCGGCAGACTTAAACTCGGAGCCCTGCACCGAGTACTGCACCTCCGGCCGCAAAGACAGCGGCCCGATGAGGTTGTAGTTATAGAACGCCCCGACGTGGTACGACGTGTTGTAGTTCGTGTTCTGCTGAATCTGCTCGCCGTCGAGCACGGCGGCATTCACGCCGCCTTTCAGGCCAAAGTATTGAGCCTGCAGGTTCGGGGCGGCGCCAGCCAGGAGCAGTGCAATCAGCGCAAACCGTTTCATAGGAGAAGCAAGAAGAAGGTGTAAGCCCCGCAAAAGTCGTCATCACGGCTCCATTTCCTATCACATCATCGGGGAAGCCCCGCACCATGTGGCCCGCGCCGGGCCGGCCGCCGCGGCTAGGGCAGTTGAAACGCCACGAAACCCTGGAACACGCGGTTGCGCAGTCGCTCGTCGTTGAGCCCGCTGATTTGCTGCACGTCGTTCACGTCCTGCAGACCAGCTACGAAGCGCGCCCCCACCGAGAGGCCCGCCAGCAGCTTGAAGCCCGCACCCACGCACAGGCCGAGGTCGGTTTTGCGGTAGCGGTTCCAGGCGCCGCGGTCGTCGTCGCCGAACACGGCCCCGTTTTCGTCCTCGCCCGTCATCACCCGGCCGTCTTCGCGCGCCTTGAGCAGCACCCCGAATTGCGGTCCGGCTTCCACGTAGGCCCGGGCAAAGCGCACTTTGGCCACCACGGGCACATTCAAGTAGTGCAGCTTGGTGTCGAAGTCGGCCAGCGCCGACTTAAACCCGCCGCCCTGCAGCGAGTATTGCAGCTCGGGCTGCACCGACAGCGGACCGAGCACCTTGGCTTCGTAGAAGACCCCGACGTGGTGGGTAGTGCGAAACTCGGTGCTGGCGGAAATATTCTCGCCGTTGAGCACGGCGGCGTTGACGCCGGCTTTCACCCCGAACTGGGCGTGCGCGGTGGAGAATCCCAACAAGCCCATCAGGGCCGGCAAAACGAAGCGTTTCATAGCAATAGGTACAAGCAGGTGAAGGGCATGATGCTGCTTTCATACGCACTGCCCGCCATCGTGGCTGCACCGTAGCCGTAAATCCTCCTGGAGGTGAGCAGGTTACCAAACCACCCGGCACCCAGCAGACGGGCAGTCAGCTCCTCGCCGGCCGGGCGCCCAGCCGCAGACCGCCGCGCCCGAGGCGGCGCCGTGCCACCTTCCGGGCGGTTCTTCCGTCTGTTGCCCGTTATTTGCTTTCCGATGCCAACGCCCTTCACCTTCGTGCGCCTTAGCTACCGCTCCGGCGACTGGGACGCCGTGGATGAGCGCATGCCGGCCAACCTGCTGCATTCGCTGATCGAGTACACCAACGTCAAAGTCAGCCTCAAGGAAAAGGTGGTGGCGCTGGACTCCGCCGAGCTGTTCAGCTACCCGTTCTGCTACCTGTCGGGCCACCGGCTGGTGCAGTTTACGGCGGCGGAAAAGAAGAATTTCACGCAGTACGTGCGCAACGGCGGCTTCGTGTTCGTCGACGACTGCAACCACGACATCGACGGCCTGTTTGCCCGCTCCTTCGAGGAGCAGATGCGGGCCTGCTTCGGGGCGGGCGCGCTCAAGAAGCTGCCCAACTCGCACCCCATTTACTCGCAGTTCTTCCAATTCAAAGACGGCCCGCCGGCTACCTCGTTCGAACTCAACGGCTGGGGCGACGACCTGATCCACGACTACCTCAAAGCCGTGGAAATCAAGGGGCGCATCGGGGTGCTGTACTCCAACAAGGACTACGGCTGCGAGTGGGACTACGACTTCCGCAACAAGCGTTTCCTGGCCGAGGACAACACTAAGTTCGGGGTGAACATCCTGCTGTATGCGCTGACGGCCTGACGCGGGCGGCTTACAAACTCAGCCCCACCGTCCAGCGCAGGTCGTAGTTGACGGGCAGGATGCGGACGGGCAGCATTTCATTGGCCAGCAGCCGGGATTCCAGCTCGTCGGCAAACGCGCCGTTTTGCCAGAGGCGGTGCTGGTACGAGCAGGCCAGCAGAAAGCCCATGGTCAGCTGCGGCCGGCGCTTGGTCAGCGCGCCATCCACTCCCACCCCAAAGCCGGCATTCACCCAGCCCGATTTGGGTACCTGCCCATTGTGCCCGGGCAACGTGGGCCAGGCCATGCGCCGGTAGCCCACCAGCGGCGCGAAATAGAAAGAACTGAGGTCCGTGGGCTCTTCGTTGAGGTAGAACTCGTGCAGGCGCAGCTGGGTGGTGACGCCCTCCACCTCGCGGGGCCGGGCGCCGCCCCGGTGCAGCCAATCGGCCTGCAGGCTCACGCGGCGCGAGAGGTAGTACTCGGCCGATACCAGCCACCCCATGCGCAGGCGAAGCCGCGCGGGGTCTTCCGTGAAGCTCAGGTAGGTCAGTACCGGGCGGGCGACATCGGCTTTTAGCGCCCAGCGGCCGCGCATGGCATCGGGCGCGGCCTGCGTGCGGGCTTGGGGCACGGGTGTTTGCGCCCAAGTCGGGTTGCTAGAACTGGTTATCAGGCCCACGACGGTGTATACAACTGCTTGCGCGCGAAGGAGATGGTAGCGTATCATAGCAAACTGAAGTAGACGAACTATTGCCCAAGTCACAACTCAACCCGGCTCTCCCTCAGTTGTCGAGGCTCAGCGCCTAGCCCAGCGGCAGTCCGGGGTCTGGGGTGCACCTGCTGGTGTGCAGCAACACCAAGGTTAGAAGCGTACGCCCAGGCCCACGCGCAGGTCGGGCAGCACGGGGGAGAGTTCGTATATCGGCTTCAGGTTGAAATACTCGCTGGAGCTGATGTTTTTATCGTACACCCGCGCCTGCCCGACCTGCTGCCACACCATCACGCCGGCGGCGGCATCGAGCACCAGCCGGCCCTGCAGGCCCACCGGCACCTGCACGCCCAGCAGGGCGCCCGCGCCGCCGAACTTCTTGCGCACGTCGTAAGTGGAGTAGTGGGGGTTGTCGCGCACGGCGCGGTAGCTGAGCGCTGGGGCCACGTACAGGCCCAGCGGCAACCCCGCAAACTTGCGCTGCAGGTAGTAGCGGCCCTGCACCGAGAAGCCCGTGCGGCGCGTGTCGGGCGTGCCGCCGTTGAGCAGCCCTTCCACCACCACGCTGGTGCGGTGGCCCAGGTGGCGCTCGGCGGACACGAGCACCGGCAGCAGGTTGTCCTTATGCCCCCAGAAGTTGTAGTCGACGTTGGAGAGGAGCACGGCAGCCGCATCGAAGCGGACAACGGTGCGGCCGGGAGCGTAGCTAGCTGCGGGCGTCAGGGGCTTCAGAGCGACCGGCTCCTCTTGGGCCAGGCTGGGCAGCGCAGGAAGGAAAAGAGCAGCGGCGAGGATAACGGTGGCGCGCATGGCGAAGGGGGCGTAAAGCAACGGTGGGGTTGATGATTGCGAATGATTCAAAGCACGCTTTTCGCCCCGGCGGTGCCTAATCAATTACCACCCTAACCTGACTTTTGAAAACTACGCATCAACGGGCATAAACCTCCTTAAAATGCCGCATCCGCTGATTCAGAACACTGGAAGCAGACTTTCATGTAGATGATTTTCCGCTCATTTGCTCGGGCCGCGCCGCCTCATTCTGCTTGGCTGGGGCCCGCTCCTGCGCCGAACGGGGCGCAGGCACTATTTTCGGCGGCACGCAGCCTGCGGCAAAAAACACAGACTTTACGCCGCTCTTCGCCCCCTTTTCCTGCATGACTGAACAAGACGTAACCCGCCTGCTCGCCAAACTGCCCCGCCTGCGCCAGGAAATCGGCAAGGTCATCGTGGGCCAGACCGAAGTGCTCGATGAAGTGCTGGTGGCCCTGCTGGCCGGCGGCCACGCGCTGCTGGAAGGCGTGCCCGGCCTGGCCAAAACGCTGCTGGTGCGCACGCTGGCCGCCGCCACCGATTTGTCGTTTCGCCGCATTCAGTTCACGCCCGACCTGATGCCCACCGACATTCTCGGCACCGAAGTGCTGGAGGAAGACCACGCCACCGGGCGGCGCAGCTTCGAGTTCGTGCGCGGGCCGGTGTTTGCCAACCTCGTGCTGGCCGACGAAATCAACCGCACGCCGCCCAAGACGCAGGCGGCCCTGCTGGAGGTCATGCAGGAGTTTGAGGTGACCTACGCCGGGCAGACGCACCCGCTGCCCGACCCGTTCTTCCTGCTAGCTACCCAGAACCCCATCGAGCAGGCCGGTACTTACCCGCTGCCCGAAGCCCAGCTCGACCGTTTCCTGCTCTACATCCGCATCGGCTACCCTTCCGAGCAGGAGGAGCTGGCCATCCTGCAGGGCACCACCGGCGTGCGCGGGCAGCAGCCCGAGCCGGCCATTGGGGCCGAGGAGCTGCGGCAGCTGCGCCTGCTGGTGCGCGAGGTGAGCATCAGCCCCGAGCTGCTGCAGTACGTTACGCGGCTGGTGCGCGCCACCCGCCCCGACGGCTCGCCGGTGAAGTTTATCCAGGATTACGGCCGCTGGGGCGCCGGTCCGCGCGCCGGGCAAGCCCTGGTGCTCTGCGCCAAGGCCCGCGCCCTGCTGCACGGCCGCTTTGCCGCCACCCTCGACGACGTGCGCCAGCTGGCCGCACCGGTCCTGCGCCACCGCCTGCTGCTGAACTTTCAGGCTGAAGCCGACCGCCTCACGCCCGACGACGCGGTGGCCGCCTTGCTGCAAGCGGTGACATTGTGAACTGGTGAGTTGACGCTCACGCGGCACGTTGCCGCGCGGTTTCGCATCTTCCGGACTTCGGTCCCACGGATTTCGAGGTCGGGACGGTTAGTGGCAGCGACCAGTCTGCGCCGGCTATGTCGAAAAACGAATAACCCAAAACGAACAACGAAAACGTGCTCGACGCCGCTGCCCTTCTCGCCCTTGGCAACCTGCCCTTGGTGGCCCGGCTTATTGCCGACGGCGCCCAGGCCGGGTTGCACCCCAGCCGGCGGCGCGGCGCGGGCCTGGAGTTTAGCCAATACCGCCCCTACCAGCCCGGCGACGACCTGCGCCGCCTCGACTGGCGCCTCGCGGCCCGCTCCGACCGTTACTACCTGCGCGAATCGGACGTGGACACGCGCCTGACGGTGCGCCTCGTGCTCGACGCCAGCGCCTCGATGAACCACCCCGACGCGGCGGGCGTGACCAAGCTGGCCTACGCCCGCCTGCTGCTGGCGGGCCTCGCCCACGTAGCCCAGCACCAGGGCGACGCCGTGGGGCTGTACGTGCTGCAGGCCGGCAGCCTGCGCACCGTGCCGCCCCGCGCCGACGCCGGCCAGCTGCCGCGCCTGTACCACGCCCTCACCAGCACCACGGCCGCCGGCGGCCTGCCCACCGACCCGGCCACGGCGGGCCCCTTGCTCAGCCGGCAGGGCAACACGCTGACCGTGGTGGTATCCGATTTTTACGACCTGGAGCCGGCCTCAGCCCTGGAGCGGCTGCTCACCCAGCTGCGCGCCGCCGGCGGCGACGTCATGGCCCTGCACCTGCTGGCGCCCAACGAACTGACCCTGGATTACCCAAACGCCTCCACCCTGGAAGACCTCGAAACCGGCCAGCGCCTGCAGCTCGACCCGGCCCAGCGCCCCGCTTACCAGGCGCAGTTGCAAGCCTGGCTGCGCCGCACCGAGCAGAACGTGCGCGGCCACGGCCTCGATTACCACCGCCTGCTCACCGACGAGCCGCCCGCCGCCGCGCTGCGTACGGCCCTGCGCCGCCGGCAGGGCATGCCGGCCTGAGCCGCACGCAGCCTAGCCAGCCACCGAGCCGTCTGTCCACCGTTCTTCACCTGATCTTCCGCCGTTGCTCTCCTTCGCCAACCCTGCTGCTTTGCTGGCCCTGCTCGGGCTGCTGGTGCCGCTGGCCATCCACTTGTGGAACCGGCGGCCGGGGCACGTGGTGCCGGTGGGGGCGCTGCGCTGGCTGACGCCCGGGGCCGCGCGCCGCACAAGCCGGCTGCACCTCACGCAGTGGCCCTTACTGCTGCTGCGCCTGCTCCTGCTGACTTTGCTGGTCGGGCTGCTGGCCGCGCCGCGCTGGTCCCGCCTGCCCCTACCGATGCGCCCGCAAGTGCTGGTAAGCCCGGCCGTGCTGGCGTCGGCCGCCTGGCCGGTGCTGCGCCCTACCGTCGACTCGCTGCGCCGCCGCGGCGCGGAGCTGCGCGCTTTCAGCCCGGGCTTTCCCTTGCTGGCCGATTCGGTAGCCATCCGCAATGTGGCGCGGACGGCGCAGGCCTCGGCCGGGGCGGCCGACTGGTACTGGCCCCGCGCCGCCGAAGCCGCCGACAGCTTTCCGGGCCAGCCGCTGTACCTGTTTACGGCGGCTTCGCTAACGCATTTCAACGGCACGCGCCCGCTGCTGCCGGCGCGCCTGCGTTGGCAGCTGGTGCCGCTCGACTCGGCCGCCCGGCCCTGGCTGCAGGCCGCCAGCCGCCCCCACCCCGACTCGCTGCACGTGCTGGTGGGCCGCGGCGATGGCACCGGCAGCCGTTTCCGGCGGTACCGGCTGGCGTGGCCCGGCCGCTCGCTTCAGCCGCTGGCGGTTCCCGGCCTGCCGGCGCTGCAGTTGCGGCAGCGCGGACCGGATTTCGCGCTTCAATCAACCGGTCCTGATTCCATCCACGTCCCCGTCGAGCCGGCGCTGCGCGTCGGGATAAGCTACGACGAGTCGCGCCGCGAGGACCTGCGCTACGTGCGGGCGGCACTGCAAGCGGCCGCCCCGGCCTTGCCCGCGGGCCTGCGCCTGCGCGTGCTGCCCGTGGCCGACGCGGCCCGGCTCACGCCCGATTCGCTGCACTGGCTGCTTTGGCTCAGCGACGCGGCGCTGCCCTCGGAGTTGCAACGGCAGGTGCCGGCTGGCCTGCGGGTACTGCGCGATGCGCCTTCGCCCGGCGAGGTTACGGCCAGCACGTTTGCACCCGGTGACATGAACGGCCCCGTGTCTCGCCTGCTCCGCCGCAGCCACCCGGCTCCCGCGCCCGGTAGCGTCGTGCTCTGGTCGGCGGCCGACGGCCAACCCGTGCTGACCCAGCAACGCCGCGCCAGCGGTGCGGAGTATCAGCTGCACACCCGCATGCACCCGCAGTGGAGCAGCCTGCCCGACGACGGCCAGCTGCCGGCCCTGCTGCTGGATCTGCTGGCGCCCGCCCCAGCCGTTACCGTTGACCCCCGGGTGATTGGCTCCGACCAATTGCTGGCTCGCCCGGCCGGAACCGAAAGGGCAGCACCACGCCGCGCCGCGTACCTGAATTTGCAGCCCTGGGTCGCCCTGGCGGCGGGGCTGCTGTTTGGCCTCGAACGTTTGCTGGCCGCTCGTCACTCTTCAGCTACCGCCGTATGACGCCGTCGACAGTCGTTTCGCCGGCGGTGCAGGACGCCCGTCAGGCCCTTGCAAAGGCTCTGCAGCGTCACCGCCTTCAGTCCATTGGCTCGTTGCTGCTGCTGGCACTAGCCGGCTCATTGGCGCTGGCCGCTGCTTATCACCGCTGGCACGCGCCGGCGCTGCTGCTGGGCATCGGCCTGGCGGGTGCCAGCCTGCTGCTAACGGCGCTGTGGTTTACGCGGCGCACCAACGTGGCATTCCTTATCCGGCAGTTCGACCGCACGTTCCCCGAACTGGAGGACAGCACCGGCCTTTTGGTCGACCGCCCGGCGGGTTTGCTGGCGCAGCTGCAGCAGGGCCGCGTGGCCCAGCGGCTGCTGCAATTGCCGCTGGCCGCCGCCCTCCCCATTGCGTGGCGCAGCCGCCTCCTGCTCACGGCGAGCTTGCTGCTGCTGAGCGTGGCTTTGTGGCAGTGGCCGCGCCCCACGAAACCTGCCGCTCCCATTCTGCACCCGCGCTTTGCGGCCGCGGAGAAGGGCCTAGCCCGCGCCACCGCCGCGCGGCTGCTGAGCACGCAGGTGCGCATCGTACCGCCCGCCTACACTCGCCTACCGGCTTCAACGCCCACTGAATTGTCGTTCCGCTGCCCGCAGGGCGCATTGGTCCGCTGGACGGCCCGGCTCAGCCAGGCGGCCGCTGCCCCGCAGCTGCTGGTGACCGGGCAACCGCCGATTCGGTTCCGTGCCGTGCCCGGCCAGCCGCTCACCGTTGAGGCTGAGTACCGCTTTACCCGCTCCGCGCTCTACCGCCTGCAGCTGGCTGGCCAGGCCTCGGATGACTACGCCGTGGAAGTGCAGCCCGACACGCCCCCGGTTTTGCGCCTGCTGGCTCCTCTCTCGTACACGCTCATCGAACGCCGGCAGCAGCCGGAAGTCGCGGTGCGCGTAGCCTTGCGCGACGACTACGGCCTGCGCCGGGCCCGGCTGGTAGTCACCACGGCCCAGGGCGAGGGCGAGGCCGTGAAATTCCGCGAAACGATAACCGACCTGAGCGCTGCTTTGAGCGGGCAGCCGCGCCAGCATACCGCCACGGCTACCCTGCGCCTCCCCGCCCTCGGCCTCACCTACGGCGACGAGCTGTACGTGTATGCCGAAGCCTGGGATGCGGCCGGCCACCGCGCCCGTACCGATGCCGCGCTGGTGCAGTGGCAGGACACGGCCGCTACCAACGACATTGCCGCTATTTCGCTGGGCGTAAACCAGATGCCGGCTTACTTCCGCAGCCAGCGGCAGATCATCATCGATACCGAAAAGCTGTTGGCGCAGCGCCGGCAGCTGCCGGCGGCCGAGTTTCGGGCCCGCGCCAACAGCTTGGGCGACGATCAGAAAATCCTGCGGCTGCGCTACGGCAAGTTTCTGGGCGAAGAGGGCGACCATGGCCTGGGCGAATCCGCGCCGCGCCCGCCGACGGCTGAAGACGCCTCCACGGAGCCCGCCGGACACGATGAGCACGAGGGCCACAGCGACCATGACGGCCACGACCACGCCGCCGCTCCCACCGCTGAAGGCGGTATTCCGACGGCCGATGCCCTGCTCGCGCCCTACCAGCACCTCCACGACGACGCCGAAACCGCGGATTTTCTGGAACCGCAGGTAAAAGCCAAGCTGCGCGCCGTGCTCAGCCAGATGTGGGACTCCGAACTGCGCCTGCGCTTGGCCAAGCCTGCCGAAGCCCTGCCGTACGAGTACCGCGCCCTGCGCCTGCTCAAGGAAGTGCAGCAGCAAACCCGCGTGTACGTGCGCAAGTCCGGCGTCGACCTTCCGCCGCTGCCCGAGGCCGAAAAGCGCCTGACCGGCGACGTGAGCAAAGCCGCCGCGCCTAATCGGCAGGGGCAGCAGCGCCCGAAGGCGGCTACTCAGCCCGCCATTCGCACGGCGCTGGCCCAACTGGCCGCCTACCGCGGCGGCCAGCAGCCAGCCCCGGCCGACCTGGCCCGCCTGCGGCTGGCCGGCCAGGCCCTCGGCTCGGCAGCGCTAAATGAGCCGGCCGCCGCCCTGCCGGCCCTGCGGGCGTGGCGCCGCCTGCTCCAGCAGGTACAAACGGCCCGCCCCATCCCCAACTCCGATCTGGAGGCCGTGGAACGCGCCCTGACCAATCTGCTGCCCCAGCCCACAACGACCCCGCTACGCCCCGCCTCGGCCCCGCTGACCCGCCGGTATTTTCAGGAACTCAGTCGCTGACATGCCATTCTCCGCTCCTCCCGACTTGTTCCTCTATTACGCCCACGCCGCGCTCTGTCTGCTGCTGGCCCTCGGCCTTACCTGGCAGAGCCGGCGCACCGGGCGCGGACGGCGCCGGCTCGTGCGGCTGGTAGCTGGCCTGCTGGCGGCCCTCGCGCTGTGGTTTACCGCCTACCCGCCCCAGTACCGCGTAACGACCACGGCGGGGGCGGCCATCTTGCTTACGCCTGGCTACGAGCCTGACTCCGTGCGCGCCCTGCGCCGGCGTTTTGCGTCAGCACCGATTTTCCGCTACCGCCCGCTGAATTACCCCGGTGGCGACACGCTGGCCCTGACTTCCTTATCAGCTCTAAACAGCCGTGTACCAAACCTGAACACGCTGCACATCGTGGGGGCGGGCCTGCCGACCTCGGACCTGCCGGCACTGCCGTCCACGGTGCGCGTCGTGACGCACCCCACGGCTAGTGCCAATCAGTTCGCGTCGGCGGCCTGGAATCGGCGGGTTGCGCTGGGGCAGGCGCTGCGCATCGAAGGTCGGTTCACCGGCCAAGGCACAGACCCGATCTGGGTGCGCCTGAGCGCCGCCGGCAGCTCGCGCGACTCGGTGCGCCTGCCCGCATCGGGCGGCCGCTTTGCGCTGCGGTACGTGCCACGCCGCACCGGGCGCCTCCTGGCCCGTCTCGAAGCGCGGAGCGGCCGCACGCGGGTGGCCTCGGAGCCGGTTCCCGTGGAAGTACAGCCGGCTCGCCCCTTGCGCGTACTTATACTGGCCGGCACGCCGTCGTTTGAGCTGAACCTGCTGAAGAATCACCTGGCCGAGCGCGGCCACCAGGTAGCCCTGCGGCTGCGCCTCAGCCCGGGGCTGCAGCAAACCGAAGTACAGAACCGCTCCCGCATCGTCCTCGGCTCCCTGTCGGCTGCCACCTGGCGCGGCTTTGATGTAGCCATTGCCGATGCCGATGGCCTCAATGCCTTATCTGCTTCTGAAGCCCGCCTGCTGACGGCGGCCACGGCCGAGGGCCTGGGGGTCCTGCTGGTCGGAACCACCGAGCTGCCGCGCCCACTGCCCGGCCGCACCGACTTTGCCTTGCAAGCTACTTCGACCACCCTGGCCGAGCGGCCGCAACCTATCCGCTGGCCAGAGGGCAGCGCCAGCACGGTGTTACCCGCCCTGCTGCGCTCCACGCCCCGCACCCGCGCCCTGATAAGCGGCCCGACCCGTGGCAGCGCGGCCGCGGCGGCCCGGCGCACCGGCTGGGGCACGGTGGTGGTAGCCACGCCTGCCAGCACGTACCAATGGCTCCTCAGCGGCGCTACCGCCCGCTACGATTCGTATTGGACCACCCTGCTCAGCACGGCGGCTCGCCCGCTGGAACCAGCTGCTTACTGGACCACTCCACTTTGGCCGCGTTTGCACGAGCCCCAAGTACTGCGCCTGACGGCGGCCCAGGCGCCGCGCCGCGCCGGTGGCAGGGTGGAAACCCCGGCAGCCGGGGTGGTGGGGCTGCCGCTGCGTCAAAGCCCGGCGCAACCGGATGTGTGGGAGGGTCGCTTCTGGCCGGCCGCGCCGGGCTGGCACCGTGCGGTAGCGCCTGGCCAGGATACGGCCGCGTTTTACGTGTTCAATGCCACCGAATGGCCGGGTCCCCTCCAAGCGCAGCAGCTGCGCGCCCTGCAGCAGCTCCCCGACCCGGATGCCGCCAGCCCGGCTCACGCGGCCGTGCGCTGGGAAACCTGGATTCCGGCCACGTGGTTTTTTGCCTTATTCGTTTTA
Source organism: Hymenobacter coalescens (assembly GCF_054783195.1). Lineage (NCBI taxonomy): Bacteria > Pseudomonadati > Bacteroidota > Cytophagia > Cytophagales > Hymenobacteraceae > Hymenobacter > Hymenobacter coalescens. The sequence continues at coordinate 63,829 of NZ_BAAGRA010000005.1, read as the reverse complement.
GCCGCGGGCTGGCTGTGGCTCGATGAAAAGCGGTAGCAACTGGGTCAGTACCGAATGCAGGGATGACCAATCAGCTGCGGATCGTGGGCCTCGCCCACCAGGTACTGGCCGACTTGCATCACGCGGCCGCGCAGGGTGCTTTCTGGCTCTGTGCCCTCCTCCCTGATCGGTAGGCTGAAGGCCGTTGCAGATGGGGAAGTCGGATGAAGGTGCGGCGTAGCATGAGCCGGAGCTAGGAGCAGATCAGGTTCGGACACGGTGCGGACAAGGTGGACGGGCCGCAAAGGTACGCAGGCATTGACGCGTAGCACTTTCCGGCGGCCCAGGAACCAACGCAAACCGCCCGGACTTCTCCAGGGAGAAATCCGGGCGGCAGCCTAAAGCAATGCGACTGACGCGCGGTCAGCCGGCTTGACTACTGAGCAGCTTGCGTCGTGGTAGCAGCCTCGGTCGTCGTGGTGGTGGTAGCCGGAGCAGCAGCCGTCGTGTCGGTCGTGGCAGCAGCAGCCGTCGTGTCTACGGTCGTAGCTTCGGTCGTGGTGGTTTCGGTGGTCGTAGCTTCTGTGGTGGTTTCAGCAGCTTTGTCACCGCACGAAGCGAGGCTAACAACGGCGAACAGGGCAGCTACTTTCAGCAGATTTTTCATCTGAGTTGGTAAGTTTGAAAATGTTGGTCTGAAAAACGCCCTTCATACCGGCGAACCGTAGAGGTAACCCACCGGAGAAAATATTTTTTCGCTGGGTTACCGCGCCGCCGGTAAGGTATTAAGAACGAGTAACTGCGCATGGGCAAGGGACAACCTTCCTACACCGACGACGAGCTAGTGGCGGGCATCCGCCGCGGCGACGACCGGGCATTGGCACACATGTACCGCCAGTATTTACCCACGGTAATTCACTTGGTGACGCAAAACAGCGGCACCGAAGACGAGGCCAAGGATATTTACCAGGAGGGCGTGATGGTGTTTTACGAGAAGATCCGCGACGGCACGCTCGAACTGAGCTGCCAGATCAAGACCTATCTCTACGCCGTGTGCCGCCGGCTGTGGCTGAAGCGGTTGGCCGAGAAGGGTCGCTACGGCGGCCGCCTCGCCGACCACGAGCCCTACCTCGAAACCGGTGCCGAAGCCGATCTGGCCGAGGCGGAGGAACGCGACCGGCAATTCGCTCTGATGAGCGAGGCGCTGGTGCGGCTCGGGGAACCGTGCCGCTCCTTGCTCGAGGGGTTTTACCTGCTCGACAAGTCCATGCAGCAGCTCACGGCGGAACACGGCTACACCAACGCCGACAATGCCAAAAACCAGAAATACAAATGCTTGGTGCGTCTGAAGAAACTGTTTTTCACCCAATACAAAGAAGAACCGCTCCCTTAACCGACGCGCCGCCTTTTGCTTGGCGGGACTAACACCCGCCCCACTGCCATGATGACCGAAGCCGATTATTACGCCTTCTTCGACGATTACCTGCACGAGCGCCTCGAGCCGGCCGTGCGCCAAAACCTGGAGCGCCGCCTCGCGGCCGATCCGGTGCTGGCCGAGCGCCTGGCCGAGTACCAGCGCCTCACCGGTACGCTGCACGCGTATGGCCAGCGCCTGCGCGTGAGTGAGCAGTTGCGGGCGCTGCAGGCCGAAATCGACGCGGAGCAGGAGACCACCGTGGAGACGGGCCGCCCCGACATGCCGGTGCTGCGCATCTCGCGCACGGAGCAGTGGCTGCGCGAGTTCTGGCACGGGCACCGCGCCACCATGGCCGTGGCAGCTTCGGTAGCCGTGATGGCCGTGTTTGCCACGCTGCTGGGCCTGCAGTGGTGGAACACGCGCAATCAGCCTACCTCGGCGGGCTACGCCAAGCTGCGTTTGGAAGTCAATCAGCTTAAAAACGCGCAGAAGAAAAACCAGCGCGTGATGAACCAGGTCATGAACCAGATCGGCGCCACGCCCCCGGTGCAGAGCAAGTTCAGCGGCACCGGCTTCGCGCTGACTTCCGACGGCTACATCGTGACCAGCTACCACGTAATTCAGGGCGGCGATTCCGTCCTGATTGAGGGTCGGGACAAGCAGCGCTTCCGGGCCGAGCCGGTTTTCTCCGATGTGGCCCACGACCTGACCATTCTGCGCATCACCGACCGCCGCTTCCAGGGCTTTGGCAAGCTGCCTTACACCATCAAGCGCCGCCAGGCGGAGCTGGGCGAGAAAATCTATACCCTCGGCTACCCGCGTGAGGACCAAGTGTATAACGATGGTTCGCTGAGCGCCCGCTCCGGCTTCGAGGGTGATACGGGCTTTTACCAGATCAGCATTCCGGTGAACCCCGGCAACTCGGGTGGTCCGGTGCTGGATGACCGCGGCAACCTCGTCGGGGTTATCAGTGGCCGGCAGATGGACGTGCAAAGCGCGGCCTTCGCCACCAAGTCGTCGTACCTCGCGCGCTTGGTCGACTCGCTGTCGGCCGCGCCCAACCCGCATACCTACAACCTGCCGCGCCAGAACCAGCTGACGGGCCAGTCGCGGACGCAGCAACTGCGCAAGCTGCAGGACTTTGTGTTCGTGGTGAAGGTTTACGAATAACAACTGCCGATTTCTGCCTCACATAAACCAGTAGGGCGCCGTGGTACTGCACCACGGCGCTTTTGCTTTGGGGCTTGGCCAGTGGCGCCGGCTGGCGTTTCATGTTCCCTCAAACTACCTCACAACCACCGTATCCCGGGCGCTAGTGCGGGCCCATGTAACTAAAACAGCCCCGACGGATACCGTCGGGGCTGCTAGGTGCAGGCGGCCAGAGCCAAGACGAGTTAGCGCAAGCGAATGGTGCGGGTGCGGCCGTTCACGGTTACCGAGGCGATGTTGTCGCAGGCCGCGGTGCCGGTGGGGTCGTAATTCAGCAGTAGAGTCTTCTCCTTGGAGGTCTTGATGTCGACGGTTCCGGCGGTGAACACCCGGGCGCAGCCGCGCTGAAACACTTTCTTCAGCGGCTGCTGAATAGTAGCCACGAAAGAGACGCCCTTGCGGTTGGTACCCGTGGCCGAGCCCGTCACGGAGTACTCATCGTCGAGGATGGTGCGGGTACCCTGGCCTGCCAACTGGGTATAAGTGCGTTGCGACGTCCAGGCGGCGGTGCCTTGCGCAGTGGTTACGCTGGCATTCTGCACGTCCAGGGTGTACACGCTGCTGCCGGTGTAGGTGATGGTGCGCGTGCCCGTGTGGGGGTTGCCGTTGACGGAATAATTAACCAGCGAAATGACCACCGAAGAGCCCGGCTGCCGATGCTGCCCGCTGAACACGGCCACGATTTGTCCGCGGCGGATGCGCCCGTCGCGGCCGATGCAGCCGCTGGCGTCAAACGTAATGGTGAGCGTGCGGGTAGCCGCGTCGTAAGTGCGGGTAACGCAGCCTCCGCCCACGGCCAGCAGGTCGGCTGCGGGGGCCCACGTGCCGGTGCTGCGGTTCACGTCTTCGGGCGCGTTGGCATCCACGTACTCGAAGGTGGCGGCGTCGGTGCCTTCGGCATCGGCGTTGTCCTCGGCCGATAGCGTAGAAGAAGGCCCGAAGTCGTCGTCTTTGCTGCAACCGGCCAGGCCAGCAATCAAACTGATACCGAGGCCCGAGAGCAACAGTGCGGAGTAAAAAGAGCGTTTCATGGAGAACTGGTAAAAGCAGTGGAGGAAAGCAAGTGGACGTCCGGGTTTCGCTTGCTTGGAAAGCTGCGGGTATATATAGTTTAAGCTATTCCAAAAAAAATTTACGAGCCGGGAACTTATAGACTTCAACCGCACGCGCGGGCCACCGTATAGCCTTGGTTACCGGTTGTCTGCTAAAATTCGGTTGTCCATGAAAATAGCTTCTCGCTGCCTGTGGCTTTGCGCGGTATCTGGCTTGGTGCTGGCCTCTTGCGGCACCGGCGAACGGGACCCCGTTGCCGACGCCAAGTTTGAGAACGAGCAGCGCATCGGCCGTGAAGACGTAACCAAGCGCCAGGAACAAGACGCCGACTTCATGGTGGAAGCCGCTACCGGCAGCCGCTTCGGCGCCGAGCTGGGGCTGCTGGCCCAGCGGCGCGGCGGCAGCCCGGCCCTGCGCAGCTACGGGCAGCAACTGGCCCGGGAGCAATCGAGCCTGAGCGCGGCGCTGCGCACCGTAGGCGAGCAGAAAAACCTGGCCGTTCCCGATGCGCTGACCCAGGATCAGCAGGAAACCGTTAGCAAGCTCAGCGGCCTGAGCGGGGCCGCCTTCGACCAAGAACTGCTCGGCACCATTACCGAGCACCTCGATGACGCCCACGATGCCTTCGACGACATGGCCGATGACGCCTACGATGGCGACATCCGGGCCGTAGCCGCCAAGCACGCCGCGCTCCTCAAAACCCAACGCGAACGAGCCGACCAACTGGAAGAACAACTTCCCCGCTAACGGCTGTGCCTTCACCTGACCAATCCAACCAGAACCCTGTTATGAAACGACCCGCATTTTTGCTGGCGGCACCGCTGGCCGCATTGCTACTGCTAAGCACCACTTCGTGCTCCGACAACGCCAAGCGCGACGACGCCACGGCCGGCGAAGCCGTGAGCGACATGGATGAAGCCCGCGAAGAAGGGGGCGTGAAGTCCGATGCCGTCGTGATTGATAACAACGCCGGCCCCACTGTAACGGCCGACGCCGATTCGGCGCAACAGACGGCCGGCGACTCGGCCCGCTAAACGGGCGCGACTTTTCATCCGAGCATAGCCGCAATCATTCCAAACCACTTCCAAAACCCCATGAAAAAGCTTCTGTTCCCCGTGCTGTGTTGTGCGGCGCTGATGGCCGGCGCCACCGCCTGTTCCGACAACAAAACCAACGCGGACGTTACCGAAACCGCTAACAACGAGGCCAACGACAACGCCATGCGCAACGCCACCAGCGGCGAAGTCAATGCCTCGAACGACGGCGACACCACTGGCAACGCCAGCACCATGCCCGCCGCCGATCCGAACGCCACCGCGCCCCACAAGGACGACCCCGAGTTCATGATGTCGGCCGCGCACAGCGACCAGAACGAAATTCAGCTCAGCAAGCTGGTGCTGGAAAAAGGCGTCACCGGCATGGCGAAAGACCACGCCAACATGATGATCAAGGACCACACCGCGTCGACGGCCCAACTGAAGCCCATCGCGCAGAAGAAAGGCGTGACGCTGCCCACCGACATGGACGCCGAGCACAAAGCCATTGCCGAGCAGATGAAAAACCTCTCGGGCGCCGAACTGGAGCAACGCTACATGCAGCAGATGGTGATGGACCACCAGAAGACGCTTAACACCATGCAGGCCCACAACACCATGACCCAGGACGCCGACCTGAAAGGCTTCATTGCCAAGGTGACGCCCGTGGTACAGGCCCACCTAGACATGTTCAAGAAGCACGGCGACATGAAGATGTAGCCTGGCTTTAAAGGCCTAATGCAACGAGCCGCTTCAGCCATTGAAGCGGCTCGTTGCATTAGGCGCGTTTGCGACGCACATAATCATGTGAATTGGGCACGCAAGGGCCGCCTTCGGTGCAACGGCCGCCGCCGGGTGGTCGACGTTAGGCAAACGCAAAAACGGTTCAGACCCGATGAAAAACCTCTTATCCACGGCCTTGCTGCTGGCAAGCATAGGTGCTGCCACAGCCCAAACGCCCGCGCCGGTCAAGCCCTTGGCCAAACAGAAATTTAACCTGCACCCCAGCGAAAACGACTACGGCTATGCCCAGGCCGTGCTGGTCGGCAACACGCTCTACGTATCGGGCACGGTAGCCGCGGGCACCATGCCGGAGCAAATCAGCGGCATCTACGCCCGGCTGGAAAAAACGCTGGCCCATTACGGCCTCCGTTTCGCCCACGTAGTGAAGGAAAACGTGTACACGGTGGACATAAAGGGCTTCAACAAAGCGCAGGATGTCGTGCGCAAGAAGCACTACCAAGGCGACTTTCCGGCGGCTACTTGGGTAGAGGTGAAGCGGCTGTTGATGCCCGCCGCGCTGGTGGAGATAGAACTGGTGGCCGTGAAGCCCTGACGCGGTGGCCCGGCTACTCGGCCGGTCCCACGGGCACGGCCGTCCATTCCAGCCGCCGGGTGTCGCAGCTCAGCGCGTTGATGTTCAGGCGAAAGGTACCCGTGGCCGCCTCCGCCCCCGAAAAGCGGCCCTCCAAATCGTAGCGCCAGGCCGATGCCCCGCCGGCGGGCGGGTCTACCGCCACGCCGCGCACGTTCCCGTCGCGCACGGTGAAGTTGGTATCGGGTCCGATGGTGATTTGCTCCAGCTTGCCGCCGCAGCGCCAGTACCCGCTGAAGGTGAGTTGGGAAAGCGTTTTGCCGTCGGGCGCTACCACGAAGCTAATCCGGCCACCTTTCATGCCGTTGCCGATGGTGCCTTGCCATTGGGTGCCCTTGGAAGGGGTGGAACGCGCGGCCACCACGGCAACGCCGAGCAGCAGGGGAAAAACCAGAACTTTCATGAAACGGTGGGGTGCAATGCGGAACGAAGGGCGTAAACTACGTTTTGTCGCATTTGCCGTCAAGCAAAAAACGCCACCCCGCCCAAAATTTAACATTGGACGCGGCGGCGTTTTTTCCCCGACCTGCACGCAGGTTCGGGTTGTTAAGCAGCTTCTTCGACCGCGCCGGCGGGCTTTTCCTCGGCGTATTTGCTGATTTTCAGCTCCTCGGCCAGGAAGCGGGCCGTGTGCCCTTTCTTCACCTTGGCCACCTGCTCCGGCGTACCCTGCGCTACGATGGTGCCGCCGCCCGCCCCGCCCTCGGGACCGAGGTCAATGATGTGGTCGGCGACCTTGATCAGGTCCAGGTTGTGCTCGATGATGAGCACCGTATTGCCTTTGTCGGCCAGTTTCTGCAGCACGTCCGACAGGTGGCGGATGTCCTCGAAGTGCAGGCCGGTGGTCGGCTCGTCGAGAATGTAGAAGGTTTGGCCGGTGTCCTTTTTGCTCAGCTCGGTGGCCAGCTTCACGCGCTGGGCCTCCCCGCCCGAAAGCGTGGTGGCCTGCTGCCCCAGCGTGATGTAACCCAGGCCCACTTCGTTGAGCGTCTTGATCTTGCGCAGAATTCGCGGCTGATTTTCGAAGAACTCCACCGCCTTCTCGATGGTCATATCGAGCACGTCGGTGATGCTCTTGCCCTTGAAGCGTACTTCTAGCGTTTCGCGGTTGTAGCGGCGGCCCTTGCAGGTTTCGCACTGCACGTGCACGTCGGGCAGGAAGTTCATTTCGATGGTGCGGATGCCGGCGCCCTCGCAGGTTTCGCAGCGGCCGCCCTTCACGTTGAAGGAAAAGCGCCCCGGCCCGTAGCCGCGGATTTTGGCCTCGGGCAAGTTGGAGTACAGCTGACGGATTTCGGTGAACACGCCGGTGTACGTGGCCGGGTTGGAGCGCGGCGTGCGCCCGATGGGCGACTGGTCCACCTCAATCACCTTGTCCAGCAGCTCCAGCCCCTCGATGGTCTGGAAGGGCAGCGGCTCGCGCTTGGCGTTGAAGAAGTGCTTGTTCAGGATGGGGTACAGCGTGTCGTGGATGAGCGAGGACTTGCCCGAGCCTGATACGCCCGTCACGGCCACCAGCTTGCCCAGCGGCACCTTCAGGGTCACGTTCTTGAGGTTGTGGCCCTTGGCACCCTTCAGCACCAGCTCCGTACCGTGGCCTTCGCGCTTTTTCTTGCGCAGCTCGATGTGTTTTTCGCCGCTCAGGTACTGGGCCGTGAGCGAGCCGCTGCGCTGGAATTCTTCCGGCGTGCCTTCGGCCACCACGTGTCCGCCGTGAATGCCGGCGCCGGGGCCGATGTCCAGCACGTGGTCGGCGTGCACGATCATGTCCTTGTCGTGCTCCACCACGATGATGGAGTTGCCCAGGTCGCGCAGGTGCTTGAGGGCGTTGATCAGCCGCTCGTTGTCGCGCTGGTGCAGGCCGATGCTCGGCTCGTCCATGATGTAGAGTACGCCCACCAGTTGGGTACCGATCTGCGTGGCCAGGCGGATGCGCTGCGACTCGCCGCCCGACAGGGTGCGGACGGACCGGTGCAGGTTCAGGTACTCCAGGCCCACTTCCAGCAAAAAGCCGATGCGCTTGCGGATTTCCTTGAGCAGCTCGCGCGCAATCAGGTTCTGGCGCTCCGTAATGCGGTCTTCCAGCCCCTCAAACCAGCGGCTCAACTCGCCGATGTCCATAACGGACAGCTCGCCGATGTGCCGGTTGTCGATTTTGAAGTGCAGCGACTCTTTCTTGAGGCGGAAGCCCTGGCACTCGGGGCACTCGGTGGCCTGGGTGTACTGCTGAATCCACTCGCGGATGTTCTCCGAGTCGGACTCCATCTGCCGACGCAGGAAGGGAATAATGCCCTCGAACGGCTCGGTGTAGGTGGCTTTTTTCTTGTCGTCCTCGTCCTCCGGCTCGGGCACGCCGTGGAGCAGGCGCTCTACCAGCTCGCGTGGCAGCTTCTCAATGGGCGTGGTGAGCGACGCCTTGTGTTTCTTCAGAATCAGATTCATCTGCTGAAACACCCAGATGTCACGGTACTCGCCCAGAGGCGCGATGCCGCCGCGGCTGATGCTCAGCTTGGGGTCGGGCATCACCGACTCCTCGGTAATCTGCTGAATCTCGCCCAGGCCGTTGCACACCGGGCAGGCGCCGTAGGGCGAGTTGAAGGAGAACGTGTTGGGCGCCGGGTCGTCGTAAGCAATACCAGTGGCCGGATCCATCAGGAAGCGCGAGAAGAACTGCGTCTTCTTGGCATCCGGGTCGAGCACCAGGGCCGTGCCCTTGCCGTGCGTCAGCGCCGACTGCATGGAGCCGGAGAGGCGGAACCGGTCGTCTTCGCGCACCAGCAGGCGGTCGATGACGATTTCGATGTCGTGGATCTTGTAGCGGTCCACCTGCATCTTGGCGGTGATGTCGAGCAGCTCGCCGTCGACGCGCACCTTGGTGAAGCCCAGCTTGGCAATCTGCTGGAACAGCTCGCGGTAGTGGCCTTTGCGGCCCTTCACCACCGGCGCCAGCACCACCAGCTTTTTGCCCTCGAAGTGCTTGAGGATGTAATTGATGATCTGGTCGTCGGACTGCCGGATCATCTTCTTGCCCGTCACGTAGCTGAAGGCTTCGGCGGTGCGGGCGTAGAACAGGCGCAGAAAGTCGTAAATCTCGGTGATGGTGCCCACCGTGGAGCGCGGGTTGCGCGAGGTCGTTTTCTGCTCGATGCTGATAACCGGCGAAAGGCCCTCAATCTTGTCCACGTCGGGGCGCTCCAGGCCGCCCATGAAGGAACGGGCGTAGGCCGAAAACGTCTCCATGTAGCGGCGCTGTCCCTCCGCATAGATGGTATCGAAAGCCAGTGAGGATTTGCCCGAGCCCGAGATGCCCGTGAACACCACCAGCTTGCCGCGCGGAATCTTGATGGAGACGTTCTTCAGGTTGTGCTCCCGCGCGCCGTACACCTCGATAAAGGGGGCCTCGATGGTAGCCGCCGAGGAGTGAGTGGCCGAAGTGGCCGGCGCGGCTACGGTGGGCGCGTGCGCCGGCTGGCCGTTGCTCCCACGGGCGTGGTCCGCCTCGGCGGGCTTGGGCACAGCCGTTTTGCGGACCTTGGGCGTAGACTTGGGCGCCGCGGCCGGGGCCTCAGCTGCGGCCGCGGCCGCTGATTTTTTCTTAGCCATGCAATGCGTAGCAGATAAGCCCGCGAAAGTACGTTAAAAGCGCCCCGCTCGCTAACCAGGCCCGAAGGTTTGCTAGCGGCATTAGCCAGCGGCGGGCGGCGGGTTGCAGAAGAGTCTAACCCCGAAAGCCGCCTTTTCGTTCGGCTGCTTCCGGGCTTCTTGCTACCCGGGTTGGCAGCTATTTTGCGAGGTACGTAGCAGCCGCGACGCAGTTTGGCGCTGTTCTTGCCTTCTGCCGGCGCCGCAGTTCTCCACTGGTTCCCTATTCCCATGAAACGCATCACCCAAACCCTGTTTGCTGCCCTGCTGCTCCTCGGAGCCGCTGGCACTTTCACCGAAGCCCAGGCTCAGGTAACCGTCAACATCAACCCGCCGAGCTGGGGCCCGGCCGCGCCGGCTGGCGCTCAGTACTATTACGTGCCCGAATACGGGGGCTACTACGACCTGCGCGCCCAGCAATACATCGTGCAGCGCAACGGTAACTGGACGCGCGTGACCTCGCTCAACGGCTACAACCCCAGCAACTTCCATCCGGTAGTCATCGACTACGCTGGGGCTCAGCCCTGGGTCAACTATACCCAGCACAAAACCAAGTACGGCCACCCGCACGGCATGCCTCCTGGCCAAGCCAAGAAGATGCGCGGCGCTCATGTGGCACCGGCCCGCACCAACGTCATCGTAGTTGATGGCCCGGGCGGCGGCAATGGCCGCGGCAACGGTAAAGGCAAAGGCCACGGCAAGCATTAATCCCGTCGCAATCCACCTTGCGCAGCGCGCCTTTTCTACCGTCAGGTGGGGAAGGCGCGTTTTTCGTGTTAAACCTGGCCCGGCGGGCGTGGTCTAAGCGGCCGGAAACCCGGGTGCGCACGCTCGCCACCGCTGAATTGTGGTGCTGTTTTTGCGTTGATGATTAGCAACTTCTCTGATTCGACCATGAAATTTCTGTTGAAACCCGCCCTGCTGTTTGCCCTGCCGGCGTTGCTGCTGCTGGGCCGTCCGGCCGAGGCGCAGGTGCGGGTACAAGTCAACATCGGGGCGCCGGCCTGGGGGCCGCCCGTCCCGACCGGCGCGCAGTACTACTACATCCCCGAAATCGACGGCTACTACGACCTGTATTCGCAGTCGTACCTGTACTTCGACCCGTACTACAACGATTGGGTTAGTGCCCCTGCCCTCCCGGCCTACTACGCCGGCTACGACCCGCGCTTTTTCCACCCGGTGGTGGTGCAGTACGTGGGACGGCAACCCTGGGGCTACATCTACGACCACCGTGACTACTGCAACACCCTCGGCTTGCGCCCCGGCTACTACCGCTCGGCGCCCGGCTACGGCTGGCGCGGCGGCTACGGGGGCTACGGCCGCGACTGGCAGTACCGCCAGCAGCCCGACCGCTACGACAACCGCAACGGCTACGCCCGCTCCAATGACGACCGCGACAGTCGCTACGACCGGCAACCCAGTTACCCCTCGCGCCAACCCAACCGCAGCGCGCAGAACAACTACCCCGACCGCAACCCCTCCTATGGGCAGGGCCCGGGCCGCTCCGATGGCCAGTATCCACAGGGCGGTCGTACGCAGCAGGGCCCCAGCAACAACCGGGGCCCCGAAGGCGGGCGCAACGGCCGTGTACGCTAACCTCTCCACCACTTTACGTGCAAAAGCCCCTCTTCTGGAGGGGCTTTTTGTTTGGGCTGCAACCGCCGTCCCGCCGCCGGTGCCTGGCTGGGCGAACAAGCGCGGCCTGCTTCAGTTATAAGACCGATACTGAAATACTCTTGCTATTCCCCCTTGTCATGTCTGCCGACTACCGTCCCATCAGCTGCTCTTTCTACGACGAGCTGGAAGCCCGCGCCACCACCCAGCAACCCTGCACGCTCACCTACCGCACCGAGCCCGACACACCGCCCAGCACGTACCACGGCGTCATTCGGGACCTGTACATCCGCGACAAGGTGGAGTACCTGCGCCTGGAAGATGGATTTGAGCTGCGGCTGGATAACTTGGTGGCCGTGGATGACAAGGAACTGCGCAACTACTGCTAACTGGAACTCCTCGTAAAGCAAACAACGGCCGCCTCGTTCCAAGGCGGCCGTTGTTTGCTTTACGAGGGTAACGGAAGATTAAAACTCCGCGCTCTTGGGGAAGCGCGGGAAGGGAATCACGTCGCGGATGTTGGTCATGCCGGTCACGAACAGCACCAGACGCTCGAAGCCCAGGCCGAAGCCGGAGTGCGGGGCCGCGCCGAAGCGGCGCAGGTCGAGGTACCACCACAGGTCCTCCTCGGGCACGTGCATTTCCTGCATGCGCTGCTGCAGCTTCTCCAGGCTTTCCTCGCGCTGCGAGCCGCCGATGATTTCGCCGATGCCGGGGAAGAGCACGTCCATGGCGCGCACGGTGCGGCCGTCCTCGTCGAGCTTCATGTAGAAGGCCTTGATGTCCTTCGGGTAGTTCGTCAGGATGACCGGCTTCTTGAAGTGCTTCTCTACCAGGTACCGCTCGTGCTCCGACTGCAGGTCGGTGCCCCAGTCCACGGGAAATTCAAACTTCTGCTTGGCCGTCTTCAGAATGTCCACCGCCTCGGTGTAGGTCAGGCGCTGGAAGTCGTTGTCGATGACGAAATGCAAGCGGGCGAGCAGTTCCTTGTCGTATTGGTCGTTGAGGAACTGCAGGTCCTGCGGGCACTTTTCCAGGGCGTAGCGCACGAGGTACTTCAGGAAATCCTCCGCCAGGTCCATGTTGTCGACGAGGTCGAAGAAGGCCATTTCCGGCTCGATCATCCAGAACTCGGCCAGGTGACGGGCCGTGTTGCTGTTCTCGGCGCGGAACGTGGGGCCGAAGGTATACACCTTGCCCAGGGCCATGGCGGCCACTTCGCCCTCCAGCTGCCCCGAAACCGTGAGGTTGGTGGCTTTGCCGAAGAAGTCTTCCTTGTAATCGACGCGGCCGTCCTCGGTCAGGGGCGGGTTTTGCTCGGGCAGGGTGGTCACGCGGAACATCTGGCCGGCGCCCTCGGCATCGGAGCCGGTGATGATGGGCGTGTGCACGTAGAAGAAGCCGCGGTCGTTGAAGTACTGGTGCACCCCAAAGGCCAGCGCGTGGCGCAGGCGCAGCACCGCCCCGAAGGTGTTGGTGCGGGGGCGCAGGTGGGCAATTTCGCGCAGGAACTCCAGCGAGTGGCCTTTCTTCTGCAGCGGGTAGGTTTCGGGGTCGGCTTTGCCCAGCACTTCGATTTCCGACGCCTGGATTTCCACCGATTGGCCCTTGCCCTGCGAGGCCACGAGCGTGCCGCGCACGGCCACGCACGAGCCGGTGGCCACGTCCTTCAGCGTTTCCTCCGGAAACTTCTCAGCGTCGGCGACTACCTGCAGGTTATTGATGGTCGAGCCGTCGTTAACGGCGATAAACTGCACGTATTTGTTGCCGCGGCGGGTACGAACCCAGCCTTTTACGAGCACCTCGCGGTCCAGCTCCTGGCTGGCGAGCAGTGCCTCTACGCTTGATCTTCTGACGGACATCGTCTTAGCAATGAAGTTGAGCCGGCAAAAATACGGCGGCGCTGCGGACTTTCCTGCGCTGATTTTTACGGCGCCGGGCAGCTGCTCTGTGGCCCGTGGGGCCGCCCGCGCGCACGGCAGTCAATGTCACTGTAGTGCTAAAAGCATATTACTATCCTGCGAGGGGCCGAGCCTGACTACACACAGGGTGCCAAACCTGCTTTTCCCACCAACCTTTGCCCCAAAACTGAAGTACACAATAGGCTATCTTTGGCAGGAGCGGCGCCCTCCACCTGGCGCCGGCACGCGTACCTCAGCTATGCAACGACTGGACATGAAACAGCTTCTCTCGCAGAAGCTGTCCCCCCAACAGATACAGTTTATCAAGCTCCTCCAGATACCCACGGCGGAGCTGGAAATGCGCATCAAGGAAGAGCTGGAAGCCAATCCGGCCCTGGAAGAAGGCGATGCCGAAGAGGCGGACATGGCCGACGAGGACGCCGACGACGAGTTTGGCGACGACGCGGACGACGATACGCCCGACGAGCCCGCCGAGGGCGAGGAGTACGACAACGAGGAGAACATCCTCGACGAAGACTACGACGAGCCCGCCGAGCCCGAAATAGAAATACCCAAGGACGAGGACACTAGCGAAGCCAAGGAATCCGACGACCTGGATATCGACGACTACCTCAACGACGACGAAATAGCCGGCTACAAGATGCAGGGCGACAACGGCGGCGACGAGGAAGACCGCGACATGCCCCTGGCCGATACCAGCTCGACGCTCACCGACTCCCTGTTCGAGCAGCTGCGCTTCATGGACCTGGACGAGCAGCGCGAGGCCATCGGCCGGCAGCTTATCGGCTCCATCGACGCCGACGGCTACATCCGCCGCGACCTGGGCGCCATCGTCAACGACCTGGCCTTCTCGCAGAACATCGAGGCCACGGAGGAGGAAATCGAGCAGGTACTGCGCCTGATCCAGACCTTCGACCCGCCCGGCATCGGGGCCCGCGACCTGCGCGAGTGCCTGCTGCTGCAGCTGGACCGCCGCCCCCACGACGACGTGGTGGAGCACGCCCAGCACATCCTGATGGACACCTTCGAGGAGTTCACCAAGAAGCACTACCAGCGCATTCAGCAGAAGCTGGACCTGGAGGACGACGAGCTCAAGGAATCCATCAGCCTGATTCTCAAGCTCAACCCCAAGCCCGGCGGCTCGGGCCCCACCGGCGGCGGCCGGGTGCAGTACATCATTCCGGACTTCATCCTGACCAACGACAACGGCGAACTGAACCTGACGCTGAACGCGCGCAACGCCCCCGACCTGCGCGTGAGCCGCGACTACCAGGAAATGTTCCAGGCCTACGACAAGGGTGCCCGCAAGGACAAGAAGCTCAAGGAGGCCGTCACCTTCGTGAAGCAGAAGCTGGACGCGGCCAAGTGGTTTATCGACGCCATCAAGCAGCGGCAGAACACCCTGCTGCGCACCATGGATTCCATCGTGCGCTACCAGCGCGAGTTTTTCCTCGACGGCGACGAGAGCAAGCTGCGCCCGATGATTCTGAAGGACATTGCCACCGAAATCGGCATGGACATCAGCACCGTTTCGCGCGTGGCCAATTCCAAGGCTGTGCAAACCGAGTTCGGCATTTACCCGCTCAAGTACTTCTTCTCCGAGGGCATCGCCACCGACTCGGGCGAGGACGCCAGCAGCCGCGAGGTAAAGCACATCCTGAAGGAAATCATCGAGGCCGAGGACAAGCGCCGGCCGCTGTCGGACGACAAGCTGGAAAAGATGCTCAACACCCGCGGCTACAACATCGCGCGGCGCACCGTGGCCAAGTACCGCGAGCAGCTGAACATCCCGGTGGCCCGCCTGCGCAAGGAGCTGTAAGCATGCTTGGCCCGCTGCCCGGCTCGTCGGCTTCGCGTATGGCACGCTGTCACGGGTCTTTTCAGCGCTTCGGCACCGGCTTGGCTTTACTATTGAACATCATGGGATGCGAGTCGGCGGCTCCATCCCATGATGCTTTTACACCCGAACAGATTCCGCCGCCACCGCCACCCCTGCGCGGGTGTTCGTTTATTGGGTATGTACCGACTAAACACAGTGACAGCTCCCGGATATATCTGGAGTTCATAACAGCAACTCAGTATGAAATCTACTCGTGGGCCCAGCCACGAAATGGATTTCGCCCAAGCTCGTCAGGCAGGTGGTCGGCCGATACCGCTATGGGCTTTTTCTGGAGCGGTCGGCCCATGCTCATCAGCTTGGTCGACTCGGCCACCCGGGACACGATGAAACTTCACCTGCATTACGGTAGAAGGCGTTCTGCCTCGATGTGGCGCAATCCACCCAAGCCACGCTTTTTTCTAACGCACGCCTACCGGTTGTGCGTTAGCAACGCTGATTCCCGCTTTCGGCTGCGTTTCCTGCCACACTAGTAGGGTAAAAGCATCGGCAACGCTCCTATTTTTGCCCGCGTGCTTTACCGCCTGGCCCAGCTGCTCTCCGTCGTCTTTCACCCGCTGCTCATCCCGACCTACCTGGTGGGGGTGCTGGCCTACGGCTTGCCGGCCGAGCTGCTGCCGCTGACGGCCGCGGCCCGCGGGCAGGTGCTGCTGCTGGTCGGGCTAATAACCTTCTGGCTGCCCGGGCTGGCCACCTGGGGGCTGGTGCGTAGTGGCCGCATCAGCTCGGTGGAGCTGGCGGAGCGGCGGCAGCGGCCCCTGCCCCTGCTGCTGACGGCGGCCTCGTTTGCCGCCGCCACCGCGCTGACGCTTTACGCGCCGGCCTACCGCGCGCCGCTGCTCTCGCTGTTGCTCGGGGCCATGACCACGGCCGCGCTGCTCACCTTCCTCATCACCTTCTGGTGGAAGATTTCCGCGCACGGCGTGGGCATGGGCGGGGCGCTGGGGTTGCTGACGGCCTTGCTGCTGCGCCCTTATCCGCTGGGCGCGGCCGGCGCGGCGTACTGGGCGGCTGCGCTGCTGCTGGCCGGGGCCGTGGCCTGGGCCCGGCTGAAGCGGCGCGCGCACACGCCGGCCCAGGTGGCGGCGGGCCTGCTGCTGGGCGGCGTGGTGGCGCTGCTGGGTGGATGGGCTTTTAGCTGACGCGGGCCATTTCCTGCCCCACCAGCTCCTGCACCTCGGGCCGGTCGTAGTCGGCTTCGTTTTCAATATGGGCCATCAGGCGCTCCATGATGCCGTCCTGCCGCTGCCCGTTGGCCCAGGCCTCGGCGTACGGGCGGTGCGAGAAGGTAACCTGCGAGTACAGCGGCAGCCACTGCTCGGGGTACTGCGCGGCGATTTTGCTTTCGATTTTCTTCTGCAGCAGGAAGCGCGGGTCGGCCACCCGGTCGCGCATCTCCACGAAGTTGTACACGGCCAGGTCGGCAATGGCGTCGGCGTTGGGCTTGCGCAGCTGCTGAAACTCGCGGAAGATGGTGTGCCAGTCGTCGCCGTGCCGGGCCATCAGCTCGTCGAGCACGGTGCAGTCCTCAAAGCCGGCGTTCATGCCCTGCCCGTAGAACGGCACGATGGCGTGGGCCGCGTCGCCCAGGAGCACCACATCGTCGTCGAACGACCACGGGAAGCACTTCACGGTCACAAGCGAGGCGGTGGGGTTGTGAAAGAAGTCCTCGGTCAGCTCGGGCATCAGCGGCACCGCGTCGGGGAATACCCGCTCGAAGAAGGCCGTCACGTCGGCCGGCGTTTGCAGCGCCGCGAAGGATTCTTCGCCCTCGAAGGGGAAAAACAGCGTGCAGGTAAACGAGCCGTCGAGGTTGGGCAAGGCAATCATCATGTAGCGCCCGCGCGGCCAGATGTGCAGCGCGTGCTTTTCCAGGGCCCAGCCCCCATCGGCCGTGGGTGCGATGGTCAGCTCCTTGTAGCCGTACTCCAGATACGACTGGGAGTAGTCGTAGCGGTCGGTTTTCTGCATGGCGCCGCGCACGGCCGAAAAGGCCCCGTCGGTGCCGAACAGGCGGCGAAACGCCAGGTGCTGCTCCTCGCCGGTAGCCGCGTCGCGCAGGTGCAGCCGGCGCTGGCGCAGGTTCACGTCGAGGCACTGCTGCCCGAAGAATACGCGGACGTTCGGTTGGGCCTCGGCCAGCTCCAGCAGGCGGCGGTTTAACCCCCCGCGCGATACGGAGTAGATGCCCTGCCCGGGCTTGCCGTAGGGCTGCTGGCTCAGGTTGCCCTGCGCGTCGTGCATCACGCGCCCGTACATGGGAATGGCTACCTCGCGCACGGCCTCGGCAATGCCCACGCCTTCCAGGGCGCGCCAGCCGCGGTCCGACAACGCCAGGTTGATGGAACGGCCGGCATCCGCGCCGGCGCGGCGCGGATCGGACCGCCGCTCGTACACGTCCACGGCGTGGCCGCGGCGGGCCAGGTACAAGGCAAGCAGCGAGCCGACCAGCCCGGCTCCGGTGATGGTAAGTCGGTTGCCGGTGGCCTGGGTGGAAGACTGATCGGCAGAAGAAGCAGCAGGAAAATCCATAGGGGGAACGTGGAGGGCTTCGAAAGTAAAGGTTTACGGCTGTTTGGCCCGTTCGCAATGCTATAACACGGCTGGCAGGAATTATACTTTCACCGAAAAATAAAAACTAATCTTTACCTCATCCAGTAAAAAGCGGTAGATTGCTTCCCACCCACTTGCTACCACCCATTTTACCAGTATACCCCATGCTTCCCGACTTGCCGTTACCCGTAGCTCAGGGCGTTCTGCCAACTGCTCTACGCTATCCGCTTATTGCCCAAAGCCCTACCGTGCCCGAGCCGGCACGCGTGGTCGACGGGGGCGAGCCACCCCAGCTGCAAATCGGGGAATTCTGCCTGGGCGATGCGGATTGCCCCAGCCTGACGGGGCATCCGGACATCCGGTACTAACAGCAGACCTACGTACAAACCCGCATTTTTTAATGATTCTTATCAGTATTTCATAATTCTAACTGTCAAGCTGATAGAATCACGCTAAGAAAGACGAAATTTGTAGGCTTGCAGCGTATCTCCGGAACGGATTGCTGCTTCTACCCTCTTCTTTCCTCATTTCTATGCGGCAATTGTACCCCCGCCTCCTGGCTGTGGGCAGCGCCTTGTTGACCCTGCCAGCAATGGCCCAAACCGAAGCCGGTGTAAGCGGCGTCGTGCGCAACGACGCCGGCCAGCCCATTCCCGGCGCTACCGTTTTTTTGAAAGGCACCCTGATTGGCACCGGCACAAACCGGGAAGGCCAGTTTTCGCTGCCCGCCGACTTCAGCGACGGCCCGGTGGTAATTTCCGTTTCGTTCGTGGGCTATGAAACCCGCGAGCTGCAGTTAAGCAAGGCCACCTCCGATGTGGTGGTTACGCTCAACGAAGCCGTTACGCTCAACGAAGTGGTGGTAGCGGCTTCCCGCGTGGAAGAGTCGCTGCAGCAGGCGCCGGTAACCATCGATAAAATCGGGGCGGCCCAGATCCTGCGCCTGCCTCCGCCCGACGCCCTGGCCAGCCTGAACCAGTTCAAGGGCATCGACGTGAACTCCTCGAGCATGGTGATGAGCAGCCTCAGCACCCGCGGCTTCAACTCTCCCAAATCGGAGCGCGTGATTCAACTGGTGGATTACTTCGATACCCAGTCCCCTTCGCTCAACGTCAACTCGGGCAATCTGACGGGCGTGCCGGAGCTGGACATTGCCAGCATCGAGGTCATCCACGGGCCGGCGTCGGCCCTCTACGGAGCCAACGCCTTCAACGGGGTGGTGCTGCTGAACTCCAAGGACCCGTTCGTGACGGAAGGCCTGTCGGCCCGCGTGCGCGGCGGCCAGCGGGCTTATTTCGATGGCCAACTGCGTTACGCCCAAAAGATTGGCAACAAGTTCGCGTTCAAGCTGGTGGGCAGCTACCTGACGGCCGACGACTGGCTGGCGAGCAATGAAGATGCCACCAGCCGCGTCATCACGCCCAACAACAACGCGGCAGGTTCCCCGCTGGGCTACGACGCGGTCAACCGCTACGGCGACCAGGGCTTCCTGTTCACCGCCAACCCCGCCCAGCAGCTACCGGGCGGCAACAGCTCCGAATTGCTGGGCGAAACGGTGTTTATGCCGGGCTTCACGGAAAAGACCTTGGTAGGAAGCGACAATAAAGCGCGGTCCTTCAAAGTGATTCCCACGGTATCGTACCTGCTGACCGACAAGCTGAAAGCCACCGTGGCGGCCAGCATCAACCGGGGCACGGCCAGCTACCAGAGCTCGAGTCGTTACCGCCTGCGCGACTTCGGCACCAACCAATACCGCGGCGAACTGCGGGGTGAGCGGTGGTTTTTGCGCGGTTCGTCGACCCAGGATTTCGGCAACAATTCTTACGACCTGGGCTTCCTGGGCTCGTTTCTGCAAGCCTCGCCCGTGGCCGAGGGCAGTGGGACCAGCTACGCAGGCCTGTATTTCGCCACTTACAACGGTGCCTACAAAGCAGCCCGAGCGCAGAACCTGCCGCGCGAGCAGGCGTTGGCAGCGGCGCAACGGGCCGCCAACGAGAAGCTTCTGGACCCGGCCAGCCCGCGCTTCGGCCAGCTGCGCTCGGCCATCATCGGTGACAACACGCCCGGCCGTGGCGCGCGCCTGAACCCCAGCTCCCTGCTCAACGAGGGCAACGCGCAGTACGACTTCCGCTTCGGCGACAAAACCAACCTCATCCTGGGTGCGGCTTACCGCAAATTCCGCTTGGGCTCCGACGGCAAGTTTTTCTCCGACGACAAGGAGCGCATCCAGAACCACGAAATGGGTGCGTACACCCAGTTTTCGCACCAGATGCTGGACGACCGGCTGAAGGTGGCCTTGGCCGGCCGTCTGGACCTGTTCAAAAATTTCGACCCGGCTTTCTCGCCGCGCGCCTCGGCCGTGTATTCCGTGGGTGACAACCGCCAGCACAGCTTCCGCGCCAGCTTCGGCCGCGCCTTCCGCTCGCCTACCCAGCTCGACCAGTACATCCGCCTCGATGTGGGCCCGGTGTACCTGTTGGGCAACGTCGGCAACGGCTTCCAAGGCCGAGCCCTGCCTTCCGCCAACCCCTTGCCGACCGTTATCAATATCGCTCCGCTGAAGCTGGAGCGCCTGAGCACGTACGAGGTGGGCTACCGCGGCACATTCAGCAACAAGCTCTACCTGGACCTGAACTACTTCCAGAGTTACTACAACGACTTCATCGGCGCCCAGCGCTTTATCGGCAACCCCGACGGCACCCTGAACGGGCCGACGCGCGTGCTGCAGGTGTGGACCAACGCCGGCCAGGAAGTGGAAACGCGCGGCGCTGCGGCCGGCCTGAGCTACAACCTGGCCAAACCACTGGTGCTCACGGCCAACTACAGCCTGAACGTCCTGAACCGCTCGCGCATTACGGACGAGAATTTCCAGACGTTCTTCAACACGCCCAAGCACAAATTCAACGTGGGTGCCAATGGGCAGGCCGGCCAGCTGAGCTATTCGGTAAACTACCGCTGGGCCCAGGGCCACCTGTACGAAACGCCGTTTGCCGTGGGTGAGCTGGCCGATTATAGCTCGCTGGATGCTTTCGTGGGCTACCACGTGCCCAAGTTGGCCACGACCGTCCAACTCGGAGGCTCTAACCTGCTGGACCAGGCCAATACCCAGATCTACGGCGGCCCCAACATTGGCCGCCTGGCCTACCTGGGTCTGCAAGTCGACATCAAGTAACGCCCATCAACTGGTCAACAAAAAAGCCACTCCGCTGACGCGGGGTGGCTTTTTTGTTGCCGATTCCCAATTAGGAAACACTCGCCCCTATATGGGAATCGGCCTACACACTAAAACCGAGCGTTCGGCCAGAAAGCCGGACGGTCCACCCAAAAGCGCCGGAGGTCTTGGAAACAGCGCAAGAATTTTGAGGCTCTTTCCAATAATCATTCAATGGCTTACCCGAAACACCGCTACCCAGTAGTCCTCTCAGGCCTTTTGGCAGGCGCCCTTACCGCTCAAGCTCAACAAGCACCTATTCCGTCGAAACCGCAGGCGGCTTCGGCCGACGTGAATGCCAATACCGGCACGGCCGCTACTTCCGTCGGCGGAGCAGTGCTAACAGACACCGGTCAGCCGTTACCGGGGGCCACGATCTTCGTGAAGGGCACCTTCATCGGCACCAGCGCGGACCAATTTGGGAAATTTCACCTGAGCACTTCGTTTGATAAGCTGCCCGTTGTCCTGCAGTTCTCTTACGTCGGCTACGACACCCGGGAAATTGAGCTGAAGCTGCCCGACCAGAGCCTGAGCGTAGGCCTCTCGCCGAGCCCGACGCAGCTCAACGAAACCGTGGTATCGGCCTCGCGCGTGGAGGAGCAAATCATGCGCGCACCGGTGACGGTAGAGAAAATCACCGGCCGCCAGATCGAGCGGATTTCGACGGCGGAAGTACTGGCGGGCCTGGGCCAGTTCAAAGGCATCGACGTGAATTCGGCCTCGATGCTGTTCACGTCCATCAGCACCCGGGGCTTCAACACGGCCAAGTCGGAGCGGGTGATTCAGCTCTACGATTACGCCGACGGCCAGCTTCCCTCGCTGAACCTGACCCCCGGCAACCTGGTGGGCATCCCGGAGGTGGACATGGAAAGCATCGAAATCGTGCACGGGCCGGCGTCAGCCCTGTATGGTGCCAATGCCTTCAACGGCGTGGTGCTCTTCAATTCCAAAGACCCGTTCGTGTACGACGGCCTGAGCGTGCGCGTGCGCGGCGGCCAGCGCGACTACCTTGACGGCCAGCTGCGCTACGCTCACCGCGTTGGCCGCAAGTTTGCCTTCAAGGTGACCGGCAGCTACCTCACTGCCCAAGACTGGCTGGCGCGCGACTATTCCGCCCAGGACGGCTCCGAAAACCCCGCCGGTTCGGCGTTGGGCTACAATGCCGTGAACCGCTACGGCGACCTGAGCTACGTGTTTACGCCCCAGCAGCCATTGCCGGGCGGCACCAGCCCCGAGCTGTACGGACGGCGCCTGTACGCCCCCGGTTTTACGGAGCAGGAACTGGTGGCCGGCGACGACAAGACCCGCTCCTACCGCGTGGAAGGCACGGCGGCGTACCTGCTGCGCGACGACCTGAAGCTGACGCTGAGCGCCCGCCGGGCCCTGGGCACCTCCACGTACCAAAACCTGAGCCGCTTCCGCATCAAAGACCTCGGCATCAACCAGTACCGCGTGGAGCTTAAAAGCGCTAAGGGCTTCTTGCGGGCTTATTCCACCCAGGATTTCAGCGGCGACTCCTACGAGCTGAACCTGCTGGGGTCTTTTCTGACCGTGGCGCCGGCGGCAGAAGGCGCCGCTTACACTTACGGCGACCAGTACATCAGCACTTATAACGCCGTGTACAAGCAGGCTCGTCGGGCCAATCAAAGCGTGGATCAGGCCTTGGCCATGGCCCAGACCGCCGCCAATGCTTCCATGTTGAAGGCCACAGATCCGCGCTTCGCGACCCTGCGTGACAAACTCATCGGACAAGACGATCCGCTACGTGGCGCCAAAATGAAGCTCAACTCTTACCTGCACGACGTGAGCGGGCAGCGCCAGTTCACGCTTGGCAGGAGCACCGAGCTGACCGTGGGCGGCGCGTACCGCGCCTATCGGCTGGGCTCGGGCGGGCGCATCTTCGGCGACACGCCGGGCCACCGCCTCCGCAATTACGAGTACGGGGCCTACGCGCAGCTCACCCAGACGCTGCTGGACGACCACCTGAAGCTGGCCCTGGCCACCCGCGTAGACGAGTTCAAGAATTTCAAGGCAGCCGTGTCGCCGCGGGCTTCGGCCGTGTATTCCTTCGGGGCCGATAAGCAGCACAGCTTCCGCGCCAGCTACGGCTCAGCTTTCCGCAGCCCTTCGCAGCTGGAGCAGTACACCCAGGTCGATATCATTGCCCGCGTGATTCAGGGCAACGTGGCCAACGGCTACCAGGGCTATAGCCTCGTCAACGGCGAGGGCCAAACACTGGGCACAGCTCCGCTGAGCACATTCGAGCTGAACCTGAAGCCCCTGGCGTTGGAGCGCGTCAACACCGTGGAGGTGGGCTACAAAGGCATCGTTTTGCCCAAGCTCTACGCCGACGTAAATTTCTATTCCAGCCGCTACAACAATTTTGTGGGTGCCAGTTACTTCGTCGGCAACACCGATGGCAGCCGGCCTACTCCGCAGCAACTGCAAACGGCCCAGAGCACCAATTTTGGCCCCGGCCAGCCCACGCGCTACCTGTTCGTATACCACAACAACGACCAGCCCGTGCACACCCGCGGCGGCGCCGTAGGCCTGAACTATTACGCCCTGCGCGCCCTGCACCTGTCCGCCAACTACTCGCTGAGCGTGCTCGACCGTAAAGGCCTGCCAGCAGACTTTGTGACCTTCTTCAACACGCCGAAGCACAAGTACAACGTGGGCGCCGAGGGCTTGGTAGGCAAGCACCTGACGTACAACGTAAACTACCGTTGGGTAGAGGGTCACCGCCAGGAAATGCCCTTTGCCACGGGTAATATCGCGACCTACAGCACCTTGGATGCTAGCGTGGGCTATGCCCTGCCCAAGCTGGCGGCTACCTTGCAAGCGGGTGCCTCCAACCTCCTCGACACCAATAACGTGCAGGTATTCGGCGGGCCACGCATCGGTCGCTTGGCTTACCTGGGCTTGCTCGTGGACGTAAAATAACCTCGGCCTTCGTCGGGTGGTCCAGACCGCGAGCGGCGGTTGCTTCCTGCTTTCTCCGTTACGGGCGGTACCTACGGGTACCGCTCTTTTTTTGCCCGGAGTCACAGCAGCCACTACGCCATGATGTACCGAAACGTCAGGTTGAGCCGCGGGCCCAGCAGCTGGGCCGTTTTGGGCACGGCGTGTTGCCAGTAACGCTGCGTATCCCCTTGCATCAGCAGCAGGCTGCCGCTGGGCAACTCCAGGCCGAGCGGCGGGTGCGCGAGGCCCACGCCGGGCCGAGGCCGCAGCCGAAAGCGGCGCGCTGCCCCCAAGCTGACGGACGCGATGACCGGGGCCGGGCCCAGTTCGGGTTCATCGTCGGCGTGCCAGCCCATGCTGTCTTGGCCCGAGCGGTACAGGTTGAGCAGTACGCTGTTGAAGGTGGTATTGGCAGCCACCTGCACGCGCTGGCGCAACTCCTGCAAAACCGGGGTCCAGGGTTGCGGCTCCAGCCGCAGCCCCGAGTAGCGGTAAGCGGTGCCCGCGTCGCCGTGCCAGGCGGTGAGGCGGGGCTGCAGCACTTCCCGCCCAAATAACTTGATGGGCTCGTGCCGCCACGCTACGCTGGCCGTAATTTCGGCTAGCAGCGCTGTGGCTTCGGCCGGCGGCAGGAAGCCAGGGTCCCACTGCACGTCAGCCAGCGGCAGGCGTAAGCTCGTCAGCGGCATACGCAGGGCTCATTGCCCGGTGCCAGGCGGGGCCCAGCCGGCGTAATAGAGCAGAGCAAAGAGCAGCTGTATCACCAGCACTACCAGCAAGGGGCTCAACCAGTTGCGTGGACGGTAATGCTGCCGGCCTATAAAGTACGGCCACAGCACATACACGTAGAGCAAGGCCAGTACGAAGTTGATACCCAGCAGCACATACTGGGGCAGCAGCTTGAAGTAATCGGCCGTCCAGCTACCGGCCCACACCACCAAAATCACCAGGGCGAGCAGCAGCGCCGCCCCGCCGTAGCGACGCAGGCGCAGCAGGTTCAGTAGCATCAGGATGCCCCCGATCAAAAAGGAAAACACGGAGTAGATAGCCACCGTGGTGGGCGTGTAGAGCTCCGGGCCAGCAGGTACCTCCTCCACCTCCTCCGTTGCCTGAGCGCGGGCCCAAGGCGGTGGCACGGGCGCGACGGGGGCAGCCGCGGCCTGACGTCGCGCTGCGGCTTCCAACTCAGTGCGCAGGGCGGCCGCGTCGGGCACGGCGTGGCCGCGCCGCTCCAGCTCCGTAAGGGCAGCCAGCACGGCATCGTCGATGTATTCGGCACGGTGTTCCACGTACCGGAGCAGATCCGCGTCGGTTTTGCCGGCCATTTTGGCCGCGTAATCTTCCATTACAGTCAGGCAAACGAGTAGGGGAACTCACCCCGGCAACCGTGCCGGCCAATTCACCCAAAATTCATACGGTAAAACCTGCCCGGATGGCTATTGGTTGGCCGGCGCAGCTGTGAGCACGGCCGTCCACTGCGCCACGGCCTGGCCGATGCGCCATACGTCCTCAAAGGAATTGTAGAGCGGCACGGGCGCGAGGCGAATGACGTTGGGCTCGCGCCAGTCGGGCATGATGCCGCGCTCGGCCAGGAAATCGAACAGGGCACGGCCTTCGCGGTGCACCAGCAAGGACAACTGGCAGCCGCGCTGGCCGGGGTCTTGGGGCGTGATGATTTCGAGCACGCCAGCGGGCAGGCCGGCCTGCTGCAGCACGTACTCGAGGTAGGCGGTCAGCTGCTCGCTCTTGCGGCGCAGGGCGGCCATGCCGCCGGCCTCGTCCACGATGGCCAGGGCGGCGCGGTGGATGACCATGGGGAAAATCTGCGCGTTCGAGAGCTGCCAGCCGGCCGCACCGGGCATGGGCCGGAAACCCTTTTTCATCTGGAAGCGGTCCGCCGGGTCGTGGCCCCACCAGCCGGCGAGGCGCGGCAGGTCGGGCCGGTTGGCAAACCGCTCGTGCACGAACACCCCGGACGTGCCGCCGGGCCCCGAGTTCAGATACTTGTAGGTGCACCAGCAGGCAAAATCCACGTCCCAGTCGTGCAGCTGCAGGAGCAGGTTACCGGCCGCGTGGGCCAGGTCGAAACCGACGGTAGCGCCTACGGCGTGGCCGGCGCGGGTAATGGCGGCCATATCGAAGGCCTGGCCGGTGTAGTAGTTCACGCCGCCGAGCAGCACCAGGGCCAGCTCCTCGCCCAATTCCTGGATCCGGGCCTCGATGTCGGCCGTGCGCAGGGTATGTTCGCCGGGGCGCGGCAGCAGCTCCACGATGGCATCGTCGGGCTGGTAGCCGTGCAGCTTCACCTGGCTTTCCAGCGCGTACTGATCCGAGGGAAAAGCCCCGCCTTCCATCAGCACTTTGTAGCGCCGGCCTTCGGGGCGGTAAAAGCTGATCAGCAGCAGGTGCAGGTTCACGGTGAGGCTGTTCATCACCACCACTTCCACGGGCTTGGCCCCCACTAAGCGCGCGGAGGCCTCGGTCAACGTTTCGTGGTAGTGCATCCAGGGCGAAACGCCGCGGAAGTGCCCCTCGACGGCGTGCTCCTCCCAGCTCTGAAACTCGGCTTCTACCGCGGCGCGGGCGGCTTTGGGCTGCAGCCCGAGCGAGTTGCCGCAGCAGTACACCGCAGGCCGCCCGTCGGGGCCGGCGGGCAGGTGAAACCGGTCGCGGAAGGCGCGCAGCGGATCCTGCGCGTCGAGCTGGCGGGCGAAGTCGGGGGTGTTCTGGAAGGCAGCCGTCATAGGCGGCAAAGATAGGCGCCGGGCCGGATGCGGCGGCCTACCGCCGGGCGGCCCGGCTTAGGCTACTTCGACCAAGGGAGCGACCGGCACGGCCACCGGCGGCCGGCTCAGCACCTGCCGGTAGAGGTACACCAGCGCCAGCAACAGCGCCAGCGCGAACAGCGAGGCCACAAACCAAGGCTGGAAAATCAGCACGTGGTAGTTTTTCATCTGCAGAAAGCGCAGCACGGCTTCCAGGTTGAAGAAGTACGCCACCGACGCCAGCACGTAGGGCCAGTAGCGGCGCGTGAGGAAGCCGTAAGCGGCCAGGAACAGGATGCAGGCGTGCCAGTACCGCTCGTGCATCTGCGTGTTGAAAAAGCAGAACACCAGCGGAATCAGCCCGACGCTGAGCAGCGCCACTTCCATGGAGGGCATTGCCACTGCGTGGCGGCCGTGCTGGCGCATGTGCAGCAGCCCGCGCACGGTGCTGATGAGCAGCGGCAGCAGCACGACGGCCGAGAACAGGCAGAACAGCAGCAGCCCCCAGGTTTTGTAGGTCAGCCCCCAGAACGGCTCCGCGTCGGAGGTGTTCTGCAGGTCGAGGCCGCTGGTGACGAGGTGCCAGAAGTTGAAGGCGTTGGCCGATATCACCGGCACGAGGTCCACCACGTCGAAGTTCATCTCGATGATGCGCGGCAGCTGGCTACGCTCCGCGCCCCAGATAAAGGGTGCCAGCAGGGCCAGCAGCAGCAACGCCGAGGCGCCCACGGCCTGGGCCAGCCGCAGCGGGCGCTGCCACCACAGCGGCAGCCACAGCAGCAGCAGCGGCGGCAGGAAGATGATGGCCTGCGTCTTGGTGCCCAGCGCCAGGGTGTAGAAGAGCATGCTCCACACGGCTTTTTGCCGCACGGCCAGCACCACCGCCCCAAAGGCCCAGAACGTATAAATGGCGTCGACCTGCTGCCAGGCGAGGGTATTATAGAGGTAGCCCACGTTAAAGAGCAGCAGCAGGCTCAGCTCGAAGCGGCGGGTGCGCTCGGCCACCAACGAGGCAGCCCAGATGGCCCCGGCAAAGTCGAACACGAGCACGAAAGCCTTCACCGCGTGGATGTAGTGCTTGATCTGCTCGACGTTGCCCGTGAACTGGGTGTAGATCCAGAGAATGTACTCGTACACCGGGTTGTAGGTGTTGCCCGGGTCTTCGTACACGTTGCCCAGCCCGTTCTCGGCCATGTACACGGCCCAGAACGACCAGCAGCCCACGTCGCCGACGTGGCCGGCCTGGGGCACCAGCGCCAACAGCAGCACGAAGAGCAGAAAATAGTAGGCCGACTGACGGACGGGCGAATACTCCAGCATACGACGGATACGGACGGCTTGGCGCCGGGCAGAAAAGACTAAATACGGGGCCATAACGGCCGGGCTCACAACGACCCAGCCGCAAAATACGGCATTTCCGCTGGCCTTTCGCAGCGGCCGGCCCGCGTGGCGCCGCTAAAGCAGCCGGGCCGCGCCGGCGGCCGTCAGCAGCTGCGCGGCCTGGGCATCGGTTACGCCCATCCAGTCCAGGGCATTCTGGCCCAGCATGCGCGCCTTTACCTCGGCCGGGTACTCCATGGAGCGGATCAGCTGCCCGGGTTCCAGCTCGCCGAGCGGAAACGGGTAGTCGGTGCCAAGCGTGATTTTGTCGGCCCCGAGGGTCTTGACGAGGTAATCCAGCATCAGCGGGTCGTGCACCAGCGAATCCACCCAGAAGCGGCCCAGGTACTCGCGCGGGTTTACCGGGTTGTCGATGGCGCAAAGGTCGGGGCGCACCTGCCAACCGTGCTCGATGCGCCCGATGGTGGCGGCGAAGGTGCCTCCGCCGTGGGCCACGGCCACCCGCAGCTTGGGCAGGCGTTCCAGCACCCCGCCGAACACGAGGGAGCAGAGCGCCAGGGTGCTTTCGGCCGGCATGCCCACCAGCCAGGGCAGCCAGTACTTGGGCATTTTCTGCTGGGCCATCATGTCCCAGGGGTGCACGAACACGGCCGCGCCCAGCTCCTCGGCGGCGGCGAAGACCTCGAACAGCTCCGGTGCGTCGAGGTTCCAGTCGTTGACGTGGGAGCCAATCTGTACTCCGATCAGGCCCAGTTCCTTCACGCACCGCTCCAGCTCTTTGATGGCCAGATCAGGGGCCTGCAGCGGAATGGTGCCCAGGCCGGCAAAGCGCGTGGGGTAATCGGCCACGACGCCGGCGATGTGGTCGTTCAGCAGCTTGCTCAGGTCCAGCGCGTCGTGGGGCTTGGCCCAGTAGCTGAACATGACGGGCACGGTGCTCAGCACCTGCACATCCACGCCAAAGTGGTGGCACTCGCGCAGGCGCACCTCCGGGTCCCAGCAGTTGTCCTGGATTTCGCGGAAGAACTTGTCGTCCTGCATCATGCGGGCGCAGCAGGGCTTGTGGTGCTCCAGCCGGATAAAGCCGCCGTAGCCGTACCGCTCGCGCAGGTCGGGCCAGGTTTTAGGCAGGATGTGGGTGTGAATGTCTACCGTGAAGGAAGAAGGAGGAATGAGGGAAGAAGAATGCGTGGGGTGGGCGGCGGTCAGCATGGGGTGGGCAGCCTTTAGAGTGGCCGTCGGGAAAAATCAGGATTCGTGGCCGCGTCGGTCTCGGGTGGAGTTCAGGATTGCGCGGGTAATGCGACACAGTTCGTCGCAATCGGCGTGGAGGCTGGCAAAAGCACTGGGTGTCAGGCTTTCGGTGGCAGCCAGCAGCCGCAACCAGTAACTCGTTTCACGAGCTTCTTTGTAGGCAATGCCTATTTTCTGGGAGAAATCAGCTTTGGAGATGCCGCCGGCCGCTTCCTCGGCGTTGGCGCCGATGGCCGTACCGCTGCGCAACAATTGCCGGACAAGCTCCAGTTCGCACCGCTCCTGCCGCAGGTGGCGCGTCAGGCGTACAATGCGCACGGCAAAAGCAAATGACTTATCCAGCAGCACGTTGCTATGACCATGAGCGGCCCCGGCATCTTCCTTCATCATTCTTCCTTCTTCACTGCCTCTGGCTTCTGCATCACGGTGCCGCAGTTCCGGCAGGTACGGTGCGCCTCGTTGTCCCAAAACTTGCCCATGATGACGGGCAGCTGCGTGACGATGTCGGTGACTTCGGCAAACTCCTCGTAGAGCTTGGTGCCGCAGTTTTCGCAGTACCACTGAAAGCCGTCCAGCTCGCCGGGCTTGCGGTAGCGCTCCACCACCAGGCCCACGGTGCCGGCCGGGCGCTGCGGGGAGTGCGGCACGCCCGCGGGCAGCAGAAAAATCTCGCCGGCGCGGATGGGCACGTCCACCGGCTTGCCGTCCTCGATGATCTTCAGCGTCATGTCGCCTTCAAGCTGGAAAAAGAACTCCTCGCTGTCGTCCACGTGGTAGTCCTTGCGGGCGTTGGGGCCGCCCACCACCATCACGATGAAGTCGTCGTTGCCTTTGAAAACCTGTTGGTTGCCGACGGGCGGCTTGAGCAAGTGGCGGTGTTCGTCGATCCACTGCTGGAAATTGAACGGGCGCGAAACGGGCATGGGGTGGGGCGGTGAAGTGGTGAAAGAGTGAGGCGGTGAGTCTGGCGAACAACGTCAGGCAAGCATCACCGGGCTGTTTCCGGCGCCTGTTACTCACCCGTTCACCACCTCACCATTTCCTCCGCCGAACTTACGCAAAAGCCCTCATTCGGCCGGGGTCGGTGGCTTTTAGCTACTTTCGGCCATGCTTACCGACCAACTTACCGACCGCCGCGCCGTGGTCTGCGGCAGCACCCAGGGCATCGGGCGCGCTGCGGCCGATGCCCTGGCCGCCCGCGGCGCCCACGTTACCCTGGTAGCCCGCAACGAAGACGCCCTGCGCGAGGTAGCCGCCGCCCTGCCCGCCGAACACGGCCAGCAGCACGACTTCCTGGTAGCCGACTTCAGCCGCCCCGACGAGCTGGCCGCCCGGCTGGCGGAGTACGTGGCGACCCGCCCCGCCGTGCATATTCTGGTGAATAATACCGGCGGGCCGGCCGGCGGACCGCTGCTGGCGGCCCCGGTGGAAGCCCTGCGCGCCGCCCTGGAGCAACACCTGATCTGCAACCACCTGCTGGCCCAGGCGCTGGTGCCGGGCATGAAAGCTGCCGGGTACGGGCGCATCATCAACATCATCAGCACCTCGGTAAAGCAGCCGCTACCCAACCTGGGCGTATCGAACACCACCCGCGGGGCGGTGGCCAGCTGGGCCAAGACGCTGGCCAACGAGTTGGGCCCGCACGGCATCACCGTCAACAACGTGCTGCCCGGCGCCACGCTCACGCAGCGCCACAGCAGCCTGCTGGAGGCGCGCGCGGCCAGCACCGGGCAGTCGGTGGAGGAGCTGGAGGCGCAGATGCTCCGGCTGATTCCGGCGGGCCGTTTCGGCGAGGCCGAGGAGGTAGCGGCGGCCGTAGCCTTTCTGGCTTCGCCGCTGGCGGGCTACATCAATGGCATCAATGTGCCGGTGGATGGGGGGCGCACCAGCAGCCTGTAAGGTTGAAATCCTGAGAAAAAGCGCGAAACTTGTGGTTGCTTAGTGCCCCGCCCGGGCCTTGTTCACGTTCTATTCGGCTTCCATTGGCTTCTTTCAACACGCTTTCCATCGTTATTCCGGTTTATAACGAGGCCCGCACCATCCACGAAATCCTGGACCGGCTGCGCGAGCTGGAGCTGATGGGTGGCATCCGTAAGGAAATTATCCTCGTCGACGACTGCTCCCGGGACGGCTCCAGCGAAGCCATCAACAGCTACGCGGCCCGCCACCCCGACATGCAGCTGCGCCTGCTGCGCCACGAGGTAAACCAGGGCAAGGGCGCCGCGCTGCACACCGGCATCCGCGAGGCCACCGGCGAGTACGTTATCATTCAGGACGCCGACCTGGAGTACGACCCGGAGGAGTACAACCTGCTGCTCAAGCCCATTCTGAAGGGCTTTGCCGACGTGGTGTACGGCTCGCGCTTCATGGGCGGCAACCCGCACCGCATCCTGTTCTTCTGGCACAGCATCGGCAACAAGATGCTCACCTTCCTCTCCAACATGTTCACCGACCTGAACCTGACGGACATGGAAACCTGCTACAAGCTGTTCCGCCGCGACATCATCCAGAGCCTGAAGCTGGAAGAAAAGCGCTTCGGCTTCGAGCCGGAAGTGACGGCCAAGGTGTCGCGGGTGCCCAACGTGCGCATTTACGAGGTGGGCATCAGCTACTACGGCCGCACCTACGCCGAAGGCAAGAAAATCGGCTGGCGCGACGGGTTCCGGGCCATTTACTGCATTCTGAAGTACGGCCTGTTCAAGGCGTAGACACGTTGCTCTCAAACGCCAACGGCTGCCGATTCCGCGGAATCGGCAGCCGTTGGCGTTTGAGAAAGGCCTACTCCCCTGGTTGCGGCCACTCAAACCAGAAGAAATGGGCCTTGTAGGAAGCCCAGGTAGTGTCGCAGCAGTGCAGGATGCCGCGGTAGTACTGCCAGGTCTGGTACAGGTTCAGCACGATGCAGAGCACCAGCACCAGGGCAAAGCCGTGCAGCAGCCAGGGCGAGCGGCGGCACCGGTCGACGACGGAGGCCAGCGGCAGGGCCAGCAGCGGGTAGAGGCTGATGAGTGGGCGGGCGCTGAACGAGCCGCCGTAGCCCCAGTCCCACCAGCAGTAAGTCACGTAAATCACCAGCGGCAGCAGCAGCACCAGCACCGGCAGGGCCACCCGCACCTGCCGGCGCAGCAGCAGCACGCCTAATAGCGCCAGGGCCATGATGGGCGTGTACACCAGCCAGCCCTTGCGGAAGCTGAAGAGGCCGTCGAGCACGTGTGGGTCGCGGAAGTTGAACTTCTCGCCGGGGTAGGAATCGATAAACCACGCGCCACCCACCTCATGCCAGAACAGCGGCTGCAGGCTCACGATGGCCGCCGCCAGCGCCACGGCCAGCAGCACCTGCCCGCGGTGGGCCCACAGCTGCGCCACCCGCTCGCGCAGGGCCGCGCCGGAGGTCAGGCCCCAGAGCGTGGGCACCAGCGCCATCCAGGCTTCGGTGGGGCGCACCAGCACCAGAAAGCCCATCACGAGCCCGAGCAGCACCGCCTCGCGCCAGCGGAAGGCCTCGTACCAGCGGATGGTCACGGCCAGCAGGGCCGCATTGAGCATGAACAGCGTGCCGTGGCTCATGGCCGGCTCGTAAGCCGTGTAGCAGAAGTAGTTGGTGGCCAGCCCGATGGCCAGCAGGGCCAGGGCCACGGTGCTGTCGTCGAAGAAGCGGCGCAGCACCCCGCGCAGTATCCACAGCCCGGCCAGGGCGTAGGCCACGCAGATCAGGGCCAGGGCCCGCTGGTAGCCGGCCCCGTAGCCGTCGGGCGGGTACTCGCCCTTGGCCTGCACGAAGGCGTGGTAGGTAAAAAAGGCCGGGGCGTAGAAGAAGGCCATGCCCATCGGGTACTTCATCACGAACTTCCCGTTGGGTGCAGGCGAGAGGCCGTAGCGGCCGTCCATGTCGGGGCGGTACTGCTTGCGCACGGCGGCCGTGTAGGAGCCGTCGCCGATGTCGTCGTAGATGAAGTAGCTGGTCAGGTACTGGTAGTAGCCGGCCACGTCCCAGATAACCACGTCGCGGCTGTTCCAGCGGTTGCTGTGGAAAAGCGCGCCGAGCACGATGGCCGCGGTCAGCAGAAAGCTGGCAATAGACTTCATAAAGATGGGGCCGGCTCCGGGGCGGCAGCTTAGCGGGTAAGTTTTAGGGGGCGTCGTCGGTGGGCGTCAGCAGGATGGCGCGCAGATGGTCGATGAAGGCCGGGGCGCCGTTTTCGCTCAGCACGTAGATGCTCAGCACGTCGCCGGGCTGCACGTCGGCGGCCAGCGGCGCCTCGAAGGACACCTCGTTCCAGACCTGCTCCTTGCTCAGCGGGTGCTGCAGCTTCACGGCGTGGCGCTGCACTTCCTGGGGCTGCCCGGGGCGCTCCACGGCCAAAACGAGCTTGGTGCCCCAGGCCCCGTACTGCGAGTACACGCGGCAGGAGGCGCGCACCCACTGGCCCGGCTGCAGGCCGGCCGGGCCCAGCGGCAGGCGCAGCGCGGGGCTACGCGGCCGCTCCGGAATGGCGTAGTACGACTGCGCGCTTTCGAAGCCCCGCTCGCGGGTGATGCCGCTGCTGTCGGCTGCGGGCAGGTCGTCGAAGTCGAGGCTGCCGAGCAGGCGCTCGTCGTAGCGGTCGGCCACCTGGCTGATGCGCGTTTTCACGTCGAGCAGGGCAAAATCCTGCTGGGTAGGCTGGGTGTTGCCGAAGATGGCCCAGTAGTAGCGCCGGGTCATTTCCTCGGGGTGGATGAGGCCGTACATGTACTGCCAGTGCTGAAACAGGTTCAGGTCGACCAGCAGCACCACCAGCGGGCCCAGCACCCAGGCCGCCGCCACGCGCCGCCGGGGTTGCGCGGCCCACGTCAGCAGGGCCGCCAGCCCCAGGCTCAGCGCGGCATACGACTGCACCAGGGCGCGCTGCCCGATGCTGCCGCCGTACCACCAAATGTCCCAGGCTGACACCACCCAGAGGTTGACGAGGAAGTAGGCCGTCAGGGCCAGGGCGATGGAGCGGTAGCGGCGCCAGAGCACCACCAGCCCGGCCAGTGCCAGCGCCATGAGCGGGGTGTAGATCAGCCAGCCCTTGCGGAAGCTGAAGAGCACCGGCCAGGTGTGCGGCCGCAGGAAGCTGAACGTTTGCTCCTGGTAGCTGTAGAAGATGAACGAGCCGGTGGCCCACTGCCAGTACAGCAGCTGCGGCAGCACGCCTACGCCCAGAAACAGGGCCAGCAGCAGCACATCGGGCCAGCGCTGCCGCAGCAGTTGCAGCTTCTGGCGGGCCGTTTCGCGGGAGCTGACGCCCCAGAGCAAGGGCAGCAGCACGGCCACCGCTTCGGAGGGCCGGGTCAGGATCAGCAAACCCAGCAGCAGGCCGATGGCAGCGGCCAGCCAGCGGCGGGGCCGCGCGTGCCAGTGCGCGGTGGCCCACAGCAGCAGGGCGTACAGGGCAAAGTCGTAAACGTGCGGCATGGCCGCGTCGAACACGGCGTACTGCAACAGGTTGGTGCCGAGCACCAGCAGCGCCAGCGTCAGGGCCGTGACGGCGTCGGAGAAGTAGCGCAGCAGCACCCGGCGCACGATGCCCAGCCCCAGCAGGCCGTACAGCATACCCCCGAAGGCAATGGCTACTTGGTAAGGCGCCGAGAAACCGTCCTGCGCGTAGCCGCGCCAGCCGGCAAACCAGTGCCCGAGAAAGAAGAACGGCGTTTGCAGGAGGGCCAGGCCGCAGGGGTACTTCATCACCAGTGCCCCCTCGGGCCCGCCGGGCACCTGAAACGCCTGGTAGAAAGAGCCCGTCGGCGCATAGTCGCGCATGATGTCGGGCACGAAGCGCAGGTACGAGAGGTCGTCGTAGATAAACTGCGCCGGCAGGTAGAGGTAGTAGCCCAGGGCATCCCAAGTGAGGATGGCCAGCACGTTGTGCGTGTCCCAGCGCGGGGCCCAGAGGCGGGCCTGCACCATCAGCACGAAGAGCACCAGGATGGTGATGAGCGAGTAGGGCTGACGGATGCGGCGGATCATGAACGCGGGATTCAGGCTACGGAAACGGCCCTACGCACACGGCTCCCCAGGGTCGGCGGTGCGACTTGCCTGGAGAGCCGTGCGGATGAGCCCAAATGCTTAGTCGGCTTTCTCGACGCTGATATCGTCGAAGTACACCACCTCACTGGGGTTGGTGCGCCACAAGTAGATGGTGAACTTGTGGGCGTAGTTGGCATTTTCGGGCAGCGTGACGACTTTCTCCACTTCTACCCACTTGTTGTAGTTCTTCACCGACTTAGCCAGGTCCAGACCGTCCCAGAGGATGGGCTGCCCGCCGGGGTTCACCGGGTCGGTCAGCTGGGTGACCAGCATGGCCTGGGCTTTGCCGTTGGGCATGTACACCCAGCCTTTCACCTTTACTTTCTTGAGCTTGCTCGGGCTGAGCTTGCCCAGCAACACGTTGTAGCCCAGGCTGTACTCGCTTTCCGGGCCGACTTTCAGCGCGTAACGACCGGAGTGGGCTTTGTCCTTGGACAGGGAAGGCACGTTCATGTTGTCGATCCAGCCTTCGATGGACTCGAAATCATTCGTCATCAGCTGGTTTGGCGACAGCGTTTCGGTGTCTTTTTTGCCGCAGGCTGCCATGCCCAGCGCCAGAAGCGCGTAAAGCAGTTTTTTCATAAAATTTTGGCCAGGAAATAATTGTGCCCGGCAAAATTAGGGGAAAATCAGGAGCGAAGGCGGCTAAATTTGAGCAGGTTCCGCAGCCGTCGGCACCGGCCGCAGGCACAGAATCAGCCAGGCCGAAAGGAACACCACGAGCAGCAGCAGGTTGTCGTAGGGCACCTGGATAAAGGCGTAGAACAGGGTCAGGTTCAGCTTCAGGGCCAGCAGGGCGATGTAGCGGTAATCCAGGCGCAGCCGGTGGCGGCGCAGCCAGTAGGCCAGCGCCAGCACGGCCACCGAGCTCACCGTCATGAGCAGGTGCACGGCCCGCAGCGCGTTGATGCGCGCCAGCAGTTCGCCGGGGAAGTAGCGGTAGAAAAACGCGGCCATGCCCATGCCGTTGAACAACTGGTAGGGCAAACCCTGGTCGTTCAGGTTCGAGCCCCACTCGCCGAGCGCCGCGCCGGTGTAGTACGATTGGCCCTCGAAGAACTGCGTGATGCCCGTGGCGCCGAAGGGCAGCACGTACAGGGCCAGCACGCCGAGGGCCGTCAGCCCGGCCACCCACAGGGCCGCGCGCGGCCCCTCGTGCCGGTAAATCAGCCAGAGGTAAAACGGCGCCCAGAACAGCAGCGAGAAGCGCGAAAGCAGGCACAGCACCAGCCCGGCCGCCCGCAGCACCGGCGACTTGCTCAGGATGCCCGCCACCAGCACGAAGTAATAGCCAATGACCAGGCTCTCGATGGAAAGGCCCAGGATGTGGGCGTCGGCCCCCACGAGGTAGAGCACCGGCAGCACGGGCAGCAGCAGCTTGAAAGCGCCCTCGTAGAGGTCGGGGCGCAGCTGGCCGAGGCGAAATGCGTAGAGCAGCACGCCCACGCCGAAGCTCCAGAAGCCCACCCAACGGTAGTCGATGTTCAGCGCGTCGGGCAGCAGGAAGGGCATCCAGAAAGTGGGCAGGTAGCCCGCCGGCAGGTGGTAGCTGAAGTTGGTGATGAGCGCGTATACCGGCTCCCCGTTCTGGAAGCGCCGCAGGTATACCTCGATGACCGGCAGCACATCGGACATGGTGATGTCGACCGGAAACTGCGTGATGATGGCGTCGAGACGGGGGTAAAAGGCCAGCAGCAACAGCGCGGCGGCCGCCACCCAACGCCAGTCGGCGCGGCGCGCGCCCGTGGGGCGCAGGGCCCACTCGTAGGGCTGGTCGCGCAGGGCGCGGTAGGCGGCGTACGTGACCAGCAGCGAGGCGCCGAGGAAGACCACCGCGCTCAGCAGGGGGCCGAAATAGCCGCGCAGGTAAGAAAAAAGCAGCAGCTCCAGGGCGAAGGCCGCCACGGTGGCGCCCGACCAGAAAGCCGATGTACGGGAAGTAAAAAGCGCCATGCAGGATAAGCGAAGTGCCGGGATTCTACGGCAAGATTACTGACTTTGCCAGACATAGCCGCCCCGGCGGGGCTCGAAAGCCGCTGCCCGCTAACCACCTGCCGCCGCCTCCCCCCGCAGCCGTTTCCGATTGTGCGGCAGGCGGCATTGCCTGAGCCGGCGCTTATCTTTGGCCTTTGCGGCCCGGGCGGCAGCGCGGCTCCGGCCCCGCACCAACCGCTTGGCCCGCGCCGTCAGCCGCTCTTTATTCCTGCCCGGGACTTTAACGCTCCACCCTGCTTGTCACCTTTTTTATCCCTGTACGCGGCGTGGCCTACGCGCCGTAAAATCCTGGCGGCCCTGCTGCTGATCGGCCCCGTGGCGTATTTCGCCCTGTTTTACCGGCTCGGCTCGCGGCCCATTGCCATGTGGGACGAGTCGCGTCTGGCCACCAACGCGGTGGAGATGCTGCGCAACGGCAACTGGCTGGTGACGCACTTCGCCGACGCGCCCGACCTGTGGAACACCAAGCCGCCGCTGCTGATCTGGCTGCAGGCCGGGCTGATGAAAATCCTGGGCCCCACCACCCTGGCCATTCGCCTGCCCTCGGCCCTGGCCGCGCTCGGCACCACGGCGCTGCTGGCCTGGTTCTGCAACCGCGTGCTCAACTCGCCGCTGCTGGGCCTGTGCAGCGCCCTGGTGCTGCTCACCACCAGCGGCTACATCGACTGGCACGTGACCCGCTCCGGCGACTACGACAGCCTGCTGGTGCTGCTGACCACCTGGTATACGCTCAGCTTTTTCCGCTACCTGGAAGAAGGCCGCCGCGGGCTGCTTTGGCAGGCCGGCATCGGCGTGGCCCTGGCCGTGCTTACCAAGGGCGTGGCCGGCGCCCTGGCCCTGCCCGCGCTGCTGCTGTACGCCGTGTTCAGCCGCCGCCTGCTGTTCCTGGTGCGGCAGCCCGTGGCCTACGCGGTGCTGGCCACCACCCTCGGCATCATCGCCGCCTTCTACGTGGGCCGCGAGCTGGCCGCGCCCGGCTACTGGCACGCCGTGTACGAAAACGAGCTGGGCGGCCGCCTGCTCGGCGACCTGACCTTCGACGGCGACGTGAAGCCCTGGTCGTGGTACATCGATCAGCTGGTGAGCGACGAGCTGCTGCCGTGGGTGTACCTGCTGCCGGTGGGCCTGGTGGCGCTGCTCTACCCCGGCGTGCCGCCGCTGTACCGGCGCTTCGCGCTGCTGGTGAGCCTCTTCATCGTGAGCTTTCTGGCCGTCATCAGCTCGGCCGAAACCAAGTACTTCTGGTACGAAGCGCCCATCTACCCGTTCTGCGCGCTGCTGGCCGGCGCCGGCCTGGCCCTGATCCTGGAGGCCGTGGTGCTGCGCGTGAGCGGGGCCGCGGGTGAGCAGCGCCTCTGGCCGCAGGTGCTGTTGGTGGTGTTGCTGCTGGCCGCGCTGGCCTCGCCGTTCTCGTTTATCATGGCCGAGTCGGACCAGCTCTACGCCACGCGCCACGACGAGACGGACATCCAGTTCGGCCGCTACCTGGAGCGGCAGGCCGAGAACTTCGGGCAGCTCGACAAGTACTACCTGCTCTCGGGCCTCGACTACAACGCCACCACCGTGTTTTACCGCTCGGCGGCGGCCCTGGAGTACGGCCACACCGTGGACACGCGCTACTCCTGGCACCTGAAGGAGTTCCGCCCCAACGACGTGGTGGTGGTGTGCAACCCCGCCATGCGTGCCAAGCTCGACAGCACGTACGTGATGATGCCGCTCTACGAGGAGTCGCCCTGCGCCACGCTGCTGATCAAAACCGCCAAGTAAGCGCCGGAGCCCCGCGCGTGTTCGTTCTTTTTCGGAGCTTTGCCCTCCCCCTGCCCGCCTGCCCGTGGACCTCTCCATCGTCATCCCGATTTACAACGAAGAAGCCAATATCCCGACGCTCTACCGCCGTCTGCGCGGCGTCATTGATCCGATGGGGGTAAGCTGCGAGTACATCTTCGTCAACGACGGCTCGCGCGACAACTCGCTGGCCCTGATTCGCCAGCTGGCCGCCGCCGAGGCCGACGTGCGCTACATCGACTTCAGCCGCAACTTCGGCCACCAGATTGCCGTGACGGCCGGCCTCGACCTTTCGAAGGGTCAGGCCGTGGCCATCATCGACGCCGACCTACAGGACCCGCCCGAGCTGATTCCGGAGCTGTACCAGAAGATGCGCGAGGGCTTCGAGGTGGTGTACGCCAAGCGCCGCCGCCGCCAGGGCGAAAGCGCCATGAAGCTGTTCACGGCCAAGCTGTTCTACCGCATCCTGGCCGCCATCACCAACATTTCCATTCCGGTGGACACGGGCGACTTCCGCATCATCTCGCGCAAGGTGGTGCAGGCCCTCAAGCAGATGCCCGAGCAAAACAAGTTTCTGCGCGGGCAGATTTCGTGGATCGGCTACCGGCAGACCTACGTGGAGTACGACCGCGCCGAGCGCGCCGGCGGCGAAACCGGCTACACCTACCGCAAGATGATGCGCCTGGCCCTGGACGGCATCACGGCCTTTTCGGACGTGCCACTGAAGGCCGCTACCATCATGGGCTTCAGCGTGTCGGGCATTGCCTTCCTGGTATTGCTTTACACGCTCTACGAGCGGTTTATCACCCGCGACTACGAGCCCGG
This sequence comes from Hymenobacter coalescens, assembly GCF_054783195.1. Lineage (NCBI taxonomy): Bacteria > Pseudomonadati > Bacteroidota > Cytophagia > Cytophagales > Hymenobacteraceae > Hymenobacter > Hymenobacter coalescens. The sequence goes on along the minus strand of NZ_BAAGRA010000005.1, from coordinate 23,942 downwards.
CTGGGCCTCGCTGATGGTGAGCATCCTGTTCCTGGGTGGCGTGCAGCTGATTGCGGTGGGCATCATCGGCGAGTACCTCTCGCGGCTGAGCACCAACGTGCGCCACCGCCCGCTCTACATCATCTCCGACACCAACATCGCCGCCGGCAGCCCGGTGGAGCAGCCTTAACGCGCGTGGCAGCAACGCAGGAGCCCGGCAGCGCCGCCCTGGCCCGACGGGCCCGACGCTGGCGCGTGGGCCTGTTCGTGGGCTTTGCGCTGGTGTTCGGGGCCATTTCGCTGGTCAACCACTACCTGTTTCGCACGGCGGCGCTGGACTTGGGCCTGGCCACCCACGCCCTGCGCGACTACGCCCGCTTCCGGGCGCACACGAGCACGCTGCTGACCGACTCGCCGCCGACCAGCTTCCTGTTTGCGCACTTCACGCTGATACCCGCCCTGGTGTCGCCGCTGCACTGGCTGCTGGGCTCCTGGACGCTGCTGCTGGTGCAGCTGGCGGCGCTGCTGCTCGGCGGCTGGGGCGTGTACCGCTACGCCCGCCTGCTGGGCTGCGCGCCCGGGCGGGCCAACCTGGTGCTGGCCTATTTTTTCAGCCTCTGGGGCCTTTACTCCGCCCTCGGCTTCGATTACCACGACAACGTGGTGGGGGCCATGGCGCTGCCCTGGCTGGTGTACGGCTTTGAGCGCCGGCGCTGGGGGCTGGCCCTGCTGGCTTTCGGGCTGCTGCTCATCAGCAAGGAAAACCTCGCCCTGTGGGCGGCCGCGGTGCTGCTGGCCCTGGCCTGGAAGCACCGCCGCCACAGCGCGCTGGCCGGCCGGGCGGTGCTCGGCGCCGGGCTGGCCCTGCTCTACTTCGCCGTGGTGACGCGCTACGTGATGCCCGCGCTGGACGGCTCGCACCGCCCGTTTCAGCAGATCATCCGCTACCAGCACCTGGGCAGCTCGCTGCCCGAGGCAGTGGCCAACGTGCTGCTGCACCCGCGCCTGCTGTGGCAATGCCTGTTCGTGAACACCACCGGCGACGCCCTGTACGACTACATCAAGCTGGAGCTGTGGGCCGTGCTGCTGCTTTCGGGCGGCGTGGCCGCGCTGCTGCGCCCGTGGTACGCTCTGATGCTGGCGCCCATTCTGGCCCAGAAGCTGCTGGCTAACGACCACGGGCTGTGGGGCATCAATGCCCAGTATTCCATTGAGTTTGCGCCCGTGCTGGCGCTGGCCGTGGCCGAAGTAGCCAGCCGGCTGCAGCCCCGCTGGCAGCGGCCCTACCTGCTGGCCACGCTCGGGCTGGCGGCGGCCGTCACGCTGACTACGCTCTACACCCGGCAAAGCAAGTGGTACGCCCGCGAAACCACCAACTTTCTGCTGGCCAAGCATTATCGTTCCCTGTGGGGCCTGGACGTGCCCCGCCTGCGGGCGGCGCTGCGCCAGATTCCGGCGGCCGTGCCCCTGAGCGCGCAAACCAACCTGGCGCCCTGGCTGGTCAACCGCGACCGGCTCTACCACTTCCCCGTGCTGCGCGACGCGCAACTGGTGGCCCTGCTGAAAACCGATAAGTCGCCGTGGCCGATGACGCCCGAAAGCTACCGCCGGGCCATTCAGACGCTGCGTACCCGCGGAGACTTCCGCGTGCGCTACGAAGACGAGCAGCTGCTGGTGCTGGAGCGCACCCGCCCCCCGGCCCGCCCCGACGAAGTGCTGCCCTTTGGGCCGTAGCGCCGACGAGCTGTATCAAGTCGGCTGCAGCTAAAGGAGGCTCCGGTGGGCCGTGGCAATACGGGCTTCGAAGCGGGAGGACCTCGCCCAAACAACGACCAGCCGCCTTCTGCGCGCTTCCGGGGCCACTGCGCTCCGGCTTTCCGCAATGCGGCGCCAAGCTAGTAGCTTTACGCTCCACCCCACCCGCTTGCCCGCTATGCTGCACCTGCAGAACTACATCGGCGGCGAGCTGGTAGCCCCAGCTGCCGGCCGCTACCTGCCCAACGTCGAGCCCGCCACCGGGGCCGTCTACAGCCAGATTCCTGATTCCGACGCCACGGATGTAGCCCGCGCCGTGCAGGCAGCCGAAGCGGCGCTGCCCGCCTGGCGCCGGCTGCCCGCCGAGGAGCGGGGCCGCCTGCTGGTGCGCATCAGCGAGCTGATCGAGCGGGACTTGGAGCGGCTGGCGCAGGCCGAAAGCCAGGACAATGGCAAGCCCGTGAGCCTGGCCCGCACGGTGGACATTCCGCGGGCGGCCAGCAACTTCGCGTTTTTCGGTACGGCTGCGCAGCATTTCGCCTCCGAAACCCACTTCCAGGAGGGCGTGGCCCTGAACTACACCGTGCGCCACCCGCTGGGCGTGGTGGGCTGCATCTCGCCCTGGAATCTGCCGCTGTACCTCTTCACCTGGAAAATCGCGCCGGCGCTGGCCGCGGGCTGCTGCGTGGTGGCCAAGCCTTCGGAAATCACGCCGTACACGGCTTTTCTGCTGAGTGAGCTGTGCATCGAGGCCGGGTTGCCGGCGGGTGTGCTCAACATCGTGCACGGCACCGGCCCCGGCGCGGGCCAGCCCATCATCGAGCACCCGGGCATCAAGGCCATCAGCTTCACGGGCGGCACCAAGACCGGCGAGCATATTGCCCGCACGGCGGCTCCCATGTTCAAAAAACTCTCGCTGGAGCTGGGCGGCAAGAACCCCAACCTCGTCTTCGCCGACTGCGACCTGCAAGAAGCCGTGCGCACCAGCCTGCGCAGCTCCTTCGCCAACCAGGGCCAGATCTGCCTGTGCGGCTCGCGCATCTTTGTGGAGCGCCCCATCTACGAGCAGTTCCGGGAGCAGTTTCTGGCCGGCGTGGCGCAGCTGACCGTGGCCGACCCGCAGGACGCGGGCAGCCGGCAGGGCGCGCTGGTGAGCGAGGCGCATTTGCAGAAAGTATTCAGCTACATCGAGCTGGCCCACCAGGAAGGCGGCACGCTGCTGGCCGGCGGGCAGCGCGTGCAGTTGGAGGGCCGCTGCGCCGGGGGCTACTTCCTGCAGCCGACGGTGTTCGAAGGCCTCGCGCCCGACTGCCGCACCAACCGCGAGGAAATCTTCGGGCCGGTGGTCACGCTCACGCCCTTCGATACGGAGGAGGAAGTGCTGGACTGGGCCAACGGCACCGAGTACGGCCTGGCCGCCACCATCTGGACGCGCGACCTGAACCGGGCGCACCGCGTGGCGCACGCGCTACAGTCGGGCATCGTGTGGGTGAACACCTGGCTGCACCGCGACCTGCGCACGCCCTTCGGCGGCATGAAAAGCTCCGGCGTAGGGCGCGAGGGCGGACTGGAGGCGCTGCGCTTTTTCACCGAGCCGCAGAGCATTACCGTGAAGCTCTAAAGCCTGCCGCCTCAGCGTTGGTAATAGCGCGTCGGCTTCGGCGTGACGCGCCAGTAGTAGAGCATGTCGGCGTTGACGGCGGACTGCTCTGGCTGGCCAAACGTGTTCCAGTCCAGGATGGGACAGTCGGCACTGAGCTCCACCACGTCGGTGGGGGCAGCGGCCAGCTGCTCCAGGGCTGCCCGCTCACAGTCGCGGTTTTCACGCTTGCTGGGTAGATCCACCGCCGTAAACAGCAGCAGCACGGCCCCCAGCCCCAAGGCGTAGCGCCGGAGCGGGGCGGCGGCTAGGTGGCGTAGCAGGTAATACGCCGACGCACCGTACCAGTACAGCACCCCAATGATGACGGGCAGCAGCGTATCGCGACGCAGGATGTAGGGCCGGTATTCGCGGTAGCCGCCCAGGGGCAGCAGCAGCATGTACACGGCCGCAAATACGCCGATCCAGCGCAGGGCCAGCAGCAGTCGGCGGCGTTCCGGCGAGTCGGGCAAGCGGCCCAGCAGCCAGCGGTTCAGGGCCACCAAGGTCAGCAGCAGCGGCCAGCCCAGCTTCTGCTTGAACTGGTAGAACACGCCCAGCGGCAGGCGCGCGTAGCGCTCGGCCAGGGGCATGGGATGCGTAAAGTTTTCCGCGTTCAGGCGCCCGATGTAAAGCGAGTACAGACTCAGCAGGATGAATACGCCCAGCGGCACGAGCAGCGCCAGCGGCATGGCGCGCAGGGCCGCCCAGCCCCGCGCCAGCAGCGTAGGGCCGCTGCTAGCCTGCAGCCGCTGCCACCAGCAGTACAGCAGAATGCCGGGGCAAAGCACCAGCACCACGCCCGTAACGATGGGGCTGTTCAGGGCCAGCACCACGGCCAGGGCCAGCAGCGCCAGCCAGCCCGGCGCGGCGAGCCGCAAGCGTCGTCCGGCTGTGGCGGCCCGGACGTAGGGCCAGAAAAACAGCAGCAGCAGCGTCATCGGCAGGGCGTAGCAGAAGCTGTACACCACCGACTTGTCGATGATGCCGATCTGCGAGTTCCAGCCGTTGGCCTGAAAAAAGGGGGTTATCAGCAAGGCGGCCAGCAGCCAGCCGCGGCTGAGCACGCTGCGCCGCCCGCTGATGTACACGCCCAGCAAATAGATCAACAAGCCCTGAATCAGCGTCTTGGCTAGGGCGCAGGCCGCGTACAGGCTATCGATGGGCGCCAGCCACTGCTGCAGCCACAGTGGCACGGCCAGGAAGTACTGCCGGATGGTCTGGTGCTGAAAAAACCGGTTGGGCGCCGCGTAAATGTCGCCGCGCAGGGCCCGCAGCCCCAGCGGGTCAGTCAGCACGTGCTGGTACACCGGGTCGGGCAGCACGATGGTGGCCAGGTCGCCGCTGAGCGCGACCTGCTGATGCTGCCAGAACGAGTACCCCAGGTCCAGAAGCAGGAACACCAGCACCAGGGCAGGCCAGTTGCGCTTGATCATAGTTTCAAAGGTAGGCGGCCGCCCCCACACATCAGGCGGCCTTTTCGGCCGGGGGTACGGGCTGCAGCACCGGCCCGGACTGCCCGCCGCGCAGCAGCAGGAGCAGAAACCACGACAGCACCAAGCTCAGCACCCCCAAGTAGGCAAAGGGCACGATCAGGAAGGCGTAGAACACGGCCAGGTAGGCTTTCAGGCTGCACAGGGCCACCAGTCGGGTATCGAGCCGCCGCCGCCGGGGCCACCACCAGGCCCCAAAGGCCAGCGGCACCAGCGTGCAGACCGCAAAATGCCAGGTTTGCAGCCGGCCGATGGCTTCGGTCAGGGCACCGTCGGGCCCGGGATACCACCACGGCATCAGCCCCACTCCCCGAAACAACTGCGGCGGGCCGTCCTCGCCGGGCAGCGGTGGGTAAGCCCATTCGGTGCGGGCAATGTCGAAGTTTTCGAGCTGGGCGCGCAGAATGATGGTCGGGTCGTGCCAGAGGAAGGCCGCCAGCAGGGCCAGCGCCAGCCCCATGGCCAGCAGCACCGTCTGCAGCGCCCGGCGCGGGCTTTCGTACCAGAGCAGCACGGCGTACAGCGGCAGCCACAGCGCCAGGGAGTAGCGCGACAGCACGCACAGCACCAGGGCCACCGCCCGCGCCGGCACCGAGCGGTGCAGCAGCGCGGCGCTCAGCAGGGCGTAGTAGCCGAACACCAGGCCCTCCACGGTTTGCCCCACCAGCGGCCGTTCTATTAAGACGATGAAGTGCACTACCAGCACCGGCACCACCGCTTTGAGCAGCTGCTCGGGCCAGGGCAGCCGCTGCCGGGCCAGCAGCAGCTGATAGGTCAGCAGCCCCAGCCAGAGCGCGCCCATGGCCCACCAGCGGTAATCGACACCCAGCAGCTCGGCCGGCACGAAGGGCAGCCAGTGCATGGGCGGGTAGTTGGGCAGGAAGCTGTAAGTGCCCAGGTCGATTCGTTCGTAGACGGTCTGGCCGGCCAGAAAGCGCTCCACGTACACCCACAGCGTGGGCACGATGTCGGACGTTTTCACCAGCCCGTCGGCCGGTAGGCGCGCGATGGTGCGCGCCACCACCGGCGCCGACACGGCCACGCTCGCGGCAACTGCCCCACCGGCCAGCAGCCAGCGCCCCCGCGGCACGGTGCGCAGCGAGGGCCACACCAGCTGATAGCCCGCGGCATATCCGCACGCCGCTACGGCTAGCAGCAGGCTGCTCAGCAGCAGCCACACCGGGCTCCAGTACGGCCCAGCGGCATTGCGCCCAAACGTGTACCAGTACAGCTCGGCCCCGAAAGCCAGCCCGGCCATCCAGCCCAGCCAGCGCCGCGAAGCAGCCTTAGCAGTAGTAAAATCTGACATAACAGCGCCCCGGCATTGGCGGGCGGCGCGCAAAATATCAGTTTATGGCCACACCCGGGCCGCCGGAGCTTACCGCAGGGCCTGCAGCTGCTCCTCGATTTCGCCGAGCGTGGCCTCGCGGAACTCCAGCGGCGCGGGCTCCTGCCCCGGCGCCACGGGCTGCACGGCCACGTAGGCGCTGCCGTTGAAGTAGCGCAGCCCCACCAGCACGGCGCGCTGATGCGCGGGCAGCCCCTCGAAGACGTAGCCGGCGGCGTGGGGCGTCCCAGCCAGAATCACGCCTGCCTCGGGAAACACCAGCCGAACGCTCGTGTGCTCATCGATTTCGGTGGGCACCAGCAGGGTGGCTTCGCCGGCCGGGGGCCAGCTGCGCAGGCAGGTAAGCCAGCCCAACTCCGGGCTGCGGAGCAAGGTGGGGTCGGCAGCATCCAGCGCGGGCGACGGGGCGGCTTCGGTGGCGCTGCTTTCGGCCACGGCATCAATGATGCTGCTGCCCGCCGTGGATGCCTGCGCGTAGGCCGGCCCGCTTTCGGGGGCGGCTTCCAGGGGCAGGGCGGCCCATTGCCGGCGGTCGTTGCTGTGGTAGAGCTGCCGGCCGGGGGCCCGCTGCTCCTCGGGCAGCTGCACCTCTAGGGCGCTGCCGGGCGCCAGCCGCAGGGCCTGGCCTTTGCCGGTGGTGGCGCGCACCAGCAGCACACCGCCCGTTTGCATGGCTTCGCCGCCAGGGCCGGTGCTCACGCAGTCCGAGAGCAGCAAATCGGCCAGGCCCAGACACTCCTTCAGCTCCAGCCACACGGGCTCCTGCACGGGGCGCTGGCGGGCGTCGAGCAGGGCCAGGGCGGGCAGGCGCACCACCGTGCCCTCGCGGCCGCGCACCTCGGCGGGCTGGGTGGGGTCGATGCGAAAAAACTCGCTGGCTTTCAGCGTCAGGTCGAACAGCCGGGCCTCGGCCGGCGGCGTGCTGGGCAGCGCGGCGGCCGGGCGGGCCACGGCGCGGTAGCGGATCAGCGGCGCGTGCGGATTGGTGCGCCGCGTCAGGCGGTGCCAGTCGCGGCGGGGGGCGGCGGGCGCCAGTGGCGCGTCGGGCAGGGCGGTATCGGCGGCCACGGTGGCCACGGCCGGCGCGGCCGGTTCGGTGCGGGCGGTGGTTTCGCGCTGGCAGGCCCCGGCCGTTAGTACTAACAGCCCTCCCCACAGCACCTGGTCTAGTCGGAACATGCGCATATCGACGAGCATCTACGCAGAATTGGCCTTCCCGGAACGCCTACCGCCGCACTTTCTTATTTCCCCCAACGACAAGCCCGCCTTCCGGCCGGGCACCGGCCGCGCCCCCACTAAGGAAGCGCAGCGCCGAAGCACGGGCCGAAAGACGGGCTTTTTTTTGACTTCGTCGCTGCTTACAGGTTCTGTTGCAAGAAGTTAGTCATCTGCCGAAACAGGTGCAGCCGGGTATTGCCGCCGCTGATGCCGTGGTTGCGGTTAGGGTAATACAGCTGCTGAAAGTCCTTGTTGGCCTTCACCAGCGCGTCGGTAAAGGCCACCGAGTTCTGGAAGTGCACGTTGTCGTCGCCCGTACCGTGCACCAGCAGCAGCTTGCCCTTGAGCAGCCCCGCAAACTGCACCGGCGAGTTCTCGTCGTAGCCGGCGGCGTTGTCCTGGGGCTTTTTCAGGAACCGCTCGGTGTAGATGCTGTCGTAGTAGCGCCAGGTGGTGACCGGGGCCACCGAGATACCGGCCTTGAACAGGTCCGCGTTCTTGGTCATGGCCAGGGCCGAGAGGTAGCCCCCGAAGCTCCAACCGAAGATGCCGATGCGCGCCTTGTCGGCCCAGGGTTGAGCCCCGAGGTACTTGGCGGCCTCGCCCTGGTCGATGGTTTCGAGCTTGCCCAGCTGCCCGTACGTGGCTTTCTTGAACGCAGCCCCGCGGCCGCCGGTGCCGCGGTTGTCCACCACGGCTACCACGTAGCCCTGCTGAGCCAGCATCTGAAACCAGGTGTAGTAGTCCACGCTGTTCCACTTATCGAGCACCCGCTGCGAGCCGGGCCCGCCGTAAAGGAACATCAGCACCGGGTACTTCTTGCCGGCTTCCATCTGGGCCGGCTTGATGGTGGTGCCGTTCAGCGTGACGCCCTCCGCAGTCTTGAAGGAGAAGAATTCCTGCGGCACGAAGCCGTAGTCCTGCATGCGCTGCTTGAGCTGGGCGTTGTCTTCGAGCACCTTCACCGCCTTGCCATCCTGGGCTGTGCGCAAGCTCACCGTCACCGGCTCGTTGGCGGCCGAGTGGTAGTTGAGGTAGTAGCGGAAGTCGGGGCTCATGTTCACCACGTCGGTGCCGCCGCCGGCCTCACCCAGGCGGGTTTTGCCCTTGCCCTTCAGGTCGACGCGGTACAGGTGACGCTGCAGCGGCGAGGCTTCGGCCGACACGTAGTAGGCCAGGCCTTTGGTTTCGTCCACGCCCACGAATTCCGCCACGTCCCACGCGCCCTGGGTGAGCTGCTTCACCAGCTTGCCCTTCATGTCGAACAGGTAGAGGTGGCGGTACCCGTCGCGCTCCGACGTGACGATGAACTGCTTGCCGTTCTTCAGGTAGCGCAGATCGTCGGTGACTTCCACGTAGGCCCGGTCGGTGTCGGTCCACACCACCGAGGACTTGCCAGTGGCCGCGTCGGCGTGCAGCAGCTCCAGCTTGTTTTGCAGGCGGTTCATGCGCTGCAGGCTCAGCAGGCCGGGCGTTTGCGTCCACTCCAAGCGGGGAATGTACTGGTCGGTTTCCGGCCCGATGTCCATCTTGACGGTGCGGCCGCCGGCCACGTCGTAGGCCGATACGGTCACCACCGAGTTGGCTTCGCCGGCCTTGGGGTACTTGTAGCGGTAGTCCTTGGGGTAGAGCGGGCCCCATTCCTGCATGTTGTACTCAGGCACGCGGCTTTCGTCGAAGCTGATGTAGGCCAGCTGCCGGGAGTCGGGCGACCATTTAAAGGCCTTCGACACCTCAAACTCTTCCTCGTACACCCAGTCGCCGCCGCCGTGGATCAGCTTGTTCGACTGCCCGTCGGTGGTGATGGGCGTCTCCTGCATGGTTTGCAGGTCCACCACAAACAGGTTGTTGTCGCGCATGAAGGCCACGCGGCGGCCGTCCGGCGAGAACGTGGCGTAGCTCTGCTTGCCGCCCGCGCTCAGCGGCACCAGCTTCTGGCCGGCGCGGTCGTACACGAAGTAGTAGGCACGGGTGGAGCGGCGGTAAATGGGCTCGGTGGCGGTGCTGAAGAGCATCTTCTGCTCGTCGGCGTTGAACTCGTAGCCGTCGACCTCGATGGGTTGCTCGGCGCCGGCGGGCCGCAGCTGCTGGCGCGATACCAGCGTCTGGGTGGCCTGGCTGGTGGTCACGTCGTGCTGCACTACTTCGCCGCCTTCGAGGGCGGAGTAAAAGCGGCCGTCGCGCATCCAGTTGAAGCCTTTCACCTGCCGCGGCGCGAAGGTGCCCTTGCTCCAGATGTCTTCGAGGGTAATGGCTTGGCGCTGTTGCGCCGCAGCGGGCAGCGCGGGCACCAGCACGACGGCAGCCGGCGCGGCCGCGAGCAGCAGGCCCGCAGCCAGGCCGAAGGACTTGAACGTCTTAAAAAGGTGGGTCATGTAGAAAAATGCAGTGGCGGCGTTAAAGGTACACAACACCGGCCGCCTCGTGCGCCGGGCGGGCAGTTCCGGCGTGCAGCCGGACCGGCGCGTATCCCCGCTTTTCTTCGGACCTTTACCCGTGTCTATGCGTCTGCTTCGTTTCGTTTTGCCGCTGGCCGGCCTCGCTGCTGGGCTGCTCACCGCTGCCTGCGACAAGGCGGCCTCCCCTATCCTGCTCGATTTCGTGGCCAACGGCCGAACGCTCACCGCCGACCGTTCGGCCGGCGCCGCCGATACCTTTGAGGTGCGCGCCTTCGCCGAAGTGCGCGACCAGGAGCAGCCCCTGGCCCGGCTGACCGTGATGACCCAGGAAACGTACTACCGCGACGCGCAGGTACCCCGCTTCGAAGACACGACCCGGGTGTACTTCGACACGATATTCAGCCAAACCAGCCCGCCCCGCTCCTACCTGTTCGTGAACCGCTTCAGCGCCAGCACCAACGCGGGCATTCAGACCTGGACGTACACGGCCACCGACGCCAGCGGCAAAAGCGCCATCCGCCGCTACCGCATCACGGTGCGCCCGGCCGATTCGGCACTGGTGGTGCATACTTACGCCGTACGCCTGCAGGCCCCCCGCACCCGTGGCAACCGCGCGGTGCTCTCGGCCCTGCGCGGGCTGGCGTTGCCGTCCTTCGCCACCGCTTCGCCGGATTACCAGCGCCTGGCCGACATCCTCTACGTGCCCGCGGCTACCGGCCCCAGCCTGGCGTCGCCCACGGCCTCAAGCCTTAACAGCGTTGCCACTTACCGGATTAACAAGTGGCGGGGACGCCGCGCTACGGCCCTGGCCGCCACCGCCATCACCCGCACCGGCTTCGACAACATTACCACCGATCAGGCCCTGAGCAGCGCCGTGACGGCCGCCAACGTGCAGCCCGGCGTCACGGTGCCGGTAGCCAGGGACCGGGTAGTGGCTTTCCGCACGGCCGACGGCAACGACGGGCTGCTCCTGGTTAGCGAGGTGGGCGCCGTCGCCCCGGTCGATCTGGTGCTGACCGTGAAAGTACGGCGGCGCTAAAGTGGCTGCTGCTTAAACGCCGAACGGGCAGCTCCAACGTTGGAGCCGCCCGTTCGGCGTTTGGGCCTGGCTAGAAATGATAGCCCAGCGAGAGAGTAGTAGTCAGGCGGTTGCCGGTCACTTTGATTTCCGGCTGGCTGCCGTCGGCCAGGGTGTACGGGGAATACACGCGGTTGAAACGGGTGTAGACGCCGGCCAGATCCAGGCTGATGTTGTTCTGGCGCAGGCCTACGCCGCCCGTGTAGTACGTCTGGGCCCGGTCGAAGCGGCTGTCGCGGTACGGGTCGCCGTAGCGGGCGTAGCCGGCCCGCACGCGGAAGGCATCAAACCGGGCTTCGGCGCCGAGGCGCACGTTCACGGCCTGCTTGTAGAGCTGGTCGATGCGGGAATTTTCGGCGCTAAAGGAATACGTATCCCCGTCCTGCAGCTCGGACGCATTGCGCAGGCGGGCCTGGCTGTAGTCCACCAGCTCCGCATCGGCCGATACGAAGCCGTACTTGGCAATGATGAAGGCCAGGCCCCCGTTCAGGCGCCAGGGCGTGGTGAGGCGGTAGCTGTAGCGCCCCTCTTCCGTTTCCTTGTTGCTGGCGGAAATGCTTTCGCCGCTGACGATGATGGGTTGCCGAAACTGCGCGGCCAACGACGTGCTGTAGGCGTCATCGAGCTGGAAAGCCGTGGGCGTCTGGGCCGACAGGCCTACGCGCACCCAATCCAGCGGCCGGTAAATCAGGCCCAGGCGGGCGTTGTAGCCGGTACCGCGGGTGCGCAGCTCGTCGCGCAAGGTAAGCGAGCCAAACGAGCGGCTCGAGTTGTTTTCGTCCGTCTCGCGCAGTTCGCTGGTGGAGTTGAAACGCGTGCTTACGATGCCGATGGCCGCCCCGACGTACAGCTTGTCCTGGTAGCTGCCGCCGTACCCGATGTCAAACTGCGTCTGCGAGCCGGTGGTCAGCACCGATTCTTCCTGCGTGGCCGAAGTACGTTGCAGCGGCCCCGGCGTGACGATGGCGTCCTGTCCGTTTACCTGCCCAAAATCGGAGAGGTACGTGCCGTAGGCCAGCCCGTCGAGGGTGGTGTAGGCACCATCCAGGTCCTGCCCCTCGATGTCGTCGAGCGAGGTGCGCGGCTCGCGGAAACGCTGGAACAGGGAGCGGCTGTCGGGCAGGTTGTTGCGGTAGGCGAAGCGGGTGTTAAAATCATTGACGCGGGTGAACCCCAAAGCCAGCGTCCCGCCCCGCCAATCACTGTTGTCGTTATCGGGTCGGCGGCTGCTGAAGGCCAACGAGGCGTTGGCCAGATGCAAGCTGTTGCGGGAATCGCCCAGCGAAGCCGCGCCGGGCACGTTGGTGGCACGGGCATCGGCGTTGCCCAGGCCCAGGCCGGGCGAGAAGTTGAACTCCGAGCGTTGGAACAGGCCCAGGCCAGCCGGGTTGCTCGTCAGGTTACCCAGGTCGCCGCCCAGGGCGACGTTGGCCCCACCGATGGCCTGCGTACGGGCCGGACCGCCAAACTGCAGCCGGGAATAGCGCAGCGCATCGTCTTGATTTTGGGCAAAAAGAGGGCTGGCTAAGCCCAGCAGGGCCAGCCCCAACGTATACCGTTTCATAGCTGAGGGAGAGGGAGAACGAAGAGGATGCCTCTAAAAACCGGGAAGAAAGGCAGGCTTACTGCACGCGGCCCCGGCCACCGCCGCTGTTGCCGCCACCGCTGCTTCCGCCGCTGCGGCCACCGCCGTAGTTGCTGCCGCCGCTGTTGCCGTTGCTGCTGCGCTCGTACGAACGCGTGGGCGGCTCATACGAGCGGGTCGGTGCCGCATCGTAGCTCCGCTCGCGGCGCGTGGGCTGCGGCGCCTGCTCGGCCGGCTGGCTCGGGGTATTGTAATCGGCGTACCGGTCGCGGCGGGCGCGCTGGTACTGCTGCGGCTGATCCGGCTCCGGCGAAGTGGCGGGCTGCTTGGTCTGGCTGGCTTCCTCGTAGCGGCTGCGGCGGCTGTTGTAGCGGTTGATCTGCTCGTCGGGCTGCGTCAGCGTTTCGTTGCCGGGTTGCGGTACCGGGCGTACGCCACCCGTTTGTTCGGCCCCTGAAACGACGTTCGGAGCGGCATCCTGCACACGGTACAAACGGCCACGGCCGGGTTGGGAGCCGTCCTTGCTGGTCGACAGCTGCTGGTCCTGCGCCGCGCGGCCACCCTGCACCGGGCCTTCCTCCACGCGGGAGCGGTAGCGGCTGGGAGCCGGGTTGGCGGCACGGCCGCCGGTGGCTTCATCCACCCGCAGGCGGCCGCCGCCGTTGTTTTGGTTTGAGCCTACCACTTCCACGCTCCGGTCGCGGCGCGGCGCCACGCGGTAACTCACCGAGCGGTTGCCGCCGCGGTAGCCGTCCCAGTAGCCATAGTTATTGAAGCCGTTGCGCCAGCCCCAGCCACCGCCGTACCAGCCGCCTCCCCCGTACAATCCGGAGTAGTAGCCGTCCCAGAAGCCGCGGTTGTAGCCCCCGAAGCCATAGGGACGGTAGCCGCCCCAGGGACCCCAGCCGCCGAATCCCCAGCCTACGTTAATGCTTACGGCCGGGCCGGCGTACCAGCCGGGTCCCCAGAAGGGGTCGTTCCACGCCGAGTAGGCAAACGGGCTGTAAAAGAAGGGGTCGTTGTAGACAAACGTAGGCCGGTACCAGAACGGGTCCACGTAGCTCAGGCCGTAGCCCATACCCAGGCCGTTGTAGCGGCGCCGGCGGGCGTAGTAGGAATAATCGAAATCGTCTTCGTAGTATTCATCGGAGGCCGTACCGCGCGAGCGGCGGCTATTCTCCTGGTAGTCAGGGTTGGCTACGGCGTCGGGGTCTTCGGTCGCGGCGCTGTAGTCCGAGGAGGCGTCGGCTGCGGCGGCCGTGGCTACCGCGCTCGTACGGTCTTTGGAGGAATAATAGATGCCATCGGGCTCAGTAGTGGTGAGGCCGTTGGTTGTCGCGCAGCCGCCGAGCGTGAGCAGGGCCAGGGCGGGCAACAGGGTGGCGGGAATATGTTTCATGGCAGCGTGCGCGGAGAAGGTAAGGCCGATATCTGCAAGAACGAGTGTGAGCCGCAGCTTGTTCGAGCCCAATCGGTTAGCGGCGGGCGGAATGCTCCGGTTTAATAACGTACTTTGAGCCCCAATCAGTGCCCGAATTGGCTACTCAAATCCTGTACCAAGCTCGGGAACTTTTTCCTTTTTCTAAGAGAACCTACAATGAGCAAACAGTTGCCGAAGCGCAGCGAGGATTATTCCCTGTGGTACAACGAACTGGTAAAACGCGCCGGGCTGGCTGAAAACTCGGCCGTGCGCGGCTGCATGGTCATCAAGCCCTATGGCTACGCCATTTGGGAAAAGATGCAACGCACGCTGGACGACATGTTCAAGCGCACCGGCCACCAGAATGCCTACTTCCCGCTGTTCGTCCCCAAAAGCCTGTTTGAAGCCGAAGAGAAAAACGCGGAAGGCTTTGCCAAGGAATGCGCCGTGGTGACGCACTACCGCCTGCAGACCGACCCCGACAAGCCCGGCAAGCTACGCGTGGACCCCAATGCTAAGCTCGAAGAAGAGCTGGTGGTGCGCCCCACCTCCGAAGCCATTATTTGGAGCACCTACAAAGGCTGGATTCAGAGCTACCGCGACCTGCCGCTGCTCATCAACCAGTGGGCCAACGTGGTGCGCTGGGAAATGCGCACCCGCCTGTTCCTGCGCACCGCCGAGTTCCTGTGGCAGGAAGGCCACACGGCCCACGCCACCGAAACCGAAGCGCTGTCCGAAACCCGGCAGATGCTTGATGTGTACGCCGAGTTTGCTGAGGAGCACCTCGCGCTGCCGGTGGTAAAGGGCGTCAAGACCGAGAACGAGCGGTTTGCCGGCGCCGTCGAAACGTATTGCATTGAGGGCATGATGCAGGACGGCAAGGCCCTGCAGGCCGGGACTTCTCACTTCCTGGGGCAAAACTTCGCCAAGGCCTTCGACGTGCAGTTTACCAACAAGGAAGGCCAGTTGGAACACGTGTGGGGCACCTCGTGGGGCGTGAGCACGCGCCTGATGGGTGCCCTCGTCATGGCCCACTCCGACGACGAAGGGCTGGTGCTGCCGCCCAAGCTGGCCCCGATTCAGGTGGTCATCGTGCCGATTTACAAGACCGGTCAACTCGACGAGCTGCTGGAGCGCATCCGCCCCATTCAGATGGGCCTGATCGAACGCGGCATCTCGGTGAAGATCGACGACCGCGACACCGAGCGCCCCGGCTTCAAGTTTGCCGAGTGGGAGCTGAAAGGCGTGCCTGTGCGCCTGGCCGTGGGGGCCCGCGACTTGGACAACGGCACCGTGGAAGTGGCCCGCCGCGACACCAAGGAGAAGCTGAACCTGCCGCTGGCCGACATCGTGAACAGCATCGACCAGCTGCTGCAGGATATCCAGAAGAACATTTACCGCAAGGCGCTGGCCTTCCGCGAGTCGCACACCACCCGCGTAGATAGCTACGAGGAGTTCAAGCAGGTGCTCGACGACAAGGGCGGCTTCGTGGTGGCCCACTGGGACGGCACCCCGGAAACGGAGGAACGCATCAAGGAAGAAACCAAAGCGACCATCCGCTGCATGGCCCTGAACGAGCCCGACGAAGAAGGCACCTGCATCCTGACGGGCAAGCCTTCGGCCCGCCGCGTGTACTTCGCCCGCGCCTACTAGGCCACGGCCCGCTGCGGCTTGCGCAGCCCATCGGCCTGATGCACAACGGCCCCGCTACCAGTCGGTAGCGGGGCCGTTGTGGTTAGCCGCGAGCTACTGCGCGGCCTGAATGGCTTCGGCCAAGGCCTTGTCGTCGAGTTCGTCAAGCCAATTTTTGGCCAGCTCCAACCGCACCGTTTGGGCGCCGCCGCTGGGCGTGCACACCACCGGCACGTTGCCTTCGTCGGTTTCGCTTTTTTCCACGGCTTGCTCGGTGGCAGCGCTTTCCACGGCCGCGTAGGCCTGCACGCAGGTCCAGGTGGTATTGTGCTGATCGGTTACTTCGCGTTGTTTCATCATGGGCTGGTGATACGCAGCGGCGGCCGGCCAGTTCGGGCATCCTGGGCCCACGACGTATTTCTGCCCTCAAGTCATGCTACTCCGCTTTAAATCACACCATTTGCTTCTCTGGTGGATCCGTCTGCTGGGGCTGTTCGTATTGGCTTCGTGCCGCCCGGCTGCCCCCAGTACTAAGCCGTTGACCATACGGCCGAACGCTGTGGAGCAGCTTAGCGCCTTTCAGGCCCGGCCGAAGTTCACGGCTGATACCGCGGCGGGGGAGCGGGTGGCTATTACACGGGCTTGAGCAACCCGGCCCTGCAGCCGGCGCTGAACAAGCTGCTTAACCAGTCGGCGGCGGATTTCCGCGACGTCGCCCGGTCACCAAACCCGACGGAAGGCGACTTTCAGGGGCAGATTGACCAAGGCCTGGCGCGGCTGCAGCCGATGTACCTGGCGCTGGACAGCGAGGACCAGGACCGGGTGTGCCTGTATTACGAGGAGCTGATGGACATCGTGGGGCTGGCCAGTTCCGGCGGCCGCCTCAGCATCTAGCGCTACGGCTTCGACCCGGAAGCGCTGATGCGCCTACGCAACGGGCAATAGCTATACGGCCAGCACCGGCGCGGCGGCCTGCACCTGCGCAGCCGTGCGCCGGGCCTGCTCCACGTGGCGCTCCTCGTGCAGCACCACAAACTCCAGCGCCTCGCCGGTGCGCAGCTTCAGCAATCGAAAAAACTCCACCGGCACGGCGCGGCGGTTCAGGTCGGCGGTGTGAGCGGCGGCTAGCAGGGCCAGCAGCCGCGCCTGATGCGCCAGAAACTCCGTGAGGGTGGCGCGGCTGAGCGGGCTGCCGCCCGGGTTCATGTGCTTGACGGTCTTGCTGGGCTTGCCGGTGCCGGGCCGCACGATGTCGAGGGACTTGCGGCCCAGCCAGCTGTAGCGGATGGCGGCGCCCGTGCTGCCCTGCGGGGCCAGGGCCCGCTCGAAGGCCGGCAGGTAGTAACGGGCGTAGCGGTTCAGGTGCTCCAGGCACTCGAGCACGCTCCAGCGGCCGGGGCCGGGCTGGGCGTTGAGGGTGGCGTCGGGCAGCGGGGCCAGCTCAGTGTCGACGAGGGCCTGCAGGCGGCGCACATTGGCCTGCAGTTGTAGGAGAAAAGCGTTGGGGGTCATCGGGCGTTTGCTTTCGTTAGGCGTTGAAGTACAGTCCAAAGGTCGGCGGGCCCGGGCCTCCGAAACCTTGACCGCGCTCAAGATTTAGCGCCCAGCCGGCTCAGCGTTTCGGGCGTCATGCGCAAGTAGGAAGCAATGTACTTCTTGGGCACCAGCTGAAAGAGGTGCGGGCTGCGCTGGAGCAACCGCTCCAGCCGCCGTTCCGGCTCGGGCAGCAGCAGGTCGATTTCGCGGTCGATGCGCCCGACCAGCACCTTTTCCAGTTCCTCGCGCCAGAAGCGGGCAATGGGCGGCAGCAGCTCCAGCAGCGCCGTAAAGTCGGCCTTGCTGATGCCGAGCAGTTCCGTTTGGCGCAGGGCCTGTATGCAATATTCCGAGGCCGTTCCGTGCACGAACGACGGAAACGCGCACACCACGTTGGGCGCGTAAGCGAAGCCCACGCAGATTTCCTCGGTTTCGGTGGGGTAATAAATGCGCATCATGCCGCTGCGCACGAAGTAGAGGTTGCGCTCCACCTGTCCCCGTTGCACCAGGTACTCGCCCCGCCGCAGCGTGAAAGGCTTGTTCCAGGCGGCTACCAGAGCCTCAACCTCGCGGTCGGTGAAGTACGGAACCTGGCGAAGGGCGTCGGCGAGCATCGGCGGAAGCGGTTAGGAGAGTTGGCTGGTTTGCCCGGCGGACGGCCGGCTCAGCAACAGTCCCCTAAAATAGCAGCAGCCGACTCCGCGTAGGAACCGGCCGCTGAACGAGGACAGCTGAACGACTAACATTCAGCAATCAACAATTACTTCTTCGTAATCACGAATTCCACCCGGCGGTTCAGCTTGCGGGTTTCCTCCTGGTCGTTGGGCGCAATGGGCTTGGTGTCGCCAAACCCTTGGGTGGTGATGCGGGCGCTGGGAATGCCCTTGCTCACGAGGTATTTCTTCACCTCGGTTACGCGGTCGTTGCTCAGCTTCAGGTTCAGGGCAGGGTCGCCCTGGTTGTCGGTGTGGCCCTGCAGCTGAATTTCCACCTGCGGGTAATTTTTCAGAATGGCTACCAGGCGCTGCAGCTCCGGGTAGGAGTTTTCGCGCAGGTAGTATTTGCTCTGGGCAAAGAAGATGTTGTTCAGCTTGATCTTCTGGCCCACCTCGAAGGGAATCAGGTACAAATCCTGGGTTTCCTCCGAGTATTTCTGCCGGTCCGTCACATCCAAGTTCTGGTCTTCGGAGAGGTAGCCGGTAGCGTCGGCGCGGTAGCCGTAGTGGGCGCCCGTGGGCAGCACGATGGTGTAGGTGCCGTCGGTGGCGTTGGTTTCCACCACCCCGATTTCCTCGCCCGTAATCAGATTTTCGTAGCGCACGGTAGCGGCCACGGGCTTCTTGGTGGCGGCATCCAACACGCGCCCGCGCACCAGGGCCACCACTTCGGGCTTGTTGTTGGAGGAGAGGCTGATGCGGAAAATGTCGCGCGAACCGTCGGTGCCGTTGCGCTCCGACACGAGGTAAGCATCTTCGCCCGAGGCCGACAGCGAGAAGTAGGCGTCCATGGCGGGCGAGTTGATGGCCGGGCCCAGGTTACGCGGCTTGGTCCAGTTGGTCCAGGTGTCGTCCAGACGCTTGGCGTAGAAGATGTCGCCCTTGCCGTAGCCGGGCAGGCCCTCGGAGGCGAAGTACAGCGTCTTGCCATCCGGCGCCAGGAAAGGCGCAAACTCCGCGGCTTTGGTGTTGATGTTCGAGCCCAGGTTGACGGGCCGCGCAAACGAGCCGTCGGCCTGCCGGAAGCTCACGTACAGGTCCTGCTGGCCCTTGCTGTCCTTGCGGTCCACGGCCATCAGCAACTGCTTGCCCGAGGTACTCAGGAAAAAGTCGACGTTGTCCGGGTCGTCGTTGTAGAAGTCCTGGATGTTGAGCTTTTCTGGCTGCGTCCAGCCCGTGGCCTTGCGGCGGGTGATGCTGGCACCCTTGGGGTCGAGCGAGCCGTCGGGGTTGTACACGTTGATCAGCAGGGCCGTAGCGCCGTCGGCCGACACCGAGGCCAGGCCGTTGGGCCCGGGCGAGTTGATGGGCGAGCCGGCGTTTTTGGCCTGCCCCCACGCTTTGGTTTTGGGGTTGGTCAGCGTCGAGAACCACACGTCCTGCCCGTCCTTGGCGCCGCCCACGTTTTGCGGGGCGCCTTGGCGCGCGAAGAACAGCGTGCGGCCGTCGGGCGCAATGATGGGGCGCACCTCCGTGTACTTGGTGTTGACGGTCGGACCCAGGTTCACCATGGCCGAGTCAAACGAAATGCTTTCCGAAGGCGCCTGCTTGAAGTCCTTTTTCACCATTACGTCGGTCACGTCGGCCACGCCGATGGCGTCGATCTGGTTCACGCCGTTGACCTTGGCCGTGTTCATGGTCACCACCACGCCGATGGTGCGGTAAGTGCCCGCCGCGAAGGTGACCTGCAGGGTGCGGAACAGCTCGGGCAGCGGGCCCGGACTGTTGTTTTCGTACACCGTGTGGCGCTGGCTGCGGGTGTCTACCAGCTCGATGCGGACGATGGAGCCGGGATTGAAGTTTTCGACGACGGTGACCTGGCGGGCCACCACCGATTTGGCGAATTTGACCTCGATAAACTCCTTCGGCCCTTCCTTTTTCGGAATCCAGGCTTCGTTGCTGATTTGCCCCAGAGGCAGCGCGTTGGGCTCGCCGAGCACTTTTTCCGGGGAAAAAGCCTCTTTGCCTTCCGCTTTCTGCGACGACACTTCCACGACCTTAGCCGCCCACACGGCGTGCTGGGCCAGGGCTGCCGTGCTACCTCCCACAATCAACCCCAACGACAAAACGAGAGAACGTATGCTCATACCAGATGCGGGCAAAACGATGTACTGCTCCAAGGCAGTTGTAAGTTGCCGTGAGCGGCAACGTGGAGTTCAGAAGACGACTTCCGGGCGTTCTTAGTTTCGAACAACGCCGAAAGCGGCCTCAAAAGTACGGAGATACCCCCGGCTTCACCACCACACAATAATGTCAGGGCCGGTGGCGCCGGGTTGGTAGCCGCTGCTCAAAGTAGTATTTTACGGCGTATTCGTCACCCGCCCCGCCGCTCACTATGCGCCGCCTTGCTTGCCGTTGGAGAGTTGTCGTGGGGGTGGGCTGGGCCTGCCTGGGCGCGGCCACGGCTGCCCGGGGGCAGCTGGTACCCGATGGCGTCCTCCCGGCCCCGACCGATACCCTCGTGGGCCTGCGGCTGCACGCGCGGCGCATCGGCGTGAGCACCTACACTCAGCAGAGCGAGGCGTACGGGCGCTGGCACCCCGGCCGGCGGCAGGAGCTGCGCTACCGCGCTTTTACCGACTGGGTGCTCGATTCGCGCGGGCGGCCGCCGTTCGTGCGCGAGGACTACCGCGGCGACCTGCTGCACCTCATCGGGCTGGGGCGGCGCTGGCAGGCCGGGCAGCAGCTGATCTACGACTACAGCCACGCCAACAGCATCCGCACCGTGACGTGGCTGGCCCGCCTGGGCTGGCAGCAGCGCCTGCGCCCGCATTCCGGGGTCGATTCGCTTTCCAGCCTGCGCCTAGCCCTGCTCGGGGGCCTCACCCACGACATGCGCAACCAGCGCCAGGACCTGGGCCCCACGTACGGGCTGGAGCTGACCACCCTGCTGCGCCCCCTGCCCGGCTGGACCGAGCCCGTGGGCGTGCGCGTGGTGGGCACCCAAAGCCACCTGGGGCCCCGCCGCTGGCAGCGGGCCCTGGCCGACGCGTTCTACCAGCGCACCCTCGACGCAAACTCCCTGGCCCTCGTGCGCCTGGGCTACCGCAACACCCGCACGGAGGACTACCTGCCCGGCAACGTGCAGCGTATTCAGAGCGACACCGTGGCCGCGCAGCTGCAGTGGCAGTACCAGCTGCCGGGCCAGGCGGCATTTCGTTCCGACAACAGCTTGCTGCTACCGGCCCGTGCCTTCCTGTACCGCCGCCTGGGCCCGCTGGCCGACACGGTGCAGAACCAGGGCTACCGCCAGCACGAGTACGACACCCGGCAGGAGCTGCTGCTCACTCACCGCAAGCTGCAGGCCCGGGTGCAGTTCTGGTACCACGAGCGCGCCCGCGGCTATTACCTCGACAACAACCGCCGCCTCGTCCCCGGGCGCCTGGCCACGGCCGAGCAGCGCGAGCAGATCAAGGACATCACCGAGCGCACCACGCAATGGCAGGCCGAGGTGACGTGGCTGCCCCACCCCCGCCACGCCCTGGGCGCGGCCGGCACCGCCCAGCTGCTGCGCGTGGACACGCCCAGCCCCGAAAACTACCAGGACCGCGACGAGGCCAGCCACCAGCTGCGCCTGCGCCTCGTTTCGCGCTGGCACCCCACGTTCCGCACCAGCCTGGGCCTGTGGGGCGAGTACCGGCAACTGGTGTTCATCAAGGCCCAGCAGAGCGCCGAAAACTACACCGACCGCCTGCTGCACTGGGAGCCGGGCTTCGCCTGGGCGCCCGGCACCTTCAGCTGGCGCGGGGCCTACCACCTATGGGTGAGCTACCAGGTGCGCGACCGGGCCGCCGAGCAGCTGCGCAACCGCGCCAGCCGCGTGCTGGAGCTGGAGCAGCACCTGCAGTGGCAGCTGCACCCGCAGTGGCTGCTGAGCCTGGACTACCAGCGCCGCGAAAACCGCCTCGGCCAGCTGAACTGGCAGACCTTCCGCGAAAGCCCCCTCGACACCACCATCCTGCACGACCTGAGCTTGGGCCTGCGCCGGGGCTGGCGCGGCACCCGCGGCCAGAGCAGCCTGCGCGCCGGCTACCGCTTCCTGGAGCAGCGCAGCCACCAGCGCGCCGCCCTGCTGCCCGACGACGCGGGCCCGGCCGGCCTCATCTACCTGCGCACGCTCACCCGCCAGCACGGCCCCGAGCTGGCCTACGAGCGCCGCGCCGGCCCGCTCACCCTGACCACTTCCCTGTGGCTGCAGCAGCTGCAGAATCTGTACCGCTACCGCAGCGGCCGCGGCGCCTACGCCGGCAGCAGCACCTACACGGCCGCTGAGCTAAGCCAGCACACCGCCCGCCTGCTGCCCTACTTCGAGCTGCTGCTGGAGTGGCAGCTGCGGCGGCCGCGGGTCGGGTGGAAATAATTCCGGAACGCGGCTTTGATGCTGCCATCCAGAAGCTTAATTATCAGCTCATTTCGATCAGCTCCATATCATGTCACGCTTTATGAATCCGATTCTTACGCTTACCGCCGCACCATACCTGCACTCCGCGCCACAAGCAGCCGCCCCAGATTACCTGCAGACACCGCACCCCAACCCGGCCACCGACTTGGCCGAGTTTCGCTACACCACGCCGGACCTCGCGCCGGCCCTGCTGAGCATCCGCGACATCCGGACCGGCAAAGAGGTGCTGAGCCAGCGCCTGGCCGGCGCCGTGGACGGTACCGCCACGCTACCCGTATCCGCGCTGGCGCCGGGCGTGTACACCTGCACCCTGCTGGTGGCGGGCCGCCCCGTGGCCACTCAGAAACTCATCCTGGTGCGCTGATGCTGACCCGCCTGCTCCGCCGCCTCGCCCCGGCCGCCGCCCTGCTGCTGGGGGCCGCCGCCGGCCCCGCCGCCGCCCAGCACATCGTCTGGGAAAAGCGGCTGGCCTCCACCCCGGGCCTGCCCCGGCCCGAGTTCGTCAAGCGGGTGGTGGCCACGCCCCAGGGCACCCTGTTCTGCTCCATGGCCGCCACGGGCAACGTCTCGACGCTGCGCAGCCACTTCTGGCTGCTCGACGCGGCCACCGGCGACTCCCTCTGGCAGCGCCCGGGCCTGCCGCAACTTTCTGGCGAGCAGGCCGCCTGCCTGCTGCCCGACGGCCGCTTCGGCTTCGTCACCGAGGAGCGCGTGCCCACCACGGCCCAGGTCCCAGTGGGTTTGTATATGCAAGAAATTACCTCCACCGGCGCCGTTCCTTTGCGAGTGCTCAGGCCTCACCCTAACCCCAGCAATGTGGAGGGAGAAATAGGGGTGGGGCTGGTGCCAGTACCGGCGCCCGCTGGTGGCTACTTACTGGCGTCGCAATGGGTTGGCACACGTTACCCGCGGAACCAGTCGTATATGCTGAGCGTCACTGCGCAAGGGTCTATAAGTTGGCAACGCGGTTATGCGTGGGGGCGGAATGATGACTTGCTCGACGCAAAACTGGACGCGCGGGGCCGCGCCGTGCTCTTCAGCCAATACTTGCCCGACGCGCCCGGCGCCCGCTTTCGCCTCAAGCTCATGCAGGTGGACCCCGTGACGGGCGACTCGCTGCACGCGGCCACCTTCACGCCCGCCGGCACGCGGGGCGAGCCGTCTTCCAACACGCTCAACCAGGTGCTGGCGCTGCGCGACGGGGGCCTGGTGCTGACCGGCTCGGTGGACACGCTGGTGGCGGGCCAGGGCCGGCGGGCCATGCCCTTCGCCCTGAAGGTGGACGCGCGGCTGCGCCCGGTCTGGACCCACCTGCTGCCCCCGCCCGCGCCCGGGCGCTACCTCAACGCCGTGGAGCTGCTCGACGGCTCGGTGCTGGTGCTGGCCGAGGCCCCGCCGGCGGCCGCCTACCGCCTCCACCACCTGGACGGGGCCAGCGGCCGGCTGCTGGCGGCCTACGCGTACGCCAGCCAGGCCTGCCCGGCCGTGGTGGGCTCGGCCCTGGCCCCCGGCGCCGACGGGCGCACGGTGTACGTGAGCGGGGGCTGCGCCGCCGCGCCCGGCAGCGGCTACGTGGCCCGCCTGGCCCTGCCCGCCGCCCTGCCCCCGGTGCTGCCGGCCCTGCCCCTGGCCGCTGCCCCGCCCCCGCCCGCCCGGGCCCCGGCCTTCGCCCTCTACCCCAACCCGGCCGCCGGCCGCGCCACGCTGCGCCGCCCCGTCCCGGCCGCCGCCCCGGCCCGCGC
>NZ_BAAGRA010000004.1:0-313253 GCF_054783195.1 Hymenobacter coalescens | reverse complement strand
GGGAGCTGCCCGCCGGCGCGGCCGAGGTGCCGCTGCCGCTCGACGCGCTGGCGCCGGGCGTGTACACCTGCACCCTGCTGGTGGCGGGCCGCGTCGTCGGGACCGGCCAGCGCCTGCTGGTAATGCCCTGAGCGGGTGGCCAGCAGGTTGCCGGCGCCCACTGCCGGAAAGCCCAGCAGCCGCTTGACCGAGCCCCAGTCACCCGACGCCGACGCGGCGGGCGTCCGGCCGGAGGCGTCCCCCGCCGCGTCGGCGTCGGCGGCTCGGCGGCCCTTGCGCGGCGGCCGCCAAATGGCTAAGTTGCTCCGCTGCTCTACGCTTGTCTACCGCCTATTGTCCGTTGTTCCCATTCCTACTTTTTTTCTTTCCTCCCATGTACGAAGCTCCGTACGAAAATCACTTTCTGAACCTGCGCCTCGCCCGGCCGGTGTTTTTGGCCTTCGCCCGCTACACCCACGCGGCCCTGCTCCAGACCGATAACGCCGCCTTGGCAGCCCTGGCGGCCCCCTTCGGGACCCAGCTCACCGCCTTGGAAAGCAGCCTGACGGCGCGCGGCGCCCACGACGGCACCCACCAGCGCCAAGCCCGCGGCGCCAGCGAAGTCACGGCCAGCATCCACGAGTGGCTGCGCGACACCCACGACGTGCACCTCAAGCCCCGGTACCGCAAACAGCCCGCCGTGCTCCTGGACCTGCTGCCCCAGGGCCTGACGGGCCTCACCGGGGCTACCGCCGCCGAGCTGCCGCCCCGCCTCGACGTGCTGCTGGGCAAGCTGGAAGGCCTGGGCCCCGCGCTGCCCGCCGATGTGGCCGCCCAGGGCCGCACCCTGCTGCGCGAGCTGCTGGCCGCCCGCCAGCAGCAGGCCGCCACCAAAAAAGCCGTGGCCGACACCATCGGCGAGCTGGGCACCGACTGGCGTACGGCCTGCGCCAGCCTCTGGCAGGTGCACTGCACGGCCCTGGCCCAGTTCCACGCCGCCCCCCACCTCGCCCGCGCCTTTTTCGATTACGCCGCTCTGCCCAATCACAACGCCAAGCGCGCCGCCCGCCGCGCCGCGTCGGCGCCCGCGACCTGAGCCGGCGCGCCGGCGCGGACGGCGAGGTTTCGCCGGGCATTCGGCGCGGCCCGCAACCGGTTGCCTCTTCTTATTGAACGTTCGGAATGGCATCCCAACCGGTTGCACGCACATACCGAATATTCAATTGAACGTCACAAGCAGCTGCGGCTGCTTTCCGAACGCCTCTCGGAGCGCTGCCACCGGTTGCGACTACCCTTCGAGCGTTCGGACGGGCATTGCTACCTGTTCCGGAGGCTTCCCGAGCGCCCGGCGGGGCCCTGCCACTGGCGGCACCCGCGTTCGGCCTGCTCCTTTCAGCCGGCGCTGGGGCCCGGCTGCCTCACTTACGCCCGACCGGCCGACCGGCCGCGCCAACGTGAGCAGGCCCGCCCTCCGGAACCGGAAGGCGGGCCTGCTGTCGTCTACAGGGGGCAGGCGGGCTGGACGGCTCGGGGCCGCTGCCTCTCCCGGCCGGGTCCCATGCCCCGGGTATCGTTCCACGATAGGGGTGCTAAGGCTTTGGCGTCGTCGTACCACCTCGTACGCGCCGGCCGCGCCGCCGGGGCTTGACCCTGAGATGCAGGAGGTAGTTAGGGCTGCAGCGTGAACGTGCGCGTGACCGTGTTGAACGGCCCCGGCACCACCGTGCCGTTGCCGTCGACCAGCTCCAGCTTGATGGTGTTTTCGCCCATGGGCAGGCCTTCCATCATGTAGGGCGCCCACTGATCCAGCAGGAACTCGGTGCCGTTGACGGTGGCGCGCACCTTGTTGCCCTCCGGCGCCAGGGAGGTGTTCACCAGGTAGAAGTCCAGCATCACGCTCTTCGCGTCGTTGCCGGTGTACACATCCTTGGGCCGGCTGTAGAACAGGTGCGGCGCCTTCAGGTCGAGGGCCAGGGGCTGGGCGGCGGGCTTGCCCACCGTTACCACGCGCAGGTCGTAGGCGGTGCGGTGCTTCAGGCTCTCGTGGTATGAGCGCGAGAGGAACGAGAGCACCACGTGCTGCCCGTCGGGCAGGTCCTTGGTAAATTCGGTGGTGTAGTGCGCCGTGTAGGGCTGGTTGTCCACGATGTTGTGGATGTGCTGGCCCTTGGCCGAGTTGGCCATGTGCTCGGCGTGCGCCCCGCCCGTCATCTTGGTGAGCTGAAAGTTGGTCAGGTCGTAGTCGAAGGCCACGGCGCCGCTGGGCACGGTGGAGCCGTCGGGGGGCGTTTTCAGGCGCAGGGCGGCGGAGGCAAACTTGGGCGAGTCGGTAAACGGGGTGAGGCGGATGCCGTTCTTCTCCTGGGTGGCGGCCGGGCTGCCGCCGGGCGTGGTGGTCACGGTTTCGGCCGTGGTGGCGGCCGTGTCGGCCTGTTGCTTGGCGGTGTCGCAGGCGGCCAGGCTCAGCGCGGCGAGGCCGAGCAGGCAAAAGGAGTGCTTCATGGAGTGGTGGAGGTGGTTTGGAACGCGGTGGAGGCGTGTCCGCGGGCCCGCAGCGGGCCGTTGGCGGCCAACCCGGCAATCGGAATTTGAGTATCTTGCGGGAGTACGCAAGGTTTTCCCAAAAGTATAATTCCCCATTCGCTATGAGCGAAAAATTGTTGGACGAAATCCCCTCGCTGGACCTGGCGGATTTCCGTTCCGGTGACCCGGAGCGCAAGGCGAAATTTGTGCAGCAGCTCGGCGAGGCCTACCAGAACATCGGCTTCATTGCCCTGAAAAACCACGGCCTGAACGACGAGCAGACCCAGAAGCTGTACGCCGATGTGCAAGCCTTCTTCAGCCTCCCCGACGAGGTGAAGCAGCAGTACGAAAACCCGGAGCTGGCCGGCCAGCGCGGCTACATCAGCAAGGGCAAGGAGCACGCCAAGGGCCGCAACACCGGCGACCTGAAGGAGTTCTTCCACGTCGGCCAGGAAGTGGACGACGAGAACGACCCGATCAAGAGCGAGTACCCGGACAACATCTTCCCCCGGGAGATTCCCTCGTTCCGCGCCACGGCCCTGCAGACCTACAAGACGCTGGAAGCCGCCGGCAAGGACGTGCTGCGCGCCATTGCCCTGTACCTGAAGCTGCCGGAGAACTACTTCGACGACAAGGTGCGCAACGGCAACAGCATCCTGCGCCCCATCCACTACTACCCCATCGAAAACCCCGACGCGGTGCCGGCCGACGCCGTGCGCGCCGCCGAGCACGGCGACATCAACCTCATCACGCTGCTGATGGGCGCCTCCGCCGACGGCCTGCAGGTGCTGCGCCGCGACGGGCACTGGATTCCCATCACGGCCCTGCCCGACCAGATTGTGGTGAACGTGGGCGACATGCTCCAGCGCCTCACCAACGGCGTGCTCAAGAGCACCATTCACCGCGTGGTGAACCCGCCCCGCGAGAAAATGAACTCCTCGCGCTACAGCATCCCCTTCTTCATGCACCCGCGCTCCGAAATGAGCCTGGCGGCCCTGGAGAACTGCGTGACGGCCGACAACCCCAAGCAGCAGCCCGACATTACGGCCGGCGAATTCCTCAACGAGCGCCTCATCGAGCTCGGCCTGAAGAAGAAGTCGACGATGTAATAAACCGCGCCGGCGGGCTCCGTTCCTCCGGCCGTGGATGATTGCCCCACGTGGTGCTGCGACTCGCAAAGTCGTGGCACCATTGTTTTTTTACGCCGGCACCAGTGGGCTACGGCTCCGGTAGCCACGCGTGCCGGCGCTGTGGTTCTGCCCCAGCGGCTAAATAAATGCGCTGCTGGCAGCACGGCTTTGAGAAGCAGCCCCTCGCCCGCGCAGTTGGCCGTTCGGACCGGATTGTGCTTCTTTACCTTTGCCACCCAGCATCCCGTCCCGCCCGTGCAGCCGTCCGACCCCGCCGAAGTAAAGCTGGCGCCGCCGCCTCGGCGTCTGCGCACCAAGCGCGTACGCGGCATTATCTTTCTGAAAGATGTTGCCGTGCTCGGCCTCACGTCCTTTGGCGGGCCGCAGGCACACACGGCCATGATGCTGCGGCTACTGGTGGATAAGCGCCGGTACCTCACCTCCGCCGAACTGCTGGAACTGATGGCCCTGTGCCAGGTGCTGCCGGGTCCCGGCTCCACCCAAACCATTACCGCCATCGGCTTCCGCCTGGGCGGCCCCAACCTCGCGTACCTCACGCTGCTGGCCTGGATGCTGCCCTCGGTGCTGCTGATGACGGCCGCCGCGCTCAGCCTGAGCTACCTCGACAAGGACTTGGTCGTGCGGTTGGTGCGCTTCGTGCAGCCCGTGGCCGTAGGCTTCGTAGCATACTCGGCCTTCAAGATTGCCGAAAAGGTCATTCACACCAAGAC
This sequence comes from Hymenobacter coalescens, assembly GCF_054783195.1. NCBI lineage: Bacteria > Pseudomonadati > Bacteroidota > Cytophagia > Cytophagales > Hymenobacteraceae > Hymenobacter > Hymenobacter coalescens. The sequence goes on along the minus strand of NZ_BAAGRA010000004.1, from coordinate 308,890 downwards.
GTCGGTGGCCCTGCTGGTCATTGCGGCCCTGGTGGCGTACTTTTTCCAGCTGCCCTGGGTGCTGCCCCTGCTGCTCATCGGCGGCGGGCTGATTACCACCTTTCGCTACCGCAAAATGCCACAGGTACACGAGAAGGAACCGCTGCGGGTGGAATGGGCCAACTTCGTGCTCTGGGCGGGCGTGTTCGTGGTGGCCGCTGTGCTGGGCCATTACACCCGCGCGCTGCCGGTGCGCCTGTTCGAGAACTTCTACCGCAACGGCTCCTTGGTGTTCGGCGGCGGCCAGGTACTGGCGCCGTTGCTCTACGCGGAGTTCGTGGAGTTCAAGGAGTACCTGACCGGCCCCGAGTTTCTTTCCGGCTACGGCCTGACGCAGGCGCTGCCGGGGCCCAACTTCTCCATTGCCGCCTACATCGGGGCCCTGGCCATGCGGGAGTACGGCACCACCGGGCAGCTCGTCGGGGCGCTGGTGGGCGCGGTGGGCATCTTCATGCCCGGCACCCTGCTCATCTTCTTCCTGATCCGCTTCTGGGACCAGCTCAAGCAGTACCGCGTGGTCAAGGCGTCGTTGGAAGGCATCAACGCCGTGTCGGCCGGGCTGGTGGTGGCGGCTACGTTTTTGCTGTACCACCCCCTGCCCGATGGCCCGGTGTGGCACATGCCCGGCCGCTACGGCGTCGATCTGCCCCTAAACCCGCTTATCGTTGGCGCCACTTTCCTGGTGCTGCTCTGGGACCGGCTGCCTTCGTACGTGCTGGTCCTGGGTGCCTTGCTGCTCGGCGCCTTGCTGCCGTGAAGAACTAAGGAGGAAGGACGAATGAGGAAAGAAGACCGGATGATCTGGTACTGTGCAGTACCATAGGCAGGCAGTAGTTCGCAGACCTAAAAGCAGAAGGACGAACAAGCGGCTGCCTGTTCGTCCTTCTTCCTTATTCCTTCGAACCGCTAGCCTTCCAGCAGCTGCTGCTCGGGCAGGCGTAGCAGGTAGTCGCCGTAGCCGCTCTTGCGCAGGGGCTCGGCAATCTTGCGCAGCTGCTCGGCATCGATGAAGCCCTGGCGGTAGGCCACTTCCTCAATAGAGCCGACCTTCAGACCCTGGCGCTGCTCGATGACGCGCACGAATTCGCCGGCCTGCATCAGGCTCTCGAACGTGCCGGTATCCAGCCAGGCGGTGCCGCGGCCCAGGATGCCCACTTTCAGCTTGCCGCGGCGCAGGTACTCCTGGTTTACGTCGGTAATCTCGTACTCGCCGCGGGCCGAAGGCTTCAGGTCGCGGGCAATCTGCACCACTTCGTTGTCGTAGAAGTAGAGGCCGGGCACGGCGTAGTTGCTCTTCGGCTGCTTGGGCTTCTCCTCGATGCTCAGGGCCTGGCGGTTGTCGTCGAACTCCACCACGCCGTAACGTTCGGGGTCGTGCACGTGGTAAGCGTACACCACGCCGCCGTCGGGGTTGTTGTTGCTCTTGAGCAGCTCCTCCATGCCGGCACCGTAGAAGATGTTGTCGCCGAGCACCAGGGCCACCTTGTCCTGGCCGATGAAGTCAGCGCCGAGCACGAAGGCCTGGGCCAGGCCGTTGGGCACTTCCTGCACCACGTACTGAAAGTCGCAGCCGAGGTCTTTGCCATCCCCCAGCAGCTTCTTGAACTGGGCCTGGTCGTGGGGCGTGGTGATAATCAGGATTTCACGGATGCCCGCCATCATCAGAATCGACAGCGGATAGTAAATCATCGGCTTGTCGTACACCGGCATGAGCTGCTTGCTGACGGCCAGCGTGAGCGGGTGCAGACGGGTGCCGGAACCGCCGGCGAGGATGATGCCTTTCATTGGTTGGTAGTGGGTAGTGGGTAGTAGGTATTTGGACAGATATGCCCCCAGACCGACCTACCGCAAGGTTTTCATGAAGGTGAAAATCATTTTCTGAACGGACGTCGCACGCTGCACCACAGCGGCACGTAGCTCTGTTGAGCCGAAAGCCAAACGCTCGGCAATTACGGCTTGCGTGATTAGCTCAGAACAGGAGCCACTGGCAAACCCGAGGAATTGAATAAACTCGCCATTAGTGGCTCGTCCAGCGCCTTCCCCGATGTTCGAGCCTACCGAAACGGCGGCCCGATTCATCTGGCTTACCAAGTTGAACTTCTCTTCCGATGGAAACGTGTGAGTAAGCTGGTAGACCTCGACGGCCAGTTCAATGGAGTCCTGCCATACGCGCAGCTTACGATAGTCGTGCATTGGTGCTTCGTCCTAATACCAACTACCTAATTCCTAATACCAATAAACGCTTGGTTGGCCTTAAACCACTCCAGCGTCTTCTTCAGCCCCTCGCGGATGCGCACCTGCGGGTCGTAGCCGAGCAGGTTTTTGGCCTTCGAGATGTCAGCCAGTGAGTCGCGGATGTCGCCGGCGCGGTTCGGGCCGTACTCAGGCGTGATGTCGACACCAGCTTCCTCCTTGAGGATGTTGAACAGGTCGTTGAGCGAGGTGCGGTCGGCCACGGCGATGTTGTACACCTGGTTCACAGCCTCGGGGTTCTGCACCAGGGCGGCGCGGATGTTGGCCTGCACGCAGTTTTCCACGAAGGTGAAGTCGCGCGTCTGGCCCCCGTCGCCGTTGATGCGCGGGGCCTTACCCTGCAGCACCGCGTCGATGAACAGCGGAATGACGGCGGCGTAGGCCCCGTTCGGGTCCTGGCGCGGGCCGAAGATGTTGAAGTAGCGCAGCCCGATGATTTCCATGCCGTACGTCTTGCCAAACACGTCGGCGTACAGCTCGTTGGCGTACTTGGTAACGGCGTAGGGCGAGAGGGGCTTGCCGATGCGGTCCTCGATTTTGGGCAGGTGGGGCGAGTCGCCGTAGGTCGACGACGACGCGGCGTACACGAAGCGCTTCACGCCGGCGTCCTTGGCGGCCACCAGCATGTTCACGAAGCCGCCCACGTTCACGTCGTTCGAGGTAATCGGGTCGTTGATGGAGCGCGGCACCGAGCCCAGCGCGGCCTGGTGCAGCACCACGTCCACGCCCTCGCAGGCCTTGCGGCAGGCTTCCGGGTCGCGGATGTCGCCGTCCAGGATTTCCAGCGCTGGGTGGCCTTCGAACAGCCGCAGGTTTTTGCGGAAGCCGTTGGAGTAGTTGTCGAAGGTGCGCACTTTCTTCACCCCGTACTTCAGCAGGTACTCCACGATGTTGGAGCCAATGAAGCCGGCGCCGCCGGTCACGAGGAAAGTGAGGTTATCGAGCGGCTGCTCGTGAAAGGGGGATTCGTACATGTGAGCGAATGAAGAATGACAAATGAAGAGGGAAGAATAGGGCTGGACGAGAACTAGTGCGGCTCGTCCTTCCTCATTCTTCCCTCTTCATTAACCTTACCGCGCCGCGTATTGCTGGCGGTAGTAGTCCTGGTACTGGCCGCTGGTCACGTGGTCCAGCCACTCCTGGTTTTCCAGGTACCAGTCGACGGTCTGGCGCAGGCCCTGCTCGAAGGTCACGGAGGGCTTCCAGCCCAGCTCGTTCATGATTTTCGAGGAGTCGATGGCGTAGCGCAGGTCGTGGCCGGCGCGGTCGGTGACGAACTTGATGAGCTGGCGCGAGGTGCCTTGCGGCTTGCCGGTCTTCTCGTCCATCACGTCGCAGAGCAAGTGAATCAGGTCGATGTTCTTCCACTCGTTCACGCCGCCGATGTTGTAGGTTTCGCCCACCCGGCCGCGGTGAAACACCGCGTCGATGGCCGTGGCGTGGTCTTTCACGAACAGCCAGTCGCGCACGTTTTCGCCCTTGCCGTACACCGGAATGGCCTCGCCCTGCTGAATGCGGTGCAGGGCCAGCGGGATAAGCTTCTCGGGGAAGTGGTTGGGGCCGTAGTTGTTGGAGCAGTTCGACAGCTTCACCGGCAGGTGGTAGGTGTGGTGCCAGGCCCGCACGAAGTGGTCCGACGACGCCTTCGACGCCGAGTACGGCGAGCGGGGGTCGTAGGGCGTGCTTTCGGTGAACATCTCGGTGCCCATTTCCAGCGAGCCGTACACCTCGTCGGTCGACACGTGGTAGAACACCTTGCCCTCGTAGCCCAGCGGCTGCCACAGGTTGCGGGCCGCGTTGAGCAGGTGCACCGTGCCGAGCACGTTGGTTTTCACGAAAGCCAGCGGGTCGGTGATGCTGCGGTCCACGTGCGACTCGGCCGCGAGGTGAATCACCGCGTCGGGCTCCTCGGTGGCGAACAGTTGGTCGACGAAGGCCTGATCGGTCAGGTCGCCCTTCACGAAGCGGTAGTTCGGCTGGTTTTCGATGTCGCGCAGGTTCTCCAGGTTGCCCGCGTAGGTCAGCGCGTCGAGGTTCAGAATCTGGTACTCAGGGTACTTCGTCACGAACAGGCGCACCACGTGCGACCCGATAAAACCAGCGCCGCCGGTAATGAGGATTTTCATTTTTTGAATGGTTAAATTGTTAAACGGGTAAATGGCCGGACGTTCTGACACCAGAGAACAGGCAACCATTTAGCCATTTAGCCATTTGACAATTGCCCAAGGTTCTGCTGCCAGCGCCAAGCCGTGGCCAGCGCCTCTTCCAGGCCCACTTCGGTGCGGAAGCCCAGCTCCTGCTCGGCCTTGGTGGCGTCGGCGTAGATGGCGGGCACGTCGCCGGCGCGGCGCGGACCGGTGCGGTACTTCAGCGGCTGGCCCGTCACTTTTTCGAAGGTGTTGACGACTTCCAGTACGGTGTTGCCGTGGCCGGTGCCCACATTGAAGGTTTCCACGGCCTCGCTCGACTTGCCATCGAGCTGGCGCTGCACGGCTACCACGTGCGCGCGGGCCAGGTCGCCCACGTAGATGTAGTCGCGGATGCAGGAGCCGTCCGGCGTGTCGTAGTCGACGCCGTACACGGTCAGCTCCTCGCGCCAGCCGGCCGCGGTCTGCGTCACAAAGGGCACCAGGTTGTTGGGAATGCCCAGCGGCAGCTCCCCGATCCGGCCCGAGGGGTGGGCCCCGATGGGGTTGAAGTAGCGCAGCAGGATGCTTTTGACCTCGTTGCCGGGGGCCAGCGCCAGGTCGCGCAAGATGTCTTCGCACATCTGCTTGGTGCGGCCGTAGGGAGAGTTGGCGGGCTTGGTAGGCGTCTGCTCGGTGACAGGCAGCTGGTCGGGCACGCCGTACACGGTGCACGACGAGGAGAAAACCAGGTTCCGAACCTTGAATTCCTGCATCAGCTCCAGCAGCACCAGCAGCGAGCCGACGTTGTTTTGAAAGTACTGCAGCGGCTTCTGCACCGATTCGCCCACGGCCTTGAACGCGGCGAAGTGAATCACGCCGGCAATGTCGCCCTCCGCCTCAAACACCTGCCGGAACGCGGCTTTGTCGTTGCAGTCGGTATGGTGGCACTTCACATCGGCCCCTAGGATGTCGCGCAACCCTTCCAGCACCGACTCCTTGGAGTTGGAGAAGTTATCGACGATAACCGGCTGAAAGCCCGCTTCCTGCAGGGCCACCACCGTATGCGAGCCGATGTAGCCCGCCCCACCCGTAACGAGAATCTTGTTCATAGGTCAAATGGCTAAATGATTGAATGGTTAAATGGCTGGCCGTGCAACGAGCTGTCCGAACGACCAGCCTAACCATTCAACCACTTGACAATTCAGGTTACAGGCTCCAGTAGTGCAGCGCGTCGCCGCTGATTTTCTCGCGGAACAGGCCCTTGATGTCGACCAGCACGGCCTGCTCGGCGGTGATGGACTTGAAGTAGGCCTCGTCCTTCTCGGTGTACGGCTTGTGGCTCACGGCCACAATCACGGCGTCGTAGTCCGAACCGACTTGCTCCTGCGGGGTCAGGCGGAAGCCGTACTCGTGGTGCAGCTCGTCGGAGTCGGCGTGCGGGTCCACAATGTCGATGTTCACGGAGAAATTGCGCAGCTCGTTGATGACGTCGGCCACCTTGGAGTTGCGGATGTCTTCCACGTTTTCCTTGAACGTGGCGCCCATCACCAGCACCTTGCTCTTGGCCACGTCCTTGCCCTGCTTGATCATCATCTGCACGGTTTTGCGCGCGATGTAGGCGCCCATGCCGTCGTTGGTGGTCCGGCCCGAGAGGATAACCTTCGCGTCGTAGCCCAGCTCCTTGGCCTTGTAGGTCAGGTAGTACGGGTCGACGCCGATGCAGTGGCCGCCCACCAGGCCGGGCGAGAACTTCAGGAAGTTCCACTTCGTGCCGGCGGCTTCCAGCACCTCGTAGGTGTTGATGCTCATGCGGTCGAAAATCATCGACAGCTCGTTCATCAGGGCGATGTTCACGTCGCGCTGCGTGTTTTCGATGATCTTGGCGGCCTCGGCCACCTTAATCGACGAGGCGCGGTGCACGCCGGCCGTCACCACCAGCTCGTAGGTTTTGGCAATGACGTCGAGCGACTCGGCGTCGCAGCCGGCTACCACCTTCACGATGGTGGCCAGGGTGTGCTCCTTGTCGCCGGGGTTGATGCGCTCGGGGGAGTAGCCCACCTTGAAGTCGTTGGGGAACTTCAGCCCCGACTCGCGCTCCAGAATCGGAATGCAGTCTTCCTCGGTGCAGCCCGGGTACACGGTCGATTCGTACACCACGTAGTCGCCCTTCTTGAGCACCTTGCCCACCGTGGTCGAAGCGCCGATCAGCGGCTTCAGGTCGGGCATGGCGTGCTCGTCGATGGGCGTGGGCACGGCCACCACGAAGAAGCGGGCCTCGCGCAGCACGTCGAGCGAGTCGGTGAACGTGATGTCGCAGCCTTCAAAGGCTTCGGCTTCCAGCTCCCCGCTGGGGTCCACGTGGTTGCGCATCATCTCCACGCGCTGGGCGTTGATGTCAAAGCCGATGACGCTGATTTTGCGGGCAAATTCGAGGGCGATGGGCAGGCCCACGTAGCCGAGGCCGATGACGGCCAGCTTGGCTTCTTTGTTCAGTAACTGCTCGTACACAGGTCGTTGGTTACGCGTTGGGGTCGGGAGTAATACAAGTAAGGGTGCCGTTGCGGCCGAGGCTGTACACCTCGCCGCTTTCGGGGCAGCTGGCGTAGCCCTGCGCATCGAACTGCAGCGCATGGCCGAGGCGGCTCATCCAGCCACGGCGCCGGGCGGGGTTGCCGTACACGAGGGCGAAGGCGGGCACGTCCTTGGTGACCACGGCGCCCGCGCCCACGAAGGCGTAGTCGCCCAGCGTCACGCCGCAGACGATGGTGGCATTGGCCCCGATGGTGACGCCGCGGCCCAGCCGGGTCGGCTGGTACTCGTGGCGGCGCGACACGGCGGCGCGCGGGTTCAGCACGTTGGTAAACACTACGGAGGGGCCCAAAAACACATCGTCGGCGCATTCTACGCCGGTGTAGAGGCTCACGTTGTTCTGCACCTTCACGTTGTGGCCCAGGCGTACGCCGTCGGCCACAAATACGTTCTGGCCCAGCGTGCAGGCGTCGCCCAGCTCGGCGCCGCTGCTCACGTGGCAGAAATGCCAGATGCGCGTCCCGGCACCAATGCGGCAACCCTCGTCAAGGACGGCGGTGGGGTGCGCAAAGTACGCGGGGACTTTTGTGGGCATGAGGCAGAGGCTTGGGCTGATCTTTTCGGCGGGCAAAGGTAGGCCTTTTCACTTAGACGTCATTCGCTTGCACCGCCGCCTTGCGGCCGGGCCACGTGGCGCGCACCATGCGCGGGCGGCCGCTCAGGTCGGGCCGGGCCTGGGCAGCGGAGTAGCCGCGCGCGGTGAGCAGGGCCTGGGTTTCGGCGGGCAGCGCCTCGTTGATTTCGAAGTAGATGGCGCCGCCCGGCGCCAGCAGCTCGGTGCCCAACTCGGCCAGGCGGCGGTAGAACACCAGCGGGTCGTCGTCGGACACGAACAGGGCCGTGTGCGGCTCGTAGTCGAGCACGTTGGGGCGCATCAGGGCCTGCTCGGAGGCGCGCACGTAGGGCGGGTTGCTCACCAGCACGTCCAGGGTGCCGGGCCCGATACCGGGCGGCGCCGCGCGCAGGATGTCGGCCTGCAGCCACTGCACCTGCGGGGCGTGGCGTAGCCCGTTCTGCCGGGCCACGGCCAGCGCCTCGGCCGATACGTCCAATCCCCACACCTGGCTGGCGGGCAGCACCTGGGCCAGCGCCAGCGGAATGCAGCCCGAGCCGGTGCCTACATCGAGCACGCGCAGCCCGCGGCGCCCGGCCTGCTCCTGCGCAATCAGCTGCACCAGTTCCTCGGTTTCGGGGCGCGGGATGAGCGTGGCGGGCGTCACCAGCAGCTCCATGTCGAGAAAAGGAGCCACGCCCAGCACGTACTGCACCGGCTCGTGGCGCAGCAGACGCGGCAGCAGCGCGGCGGCCTGCGTCTGGGCGGCTTCGGGCACCGGCTCGGCCCCGCGCATGCGGCGCTGCAGCGGGCTGAGCTGCAGCAGGTGCTCCACCACCACGCCGGCCACGCTGGCGGCTTCGGGGACGGCGTACACGGCTTGCAGGCCGAGGGTGAGCTGGTCGGTGAGCTGGCGGATGGTCATGCGCCGGCAAAGGTACGCGCTGCCCGGAGCTGCTCGGCAGGCCCCTCCCCTACATAATGATGGGGTCATACCGGCTCCGGCGCTATCCGGGAACGATGCCGGGCATCCGCGGGGCCTCTCTATATTTGATCTATGCCCGAACCTGCCGATTTCACCGCCCACGACCACTTGCTGATGCGCCGCGCCCTCGACTTGGCGGTACTCGGCGCCCACACTGCCCGGCCCAATCCCATGGTAGGCTGCGTGGTGGCCGATGCCGAGGGCCGCGTGGTGGCCGAAGGCTGGCACGAGCAGTACGGCGGCCCCCACGCCGAAGTCAACGCGCTGGCGGCCGTGCCCGCGGGCGTGGATCTGGCCCAGTGCCGGGTGTACGTCACGCTGGAGCCCTGCTCGCACTTCGGCAAGACGCCGCCCTGCGCCGACCTGCTCATTGCGCGCGGCGTGCGCGACGTGGTGGTGTGCAACGACGACCCGAACCCGCTGGTGGCCGGCCGCGGCTACGCCAAGCTGCGCGAGGCCGGCATCCGGGTGCGTACCGGACTGCTGGCCGCCGAGGGCCGGCAGCTCAACCGCCGCTTTTTTACCGTGCAGGAGCGCAACCGGCCTTACCTGATTCTGAAGTGGGCCGAGTCGCGCGACGGATTTGTGGCCGGCGCGGGCGGGCAGCCGGTACCCATCAGCGGGCCGGCGGCCAAGATGCTGGTGCACCGCTGGCGCACCGAGGAACAAGCCATTATGGTGGGCACCCGCACGGCCCTGAACGACAACCCGCAGCTGAACGTGCGCGAGTGGCCCGGCCCGAACCCGCTGCGCCTGGTCATTGACCGCGGCCTGACGCTGCCCGCTACCCACCACCTGCTCGACGGCACGCAGCCCACGGTGGTGTACACCAACGGGCAGCACGACGACGCGGACAACCTGAGCTTCGTCTCGATTCCGGCGCAGACGGACATGCTGCCCGCCATCCTCGACGACCTGAACGCCCGCCGGGTGCAGTCGGTGCTGGTGGAGGGCGGGCCGGCGCTGCACACGCTGCTGCTGCAGGCCGGGCTCTGGGACGAAATCCGGGTGCTGCGCAGCCGCACCGTGCGCATCGGGGCGGGCGGTGTGGTGGCCCCGCCGCTGAGCCTCACCGGCCTGCGCGAGCACCGCGTCATTGGCAACGACGAGCTGTTCGTATTCTGTTAGGCGACGAGGCCCTGAAAAGGTTAGGTTTGACGGCTCGGCGCTGTTTATCCCGGTCCGGCGCACCTTCTCGCCTAATTTTGTTGTTCTCTGCTCAACACTCCACTCTCTCTGCATTTCTCCCAATGGCCGAAGACCTGCTCATTGACCGCACGCTTTCCAAAGCCCAGCAATACCAGACCCTGCTTCCCCAAATTGAGGCCCTGACCACCGGCGAAGACGACCAGGTGGCCAACCTGGCCAACGCTATGGCCGCGTTGAAGGAAGCCTTCGGCTTTTTCTGGGTGGGCGTGTACGTGGTGAAACACGACGAGCTGGTGCTCGGCCCGTTCCAAGGGCCGGTGGCGTGCACCCGCATCCGCCGCGGCAAGGGCGTGTGCGGCAGCGCTTGGGCCGAAGCGCGTACCTTGCTCGTGCCCGATGTGGAGCAGTTTCCCGGCCACATTGCCTGCAGCTCGCTCTCGAAGTCGGAAATCGTAGTGCCCATCGTGCGGGAAGGCCGCGTGGTGGCGGTGCTCGATGTCGACAGCGACCAGCTCAACGACTTCGACGAAACCGACCAGCAGTACCTGGAAGAGCTGTGCAGCCGCATGGCGCAGTGGTTTTAAGAACCGTTCCGACCGCCTGCCACAGGCGTCCTCCGGTTTTTCGGATTTTGCATCCCCAATCAATGGCAGCCCGGGCCGCTGGGCCGTTTAAGTCAGTAGCAACCTCTCTCACGCGATGAACAAACCCCTCTACCGCCTCGGCGACTGGCGCCGCAACGTGCTGCTGGTAGCCGCCGCTGCCAGCCTGGGCCTGGGCGTGCTGCCCGCCTGCTCCTCCGACAATGGCCGCCAGGACCAGGCCGCCGCCACCGGCGACTGGAGCGGCGACTCCTACAGCCAGGGCGTCATCACCGAAATGACGGAAGTACAGCCCGGCCAGTGGAAAATCACCGCCGAGCGCCCGGCCGGCAAGGAGGAAGTAGCCGCCATCCTGCGCCACTTCGATGGCAAGGTGGATACCCTGCAGGGTCAGGCTCTGCAGCAGCAAATGCAGAACTACAGCCGGCAGAACCCCGAAAACCGCGTGGGCGGCACCAGCATGATGGACGTGCTCATGTGGAGCGGCATCGGCTACATGGCCGGGCGCTTCCTGACGCCCAACCCCGGCTACTACGCCAACCCCGGCCTGCTGCAGCAAAACAACGGCTGGCGCTCCAACATTGCCCGCGAGCGGCAAAACGAAGGCCGGGGCTTCTTCGGCCGGGGCTTCAGCGGCAACCGCAGCTCCCGCAACGCCGGTATCCAGGAAAGTCCCTCTTACTCCCGCAGTACATCGTCCTCGCGCAGCACCTACCGCAGCAGCGCGCCCAGCGGCCGCAGCAGCGGTTTTGGCAGCCGCAGCAGCTCGCGCAGCGGGTTTGGGGGCTGATTGATTAGCGAAGAGGGAAGAATGAGGAGAAAAGCTTGATCGTATCAACTGCTAGGTCACCTTTCCCCGTTCCTTCTTCATTCCTCCTTATTCCTTCCCCGTTACCAGACATGATTCGCCTGCTGCCCCTCACCGGGGATATTGAACCGGCCATCCACCGCCTCGGTTGGGACTGGGCCGTGGAAGACGCCTGCGCCGCCTACCTGGCCCGCGAAGCCGTGGAGCTGACCGAAGCCGAAGCCGAGGAGCTGCTGCAAGCGGCCGACTCGCTCTACGAAATGCTGGTGCAGGCCGTCCCCGAGCCCATTACCGACGATTTCCTGCAGCAGCTGGGCATCCCCGCGAACCTGTGGCAGGCCGTGCGCCACTCCTGGAACGACGAGCGGCACTGGCACCTTTACGGCCGCTTCGACCTGGCCGCCACGCCCGAGGGCCCCAAGCTGGTGGAGTTCAACGCCGATACCGCCACCAGCATCCCGGAAACGGCCGTGGTGCAGTGGGCCAGCCTGATGGCCGCCGGCCGCCCCGAGGACCAGCAGCAGGCCAACGGCCTATTCGAAGGACTGGAATTGCAGCTGCGCGAGTGGCAGCAGCTCAACCCCGACCTCGACCCGAGCCTGCTGCTGGTGCACCTGCCCGGCAGCGCGGAAGACGAAACCAACTGCACGGTGCTGGCGGAAGCGGCCCGCGCCGCCGGCTTCACCAGCGTGCACGTCTGCCCTGTCGATGCCATGCAGGTGTCGGTGGATGGGCAAGACCGCGGAGCCTGGGCCGAGGTGCGCTCGGGGCAGTGGCAGCGTTTCGGCTTCGTGTTCAAGCTGGTACCCTGGGAGCTGCTGGCCGAGGAGGAGCCCGAGCTGACGGAAGACCTGACCCAGCTTTTGCTCAGCCGCGACGTGATTATCGCCAACCCCGCCTACAGCCTGCTGTTCCAGAGCAAGGCCATGCTGGCGCGGCTCTGGGAAGTATTTCCGCACCACCCGCTGCTGGTAGAGGCCCGCATGCAAGACCTAACGGGTCACTTCGTACGCAAGCCCATCTTCGGCCGCGAAGGCCAGAACTTGACCGAAATCGAGCACGGGCAGCAAAAGCACGCCGAAGAAGGCGACTTCGTCGAGCAGCCGCAGGTGCGCCAGCAGTGGCTGGAGTTTCCGCAGGACGCGCAGGGCCGCCGCTACCAAGCCGGTGTGTTTTGGGCCGGCGAAGCCAGCGCCATCAGCTTCCGCCGGGCCGAGGGCATTATCACGAACCTATCGGAGTTCGTGCCGCACATCATCACGGGGTAAACGGATCTGGTAAACGATTGAACGCAGTGGTGCCACGGCTTTGAGCCGTGGCACCACTGCGTTCAATCACCTAGCAAGTCAGTGCTTAAAATAGAGTCGGCGCGGGCGTTTTGAGCTGGGCAATGACGGTCTGTCCACCCTTCACCTTTTCCCCGATCTGCACTTTCACGTCGGTATCCACGGGCACGAACACATCCACGCGGGAGCCGAACTTGATGAAGCCGAACTCCTCGCCCTGGCTGACTTCGTCGCCCTCGTTCACGTACCACACGATGCGGCGGGCCATGGCGCCGGCAATCTGGCGAAACAGCACCTGCGGGCCGGCCTCGGTTTCCACCACCACCGTGGTGCGCTCGTTCTTGGTGCTGCTCTTCGGGTGCCAAGCCACGAGGTACTTGCCGGGGTGGTACTTGAAGTACTTCACCGTGCCCGACACCGGGTTGCGGGTGATGTGCACGTTGATCGGCGACATGAAAATGCTGATCTGCTTGCGCACCCCGTCGAAGAATTCCGGCTCGTGCACGTCCTCAATCACCACCACCTTGCCGTCGGCCGGGGCAATGACAATGTCCTCGTGGGTGAGCAGGTTGCGGAAGGGGCTGCGGAAAAACTGCAGCAGCAATAGAAAGGCGACCACCGACACGCCCGAAAACACGCGGTTGAAACCCACGCCGCGCTCATTGAACTGATACAGCAGCAGGTTGATGGCCAACAGGGCCAACAGCGTGAAAAACAGAATGCGGCGACCTTCTTTGTGGATTTTCATAAATCGCAGATTAGCGCTGATTGATCCGATATAGCTGATTCAGAAATCAATCAGGCAAAACAGACGAGCGGCAAAATGGGAAACGGAGGAACGGGAAGCGGGTGAGTCGTGCGGTTACAAAGATAGCCCGGACCTCGCGGCCCGGGCTATACTCAATACTAAGGCTGCCGGCTCCTGGTTTTCGGCGGGCAGAAAAATCGGTGCCGGCCAGCCGTTAGAAGCTGCCGCGGAACTTGTAGGTCTGGGCGACTTTGTCGATGGCTACCACGTAGGCGGCGATGCGCATCGGAATGTTGTATTTCTGGCTGGTGGCGTACACTTTCTCGAAGGCGTCGGACATGATGCGGTCGGCGCGCTCGGTCACCATCTCCTCGGTCCACTTGAAGCCCTGGCGGTTCTGCACCCACTCGAAGTAGGACACCGTCACGCCGCCGGAGTTGGCCAGGATGTCGGGCACCACCATGATGCCCTTCTCGTTGATGATCGGGTCGGCCGAAGCCGAAGTCGGGCCATTGGCGCCTTCCACGATGAGCTTGGCCTTGATGTCGTGGGCGTTGTGCTCGGTGATGACGTCCTCCACGGCGGCGGGCACCAGCACATCTACGTCCAGGGTCAGCAGGTCGTCGGCGTTGTCCATCAGCGTGGCGCCGGTGTAGCCGTCGAGGCGGCCTTTGTGGGCGTTCTTGTAAGCAATGGCCTCGTCGATGTTGATGCCATTCTCGTTCCAGTACGCGCCCGACACGTCGGACACGGCCTTGATCTTCACGCCCTGCTCGCAGAGCAGCTTGGCGGCCCAGGAACCCACGTTGCCGAAGCCCTGCACGGCGGCCGACGACTGTGCCGGATCCATGCCCAGCTTCTTCATGGCGGCCAGCGCCGACACCATCACGCCGCGGCCGGTGGCCTCGGTGCGGCCCAGCGAGCCGCCCATGACCAGGGGCTTGCCCGTCACGACGGCCGGGGTGGTGGCGCCCACGGTCTTGCTGAATTCATCCATCAGCCAGGCCATTTCGCGCGGACCGGTGCCCATATCAGGCGCCGGAATGTCGCGGTCGGGACCGAACACGTCCTTCATGGCTAGCGTGTAGGCGCGGGTCAGGCGCTCAATCTCGCCGGCCGACATGGTGGTCGGGTCGCAGATGATGCCGCCTTTGGCGCCGCCGTAGGGAATGTCCACCACGGCGCACTTCCACGTCATCCAGGCCGCCAGGGCCTTCACCTCGTCGAGGTGCACGTTCTTATCGTAGCGAATGCCGCCTTTGGAAGGGCCGAGCACGGTGTTGTGCACCACGCGGTAGCCCTCGAACACGCGCACCTGGCCGTTGTCCATCGTCACGGGAATGTGCACGATGACTTGTTTGTCGGCGGCTTTGAGCACGTTGTAGGTCGCGTCGTCGAGGCCGAGAATGTCAGCGGCCACGTTGAAGCGTGACATCATCGACTCGAGCGGGTTTTCGCGGTCCACCTTGGGGGCCGGCTCTTTGTACACCGTAGTAGAAGCCATGCTGTTGGTCGGGTAAAAGGGGGTTGGGAAATGGGGGAATGCAGAAACAGCGCCGCCCGAAGCTAGCCGAGCAGCCAAGCCAGCGGGCGGAAAAAGCGCGTCAAAGGTACTAGGATTCCCCAATACGGATACACGAAGCTTACAGCCGTTAGCCAGCCGGAATAAGCGTCGCCCTTGGGTGGTGCGAGAGCCCCGGTACGCCCCAGCCGAGGCGCACCGCCGCCCGCTTATACGCCCGTCCAGCCTGCGTACCCGTGATTTGGCCGCTGCGGCCCGGCGTCACGGCCCACAGCTACCGGGCCCGGAATTAAAAGGCGCGCTACCCGCCGAAGAGCAGCTGCAGCACCACCAGCACGGGCACCACGAACAGGAAGGCATCGAAGCGGTCCAGCAGGCCGCCGTGCCCGGGCATGATGCGGCCGGAGTCCTTCACGCCCACGTTGCGCTTGAGCATGGACTCGACCAGGTCGCCCAGCGGGCCGAAGACGGCCACCACCAAGGCGGCCACGAGGCGGTGGCTCAGGGGCAGCTCGGGAATGAGGTAGCCCAGGGCCCAGCCGACGGCCAGGGTGAGCAGCGCGCCGCCGGCCCAGCCTTCCCAGGTTTTGCCGGGCGAAATGCCGGGCGCCAGCTTGTGCTTACCGAAGTTCTTGCCGGCAATATAAGCGCCGGTGTCGGCCGACCAGATCAGGAACAGCAAAGCGAAGATGCGGCGGTGGTCGTAGCCCGCGGGCCCGAACGCCAGCACGTTGAGGCCGCTCATGGGCAGGGTCACGTAGAACAAACCCAGCAGGGCCACGCCGACATTGGCGAAGGGCGAGAAAGGCTGCTCGTCGCGGGGCCACCAGTACATTTCGCGCAGCAGCAAGATAATGGGCAACAGCACCGCAACGGCAACGGTGGCCCCCATCAGCAATGGCGCTACGTTACTTAACACCTGCTGATTTGCTGATGGCGTCCCTACACCACCCATCGGATAATGGGCCGCAACGAAAATCGACGCAAAAACCAGCAAGCTTATTCCGCAACCTATAAACGCCGCCGGCTTGAAGCCCTGCTCCTTCATCATGCGGTAGAACTCCCAGAGCATGCGGGCCTGCACCAGGCCGAAGAACAGGCCGAACGTCCACGAGCTAAACCAAATGGAGCCCAGCAGCAGCGCCGCGCCGATACTGGCCGAAATGATGCGCTGCCACATGTTAGACATGCCCGGGGGCTTCTGGGCAGCGGCGGGTTCGGCGGCGGAGGGAGAAGGCGTAGACGAAGTCAAAGCGGGTGGGAAGCGCTGAAGCGGAGTAAAGGAAAAGGGCGGCCGGAGCCTAGGCCGTGGGGCGGTCCGGCGCCGGCGGCGCCTCGATGCCGTGGCCGGTGAGCGTGTGCCCCGCCACGAGCGGCGCGCCGGGCGTGCGCACCTGCACGCCGTGGCCGGTGAGGGTGTGGGCCTCGCCAACGGGCAGCGCGGCGGCCTGCACGCGCTGCTGGTAGAGCCAGTACAGCAGGCTCAGCGTCAGCACGGCCGAGAGCAAGGCCCAGTACCAGGGCAGCGCCTCGTTGCTGTCGGCGTCGAAGGCGATGGTGCCGCGCTGCTGCAGGTACAGCAGCAGCAGTTGCAGGGCATTCTGGGCGAAGTGCGCGGCCATCGACACAAGGACGTTGCCGCTCCAGGCAAACAGGTAGCCGAGCACTACCCCCAGCAGCAAGCGCGGCACAAAGCCGAAAAACTGCACGTGAATGGCGCTGAACACCGCCGCCGACAGCCACACCCCCCAGTGCACCGACTTGGTCCAGCGGGTAAACTGCCGCATCACCACCCCGCGAAAGGTCAGCTCTTCGGCAATGGCGGGCACCACGGCCACCACCAGCAGCGCAATCAGAAAGCGGTTGAAGGACGTAAACTTGGTCAGGAAGGTGGTGAGCACCTGGGCCTGGTCTTCGTAGAGGCGGGCCGCTTTTTCCCACTGGTACAAGGCGGGCGGCAGGTGCAGGCCCGCGTTCCAGGCAATGAGCACCGACATGGCCGGCACGCTCACCACGATGAGCACCACGGCTGCCAGCAGCCAGAACGCGGGCACCGGCCGGCGCGGCTGAAAGTAGGGCAACGGCTTCAGCCCCCGCACGATGGGCAGCAGCAGCGCCCCGCCGCCGAAGCCCAGCAGCAGCGGCACGCCCTGCATGAGCATCAGCACGCCCCAGCCCTCGGGGTGGGCCTGCGGGGCGGCAATGATGGCGGTGGAGCGCATCAGCACATCGGTGCCGTAAAGGGCACCGATGAGGAGCATGGCCACGAAAAAGCCTACGCACATGCCCCCGACCACGAGCAGCACCAGCAGCATCAGGGAGAAGCCGGGGTGCAGGGTGTCTTCGGTGCGCGCGAAACCTTTCATGAGCGTTTAGAATTGAGTACCGAGTAGGTGTACGGAAACGGGCGGCGGGGGAAGCTTCCGGCAAGCCGCTGACGGTCAGTTTCGTTGGCCGAAACACCCGTTGCGCCATCCATCCGGCCCGCTACTTCCTTCTGTCGTAAATTTGCGCAAAATACGCTAACCAGTTCCGCTGTGGTTTACATCCGCGACATTGCCCTGCCCGATTTCCCCTTGCTGCTCGCCCCGATGGAGGACGTGTCGGACCCGCCGTTTCGCGCCGTGTGCAAGCAGGGCGGGGCGGATCTGATGTACACCGAGTTCGTGTCGTCGGAGGGGCTGATCCGCGACGCGGCCAAGAGCCGCAAGAAGCTCGACGTGTTCGACTACGAGCGGCCCATTGGCATTCAGCTCTTTGGCTCCGACGTGCAGACCATGGCCGAGTGCGCCAAGATCAGCACCGTGGCCGGCCCCGACCTCATCGACATCAACTACGGCTGCCCGGTGAAGCAGGTGGCCTGCAAGGGTGCCGGCGCGGCCCTGCTGCGCGATATTCCCAAGATGGTGCAGATGACCGAGGCCGTGGTGAAAGCCACGCACCTGCCCGTGACGGTGAAAACCCGCCTGGGCTGGGACGACTCCACCAAGAACGTGGAGGAAGTGGCCGAGCGCCTGCAGGACATCGGCATCGAGGCGCTGACCGTGCACGGCCGCACCCGCGTGCAGATGTACAAGGGCGAAGCCGACTGGCGCCTGATTGCGGCCATTAAGAACAACCCGCGCATCAAGATTCCCATCTTCGGCAACGGTGATATCGACTCGCCCGAGAAGGCCTTGGAGTACAAGAACCGCTACGGCGTCGACGGCATCATGATCGGCCGCGCCAGCATCGGCTACCCGTGGATCTTCCAGGAAATCAAGCACTACCTGGCCACCGGCGAGAAGCTGGCCCCGCCCACCCTGGAAGAGCGCGTGCGCGCCTGCCAGCTGCACTTTGAGAAGAGCATCGAGTGGAAGGGCCCCAAGGTGGGCATCTTCGAGATGCGCCGCCACTACGCGCACTACTTCAAGGGCCTGGTGGGCGCCAAGCAGTGGCGCACCCAGCTGGTGGAAGCCGCCACGCCCGACGAGGTGCGCGCCATCCTAGCCGAAATTGCCCAGAGCGAGGCGGTGCTGGCCGACTAAGCCGGGAGCTCAACTTTCTGGCTATTCTCCTCCTGCTGACGCCCACAACGCGCAGGCCCTTGCCACACTTGAGCCGACTGTTCGGCGGTGGCAAGGGCCTGCGCGTTGCTTAGAATGGCACGTCTTCGGAAATGCCGCAAGAATCCGGCGCAACTACCTGCCCGGATGTTGCGACCTTTGCGGCCCATGTCACTCAGCTCTACTCCTGCCCCCGCAGCCGCCGCGGCTCCTGCCTCTCCCACCGTGGCCGGTCCGCCCCCGCACCAGCCCACCACGCTGGCCGCCTGGCTGCTGCTCATCGTGCTGGCCTGCATTTGGGGCACCTCGTTTATCCTGATGAAGAAGGGCCTGGTGGTGTTTTCGGCCCTGGAGCTGGGCGCCACCCGCGTGACGGTAGCCGCCCTGCTGCTGTTTCCCTTCTCGCTCAAGTACGTGCGCCGCGTGGAGCGCAGCCGATTTAAGTGGCTGCTGCTGAGCGGCGTAATTGGCACGCTCATTCCGGCTTTCCTGTTTGCCTACGCCGAAACCAAGATTGCCTCGGGCCTGGCCGGGGTACTCAATGCCCTCACTGTGGCCTTCACCCTGCTGATGGGTGCGCTGTTTTTCGGGCAGCGCATCACTTGGCTGCGGGCGGTGGGCATTGCGGCGGGCTTGCTGGGCACGGTGGTGCTCATGGGCCTGGGCGGCAGCGGCGGCGAGGCCACGCCCACGGGTGAGGGCAACGCCTGGTACGGACTCTACATCGTGCTGGCCACGCTGGGCTACGGGGTGAGCATCAACATCATCAAGCACCACTTCCACGGCATTCCCTCGGTGGCGGTTACCGGGTTGCTGCTCATGCTCATCGGCGGGCCGGCGGCGGTGTACCTGCTGCTGGGCACCGATTTTCTATATAAGCTGCAGCACGCGCCCGGCGCCTGGGAGGCCTTCGGCTACATTGCCCTATTGGCTACGCTGAGCACGGCCGTGGCCATGGTGCTGTTCAACAAGCTTATCCAGCAGTCCACGGCCCTGTTCGCCTCGTCCAACACCTACCTGGTGCCCATCGTGGCGCTGGGCTGGGGCGTGCTCGACGGCGAAGTCATCAACGCCTGGCACCTGGTGGGCATGGTCATCATTCTGCTGAGCGTGTTCATCCTGAACCGCGCGAAGTAAAGCGGGCTTACTTGGCGGCCGGGGTGGTGAAGCCAAAGAACCGCTCCCGCTGCACCCGGTCCGCGTCGCCGACGCCGTCGGCCGGGATGTAGTGCAGCTGGTACATCACGCTGCCAATCATGGTGGTGCGCAGGTACTTGGTGCTCGTGGCCCCGGTGACGGTAGGCGCGCGGTACTTCAGGGTAATCACATCGTAGCCTGGCTGCATATCAATGGCCTGCTCCTCCAGGGTGCCGCGGGCCTGCTGCATGGCCAGCGGGATGTAGCGCACGTTGTAGTAATCGGTGCGCACCTGCGGATCGGCCGGCAACTGCGGGGGCTGCCCCAGCGGAATGCGCACGATGATGTAGAGCGCGGCCGCGTCTTCGAGCCGGTAGGCCTGCGTGGTGTGCACCATGGGGTCGTTCTGCCGGGACGAGTTGGCGGCTTTCAACGTCTGCCCCACGTTCTGCTCCTGGGGCTGGGCCGGCAGCCACACGGCCACCTGCTCGTCGACGCGAAAGGTCACGCCCCCGTCCTGGGCCAGGGCCGGTGCCGCGCCTCCCAGCGCCACCAGCATGCACGCGGCGTACTTCATTGCCTCAAAGCTACATCAGTAAGCCGCACGACGGGCGTCTAAAACGCCGTCATGAGCTCCAGCTGCGCCCAGCGGTGGCGCCGACCGCCGCGCATCTCGGGGCTCACCTGCACCGCCGAGGCTTCCAGCCGCAGCCCGGCATAACCCAGGCCCAACGTGCCCGTGCCGCGCAGCACCGTGCGGCGCACGGCGCCGGGGGGCAGTTCGTAGGGGTTGTCGCGCCGCAGCAGGCCGCCTTGTAAAGTAGCGTCGTAGCCCACCAGCCGCCCTTCCGCCCACGCTGCGGCGTAGAGCTGCCAGCGGCGCTGCCCGCCCCGGTTGACTTGTGCCGCTACGCCCAAGTGGTCGAAATACGGCTGGAACAACCCTACGCGCAGGCGGGCATCGGCGGCGGCGTAGGTGCGCAAGGTGCCCAGCACGGCCGTTCCTCCCCCAATCAGCTCGGCGGCGCGGCCCAGCGCGGTCAGCTGCTGCTCCAGCCGTGCGGTATAGCTCAGCACCAAATCGTTGCGAATCTGGTAGTCCCAGCCGCGGGGCGTGGGGGCGCCCAGCGCCCGGTGCAGCTTGGTCTGAAAGCCCTTGGCCCCAGCCGCCGGCCCGATGACGCCCAGGCCGAGCGCGGTGGTCAGGCGCCGGCGGCGCGCCCGGTCGGTAGCGGCGCGCAGTAGCTCCAAATGCAAGTAAGCCGCGTAGGGCCGGTCGCCGCGGCGGATAAAC
Organism: Hymenobacter coalescens; assembly: GCF_054783195.1. Taxonomy (NCBI): domain Bacteria; kingdom Pseudomonadati; phylum Bacteroidota; class Cytophagia; order Cytophagales; family Hymenobacteraceae; genus Hymenobacter; species Hymenobacter coalescens. The sequence goes on along the minus strand of NZ_BAAGRA010000004.1, from coordinate 288,251 downwards.
GCGTCCTGAATGCGCAGGGGCGTGAACCCATCGTAGGACAGACGCAGGCCGAAATGCTGAACCAGCGCGGCTCCGCCCAAGCGCAGCAGCCGCGCCCCCGGCAGGTGGCGCAGCGCCGGGTGCACCACCATGCCTAGCATGCCCTGGGTGAAGTAATAGTCGGTTTTGAAGTAGGCGTCGTTAGCCAGCCGGTAGGCCACTAGCCGGTCGGTGCTAACGGTGCTATCGGCGGGAACGTGGCGCTGGGCGGCTGCCCGGCCGCTGAGCAGCAGGAGCAGCCCAAAAAGCAGGCAGCGGTAGGGCATGAAGACAACTGGCGGGAGCCCTACATACGGGGTGGGCACCGCCCTTGGGTTGCCGGTTGCCGTGCGACCTCAGCGGGTCGGCGCCGCGGCGTAGCGGTAGGGCCACTCGTGGTAGCGCGGCGGCAGCTTCAGGCGGGCGGCGTGGCCGAGCAGGTAGGCCTGCACGCGGGTTAGTTCGTCGGCGTCGAGGATGGGCAGCTCGTGGGGGCTGGGGTGCCAGAAGTCGGCCTCGCGGGGCAGCTGGCCGCGCAGGATGCGGCGGGCCTGCTGGGCGGTGCGCTGGTGCAGCAGCTCCAAGGCTTTGTAGAGCGACAGGCTGTGGCCGGCGGGCTGGTGCAGCACGGCATGCACGTGGTTGAAGGTCAGCACGAAGCAGGGCACACGCAGGCCCTGCTCCTCCAGCATCAGCAGCTCCCCGGCTACGGCTTCGGATATCTTCTCTTTTTCCAGGTAGCCGCCCCCGACTTTGGCCGCGTCGAGCAGGGCATCGAAGTCGGCGAAGAAGCGTTTGTCGGCGCGGCGCTGGGCGGCCCGGGCTTCTTCGGCGGTAGCGGCCGTGCGAGCGGCTTCCTGGGCGGCTACGCGCTGCTGCTGCAATTCGCGACCGGCGCGGGCCGGGACGGAGCCGGCCAGGCGCAGGGTGAGCAGGATGGTTTCGCCGGGCAATAAAGCACTCATAGGCCTATAGCAGAAGGATATTGACTAGCGGCAAAGTGGGTTGAATAGTCTTTGTCCCTTGAGCGGAGTCAGTTCCAGTATCAGAATATCCGTTTGCTGCTTATATGCCACCAGCAATTCTTCAAAGCTGGCATAAGCAATGATTTCGTCGCGGAGAAACTGCTCCGCAACCATGTTTGCTTCCAGTATTTCGGACACATAGAGCAGATATTCCCCATCCCAACGCTGAATGCCAACGGAAAACCAGCTGGGCTGACCGTCCCGGTCGTAGCGGATAACTTTCCCCACCTGCTTACCCGCCTCCACCCACGTTTTCACCCGGTCAAGATTACTCATACCTGCTTATCCGGCTGGCTTCAATATCCCATTCATTTCCAGCAGCTCACCTCGCTCTAGCAGTCCGGCCAGCACGGGCTCCAGCTGCTGGCGCATGTCGTCGCTGAGGCGGGCAAAGCCCAGCAGGCGCACGGCGGGCAGAAACACGGCCTCCCTCGGCAGCGCGAAGCTCTGTTCGACCACGGTACGCATGGCCAGGGCCAGCTCTTCGGGCGCTACGAAGGGGAGCTTGCGGGAAATGGCGGGCAACTGGCTCCGGTCGCGCAACGAGGGCTGCTGCATGGCCGGCGCCCACAGAAAGTCGCCCTGCCGGCGCAGGTAGTGCAGGTTATGGGCCAGCAGGGCCGCATCGCGCCCCACTTTCCGCATCCGGGCGCCCACCTGCGTAGCCCCGCTGGCGTGGGCCAGCCGCCGGGTGGCTTCCTCGAGGTGCACGGGGCTTTCCACACCCACTACCACGCTTAGCCACTTTGCCAGCTGGCCCAGCCCGTGCTGGTGCAGCTCCTGCTGCCGGATAGCATCGGGCAGCAGGGCGACTTGATAGGGCTCCACGGCCGGGTTGGCAGTGGGCGCGGCCGGCTCCTCCCGCTCCAGCGTGGCGGGTTCGGGCAGCAGCTCTTCTTCCAGCTCGTCGGGCTCATCCAGCGCGGCCAGGTGACGAGCTTCTTCGATGGCTTGCACGGCGCGCTCGGTTTCGCGCGCCGGGTCGCGGAACCAGTCGGTGCTCCAGATGCGGTGCAGGCGCCAGCCCACGGCCTCCAGCACCTGCTGGCGCAGCCGGTCCCGGTCGCGGGCTGAGCGGGCCGAGTGGTACATGGCCCCGTCGCACTCGATGCCAAGCACGTAGCGGCCCGGCTGGTCGGGGTCGACCACAGCCAGGTCGATGAAGAAGCCCTGGGAACCGATTTGCGGGCGCAGCTGGTAGCCCCGGGCCGTGAGGGCACGGTACACCGCTTCCTCGAAGGGCGACTCCATCTCGCGACCGGTTTCCTCGTTCTGGTTCAGGCAGCCGTGCTGGGCGAAGTTCAGGAAGGTTTTGAGCGCGGCCACGCCCCGGGCGCGGGTCCGGTTCAGGTCAAGGTCGTCGGCCGTGAGGTTGGTGAATACCTCGCAGCGCTGCTTGGCGCGGGTGATGAGCACGTTCAGGCGCCGCTCGCCGCCTTCCCCGTTCAGCGGGCCGAAGCTCATCGAGAGGTAGCCGTCCTTGGTGCGCCCGTACCCGATGCTGATGAGCATCACGTCGCGCTCATCGCCCTGCACGTTTTCCAGGTTCTTGATGAAGAACGGCTCGTGGCGGTGCGCGGCGAAGAAGGCCTCGGTTTCGGGGTGCTGGCGGCGCAGCACCTCCAGCGCATCCTGAATGGCCTGGCGCTGCACGGTGCTGAAGGCCACCACGCCCAGCGTAAGCCGGGGCGTGGTGCGAGCGTGGTGCAGCACGGCTTCGGCCACGGCCTGGGCCTCGCGCGGGTTGGTGCGCGTGGTGCCCCGCTCGTAGTAGGTTTCGGGCAGGTGATGGTACACCAAACCCAGCTGGCCCTGGCCGCCGGGGCTGGGGAAAATCACCAGCTTGTCGTCGTAGAAGAGGTGGTTGGAGGCCGCAATCAGCGACTGGTGCAGCGAGCGGTAGTGCCAGCGCAGCATGCGCTCGGGCATCTGCCGGGCCTTGCACAGCTCCAGGATGCTCTGGATGTCGGCCGTCACGTTTTCCTCGTCGGCGGCCTCGCCGGTGCCGGTCAGGGAGTCGAAGAAGGAGGTGGGCGGCAGCTGCTTGGAGTCGCCCACCACTACCAGCTTCTTGCCCCGGGCCACGGCACCCAGCGCGTCCACGGGCTTCACCTGCGAGGCTTCGTCGAACACCACCAGGTCGAACTCCACCGCGCCGGGCGGCAGAAAACTGGCCACCGACAGCGGCGACATCATGAAAACCGGCTTGATGGCCTGCACTGCTTGCCCGGCCTTCTGCATGAGCTGGCGGATGGGCAGGTGGCGGGTTTTCTTGGCAAACTCATTTTTGAGGATGCCCATCTGTCCGCCGGCCGTAGGCAGCTGCGGGTTGGGCAGGCCGTCGTGGTGGCGCGTCATGGCGCGGGCACGGTTGTGCAGCAGGCTGGCGCGGTCGGCGGCGCGGAAGCGGGCGGCGGTTTCCTCGTGGCTGGCCCGCTCAAACTGGCGCAGCGCCGGATGTTGCTCGTAGGCCTGCTTCTGCAGAAATTCCAGCCAGGTCTGGCGCACGGCGGCCCGCAGGTGCTGCGCCGCGTCGGGCCAGGCTTCGGCCAGCACCAGCAGCTCGGGGCGGTGCTCGGCCTGGGCCGCGGCGGCTACGTTGTTCCATTCCGTGGCCAGGTGCAGCTCGGGCAGGTGGGTTTGCCAGGCAGCCAGCACGGCGCTCTGCTCCGCGAAGGGCTGAAACTGCAGCCGCCCGTCGGGCCCAAAGCGGCGGGCCTCGTTCAGGCGCAGCGCCTCTACCACCGCCTGCACGGCCGCGCGGTGCTGCGCCAGCGCCGCTTCCAGGCTAGCCAGCAGCTTGCTCAGCTCGTCTGGTGACGCGTGTTGATCCGCCGCGTTTTGCTCAGTGCCACTCAGGTAGCCGAGCAGGGCGGCAGGCAGCTCGCCCCGCTGAATGCGCTGGTGGGTCAGGGCGAGGTAGTCGGCGGTGCGGCGTAGGGCAGACCAGTCGGAGCGCAGCTCTTGCCAGGCCGGCCCGAACAGCTGCTGGCCGAGGCTGCGGGCGTCGGCCACGGTTTGGGCGTGGCGGCCGGCGTCGTGCACCGCGTCGATGGCGGCGACCAGGGCGGCGGGCTCGGCGGGCAGGGCCGTGCGCCACAGGCTTTGCAGGCGTTTGCGCGCCCGGCGGAAGTCGCCGCTCAGGAATTTCCACCACTTGTCGCCGTAGGCCAGCACGGCGGCACGCTCCGTCAACAACTGCTGTTGCCAGGCTTCGGGCAGCAGCAGGGCGTCGTATTGCTGATGCAGGGCGTGGTGCGCGGCCCCGGCTTCCATGATTTCGTGCAACGCCCTGGCCTGCTGCGCCCAGGCCGCATCGGCTACGGCCACGCCGGCCAGAGCCGGGGCCAGCTGCGCGTGGCGGGCGGCCGGCAGCAGGGCCTCGGCAGCGGCGCGGGTAGCCGGTACTGACAGCTGCAGGTGCCGGGCCAAGGCCTCCGCCTGCTGTTGCAGCGCGGCCACGGCCGCGGCAGCCTGCTGCAGGTGCCGGGTCAGCTGGTCCTGGTCGGCGGGCAACAGTACGGTCAGCTCGCTACCCCAGAAGCGCAATTGCCGGGGCGCACCGGTTTTGAGCAGCGTGGCCTGCAGGCGGGCCGCCAAGTCTTCAGCGTGGGCGGCGTCGGCATCAGTCCACTCAGGCAGCCCGCCGAACGGAATGCGCGGCAGCTCGACGGCGCCCTGCTCGGCGCGCAGGCGCAGCAGCTCGCCCGCCACTTGCTGGGCCGTGCGGCGGCTGCGGCCGATGGGCGCATTCACGGCTTGGGCGTAGTCGTTGAGGGCGAGGCGGTAGCGTGGCAGCTGAGCGACCTGTTCCTGCGCAGCCGCCGGGGCCGCGGGCCGGCCTAAGGCCAGCGTCGCCTTCAGCTCGTCGTGCAGGCTTTTCTTGTTGGCTTTGTGACTGTGCAGCTCCAGACAGGCCACGCCCAGGTCCAGCGCGTCGAGGCGGCGCTTCACCACTTCCAGCGCGGCCATCTTCTCAGCCACGAACAGCACTTTCTTGCCCGCGCCGATGGCCTCGGCCAGCAGGTTGGCAATGGTCTGTGACTTGCCGGTGCCGGGCGGCCCCTGAATCACGAGGTTGCGGCCTTCCTGCACGGCCAGCAAAGCCAGCAGCTGCGAGGAGTCGGCGTCGAGCACCTGATGCAGCTCGTGGGCCGGGCTTTCGGTGTCCAGAAACGCCTGTTCGCCCACACTCGGCGCGGCATCGTCGAAGCCGGTTTCGTGGTCGAGCAGGGCCCGGATGGCCGGGTGCTCCAGCAGCGCCGAAGTGCCCTCGGCCGTGGCAGGCCAAGTGGCCGGGTCCAGGTCGCGGTACAGCATCAGCTTGCTGAAGGAGAAGAAGCCCAGCGCAATGGCATCGGCCTTGACGCGCCAGCGGCTGCGCCCGTCCAGGGCCTCGCGCACAGCGGCAAAGTATTCGGGCAGCGACTGGTTGTCGAAGTCGGGCAAAGGCATCTGCAGGCCAAAATCGGCTTTCAGGCGGGCCTGCAGCGAGAGGTTGCCCTCCACCTCGGCGCCGGAGTAAGTGAGCTTGAACCGCTCGGCCACGGTGCCGCGCTCCAGCACCACCGGCACCAGCACCAGCGGGGCATGGCGCGGCTCGGAGCTGCTGTCGGCTTCGTACCAGCTGAGCTGGCCCAGGGCCAGGTAGAGGATATTGACGCCGGTTTCCTCCAGGCTGGTGCGGGCCGTGTAATAGGTGTTGAGCAGGCGGGTTTCGAGCCGGGCCAGCGGCTCGGCCGTTTGCAGGCGGTTGTCGGTGAGCAGGGCCTGCTGCGCGGCCCCGGAAAGCTCCGCGGGCGGGTGCTCTTCCAGGTAGTGCTCCAGCGTCGGCACTTCGGCTTCGCCCGGTTCGCCGCCCGACACAGCAAGCTCTTGCGTAGCAACTTCTCCTGCCACAGCCGCCTCACTGGCTTCCGCGCGGGCCTCTACGGGCTTTTTCCGGATGGGCTCGGGGGCAGCGGAGAAATACATGGTTTTGCCCTGGCGCACCAGGATGTCGAGCACCTGCGCTGCTTCTTCCTGCACCACCGTCACGCCCTGGGCTTTCGAGGGGCGGAAGTTGAGCAGCGGATTACGCAAACCCAGGTCGAGCAGCTCCTGGCGGGAGGCGTCGAGGCGGGTGGTGAGGGACACGGGAGTTACAAACGAATCGGTAGCGGATTCCATAAGAGGCACAAACAACTAGGAATGGCACGAACCATCGTCAAGTATAGCAGTCGGTAACCGGGCGTGCAAAAAAAGCCCGGCCCCAACGGCTGATTTGCCGTTGGGGCCGGGCTAGCTGAAGCGGCACTGTGCTACCGCGCCGCGGCCGTCTTGTTCAGCTTGGAATGCTTGAAACCGTAGTTGAAGTAGATGGCTAGGCCGATAATCAGCCAGGCGCCGAACAGCAACCAGTTGCTTATGCCCAGCTGCGTCATCAGGTAAAGGTTGGTGAGCAGGCCGAGCACGGGCAGCAGGGAGAGGTTCTTGCGAAACGATACCACAGCCACCCACACGCAGGCAATCAGGAACACGAGCATCGGAATCTGGTGGCGGAAGCCTTCGTAGCCCTCGGTGAAGCTCACCAGCCGGAAGAACTCGTTGATGTTGTCGCGGTTGTACACGAACACCAGCCCACCGACGATGAGCAGCAGCAGCGGCACCAGCAGGCGCCCGTTGAGGTAGGGCACCTTGAAGCGGGCGTTGCTCGTGCCGTGCGGGTCGATGACGAGGATGCCGCCGCACACCAGCGCGAAGGCGAACAAAGTACCGATGCTCGTCAGGTCAATCACCAGGTCCATGTTCAGCAGCAGGGCCGGCACGCCCACGAAGAAGCCCGTCACGACGGTCGAGAACGAGGGCGTGTGGAACTTGGGGTGCACCCGGGCAAACACCTTGGGCAGCAGCCCGTCGCGGCTCATGGTCATCCAGATGCGGGGCTGCCCGATCTGGAACACCAGCAGCACCGAGGCCATGGCCAGCACCGCCGACACGGCTACCACGCCACCCAGCCACTCCACGCCCACCTTGTTGAACACGTAGGCCAGCGGGTCGCCCACGGCCAGCTCCTTGTAGTTCACCATGCCCGTCAGAATCAGGGTGATGATGACGTAGAGCACCGTGCAGATAATCAGCGAGTAAATCATGGAGCGCGGCAGGTCGCGCTGCGGGTTCTTGCACTCCTCGGCCGTGGTGCTGATGGCGTCGAAGCCGATGTAGGCGAAGAACACGGCCGACACGCCCTTGAGTACGCCGCCAATGCCGTTCGGGGCGAAGGGGCTCCAGTTTTCGGGCTTCACGTAAAAGGCGCCGACCAGGATAACCACGGCCACCACGGCCAGCTTGAGCACCACCAGCAGGTTGGAGGCATTCTTCGACTCTTTAATACCCACGTACACCAACGCGGTAATAGCCAGGGTGATAAGCCCGGCCGGCAGGTCGATAACCAGGCGCAAGCCGCCCGGCAGCTCAGGCGCGGCGGCCCAGGCTTTGTAGCCTTCCAGCTGCGCGGCCGAGGCTTCGGCCAGCGGCTTGCCGGCCTGCATCAGGGCCAGCACCTCGTTGTAGTACTTGTGGGCACTCTGCATGCCCATGGTCAGCCAGATGGGCACGTGCACCCCCACGCCCTCGAGCAGGCCGGTGAAGTAGTCCGACCAGCTGATGGCCACCACGATGTTGCCCACGGCGTACTCCATGATCAGCGCCCAGCCGATAATCCAGGCGGCCAGCTCCCCGAAGGAGGCGTAGGCGTAGGTGTAAGCCGAGCCCGACACCGGAATGGTAGCGGCGAACTGCGCGTAGCACAGCGCCGAAAAGGCGCAGGCAATGGCGGTGAAGACAAACAGCAGCGACACGGCCGGGCCGCCGTCGTGGGAGGCGTTGCCGATGGTGCTGAAGATGCCCGCCCCGATGACGGCCGCAATGCCCAGCGCGGTCAGGTCGCGCACCGTCAGGTGGCGGGCCAGGCTATGCTCGCCGGGGTGCGAGCCGTGCAGGTCTTCGTCGGCCGGGGGGTTGGCCAGCAGGTCGGATAGCGCCTTACGCCGAAACAGGCCGGCGGTGCGCGTGGGAGGAAGCGTAGAGGGAGGCAAAGCGGGGAGAATAGGTTTTGGAGGCCCAAAAGATAGAAAATAATGCGGCGGCGTTGCGCGTTGGGCTTATCGGCCCCTCCGGCTCCGTGCTAGCGTTGGGTTGATTGTCAGCCGCTTATTACATACTTGCCTCCCATGGCTGCGTCCTTATCCGTTCCCCAGCCTTGCCCCGCCAACTGGGAGCAGATGACGCCCGTGGCCGGTGGCCGCTACTGCGGCAGCTGCGAAAAAATGGTGGTCGACTTCACCGGCATGAGTGACCCGGAGCTGCTCGGCTGGTTTGCCCGCCCCACCAACCGGATCTGCGGCCGCTTCCGCCCTGGGCAGCTTGGCCGCCCGCTTTCCGTCCACCCACAGGCCGTGCCACCGCGCTGGCCGGCCTGGCTGGCGGCCGGGGCCTTGCCCTAACGCTGCAGGCACTAACTCCCAGCCACGCCGCGGCCCAGCGCCTAGACCGGCCCTACCAAAAGTTGCAGCCGCTGCTGATCCGGCCACAGGCGCCACGCCCGGCCGCCCCTGCGCCGACCGAGTCAGCTGAAAGCCAGCCCAATGAACTAGAGGTATGGGCACAACCACAGACGCAGCTAACGATACTGGGCGGCGCGGTTTCCGTTGGGGTCCACATCATCCTCCCGGAGCCGCCGCAACGTACCCCCTTGCTGCAACTGGAAGACTGGCTGCGCTGACTGCCGGGCAGCCACGGGACAGGCCGACTACGCGCCGGGCCTAACCGCCCGCGCCCGCATTGCGTACCTTGCGCGCCCTCATTCCCCTTTTATGCGCTTTTTCAATTTATCAGCCCGTAGCAGCCGGGCTTATTTACGTGCTTCTATTACCTGCCTGGCCCTCGGAGCGGCCTGGCTGACCAGCTCGGGCTTCCGCCCCGCTCCTGGTGCCTCGCCGGCTGCTGCCCACTCCGCCCTGCTCCCGGATACAGTGGCCCGGCAGCTGCGCGGGCGCGTGTTCGACGCCTACACCCAGGAGCCCCTACCGACGGCCTCTCTGTGGCTGAAGCGCCTGGCGCTGGCCACCCAGAGCGACGAGCAGGGCTACTTCACCTTCGACCTGACCGCTGAGCAGCTGGCCACGACGCCCGTTGATACCCTGCAAATCCAGGTTCGGGCGTTTCGGCCCCAAGCCTTGCCGGTGGCGTTTCTGGAGCGCCCTGCCGACTCGCTGCTGCGCCTGCTGGTGCAGCGCGACTCCGTGGTAACCCAACCCAAGCCTCTGCCAGCCCTGCCCCGGCGCGAAGTCCGCCGCCTGGGCAAAACCTCCTCCCTGCCCCGGCCCCAGCAGGGCCCGCACTAAATAGCCGGGTGCTTTGATTGGCCCCGCCAGTCGAAACCTTTCGCCCGCGCCGCGGCTTATCCATCCCGATGAACAAGCTGCTCTCGGCCGCCACCGCCCTGCTCCTGCTCACCGGTCCCACCGGATGTATCCTGAAGCCCACCACCCGCCACGACACGTCTGAGGACCGCGCCCAGCTGCCGCGTGAAGAAGCCGTGCACGTGCGCAATTCCGTGGAATGGTGGTACTTCACCGGTCACCTGCGCGACCAGCAGTCGGGCGAGCAGTACGGCATCGAGTACGTGTTTTTTCACTTCAACCCCTCCGGCAAGCGCGACTACCTGATGGTGAACGTGGCCGTGACGGACCCGAAGCAGCAGCGCTTCCACTACGACTACGCCCTGCAGCCGCAACGCCGCATCCTGCCCGATTCGCTGCCCATTCGTCTGCGCCTGCCCAAGGCTGAGCAACTTTGGTCGCTCGACGGCCAGGAAGGCCGCTACCAGCTCAAGGCCGGCCTGACCACTCACCCCGGCACCGGCTTTGAGCTGACCACGACCCCGGCCAAGCCCGTGCTGCTGCACGGCGGCACCGGCTACGAGCAGTACGGGCCCGTGGCCAAGGCCGGCTACTACAGCTACCCCCGCCTCAGTACCACCGGCACGCTGACCCTCGACGGGCAGGCCCGCTCCGTGAGCGGCGAGCTGTGGTATGACCGGCAGTGGAACTGCGGCAGCGTCAACAAGCGCCACATTGCCTGGGACTGGCTCAGCATTCAGCTGCACGAAACGCGCGACGACCTGATGCTCTACACCGTGCACAACAAGAAAACCCAGGAGCGGATCGGCGGCGGTTCACTTTTCGGGCCGCAGGGCGAAAACCAGCACCTGGAAGCCAAGGATTTCCAGCTGGAACCCATCGACCACTGGCAAAGCCCGCGCACCGGCAGCCGCTACCCGGCCCGCTGGCGCGTGCGCGTGCCCGCCAAAGGCTACGACCTCACCGTGGAGCCGCTGGTACCGGAGCAGGAGCTCAGCCTGAAGCTGTTCAAAGCCCTGCCCCCGCTCAACTACTGGGAAGGCATGTGCCGCGTCACAGGCACCCACCACGGCCAGCCCGTGACGGGCAACGCCTACGTGGAAATCACCAATAGATAGAGCTTGGAAGCGAGAACGTAGATCAATGGTGGCTTAGTCGTTCTAAGTATTTGGCTCTCAGCTTCCTGATCTAAGATCTCACCCGTTCAGCAGCACCCGGAACGTGGTGCCCTTGCCCACCTCCGACCAGCGCACGTACAGCCGACCGTTGTGGTAGTTCTCGATGATGCGCTTGGCCAGGGCTAGTCCCAAGCCCCAGCCCCGCTTTTTGGTGGTGAAGCCCGGCTGAAACACCGTTTCGAACTTGCTTTTGGGAATGCCCTTGCCCGTATCGGTGATGTCGAGGGCAATCTGCTTGTTGTGGCGCCCGCCGTGGCGGATGACCATGGTGATGGAGCCGCGGCCGTCCATGGCGTCCACCGCGTTTTTGCAGATGTTTTCAATGACCCATTCCAGCAGCGGCACGTTTACCTTGGCCGTGGCGCCGGGCTCCAGCAGGCTTTCTACTTTGAAAGCCACCTTGCGCGACACGCGCACTTTCAGGTAGTCCACCGCTCGTTCGGCCACATCGCGGATGTCTTCGTCCTTCAGGATGGGCACCGAGCCAATGTTGGAGAAGCGCTCCGTGATGATCTGCAGACGCTTCACATCCTTGGCCAGCTCCTCGACCACCGGTTCGCCCTGGAAGCGCTCCGAGGACTGCATGTAATCCTGCCAGGCCATCAGGCTGCTCAGCGGCGTGCCCAGCTGGTGGGCCGTCTCCTTGGCCAGGCCCACCCACACGCGGTTCTGCTCGGCCCGGCGCGAGGTGCTGAACACCAGGTAGGCAATGACGCCCAGGGAGGCAATAACGGCCAGCTGCACCAACGGGTAGGTGCGTAGCTGGTTCAGAATCAGCGAATCCTTATAATAAATATACTGCCGCACGCCCATCCCGATTTCCACGACGATGGGCGGGTGCTGCTCCTTCATATCGGCTATCTCGCTGCGCAGCAGCGCGTCCTTGCGCAGTTCGTTCAGATTCTCGGGAATCGTCAGGTTGCGGTAGTCGATGATATTGCCGTCGCCATCGGCCAGAATCACCGGAATCGTGCGGTTGGCGTCGATAATCTCGGTTTTCAGGAAGGCCGTGTTCACGTCTTCCACTTCCGTGCTGATCAGAAAGCGGAGCGTGCGGGCGTACAAGTTGATCTGCTGCTGTTCGCGCTCGGAGAGGCGGCGCACCAGCAGGTTGGTATAAATCACGGTGACGGCGCCGATAACCAGCGCCAACACCACGATGAGCAGCTTGATCCGGGATTTTTGGTCGTAAATGGGGAGCACAGACGAAGGAATAGCGCCGCAACGGGCAACCAATCAGCCACCTTGAACGCGTACACGGACTGCGAAAGTACGCAGCCAAGGCCGCCACCGATGCCCAAGCCGCTGGTTCCACCGGCTCAACGCTTCGCGCCGCCTGCTAAAAGCTGCGCCCATCTTTCCTCGTGGCCCCACCCGCCGCTTTTTCTCACATCATTGGGCGATTGACGCCGCGCTCCGGGCGGTCTACCTTTAACCCGCTGCTGCCAAGGCGCTTTGGCAGGGCGCCGCGCAAATGATTTTTGTCAGTTGCCCGAGGCCTTAACCCGGTTTAACCCGCCAAAAACGCAGTTCACCCCGGCATCGAACCTCCGTACATGGTTTGGGGTTTTTACCCTAGCAAAATGCACCGTAATTTTGCATTCCACTTCTACGTCGCCCGTAGCACCAGCTATGACCCACCCGTTTAAGGCCGTAGGGCTATCCTATAAAACCGCACCCCTCGCGATTCGCGAGCTGATTGCGTTGGATGAACTGGCCTGCCGTCGCTTTCTCGACACGCTGCACCAAGAGCTTGGCCTCTCGGACCTGCTCGTGCTGAGCACCTGCAACCGGACCGAAATCTACTACGCCGCCGAACGCGACCAGAGCCCCGCCATCATCGAGGCCCTCGGTCAGCTCAAGGGCGTGGCCGACATTGCCAACTATTACGAGTACTTCACCGTCCGCAACACCTGCGACGACGCGGCGCTGCACCTCTTCGAGGTGGCCATGGGCCTCGACGCGCAGGTAGTGGGCGACCTGCAGATCAGCAACCAGGTCAAGCAGGCCTACCAGTGGTCGGCCGACGCCGACGCGGCCGGCCCCTTCCTGCACCGCCTGCTGCACTCGGTGTTCTTTACCAACAAGCGCGTACAGCAGGAAACCTCGTTCCGCGACGGCGCCGCGTCTACCTCCTACGCCGCCGTGGAGCTGGTGGAAGAGCTGACCGCCGACGTAGCCAACCCGCGCGTGCTGGTGGTGGGCCTGGGCGAAATCGGCGCCGACGTGTGCCGCCACCTCGCCGGCAACAAAAGCTTTGCCGACGTGACCATCTGCAACCGCACCCGCTCCAAGGCCGAAGCCCTGGCCGCCGAGTGCGAAGGCCTGAAGGTCATTGACTTTGAAAACCTGGCCGAAGCCCTGCAGGATTCCGACGTCATCATCTCCTCCGTTGCCCGCGACACGCCCTACTTCACCGTCGACATGGTGGAGCGCCTGGAGGTGCTCAGCTACAAGTTTTTCATCGACCTGGCCGTGCCGCGCAGCATCGAGGCCGACGTGGAGCAGGTGCCGGGCGTACTTCTCTACAACATCGACGCCATCCAGAGCCGCGCCACGGCCGCCGTGGAGCGCCGCCTGGCCGCCGTGCCGCAGGTGCGGGCCATCATCCGCGAAACCCTGGCGGGCCTCGACGAGTGGAGCCGCGAAATGCTGGTGTCGCCGGTGATTCAGAAAATCAAGGGGGCCCTGGAGCAGTTGCGCCAGGAAGAACTGGACCGCTACCAGAAAAAAGTATCGACCGAAGAAGCCAAACGCCTCGACGACATCACCAAGTCCTTGATGCAGAAGATCCTGAAGCAGCACGTGCTGCAGCTCAAGGCCGCCTGCAAGCGCGACGAAGCCGATCAGGTTATCGACGTGCTCAACGACCTCTTCGACCTGGAGCGGCAAGCGGCCACGGCCTAGCTGCTTTCCCTGTCCCCTGTGATGTAGCGCCACCGCCCGCCCGCGGTGGCGCTGTCGTTTGCGGGCTGGGCTATCTGCCGGAAGAACCTGGCAAAGGTAACTCGCCTGAACAAGCACGAAGGCCCTGCTCCGTGGGTAGAAGCAGGGCCTTCGTGCTGGAAAGCCAATGAGGAAGCCTTCTCCTTACATCGTATCGCAACACCCCTCGAGCGTGTCAATCACGTCGAGCAGCTTGGGAATGGATAGGGAGTAGTAGATTTTGGTGCCGACCTTAAACGACGAGAGGATGCCGCGGTCTTTTAAGGTGATAAGGTGCTGAGAAGCTATGGCTTGTGGTAATCCGAGCGTGCGGTAGATTTCCGTCACGGTCATTTTATCTTCTTTACCAAGCAAATCAACGATGGCCAGGCGCTTGGGGTGAGCCAGCACTTTGAGCATCGCGGCAGCCTTATCCACTTTCTTCGATTCTACGCGCGAAAGCAGTGGTTTCATGGAGACGACAAGAGGTGGAATTAGGACTCCGTGGCAATACGGTAAGCGTAATACGTGCTACCTATACTCTAAAGTTCCTATACAACGGCGCTTTTTGACTCATTCCGGGACTACTAGCTTTGCCTGAGGGGTTTGCTGGACCCGGTTTCGGCCTATTGCCGCGGTGGCCGTACCTTTGGCCGCCGGCCACACGGAGCGTCTTCCGGCCTTGGGGCGCGGCATCCCATTCTCCCTCCCACCCCCTTCCTTACCCGCTGAGCATGCGCGACTTACTGGCCACCTTCGAAAACAAGCGTCCCGAAATTGTCTTTGAGTGGAAAGATTCCGAAACCGAGGCCGAAGGCTGGGTCGTCATCAATTCCCTGCGCGGCGGCGCGGCCGGCGGTGGCACCCGCATGCGCAAGGGCCTCGACAAGCGCGAGGTGGAAAGCCTGGCCAAGACCATGGAGGTGAAGTTCACCGTGTCGGGGCCGGCCATCGGCGGGGCCAAGTCGGGCATCAACTTTGACCCGCAGGACCCGCGCAAGCGCGGCGTGCTGGAACGCTGGTACCGCGCCGTGATTCCGCTGCTGAAAAACTACTACGGCACCGGCGGCGACCTGAACGTGGACGAAATCCACGAAGTCATTCCCATCACCGAGGACTACGGCCTGTGGCACCCGCAGGAGGGCATCGTGACGGGCCACTACCGCGCCAGCGAGCCGCAGAAGATCCAGAAAGTGGGCCAGCTGCGCCAGGGCGTCATCAAGGTGGTGGAAGACGAGCAGTACACGCCCGACCGCGCGCGCCGCTACACCGTGGCCGACCTCATCACCGGCTACGGCGTGGCCGAGGCCGTGCGCCACTACTACCAGCTCTGGCCCGGGCAGGACGTGGCCGGCAAGCGGGCCATTATCCAAGGCTGGGGCAACGTGGGCGCCGCCGCCGCTTACTACCTGGCCCAGCAGGGCGCCCGCATCACCGGCATCATCGACCGGGCCGGGGGCCTGCTTAAGCCGGAGGGCTTCGCCTTCGAGGAAATCAAGGACCTGATGCTGAACCGCCAGGGCAACGCGCTGACCGGCGACAACCTCCTCTCCTTCAACGAAGTGAACAAGCATATCTGGTCGTCGGGCGCCGAAATCTTCGTGCCGGCTGCCGCTTCGCGTCTCGTCACGCGGGAGCAGGTGGAGCAATTGCTTGCGGGCGGGCTGGAAGTCATCAGCTGCGGGGCCAACGTGCCCTTCGCCGACCCGGAAATCTTCTTCGGCCCCACCGGCGAGTACGCCGATGCCCACGTGGCCCTGGTGCCCGACTTCATTGCCAACTGCGGCATGGCGCGCGTGTTTGCCTACTTGATGGAAACCAACGCGGAAATCACGGACCAGGCCATTTTCAGCGACATCTCGCGCACCATTCAGCGCGCCCTGGAGCGCACCCACGCGCAGGGGCGCGACTTGCACCTGGCGCGCACTTCGTTTGAGCTGGCACTGCGCCAACTGGTGTAACCCAAACTATATTGGAATAGCCAACCATGAACGTCATGCTGAACTTGTCGAAGCATCTCTCCCGCTTCGTTCGGACGAAATCGTTCGGGAGAGATGCTTCGACAAGTTCAGCATGACGTTCTTTCTACTTCGTTCAACGTCAGCCCGCGAGCTGCTTTGACGGCGCGCAGCATGACGTGCGCTTTGAATCTATCAGCATGAACACCAAACAGCTTTTGAATCAGGAGTTCTTCGGCAACAGCCTGGGCCAGTACATGGTCTGCGGCATTATCCTGCTGCTGGGCTTCGGGTTGCGGCGGCTGCTTTCGCGCATCGTTTCCAAGGTTTTCTACCGCGTCATCAAGCGCTACACGGTGGGGGTGACGGAGCAGGAACTGAACGCGCTGCTGATTCAGCCCCTGTCGGTGGTGCTGTTTCTCTTCACCCTGTTTCTGGCCTTCAACGTCCTCAACTACCCCGTTTCGGTAACGGAAGACCTGGCCCGCAACGAGCCCTGGGTAAAGAAGCTTGCCTTTGCCCTGTACCAGATGGGCGTCATCTGGGCGCTGGCCTGGGTGGTGCTGCGCCTGATCGATTTTGCCGAACTGGTGTACCGCCGCCGGGCCGAGCTGCTGACGGCCGTCAACACCCGCCTCGACGCGCAGTTTATCCCCTTTGCCAAGGACTTCGTGAAGGTGATGATCCTGATTTTCGCCTTCCTGGTGATGCTTGGGCAGGTATTCAACGTCAACGTGACGGCACTGATCGGCGGTTTGGGCATCGGCGGCTTGGCCGTGGCCTTCGCGGCCAAGGAAAGCTTGGAAAACCTGATTGCCTCCTTCACCATTTTCCTCGACCGGCCCTTTCAGGTGGGCGACCTGGTGACCGTGGGCGGCATTACGGGCACCGTGGAAAAGGTAGGCTTTCGCAGCACCCGCCTGCGCACAGCCGAGAAAAGCTACGTCACGGTGCCTAACAAGTCCATGATCGACAAGCCTCTGGACAACCTCTCGCTGCGCACCGCCCGGCGCGTAGGGTTTACCCTCAATTTCGGCCACGAAACCTCCCGCGACCAGCTGCTGGCCATTGCCAATGAGCTGCGCGACTACCTGCGGGGGCACACCTTGGTGATTCCCGAAGAGGTGCAGATCAAGCTGGCCGCCCTCACACAGTCGGGCCGCGACCTGACGGTGCAATATTTCGTGCAAGCCGACAGCTACGAGCAGTACCTCGACGTGAAGGAGCAAGTAAACTACCGCATTCTGGAAATCGTGGAAGCCCACGACGGTATCTTCGCCACCAACACCACCGTCGTGCGCATGATTGCCGACCCGGGCATTACCTCTGGCACTACCCAAAGCGCCGACAGTTCGGTGCTGTAGGCCTGGGCACCGCCGACGCTGTGGCAGGCCGCAACCGGTGCGAAAGAACATTGCCGGCGTTGCCGCCGGAAACCGAAAAGGCCGGCTCCTGGTAGGAAGCCGGCCTTTTTCGTTGTTGTTCGGTCGCAAAAGCCGGTTTAGCGGCCGCCCAGCAGGCCGCCCAGCATCCCACCCAAGCCGCCACTCATCAAGCCGCCGAGCCCGGCGCCACCGTTGCTGCGCGGGCCCATCTGCGGATTGCCGCCCAGGCCGCCGAGCACGCTCATCAGGCCGCCCAGGCCGCCACCGGGCACGCCGTAACCAGCCGGACGTGTGCCCAGGCCGCCGCCCCCTCCCATGGCGCCCATCAGGCCGCCCAGGGCGCCGCTGCCCATCAGGCCACCGAGCAGGCCGCCGAGGCCGCCCATGCCGGCGCCGCCTCCGCCCATCATACCGCCGAGGCCTCCGCCGCTCATCATACCGCCCATGCCACCACGGTTGCCGCCCATCACGCGCGACAGCACCATGGGAGCCGCCACGGCCAGCAGGCCCGTCAGGGCCGCTTGTGGCGGGATGCCCACCGAGCGCAGCTTGTCGCCAAGCGAGTCCATCAGCCCCTGCGGGGCCTGCTCGGGCTGCTGCGCCTGCGCCTGCTGGGTTTGGGCTACCACGTTCTCAATGGTCTGCACCTGCTGTTGGTTGACGCCCAGGTAAGTCGAGATTTTGTTGACCATGGCCTCCTCATCGTTGGCGTACGCCCCGTCGGCGCGGGCAAAGCCGATCAGGTCCGTTACCAGCGAATAGCGCAGGTTGCTGTTGCGCAGCTGGTCGAGGTTGGCTTTGATGGCTTCGTTGGAGGAGTCCTGCGCCGCTTGCATCACCTGTTGGGTGCTTTGCGGCGAAAGGCCCATCACCTGCGCCATTTGCGTGAGAAACTCCCCTTCGGCCTGCGAGGCCTGACGGTCGGCGGTGGCCATGCTGGCAATGACGCTCAGGTAAGCGGTTTTTTCCGGCTCGGAATACTGGCTGAATACTTCTTCGGGCTGCATGAGATGAGGTGTTTGGAGGAAAGGTGGGAAAGTCGCGTTGCGAATGTTGACCTTAACGCAGCCGTGTCCTCAAATGTTGATCCGCTGCTGCTCACCGGGACGAGCCTTCCCGCCCTGCCAGTGGGCAAGCCTCCTGAGTCAGGCGGTGCTTTCGTTTCCGTAAGCGCCATCCATTTCATTCTCCGCAAGCTATTTTTTGGCCCTGATTCTGAAACGCTTGCCCCAAAAACACTCTGAAATGCGCACGGGAAGTTGCGCTTTTCAAAAACACCCGCCATATTTGCACTCACAAACGGGGTTTACCTCGGATGTCAGATGGGGGATTAGCTCAGCTGGTTCAGAGCATCTGCCTTACAAGCAGAGGGTCGGCGGTTCGAACCCGTCATCCCCCACCACTGAAAGACAGCCACTTAGTTACCTAACTGAGTGGCGTTTTTATTCTCGCTTTCACAGCACTGCGGGCTTCGGCTCGTGTTTTCCGGGAGGTTAGCTCAGTTGGTTTAGAGCGCTTGCTTCACACGCAAGAGGTCGAAGGTTCGAATCCTTTACTTCCCACCACGCTCAACAGCCACTCCGTCGCAAGACCGAGTGGCTGTTTTGCTTTTGCGCTACCTCCCGGATTCAGCTTCGGTCAGCCGACTTGAGCTCCGCGCCTGACGCAGCCGCCACCAAGTGACAATAGGAAAGAGTACGAAAGCCGGTTCGGCAAACAGGCGCCAGCGGTAGCCCACGAAGAACAGCAGGCTCAGCAGGAGCACTACGGCGGCCGGCAGCAGTAGCAGGGCATCGTCGGGCTGGAAGCGCAGGCCGCGCCAGCGCAGGGAGGTGGCCAGCAGGCTGAGCAGAAAAGCCAGGTGCACGGCTGCCGTTACGGGGTGGTAGCGGGTGTGAAAGTCGTTGGCCACAAAGTTTTCGGGGCTGAAAAAGGCCCGCAGCTTGCGGCCTAGCAGACGTACTTCGGCGGCGGGATGCGAGGCTACCCAGTGCCGGGCCAGCCGTGCCCGCGCCTGGCTTTCCTGGTACTGATCCAGCGCGGGCAACTGCGGCAACTCGCGCCGCACCCAGCGGGCGAAAGGCCGACCGGGCTCGTCCCAGTCGAACATGAAACGGCCCTGCGTGACAGGATTGTGGCCCTGTAGCAGCTCAAAGCCGGCCTGGGTGCTCAGCACGTAGGCCCCAAACAGCCGGTGGTTCTTAAGCAGGATGGGCAGGTGCAAAGCCAGCGTCAGCCCCAGCGTGAGCAGGGCCGGCCCACCGGCCCGGCGCAGGGCGGCCGGCCCCTGGCGGTAGCTGCGCGCCAGGACCACGGCAAACAGCAGCCCGTACACGGCCAGCAGGTAGCCGCGCAGCAGGCACGACCCAACGACGACGACGGCCAGCAATACGGCCTTACCCGGCGGCAGCGGCCGTCCTCCGAGCAGGCGCAACAGCTGGTACGTAATCCACACCAGCGCCGGCAGGCAGAGGTTTTCGTACCAGAACCAGGCGCCGATGTACCAGAGCACCGACGGATATAGCGCCAGCAGCAGGCCGCCGGCCCAGGCCGGCGCCGGCAGCACACGGTACCAGCGCAGGATGCGCTGCGCGTACAGCCAGGTCACCACGCCGCCAGCGGCCATCAGCAGGTAGAGCGCGGCAGTGAAGTAATGCTGCGGCAGCCCTACCGAAAACCACGCCGCGTACACCCACACCGGAAACGTCGCGTGGAAAGCATCGGGTCGTAGCTCCTGGCGCGCGGCATCGAAGCTCACGTAACCGCGGCCCTGCAGCCAGTTTTGGGCAATGCGGGCGTTGCGCACTTCGTCCCAGTTCCACTCCAGGCCGGGGTTGTTGTGCCACAGCAGGCCGAGCCGCAGCGCAACCAGCAGCAGGGCCAGAACCCAGAAGGCAAGGGGCAAGCGACGAAGCATACCGGCGAAGGTACGGCTGCCGGGCAAAGACCGGCCCGCTCGGCGCCGCTACCTTTGCGCCGCCTCTCCACTGCTTCGCTTGCCTGCCCATGCTCCGCTCCCTGCTTCCCGCCTCCCGCCTTGGCCGCTGGCTGGTGCCCGCCTTTTTCCTGGGCGTGCTGCTGCTGGGTGCGCTGCTGCACGGCGACTACGGCGTGTCGTGGGACGAGCCGGTGGACCGCCTGAACGGGGTCGTCAATGCCAAGTACATTGCCGAGCGCCTCGCGCCCGAGCTGGCCCGGCGGCAGGCCAACTACACCCTCATTCCCGAGTTGGCGACTTACCCCGACCAGGACCACGGCGTGGTGTTCGAGCTGCCGGCCGCGCTGCTGCAAAAGCTCCTGCGCATCGAGGAGCCCCAGCAGATCTACGCGACCCGCCACCTGCTGATCTTTCTGCTGTACGCGGGTGGGCTGCTGGCCTTCTACGGGTTGGCTCGCCTCCGCTTCCGCGACTGGCGGCTGGCCCTGCTGGGCACAGCCGTGCTGCTGCTCACTCCGCGCCTCTTCGCTGATGCGTTCTACAACGCCAAAGACGGGCTGTTCCTCGCGTTTTTCACCGTGGGCATGTACGCCCTGGCACGGCTGCTGCGGCGGCCTTCGCTGGCGCGTGGGGCGTGGCTGGGCGTAGCCATCGGCCTGACCATTGCCTTGCGCGTCAACGGGGTGCTGCTGCTGCCGCTGCTGGGCCTGGGGCTGGCGTTGTGGCTTTGGGCGCGGGGCTGGCGCCATCCCAGCACTGCCCGTCTGCTGCTCGCCGCTGGGCTGGGGCTGGCCGTCTGCGCGGGCGTGACCGTTCTGTTCTGGCCCTACCTCTGGGAGCAGCCTTGGGCACACCTGCTGCAGGCCTTCCAAAACTTCAGCCGCTTCCCGCGCGGGGCCACCAGCGTGCTGTACGGTGGCGGCTGGGTGTCAGCGCTGGAATTGCCGTGGCACTACGTGCCCCGTTGGCTGCTGATTACCACCCCGCTGGCCTACACGGCCGGCTTCGCGCTGGGCGCCCTGGCGTGGCTGGCCCGGTACGTTTCACGTGCACGGCGCGTGCTGCGCAGCTACCCCGGCTGGCTGGATGTGCTGACGGGCGCCTGGCTCCTTGGTCCGCTGGTAGCGGTGGTGGCCTTCCGGTCGGTGCTCTACGATGGCTGGCGGCACCTCTACTTTATTTATCCGGCCTTCGTGCTGGCGGGGCTGCACGGCGTGCAGCTGCTGCTGCGCTGGCGGCGGCAATGGCAGCGGCCCGGCCTGCGTCTTACGGCGGCCGGCATCGGTAGCGTACTGCTGCTCGGCGCCGCCGAGCCGGTGTGGCGCATCATCCGCGACCATCCGCACCAACAGGTGTACTTCAGCCTGCTGGCCCCCGAAACCATCGAGGCTGGCTACGAGCGCGACTACTGGGGCCTCACCTACCGCCACGGGCTGGAGTGGATCCTGCAGCACGACCCGGCGCCGCGGGTAACCATCAACTCGTACCGCCCTGAGCCGGTGTACAATAACATGCAGATGCTGCCGCCAGAACAGCGCCGCCGCGTGGCCCACATCTATGGCGGGCAGGCCGAGTACTTCATTACCAACTACCGCTGGCACCCCGACACCTACGCCGACTCCATGGGCCGGGAGGTATACCAGTTGCGCGTCAACGGGCTGAAGGTCCTGTCGGTGTTTCGGCGGGCGCGGCCGTAGCAGCCAGGGCGAGCAGTTGGACGTGCAGGGCCAGCACCTGCGGCAGCACCAGCTGCGCGTCGTCGTTGCGGATGACGTAGTCGGCGCGCCGCAGCTTTTCTTCCTCGCTGAGCTGTTTGCCAATAATGTTGAGCACGTCCTGCGCGGTGCGGTGCGGGTCGCGCTGAAGCACGCGCTGCTGCCGGATGGCCTGCGGCGCGTACACGGTGATGATGCGGTCCAGCTGCTGCCAGGAGCCCGACTCGTAGAGCAGGGCGGCCTCCTTCAGCACGTAAGCGTGGCCGGCGTGCGCCTGCGCCGTCGCCCAGGCCGTGAAATCGTGGCCGACGCGCGGGTGTACCAGGCCATTGAGCCGGGCCAGCTGTTCGGGGTCGGTAAAAGCACGTTGGGCCAAGTAGGCGCGGTTGAGCCCTTCCGCCGTATAGGTATCGGGGCCAAAGGCTTCCTGCAGGCTGGCGCGCAGCACCGGGTCGTGGTTCATTACCCACTTGGCGCGCGTATCCGCGTCGTACACGGGCACGCCGAGCAGGGCGAAGAGGCGGCAGACCACCGTCTTGCCCGAGCCGATACCGCCGGTGATACCAATTTTGAGCATGGCTTAAGGGTTGGGCTCAGGCTCGGCGGGCAGCACCCGCACCACCGACGCCTCGATGCGGGCGCCGCGCACGGTGTACGGCAGGGGCCGGAACAATAGCTGCACGGTGGAATCCTCGGGGCGCAGCTGCCGATAATCGGCAAATACCTGCACCTGGCTGAAGTCGATGCGCGCCGAGTCTTCGGGGAAATATTCTACGGCGACCCGCACTTGCGCCGGCCGCAGCCGCAGGCTGCTGTCAGGCGGGAAATGGTGCAGCGTGGGCGTCACGAGCACCTTGCGGGTGAGCACCTCGCGCGGCTGCAGCTTCACCCGCACTTGCTGCACGTCGGTTTCCACCAGAGCCGGCCCGCCGATGGGCACCATGATGCTCCCGTCGGAGGAGCCAGCCGGAGCCTTAGGCAGGTGCACTTGGTAGTAGTTGGGCCAGGTATTCAGGGTGCTGGCGGGGCCGCGGAAGGTGACCGTGGCCGGCTCGAAGCGCGCGGCGAAGGGCAGCGCTTTGCCGTCAGGGCCCGGGCTCAGACGCAGAGGTAGCTCCCGCGTCACCAGTTGATCGAACTCGAAGTAGACCGAATCGGTGAGCACGGCGTTGAGCTGCAGCCCGTCCATGGCCCCGATCAGCCCCGGCCGCAGGGCGCCACCGGGTACGGCCCCACTGCCGCCCGGCCGGCGCACGATTACTTCGGCCGGCCGGATGTCCAGCCCGAGCGTGTTGCGCAGCAGCTTCCAGCCGCGGCCGGTCACCTGCACTTCCACCCGCTCGGGCAAGGGCCGCACCGGGATGAAGCGCACTTCATCAAAATACCACTGCAGCGGGTAGCTGATGCGCGTGGTGTAGGTTTTGTTGAGCGCGTTGAGCAGCCACAGCACCACGGCGGCCAGAAAGCACGCCGTTACCACCCGCCAGAAGCTGCGCTCCGGCTCCGACAGCGGCCGGACAAACCAGCGGGCCAGGGAACGGGCAGCTTGCAGGGGCATGGCACGGGGATTAGACGTGTAATATAACGCCTTACGCGGCCGATTCGCCGGCGGGCTTCACCTGCCGGGCCACGGCCGTGCGGTCGAAGGTCAGGCGCGTGCCCTTGTCCACCTCCAGCGTCACTTTGTCGTCGCTCAGCTCCACCACGCGGCCGTGCAGCCCGCCGATGGTCACCACCTGCGCGCCCTTGCTCAGCCCTTCGCGAAGCTTTTTGGCCTCGGCCGAACGCTTCTGCTGCGGGCGGATCATGAAGAAGTAAAAAACGCCCAGCAGCAGCAGCGGAAACAGGTACTGCAGGGGGCTGTTAGAGCCCGCCGGGACTTGGAGAAGAAGCGAAAGGAGCATAAGATGAGGTTGGGAGTTTAAAAACGAATGAGTTAGGAAATTGACGAGCTTACTCAGCAACCCCCTAACTCATTCGCCTTCCGCCGGCGTTTACTGGCGTACCGGGCCGGCCGCGCCATCGAGGATGTTGCCCTTGATGGTAATCTGCGTGGTGCTGGGCTGGGTGTTGGCCGTGATGGTCACCGACTTGTTTTGCATGCCCGACTTGCCGTGCGAGTCGAACTGCACCTGGATGGCGCCCTTCGCGCCGGGGGCCACCGGATCCTTGGGCCACTCCGGTACGGTGCAGCCGCAGGAGGCTTGGGCGTTGTCGATGAGCAGCGGCGTTTTGCCGGTGTTCGTGAATTCGAAGGTGTGCTTCACGATGTCGCCCTGCTTGATGTCACCGAAGTTGTACTCCGGCTCGGCAAAGGTCATCACCGGCGCATTGGGGTTCGGGGCAGCGGTTTCGCCGGCCACATTGGGGTTGTCCACCGTGGGGTTGGCGGCATCGGCAGCCTGGGTAGCGGCGGCGTTCATGCCGGTTTCGCCCACTTCGGTTTTTTCCTGCGAGCAGGCGCCCATCGACAGCAGGCCAACGGCCAGCAGGGCGGAGAACAGAGTGCGTTTCATGGAATCAGCTAATTGGAAAATGCCGCGCCAGCCGGGCCGGTTGTGCGGAGGGTTTCATTGCCAAAGATACGGCAATGGGCAGAACCGACAGAATGCGAAAAGAACGTCCTGCCAAGCACCGCCGCGAACCCCTGCGCGCTGACGCCCAACAGTAAGTCCGATCATCGGGACCTTACCGGCGGGCGGTGGGCGCGGGATTCTTCGGCCGGGCTCGGCAGGACGTTCAGGAGGCTTCTGAGGGTTCTACTTGAGGTTGTTGATGACGTTTTGGGCAAACTGCTGCGTCGAAGCCGGGCCACCCAGGTCGCCGGTGCACTGCTCCTTGTGGCGCAGCGTCTCGTTGAGCGCGGTTTCGATGCGCACGGCGGCTTCCTTTTCGCCCAGGTGCTCCAGCATCAGCAAGGCCGAGCGCAGCAGGGCGGTCGGGTTGGCAATGCCCTTGCCGGCAATGTCGGGGGCCGAGCCGTGCACGGCTTCGAAGATGGCCATGTTGTCGCCGATGTTGGCGCCCGCCACTACTCCAAGGCCGCCCACGAGGCCGGCGCAGAGGTCGGAAAGGATGTCGCCGAACAGGTTGGTCGTCACAATCACGTCGAACTGCTCGGGCTTGGTCACGAGCTGCATGCACATGTTGTCGATGATCTTGTCCTCGTACTGCACCTGCGGAAACTCGCGCGAAGCTTCCTGCGCGGCGTTGATCATCAGCGTGCCGGCCATTTTCAGGATGTTGGCTTTGTGAGCCAACGTTACCTTTTTTCGTCCGTGCTTGGCGGCGTAGGCGAAGGCAGCGCGGCAAATTTTGCGCGAGCCTTCCACCGTGATGCGGTTAAAGGAATCGGCAATGCCGTGCTGCTCGTCGTACACTTCCAGCCCGGAGTAGAGCCCCTCGGTGTTCTCACGGAACAGCACAATGTCCACGTCCGAGTAGCGCGAGGCAATACCCTCGGTGGTTTTGGCGGGGCGCAGGTTCTGGTACAGGTCGTACTTCTGGCGCAGCGACACGTTGATGGAGCGGAAGCCCTTGCCTACCGGGGTGGTGATGGGGCCTTTCAGCGCCACGCGGTTTTTTTCGAGCGAATCGAAGAGAGCCTGCGGCAGCAGCTCCCCCGACTGGTCGAAGGTGGTCTGGCCGGCGTTCTGTTCTTCCCACTGCACGGGAACTTGCGCGGCGGCGAAAATATCCTGCACGGCGCGGGTGATTTCGGGGCCGATGCCGTCGCCGGGGATGAGGGTGATGGTATGCATGACGAGGAGAATGGGCATAAAGGGAATGTGCAGCATGTGGAACATGGGATTACGGTGCTAGTCGGGGAATGAGCACCGTAATCCCACGTTTCACATGCTGCACATTCCAGGTTATAGCGCCGTCCGGCGCGAGTTGATCTGGTTGATGAGCTGGTCCACGTCGCCGAGCAGCTGTTCGGCTTTGTCCTTGGCGTCGCGGATGACGCGCTGGCCTTCGGCCCGGGCCGACGAAGGACCTTCCTCCACCCGGCTGGTCACCAGGCTTTCCGTGAGGTCGGCCAGGATTTCGCGGTAGCGCTCCAGCTGATAGCTCAGCCAGTTACGCGTTTCGCGGCCTTTCTCGGGCGCGTACAAAAGGGCGACGGCGGCACCGGCCAGGGCGCCGGTCGTGAAGCACAGAATGCCGGTAGTGGTTTTGCTAGCCATGGGGCGGAGCGAAAAGAGGGAATGGAATGCGCGGGCAAGGTAAGAAACCTAGCAGCACAACGGTACCCCTGGCATGGGGGTTGCCGCCACGCCGCGGCTTCTTTACTGATTGTCCAGCAGCCCGCGGCCCGATTTGCGGATGGCCCCGCTGGCCATCAGGTCCTGGGCCAGCTTGTCGAGGATGCCGTTGACGAACTGCTTGCTCTTGGGCGTGCTGTAGAGCTTGCTGATTTCGATGTACTCGTTGATGGTCACCTTCACCGGGATGGAGCGGAACAGGTGCATCTCGCAAAGGGCCATCTTCAGGATGATCTTATCGAGCAGGGCCACGCGCTCCACGTCCCAGTTCTGCACGGCCCCGCTGATGAGCTGCTCGTAGCGGGCGTCTTCGGCCAGGGTCTGCTTGTAGAGCGTTTCGGCAAACTCCTTGTCTTCCTGCCAGTTGGCCGACAGCGAAAGCAGCTCCATGTTCTCGTCGGTGCTTTCCTCCAGCATCTTGAGCGTCTTCACCACCAGGTTCTTGACGATGCTGCGGTTTTCCTCCCAGTTCAGGTCCTGCTCCTCCAGCAGGTTCGGAATGGCCTCTCCCTTGAAGATGAAGGTCTTGTAGATGTACTTGAGGATTTCCTGATCGGCGCCATAATCACGAGCACCTTCGTCGCCGGCCGGGGCGGCCAGGTAGCTGCGCAGCTCGGTGTCGTTGCGCATCTCGTTGCGCCAGGCCAGGCGCAGGGCTTCCATCTCGTCTTCGCCGGCCCACTGCAGGGTGCGGCGAATGGTCTGCTCCTGCAGCTGCTTGTTGTCGGCAATTTTCTGCAGCAGCGGGTTTTGTTCCAGCTTGGTGGTGTCTACCTGGTCGGTGGCGGCCGTAAAGCGGCGGGCTTCGCGGCTGCGCTCCTCCTCCAGCACCTGGCGCAGGGCCGCGGGCAGGTTCAGCAGGTGCAGGTACTGGTCATGGATGCTCTCGGTGGCGTGCAGCATCTGGTTCAGGTAGAAGGTAGTTTCCTTCTGCACCTGCTTTTTGTAGTACCCGATGGCGTCGCGCACGGCGTCGTTCACCTCCTTGTTGTCCAGCTGCTCGGGCTCTTCCGTGCCGCCGGCCTTGTGCCACTCGCGGAAGCCCGCTTCCGACATCTTCTGCTGGCCTTGCAGCAGGCGGCGGTCCTGGGGCACCATGGAGTTCAGGTCGGGCTGGAAAGCTTCGCCAATGCGGTCCAGGGCCAATAAGTAGTCTGACGACACGGCCTGGTCGTAGGCGTAAAGGGCCTGCATGACTTTGATGCGAAGCGTACGGCGGTTG
Source organism: Hymenobacter coalescens (assembly GCF_054783195.1). Taxonomy (NCBI): domain Bacteria; kingdom Pseudomonadati; phylum Bacteroidota; class Cytophagia; order Cytophagales; family Hymenobacteraceae; genus Hymenobacter; species Hymenobacter coalescens. The sequence continues at coordinate 261,220 of NZ_BAAGRA010000004.1, read as the reverse complement.
AGCATGGGTAGGGGTTGTCAGTTGCGAGTTGTCAGTTGCCAGTGCCCGTCAACGAAGCTGACCGACAACTGACAACCGACAACCGACAACTTAATTAGTACGTCGATTTCACCCGACCGATGGCAGCAATGCGCTGCTCGGCTTGGCGAATGGCGGCCTGCTGGGGGTGCGAACCTTCAGCGGCAGCCTTCTCCAGTACCTGGAGGGTGTAATCGTAAATTTTTTCAGTCTGGTTCAGGGCGCCCTGGCGGCTGGAGCCCACTACTTCGGAGTAGACGTTGATCAGGCCGCCGGCGTTGATGAGGAAGTCCGGGGCGTACACGATGCCGCGCTCCACCAGGGCCGGGCCGTGCACGCTTTCGTCCTTGAGCTGGTTGTTGGCGCAGCCCGCCACCACGGCGCAGCGCAGCCGGTCGATGGTTTCGTCGTTCAGGGTAGCACCCAGCGCGCAGGGCGAGTAGATATCCACGTCCTGGTCGTAGATGTCGTCGAGGCCGACGACCTGGGCGCCGAAGCGGGCACCGGCTTCCTCGGCGCGCTCCTTGTAGTAATCGGTCAGCACGATGTGGGCGCCCTCCTTGGTGAGGTGCTCCAGCAGGTAGGTGCCCACGTGGCCCACGCCCTGCACCGCGATGCGCTTGCCGGCGAGGCTATCCGAGCCGAACGCCTTCTTGGCGGCGGCCTTCATGCCCATGTAGGTGCCGTAGGCCGTCACCGGCGACGGGTCGCCCGAGCCGCCCATGGATTCGGGCAGGCCGGCTACGTGCTTGGTTTCCATGCGGATGTATTCCATGTCCTTGGTGGTCATGTTCACATCCTCGGCGGTGATGTACTTGCCGTTCAGGTTCTGCACGAAGCGGCCGAACTTGCGCAGCAGCGCCTCGTTTTTCTGCGTTTTGGCGTCGCCGATGATGACGGCCTTGCCACCGCCCAGGTTGAGGCCCGAAATAGCCGCCTTGTAGGTCATGCCGCGCGAGAGGCGCAGCACGTCGTTCAGGGCTTCGGCTTCGGAGGCGTAGTGCCACATGCGCGTGCCGCCGAGCGCCGGACCGAGCACCGTGTTGTGGATGCCGATGATGGCGCGCAGGCCGGTCTCGTGGTCGTGGCAGAACACCACCTGCTCGTGCTGATAGTCAGCAATCTGGCCGAAGATGCTGGTCTCGGGCAGGGCTTGAATCTCAACCATGGGAAAAAGTTTGTGGGAATGGGTAGGGAGAAAGATGGGGCGTGTTGGTTATCGACCCGGTGACCCGCAGCATTCCGCACTAATGGGAGTCGTGGCCGGTTTCTGACTACTGACTTCCCACTACGCAGTACCTTTGGCCACCGCTCCGAAACCGGGTGCAAAGGTAACCCGTTTTTCCGACTACGCCCACCGGCAACGTTGCCAAAGCAGGCCCCTCCGGCCCTGGTTTCCCCCGGCTTACCGGCTCTTGGCCGGCCCTGTTTTCCGCCTCTCCCCGCCCCCACGTGAAAGCCCTCCGCGCAACCGACAAGTACCTGATCCGCTACAAATGGCACTTCCTCGGCGGGGTGCTGTTCGTGGCCCTGAGCACGCTGCTGGCCATTTTTCCGGCCCAGGTGGTGCGCTACGCCTTCGACCTGGTGCAGGAGGGCATCGACCTTTACCACCTCTTCGCCGGCACCCGGGCCCAGCAGGAAATCTACTCGCTGTTCGGGCGCAACATCATCCTGTACGGCACCATTATCATTGTGCTGGCCCTGCTGCGCGGCGTGTTTCTCTTCTTCATGCGCCAGACGCTCATCGTGATGTCGCGCCTGATCGAGAACGACCAGAAAAATGAGATTTACCAGCACTACCAGTCGCTGCCGCTGAGCTTCTACCGCCGCCACAGCACCGGCGACCTGATGTCGCGCATCTCCGAGGACGTGGGCCGGGTGCGCATGTACATCGGCCCGGCCATCATGTACTTCATGCAGCTGGTGCTGCTGTTCATCCTCATCGTGCCGCTGATGCTGGTGGTGAACGTGAAGCTGACCCTGCTCACGCTGCTGCCGCTGCCCATCCTGAGCGTGAGCATCTTCTACGTCAACGGCCTGATCGAGAAGAAGTCCGACGAAATTCAGAAGGCGCTGGCCGGCATGACGACCTTCGTGCAGGAGGCGTTTTCCGGCGTGCGCGTCATCAAGTCCTTCGTGCGCGAAGTCGATTCGCACCGCAACTTCACTGCTGCCTCCGACGAGTACCGCAGCAAGTCGCTGAGCCTGAACTTCGTCAACTCCCTGTTCTTTCCGCTTATTCTGTTCCTGGCCGGCGTCAGCACCGTCGTCACCGTCTGGATCGGCGGGCAGGAAGTTATCCGCGGCACCATCACCACCGGCACCATCGCCGAGTTCCTGATCTACGTGAACCTGCTGACCTGGCCGGTCACGGCCCTGGGTTGGACCTCGTCCCTGGTGCAGCGCGCCGAGGCGTCGCAGGCCCGTATCAACGAGTTTCTGAACCAGAAAACCGACATCGTCTCGCGCCAGCACCTGGAGCAGCCCATCCAGGGCGACATCGTATTCGAGCATGTATCCTTCGTGTACCCCGACACGGGCATTCAGGCGCTGCAGGACGTGTCGTTCCGCATCCGGCCGGGCCACACGCTGGCCGTCATCGGCAACACGGGCTCGGGCAAAACCACCGTAGCCAACCTGCTCTGCCGCCTCTACGACGTGACCGAGGGCCGCATCCTCGTCGACGGCGTCGACGTGCGCGACTACACCCTCACGTCGTTGCGCAGCCAGATCGGCTACGTGCCCCAGGATGTGTTCCTGTTCTCCGACACCATTGGCCGCAACATCGCCTTCGGCCTCGACCACAGCACGCAGGCGCAGATTGAGCAGGCGGCCAAGGACGCCGACGTATACGAGAATATTACGCGCTTCCCCGAGGGCTTCGACACGAAGGTGGGCGAACGGGGCATCACCCTTTCCGGCGGGCAAAAGCAGCGCGTGAGCATTGCCCGGGCCCTCATCAAGGAGCCCAGCATCCTGATCCTGGACGACTCGCTCTCGGCCGTGGACACCAAGACCGAAAACGCTATCCTGGCCAGCCTGCAGCGCATCATGCAGAACCGCACCAGCCTCATCATCTCGCACCGCGTGTCGTCGGTGAAGCTGGCCGACCACATCCTGGTGCTCGACGACGGCCGCATCGTGCAGCACGGCACCCACGAGGAGCTGATGGCCGATGCCACTGGCCTGTACCGGGCGCTGTACGAGCGGCAGCTGCAGAGCGAGGAAGCCTGATGAGCAATACGGCTACGCCCGCCTACCAGCAGGGTTGCCCCCAACTGTTCATTGCTCATTGTTAATTGTTCATTGAAAAAGCAGTTCCGCCGCCCGCTGCCCGCTCCGGGCGCCCATGGCCACACCCATACCGTTGCAGCGCAGCGCTCCGTAGATGCCCGGCGCCAGCTCGCCGATAAACGGCTCCAGCTCCTGACCGAAGCCCATCACCCCGCTCCAGCGGTAATCGATGGCCACCGGGCGGCCGGGCAGAATTACTTCGCGTAGCAGCTGTTCCAGCCGCTCCTGCACCAGCGCCGTGAGGCCCGGCTCGGTGGTGGCTTCGGTCGCGAAATCGAGGTGGCGGCCGCCGCCCAGCAGCAGGCGGTTGCCCGCGACGGGCCGGAAGTAATAGTAGCCGTGGTCGTAGTGAAAGGTGCCGGGCAAGTGCAGTCCGGGCACGGGCGCCGTCACCAGCACCTGCCCGCGGCCGGGCACCACGTCGAGCCGCGGGAAGAATTCCCGGCTGAAGGCGTTGGTGGCCAGCAGCACCCTTCCGGCCTCGATGTCGACCAGGGGCGTGCGCAGCGTCGCGCTGGCCGATCGGCTTTCCAGGGCCGTTACGGGCACCCCGTGTAGTACCACCACGCCCTCCTGCCAGGCCAGCCGCAGCAGCGCGTGCATCAGGCAGCCGGTGTCCAGGGCGCCCTCGGCCACGTTTTCGAGCACGCTGTGCACCCCGGCGAAGCCGAACGCTGTCAGCCGCTCATCCCCCACACGGAAGATTTCCGGCTCTCCGATGACGGGCGCCAGCAGCGCATTGTAGTAATCCAAACGGGTCCGGCAATGCTCAGCCAGCCCGGCCTCGGCGTGCCGAAACAGCTCAAAACCGGCCAGCGGCTCGTAGCCTATGGCCGCGTCGCCGAGCAGTTCACGCAGCAGCCGCAGCCCCTCCCAACGGTAGCGCACCACCGCCAGCAGCGCCTCCGTGCCACCCTTCTTTTCCTGCTCAATGAGCTCCGAAACGCTGCCGAAGCAGGCAAAGCCGGCGTTTTTGGTGCTGGCTCCGTTCGGCAGCACGTCGCGCTCCACCACCAATACCCGCGCCGTGGGCCGGCGGCGTTTGGCAAAGATGGCCGCCGTGAGGCCTACCAGGCCGCCGCCGACCACGGCCACGTCGAATCCTTCCAGAAAAGACTGTTTTTCCCAGTACGAGAGCAGCGCGGGCATATAACAGAATCGGCTAAGACGCACAAAAGCCTCCCCGCCGATCCGGCAGGGAGGCCAAAAGTACATCCGGCAAGCCGGCCGCTATTTGCCGACCGAGACGCGGCGCATAAAGGTTTTGTCGGCTACGGTGCAGCGCACCACGTAGCTGCCGCCCGGCAGGTTGCCCAGCGGCACCGACATGGCCACGCCGTTGGCCGACAGGGCCTTGGTCAGCACCGGCCGGCCGTCGGCATCGTTGATTTCCAGCTGCATCGGCCCCTTGGCGTTGGTGCGCACGCGCAGGGTGTTGTTTACCGGGTTGGCCTCGACGCTGAAGGTAATGTTTGGGCCGTCTACTTTCTTCTGCACCGTGTCCGAAGTAATCAGCGCGGGCTTGGGCGTAGGCGTGGTTTGGGCCTGGCTGATCAGCGGCAGGGCCAAAAGAGTAGTTACGTAAAAAAACGCTTTCATATGGTGGAGTCGACGGCGTTTCGGCGGCGCAAGATAAGGCTTTTGCCGCCTTGAGCGGTGGCTATCAGCCCCCAACGCTTCCGAACGTCGACGTAACGCGGCGGGAGCCAAAATTCGTGCCGCGTTACGGGCCTATTCCCGCATAAAATTTTCTGCAACGATTGTTGCACAACTGTCGATTAGCCGTGTACATTTGCACCCACATTGTCTGAAAACGGGGTGTAGCGCAGCCCGGTAGCGCGCTACGTTCGGGACGTAGAGGCCGTAGGTTCGAATCCTGCCACCCCGACTACTAAAAAGCAACAGCCTTCATACCAGGCGGCCGTTGCCGAGGACAATGTACCGGTGCCTTCCCGAAGGGCACCACGCTCGGGGTGTAGCGTAGCCTGGTATCGCGCCAGCATGGGGTGCTGGAGGTCGCAGGTTCGAATCCTGCCACTCCGACGACGGAAAGCCCGCTGAACCTAGGTTCGGCGGGCTTTTTTGCGTCTTGCTCCCAGGTGCTTAGCTGCTAATGACCGCCGGTTCTGCTAGCTGGTGTATAAGCCTATTCCTATTGTGCGTTAATCTGCCGTTCAGACCCGTTTTATCTTAATTCAATGCAAAAAATCCTGCTTTCGGCGTGTTTAATTTTCGGGGCGGCTGCCACGGCTCACGTCCAAACCGCTGCCGGCCAAATCCTGCTGGGCGGCAATGTTGGCTACTACAGCAACCAGCGCACGTCGCAACACCCCACTACCCAAGCCGATGTCAAGAGCATCGACCGGCAGTTTAGCGTATCGCCGCAGGTGGGCTATTTTGTTACCGACCGCCTTGCACTGGGAGCATCTGGGGGCTATACCAACTCCAAACTACGTAACGAGCAGCCCGACGCTCAAGCGCCCAACGCTACCTACAGCTGGGAAAACCGCACTTACTTCAAGAACGTGGGGGCCTTTGCGCGCTATTATTTCATGACCGGCGAGAAGACCGGCTTCTTTGGCCAGGGCGACCTGCGCTACAACTGGCAAAACACGTCTTACACCTCGTCTGAGCCGAGCGCAAACAACTACCGCAGTTGGGACAAGGGCGGCTCCGTGGGACTAATGCCGGGGTTCGTGTACTTCCCGACCGACAAACTGGGTCTGGAGCTGTCGGCCGGCGGCGTTTTGGCCGGCTACGCCAAAGGCCGGGCGGAGAACAACAACGGCAGTACCGCTTCGAAGGCTAAAGCGCAGTACGTCTCGGCCCACTTCGGCCTGACCCAGCTGCGGCTAGGGGCGTCGTTTTACCTCGGCCAGTAACTGCCGGGCCGCAACCGGGGCCGGGTGTTGGCCCCGGCTGCAGCTTGGGTACCGGCGGAGCTGGGCATCGCAGCGGGGCTGTACGGGCTTAGCGTCATAGCTCCCGGGCTGCGGCTTTGCGTCTGAGTTGGTGTGGAACAATGGCGCCGCACGGGGTTGAGCGGGCTGTTTCCACTCGTTCCGCGTATTAGGATTTCCGATGACGACTTACTTCCGCCTCTACCTTTTGCTCACCGGCCTCTCCGCGGGCGCCTGTACTTCTTCCATGCCCAGCAGCACCTCATCGCCCAGCGCTTCTGACCGCGCCATCGTGGCCGCGGACGCCACGCCACGGTTGGTAGCGCGGCAATTCAAGTTTACCGAAGGCCCGGCCGTAGACAAGGCCGGCAACGTGTTCTTCACCGATCAGCCCAACAACCAGATCTGGAAATACGACCTCGAAGGGAAGCTGAGCGTGTTTCTGAGCCCGGCGGGCCGGTCCAATGGCCTGTACTTCGATCCGCAGGGCAACCTGCTGGCCTGCGCCGACGAGCACAACCAGCTCTGGTCCATTGCGCCCGACGGGAAGGTAACGGTGCTGCTGCGCGACGTGCAGGGCCGCCGCCTTAACGGGCCCAACGACCTGTGGGTGCACCCGGGCAGCCAAGCCATCTACTTTACCGACCCTTATTACCAGCGCGACTACTGGACGCGCACCACCCCGGATATCGAGGGCCAGAAGCTGTACCTGCTGCCCAAGGGCCAGACGCAGCCGGTGGTCGTGGACGACCAGCTGAAGCAGCCCAACGGCATCATCGGCACGCCCGACGGCCGACTGCTGTACGTGGCCGACATCGGCGACAACAAGACGTACCGCTACCAGATCGGAGCCGACGGCCGCCTCTCCGACCGGCAGCTGTTCGTGGCGCAGGGCTCCGATGGAATGACCATCGACCACGAGGGCAACGTGTACCTCACCGGCCAAGGCGTGACGGTGTACAACTCGGCCGGCCAGCGCATCCAGCAGATCGATGTGCCCGCCAAGTGGACCGCCAACGTATGCTTCGGCGGCGCCGACCGCCAAACACTTTTCATCACGGCTTCCGAGGCGTTGTTTACGCTGCCCATGCGGGTGCACGGCGTGCAGTAATTGCCGCCAGCCGCGGGGCGGTGGCAACCGACTGTTGCCCAGAGGGGCCGCTCGCGCACATGCGCGGACGGCCCCTCTGGCTTTTTTACGCCAGCTGGTCACGTCAGGCAGCGCAGTCCTAACAACTCCCGTCTAGTCAGTATCTTACCCGTCCTTTCTCAGCTTCGCGGCGCTGCTCACCGGTGGCTTATCACTCAGGGTCTTACATTTGATTTAGCTCATCTTCATCCCCTCGCTACCCGCTTGAAACACCCCTACGCATCCTCTACGGCCCGGCCCCTGCTGAGCGCCCTGGCGCTGCTGCTGAGCCTGGCACCGGCGGTGGCCCAGCTTCGGCCGGCCGCTATCCTGCTTCGCGACCAGCCCGACGCTCCTTCCCTACTGGCGGCGGCTTTGCAGCGGGCGCGCCCCCTGGCCCTTGATGTGGCCGCCGCCCGCGCCGTGCTGGCCGATGCGCCACCCGAAACGCAGGCCGGGGCCCAGCCGCTGGTGCTGGCCCTGCCCCTGCCCGACGGCAGCACCGGCCGCTTCGCGGTGTGGCGCACGGCCGTGCTGGCGCCCGCGCTGGCGGCCCGTTACCCCCAGATGCAGACCTACGCGGGCCGGGGCCTGGACGACGCCACGGCTACCGTGCGCCTCGACCTGACGCCGGCGGGCTTCCACGCCCAGATTCTGTCGGCTACCGACGGCACGGTGTACATCGAGCCGGCCCGCCGCGACGACGTGCGGCACTACCTCAGCTTTTACCGCCGCGACGTGCGCCCCGGCGCGACGACGGGCATGAACTGCGACTTTCAGCCGGCCAAGACGGCGGCGCGCAACGCGGGGCCCGTGGCCGGCACACCGCTGCCCGGGCTGGGCTCGGGTCAGCCGGCGGCCATTGCTGGGGGCAGCCTGCTGCGCACCTACCGGCTGGCGGTAGCTACCACCGGGGAGTACGCCGCCTTTCACGGCGGCACCGTGCCGCAGACGCTGGCAGCGGTGGTGACGAGCGTCAACCGGGTGGTGGGCGTGTACGAGCGGGAGCTGGCCGTGCGCATGGTGCTGGTAGCCAACAACGACGCCGTCATCTACACCAACGCCGCCACCGACCCTTACACCAACAACAACGGCGACGCCATGCTGGACGAGAACCAGGCCAACCTGGACGCGGTTATCGGCACGGCCAACTACGACATCGGGCACGTGTTCAGCACCGGCGGCGGCGGCGTGGCCTACTACGCCTCCGTGTGCGACCCCGACGACAAAGCGCGGGGCGTAACGGGCAGCAACTCGCCGGTGGCCGATGCCTTCGACATCGACTACGTCGCCCACGAAATGGGGCACCAGTTCAGCGGCAGCCACACCTTCAACAGCACCACCGGCAGCTGCAATGGCAACCGCAGCCCCGAGGCGGCCTGGGAGCCCGGCTCGGGCAGCACCATCATGGCTTATGCCGGCATCTGCAGCAACAATAACCTACAGCCGAACTCCGACCCGTTTTTCCACGTGGGCTCCTTCGAGGAGATGCGCGCCTTTATCGTGAGCACGCCCTGCCCGGTGGTGACGGCCACCGGCAACACCCCGCCCGCGGTGAGCGGCCCGGCCAGCGGCAAGACGCTGCCGCGCAGCACCCCCTTTAAGCTGACCGCTACCGGCGCCGATGCCGACGGCGAGGCCCTGACGTACAACTGGGAGCAGATCGACCGGGGCAACAGCGCCTCGGCCACGGCCGCGCAGACGGCCAACAACAACGTGCCGCTGTTCCGCTCCTTCGTGCCCACGGCCTCGCCCACCCGCTACTTTCCGCGGCTGAGCAACCTGGTGGCGGGTACCACGGCCATCGGCGAGCGGCTGCCCACGGTGACGCGCCGCCTTACTTTCCAGGTAACAGCCCGCGACCAGCACAACGGCCCGCTCGGCGTGATAGGCGGCGTGAGCAGCAGCGACTCCGTGAAGCTGCTGGTGACCAGCACGGCCGGCCCCTTCGTGGTAACCAGCCCCAGCACGACCCTGACGTGGACCGGCGGCACCCAGCAAACCGTGACCTGGAACGTGGCGAATACCAACGCGGCCCCGGTAAGCTGCGCGACGGTCAACATCCGGCTGAGCACCGATGGCGGCCTGACCTACCCGACTCTGCTGGCGCTGGGCGTACCCAACAACGGCTCGGCTCTGGTTGCGGTACCCAGCGTGGCCACCACCACGGCGCGCATCATGGTGGAGGCCGCCGACAACTACTTTTTCAACATCTCCGCCGAAGACTTTAGCATCAGTAGCCCCAGCGTTTGCTCAGCGCCCACCATCCTGAGCATCAGCGCCATCAGCAACACCGTGGCCAGCCTGAGCTTTACGCCGGGCGCGGCCACGCAGTACGTGGTGACAACTACGCCCGCTACCACTACCCAAACGGTTACGGCCGGCCCCGTCACGCTCAGCGGGCTGCAGCCCGGTACCACCTACACCGTGCAGGTGGTGGCCGATTGCGGGGGAGGCAGCACCTCGGCCGCTGCTACGGCGACCTTCACCACCACCGCGCCGCCGCTGTGCAACGCGCCCTCGGAGCTAGCCATCAGCAACCGCACCCTCAACTCGGCCACGCTCACCTTCGTGGGCACGGCCAGCAACACCAGCTACACCGTCACGACGGTGCCGGCTACGACCACCCAGACCGTGGCCGGCGGGCCGGTAACCCTGACGGGGCTACAGCCGGCCACGCAATACACGGTGCGCGTGGTGGGCAACTGCGCCGGCGGGGCAACGTCGCTGGTGGCCCAGCTGAACTTCCGCACCCTGTTCCCGGCTCCGGCCAACGACCTCTGCGCCAACGCCCTCCCCCTGACCTGCGGCGTGCGCGTGCAGGGCACCACCAACGGCGCCACGGCCACCGCCGACCCTACCGCCGACTGCAGCGGTACCTCCATTGACCAAGGAGGCGTGTTCTACACCCTCACGGGTACGGGTGGCAGCATCACCATCAGCACCTGCGACGCGGCCACCGATTTCGACACCAAACTGTTCGTGTACCGCGGCAGCTGCGGCAGCTTCACCTGCCTCGACGGCAACGATGACAGCAGCTGCGGCATCGCCTCGACCGTCAGCTTCACCTCGGTTATCGGGGAGACGTACTACGTGTTCGTATCGGGCTGGGACGAGGAAGCCGGCTCCTTTGGTCTGCTGGCTACCTGCGCCCCCCTGGCGGCTAAGCAGACCAATGCCAACGCCTTCACGGTATGGCCGAACCCGGCTGGCGGAGGCGCTGCTTTCCGGGTAGCCCTGCCGGCGCCGGCCGCGGCGGCTACCATCACCCTGTACAATGTGCTGGGCCAGCAAGTGGCGCAGCGCCGGTTTGCCGGCAGCAATGCGGACCTCTCCACTACCGGGCTTGCACCGGGCACCTACCTGCTCACGGTGCAGGTAGCCGACCAGGCTCCGGCCGTGCGCCGCGTGCTGGTGGAGTAGCCCCACTCGCAGAATAAGTAAAAGCCGGCGCCTATTACGGGCGCCGGCTTTTTTGATGGCCTGGTTGGGGCTGGTAAAGGTTCTGGCTGACGCGCCGGCCGCTGGCTAAAACGGCGCGTGGCCAAGCATCAGGCATGCAAGTGGCAGCTTCAATGCGCCTGGCTTACAGCTGACTGGCAACTTTTCAGCTACTCGAATGCAACGAAACAAAAGTGGCCATGCACTATATTTCACCGGCCCGGCAGCGGCCCCAGCCGGCTTGCATCTCACCCCTCAATCCGTACCATTATGTCCAGAAAACTACTCGCGTTGCTCCTGGCCGGCATGCTGTGGAGCCATCAATCGGCCCAGGCCCAGCGTCGGTCTGACTTACCGCGCGTGGGAAGCGGTTCCTCTTCGGTGCGCACTGCCGTCAAGCCCTCACGCGCCCTGTGCCTGCCCCGCCGGACTACCACCTCATTTGTGGGCGTGAGCTACTACCGGCATTACTCCTGGGGCGATACCGTGGCGCGGCAGTTCGAGGCGACCCGCTGGGGTGCGTTCCTGGGCGCTTCGGCCTTTGCCAACCCGCACGCCGTGTTTGGCGGCCTGGAACTGGCCGGTACTTACCGCCTGGCGCCGCAGCTGCAGGCCGAGCTGGCCGGCACCATCGCCATTCCCACCCGCATCCGCTCCAGCCTGGGCGTGGCCGAAACCGCCAAGCCCATGCTCGGCCTCTACAGCATCGCGGCCCGCACCAACATTTTCCTGATTGACAACCCGCGGCTGCGCACGGCCGTCATAGCCGGCGCGGGCCTCGGCGCAGCCACCCTCGCCGACCGCAGCCAGCAGATAGCCGACGACAGCCAGCCGCAGAGCTGCGGCTGCGAGCCTAGCACCCACGCCAAAGTCATGGCGACCAGCGTGGGGCTGGTGGGGCTGGCCGGGGCTTCGGCTACCTTCAAGCTAAGCCCGGATTCGTGGCTGACCACCAAGGCCTACTACCAGCAGTGGGCCGGCGCCACCGGCTTCGGCACCCAGCGCGACCTATCGGCCTGGGTGTTCAGCGTGGGCGTGACGATGCCGGACCGCTGGCGGTAGATGCCCGAAACGCGGCTTTGCCAGGCCCGCCGCCGTACTTCGGCGGCGGGCTTTTTTGGGCCCGCGGAGCATTATGGCGTAGCCCCATCATAAGTTTGCCGCATCTTATTCACCAATTGCTCAGCGGAGCTATCATGAAATATCTTTTTGCGACGGCCCTTTTGGGGGTTGCTACCGCTGCCCAGGCCCAGATCGGGGCGGGTACGCTTTTGCTCGGCGGCCATGCCGGCTACTCCCAATCCACCCAGGAAGCTCCTATTACGTCGAGCAGCACGTCCCAGGAACTGGTGCGCAAGAACATGAGCGTGTCGGTGGCGCCGGTACTGGGCTACTTTGTGGCCGACAACCTGATGCTGGGGCTGCGGGGCGGCTTTCAGCAGACGCGCACCGTCACGCCGCTGTACGCCGTGTCGGTGAACAGTGGCACGATGACCTACCGTAAAATCCGCGACAATGTGGCGCGCGAAGCCAGCTGGACGGTGGGACCGGCAGCGCGCTACTACAAGTTCGTGGGCGAGCAGGCCGCCTTCTACGGGGAGCTGGGCGCCGGCTACGTTCAGGCCGAAACTGAGCAACCCAATAACCAGTCGACCGGTAGCATCGAGGCGGAAGCCAAAGGCTTCTACGGCGGGCTGGCCCCGGGCCTCGTGTTCTTTCCCACGCCCAGCATCGGCCTGGAGCTGAGCCTACGGGGGCTGCTGTACCAGCAGACCAAAACGAACAACAAGGGCTCGGACTACATCAGCACGGCCAAAAATTTCGACGCCGGCGTAAGCTTCCAGGATTTGCGCCTGGGCGTGTCGTTTTACCTGGGCCGGAAGTAATTACCCGCTGCCGTCCATCAACAGCCAGGCCGGCCCTACGCGGGGCCGGCCTGGCTGCTAAGGGGGCCTACTGTACCGTTACGAGCATTTCGGCGGGGGCATTCTCGGGAAACTGTTCCACGAACACGTTGCGCAGCTTGATCTTCTTGGCTTTGGCTTCGTCCTTCAGGGCGGGATAGAGCCGCCCCGGCGCCAGCATAAAGTTGGCTTCGACGCGCGCGCGCAGCACTTTCTGCCCGGCGGCAAAGGTGCGGTAGCGGTAGCCCACCGGCAGCCGTTGCGTGGTGGTATCGGGCACCACCAGCCCGATAAACGCCTCGATTTCTTCGCCTTCGGCCTGGGCATCGTTGTAATAGATGTTGCCCAGAACGCCCTTCAGCGTGCCCTTGCGGTACAGCTCATTGGCTTCGGCGAAGAGCTTGCCGAATTGCTTATCGGGGATGCCCTTGTAGTAGCGGCCGGCCAGGAAAATTGGCTGTTCGGTCCTGACCAGCTCGACTTTGGGCTGGCTGAAGCCCCCGAGCCAGGCATACACGCCGGCAAAACCCAGCAGCAGCACGCCCCCAATAATGAAAAACCAACGAGCCATGAACGGTGAACTAGTGAGGTGGTGAACGGGGGAGGTGGTGTTTGGGAGGCCAGCGCCGCGCATCTAGCGCAAGCAGCACGCCACTCACCCTTCGCCACCTCACGGGTTTATCTACTCGGTTACATACTGCATCTGGTAGAGTTGGGCGTAGTAGCCGCCAAGGCGCAGCAGTTCGTCGTGCTGCCCGCTTTCCTTGATTTCGCCGCGGTCAAGCACGATGATGCGGTCTGCCTTCTGGATGGTGCTCAGGCGGTGGGCAATGACCAGGGACGTACGGCCCAGCATGAGCTTTTCGATGGCGTCCTGAATCATTTCCTCGGTCTCGGAATCGACCGACGACGTGGCCTCGTCCAGGATGATGATGCGCGGGTCGTACACCAGGGCGCGCACGAAGCTGATGAGCTGGCGCTGCCCCACCGAAAGCGTGGAGCCGCGCTCCATGACCTTGTACTGCAGCCCGCCGGGCAGCCGCTCGATAAACCGGTCGGCACCCACGAGCCGGGCCGCGTTCCAGATCTGCTCCTCGGTGATGTCCTCGTTGCCCAGCGTGATGTTATCCTGAATCGTGCCGTTGAAGAGGAACACGTCCTGCAGCACCACCCCGATGTGGCGGCGCAGCGCCTTCAGGTCGTACTCGCGCAGGTTGTGGCCGTCGACGCAGATTTCGCCCTGCTGAATGTCGTAGAAGCGCGAGAGCAGGTTGATGATGCTGGTCTTGCCCGCGCCGGTAGCGCCCACGAAGGCAATGGTCTGCCCGGGCTTGGCTTCGAAGTTGATGTCGCGCAGCACCCAATCCGGCTCGTTGGCTGCGCCTTCCTGACGGTTGGCTTCGCCTTCCTTGCGGTTGTAAGCAAACCACACGTGGCGAAACTGCACCTCGCCGCGCAGGGTGGCGGGGCGGCGCGTGCCCTCGTCGGGGATGAACTCCTTGCTGTCGAGCAACTTCAGCAGGCGCTCGGTGCTCACCAGGCCCAGCTGCAGGGTGTTGAAGCGGTCCGCAATCTGCCGGATGGGCCGGAAAAACAGCGAGTTGTACATGATGAAGGCGATGAGCGCGCCCTTGGATATCGTGCCCTCGATCTGGCCCTGAGCGGCGTACCACACCAGCAGCCCCACGCCGATGGCGCCCAGCACCTCGGCCACCGGGAAGTACACCGAATAGTAGAGCACCGAGCGGATGTTGGCGCGCGTGTGCTCCTGGTTGAGCTTCTCGAACTTGCGGAACTCCCGCTCCTCGTTGTTGAAAATCTGCACGATGCCCATGCCCGTCAGGTGTTCCTGCACGAAGGCGTTCAGGTTGGCCACGGCCGTGCGCACCTCCTGAAACGACTTCTTGACCTTCTCCTTAAACACGTAGGTGCTGAAGAGCAGCGGCGGAATCACCGACAGGCTCACCAGGGTCAGCCGCCAGTCGATGTAGAACATAAAGGCCATGATGAACACCAGCTGCAGGATGTCGCCGATCATGGCCGCCAGTCCTTCGCTGAACACATCCGAGAGGGTTTCCACGTCGGAGATGTTGCGCGTGACGAGCACCCCGATGGGCGTGCGGTCGAAGAACTGCAGCCGCAGGTTCAGGATGTGCTGGTAGAGGTCCACGCGGATGTCGCGCACGATGTACTGGCCCAGCCAGCCGCCGTAGTACGTCTGCAGGTAGCTCACGCCGGTGTGGGCCACCAGCAGGCCCAGCAGCAGGGCAAACATGCGGTTCAGCCCCGGCCAGTCGCCGTTGCTGATCTGCACGTCTACCATGCGCTGAATCAGAAAGGGGCGCACCGTGCCAAGGATGGCCGTGGCCACCGTCAGCACGATGAGCAGCGCAAACACGCCGCGGTAGGGCCGGATATAGACCATCAGGCGCCGCAGCACCTGCCAGTCGAAGATGTTGCCGGCTTTGGCGGAGGTGGCGGCAGGTGCAGCAGATTCCACGGGCAGCGGATTAGGTCGGGAGAGAAGACGTACGGGGGCTAAACCGTCCGAACGCCCGGCAAGTTACAAGCAGACCCGTGGGCGACGGGCAAGCATCCATAAGAACGTCGTCCGGAGCGCCGCAATAGACCTTGCTCAAGCCCTGCCTAAGGGTACTGTGATGGGGCTGCGGACGCCGCGGTGCAAAGGCGCCGATGACTGCGCTTGTCAGTTGAAGCGGCCGAGTAAAAAAGAATTTTAACTGCGCCGGCCTCCGGTTCGGCGGCGCCTCAGCCTGACGTTCTACTTCCCCTGCTCCGGCTGCTTCCAGTAAAACGGCTGCAGCTCGGCATCCGTCACGAAAAACGGCTTGGCGACCGGCTCCTGGCCCGGCAGCAGGATTTCCGGCGGATACTCCACGCGGCTCAGAAACAGGCCGTGCGCCGCCGCCGCGCCGCTGGCCGCAATGCGCTGCTGCCGGTGCAGCACCTCGGCAAACGCGGCGGGCGTGAGCTTGCCGCGGCCTACGTCGAGCAACGTGCCTACCACCAGCCGCACCATGCCGCGCACGAAGCGGTTGGCCCGGATGCGGAACACAAGCCCGTGCGGCGTGGGGTGCCAGCCGGCTTCGTGTACCCAGCATACGTAGTGCGTTTCGGCCCCTTTCACCTTGGAAAACGCCGTGAAGTCGCGTTGGCCAACCAGGTCCTGCGCCGCCTCGTTCATGGCCTGCACGTCGGGGACTTTGTCGAGCCACAGGGCCTGGTCGCGCCGAAACGGGTCGCGGCGCAGCGTCACGTGGTACTCGTAGGAGCGCGCCACCGCTCCGAAACGCGCGTGCGCATCGGGCTGCACCGGGGTGAGGGCGTAGGCGCCGATGTCGGGCGGCAGGGCGCGGTTGAGGCGGTACAGCAGCTGCTCCAGACTCAGGCCGGCGGGCAGTTCCGCATCGAAATGCGCCACCTGGTGGGTGGCGTGCACGCCCGAATCGGTGCGGCCGCTGCCGAGGCAATACACCGGCTGCCGCAGAATCTGCGTGAGGCGGCGGTCCAGCTCCTGCTGCACGCTTGGCGCGCTGGGCTGCATCTGCCAGCCGCAGTAGGCCGTGCCGTCGTAGGCGAGTTCGAGGAAGTAGCGCATTAGGAGTGAAGAAGCAAGAATGAGAAAGGAGGAATGGGCGTTTTGCAGCCCGTTCTATTCAGGCAGCAGAAGAGTGAGGCAAGTCTTCCTTCTTCACTCCTCATTCTTCCTTAATCAACGCGTACAGCAGGCCGTCCACGGTCTGCCCATCCTTGGTGATGCTGCGGCGTAGCCGGCCCTCGCAGGCAAAACCAGCCTTTTCCAGCACCCGCGCCGAGGCCGTGTTGTACTCGAAGATTGTCGCGTAGAGTCGGCACACGTCGAAATGCGCGAAGGTGTGCGCTGCCAGTGCCTGCACCGCCGCCGTCGCGAGGCCGCGGCCCCAGTAGGCCCGGCCCAGCCAATAGCCGATTTCGGCCTCGCGGCGATTAATGTCGTGCTGGAACAGCACGCTGATGCTGCCGGCGGCTTCGCCGTCTACTTCGAGGCAGAGGTGCAGGTCCTGGCCGCCTTCCGCGTGCACGAAGCGCACGTACCACTCGGCATCGGCCAGGGCATACGGGTGCGGAAACCGGTCGCGCAGGTTCCGCCAGATGCCCCGGTCGTTGGCGTGGCGGGCCAGCGCCGGCGCATCGGCTGGCGCGAAGGGCCGCAGGCGCGCGGCCTCCTCCGGCAGAGGCAGCACGGGCCGCCGCGGGTCGGGAGCCGGCGCGGCGGGCATCAGATCTTTTCGTAGATCACCGCGGCCCCCTGCCCCACTCCCACGCACATCGTGGCCAGGCCGTACCGTACGCCCTCGCGGCGCTGCATCTCGTGGAGCAGCGTGGCCGTGATGCGGGCCCCGGAAGCGCCCAGCGGGTGGCCGATGGCAATGGAGCCGCCGTTGACGTTGATGCGGGCCGGGTCGAGCTCCAAATCGCGCACGCAGGCCAGCACCTGGGCCGCGAAGGCCTCGTTCAGCTCAATCAAGTCGATGTCGTGGATGGTCAGGCCGGCCCGCTGCAGGACTTTACGCGTCGCCGGTATCGGGCCGAGGCCCATCAGCGCTGGTTCCACGCCGGCCACGGCCGAGGCCACCACGCGGGCCAGCGGCCTGAGGTTGAAGCGCTTCAGCATTTCCTCGTTCACCACCATGGTGGCGGCGGCGCCGTCGTTGATGCCCGCCGAATTGCCGGCCGTCACGGTTCCGTTCGGGATAAAGGCCGGCTTGAGCAGCGCGAGCTTCTCCAGGGCCGTGGCGCGCGGGTGCTCGTCGGTGTCGAACATGACGGCCTCCGTCTTCGGTTGTGCCACGAACACGGGCACGATTTCGCGGCGGAAGCGGCCCCGCTCGAAGGCGCGCTGGTACTTGCGCTGCGAATCAAACGACCACTGATCCTGCTCCTCACGGCTGATGCCGTACTTCTTGGCTACGTTTTCGGCTGTTTCGCCCATGCTGTACGGGTGGTGCAGCTTGGCCAGCTTCGGGTTGACGAAGCGCCAGCCCAGGGTCGTGTCGTGGGCGGTGAAGTCGCGCCCGAAGGCCGTTTCCGACTTGGCCATGACGAACGGGGCGCGGGTCATGCTTTCGGCCCCACCGGCCAGAAACACTTCGCCTTCCCCCGCCCGCACGGCGCGCGTGGAATCGATGATGCTTTGCAGGCCCGAGGCGCAGAGGCGGTTGACGGTCACGCCGGCCACCGACAGCGGTAGGCCGGCCAGCAGCGCCGCCATGCGGGCCACGTTGCGGTTGTCTTCGCCGGCCTGGTTGGCGGCCCCGATGATAACGTCTTCGATCAATTGCGGGTCCACGCTCGGGTTGCGGCGCAGCAATTCGCGCAGCACGACGGCGGCCAAGTCGTCGGGGCGCACGGCGCTGAGGGCGCCGCCGAACTTGCCGACGGGTGTACGCACCGCGTCGACGATGTATGCTTCAGGCATTGGGTAAATGCGGGTTAGCGGAGTCTTTTGGCTACTTTTGCCGGCCGTAACAGGCCAGCCATTCGCTCATAACAACAAAGATGATACAAAGAATTCAAAGCGTTTTTCTGCTTCTGCTAGCCATCAGCATGGCCTGCGTGCTGTTTTTGCCTATCTGGACGAAGACCGACCCGATCAGTAACCAGAGCCTGACGATGACGGCTACGCAACTCTCGTCGTCGAACCCAGCGCAGGCCCCGGTGGCTACTTACGCCATTGCCGTGCTGGCGGCGGCTTCCGCGCTGGTGGCGCTGGCCGAAATCTTCCAGTACAAAAAGCGCATGACGCAGCTCATCCTCGGCTCGGTGAACATGCTGCTCATTTCGGCTACCATTGGTGCCAGCTTCTATTATTCCTCCGTAGGCGAGCAGATGCTCAACGTGAAAATGCACGGCGACTTCGAAGCCGGCTTCTACCTGCCGACGCTGGCCCTGCTGCTCAACCTGCTGGCCAACCGCTTCATCCGCCGCGACGAAAGGCTGGTGCGCTCCATGGACCGCCTGCGCTAAGCGCCCCTGCCGCTACGAACCGAAAAGGCCCCGACGCGCCGCGCCGGGGCCTTTTTGTGTGCCATGAGTAGCCGCGCTAGGCGCCGCGGCTTTGCTCGATAAATTGCTGCATTTCCCGCACGCTCGCGTCGAAGGTAAACACCTCGTATACCCGGTAGAAGTTTTGGCGGTCGGCCACGTGGGCGTAGGCAAACTTGGCCAGCTCCAGCCGCCCGCGGTCGAAGTCGATGCCGCCGAGCAGGCGCCGCAGGTCCTCGCTGCGGATGTCGCTTTCGGCCAGGGCCTGCTTGGCCAGCAACACCTTTTGGTCATCGAAAGAACGGCCGCGCACGGCCTGCAGCAGCTGGTCGGTTTCCTGGGCGTTCATCAGGTGACGGTAATAGTTGCCGCCGTTGTTGGAGCCCCCGTTGCCGTAGCTGCCCTGCGGCGGGTAGCCCGCCTCTGCGTTGCCGTGGTTACCGGTGGGCGGCTGGGGCGTATTGTACTGGCCCGGCCCGCCCTGGGTGTACGGCTCCCGGTCGTCGTCGTACCAGTCGTCGCGGGTGCCCGGCACCGGCCAGCTGCTGGGTCCGTTGAAAGGTATCGGCTGACTTTGGTAGCCGTAGTCGTCGGGGCGGCCGGGGCCGCGGCCGCCGGCCCAGCCGGGCAGCGGCACCTCCGATACGCGCTGCAGCACCGGCGGGTAGCCGCGGCGCGTCACGAGCACGAACCGGGTTTCGCGACCCGGAATCAGCGGCACGCGGGTGCGGTAGCTCAATACGCCGCCGTTGGCCGGCACCTGAAACTCGGCCCAGTGCTGCCCTGGGGCCAACCGGTTGAAGCGGACTTCCGTCATGCCGCCGCGCCCTCCGATGCGGTAGCCGTCGAGGCGCAGGCGGAAAGGCAGGCCACGCTCGGAGCGCACCGCCATGCCCGCCGGAATGGCCAGGGCCACCTGCACCGTCAGCAGCAGGCTCAGGCCTAGAAGTAGCATGTTTTTCATAGCTGTAAGAGAGCAGAAGCAAGGTTCCGGCGTGGAGCCTGCTGCTGCCGCGTAAGCCAACTTCTGTGCCAAACCGCCCGACTTCGCGACCAGCCGCCAAGTGTCCAACCCGGCGTCGAAGCAGCCAGGCGTTGTGCATAAAAAAAGCCTCCGCATCAATGATGCGGAGGCTTTTTCACTCTTCGGCTCGTGCTTAGTTCGTCGTCGAAGGCGTAGCGTTGATCTTGGTCACCTTGAACTCCGTGCGACGGTTCTTCTGGTGCTCCTCTTCGGTCTTGGCGGTCTTGATTACCGGGGCAGTTTCGCCGTAGCCTTTCGCCGTGATGCGCGACTGCGGAATGCCCTTCGAAATGATGTAGTCAACGGCCGACTGCGCGCGCTTCTGCGAGAGCGTCTGGTTGAAGGCATCCTTACCGCGGGCGTCGGTGTGCGAGCTGAGTTCGATGCTGATTTCTGGGTTGTCCACCAGGGTCTGCACCAGCTTATCCAGCTCCGTAGCCGCGTCCGGACGAATGTCCCACTTGTTGTAGTCGTAGAAGATGTTCTCCACCACGATGGCCTTGTTCTTCACGATCTTGTCGAGCGTGAGCGTCACCGGGATGGTGATGTCGTTCATCTCGTTCGGCAGCTGATCCTGCGCCGGAGCCTTGCCCACGGTGCTCACGTTCTGGCGAGCCGTGAAGTAGCCCCCACGGTCGGCTACAAAGGAATACGTGGCGGAGGTGTCCAGCTTCACTTTGAACGAGCCATCGGCCCCGGCCTGTACGTCCTGCTTCTGGCCGTTGGCACCGATAATGGTTACGGTTTCGTTGGCCAACGGCTCCGTAGCGCCCGTTTTGGCGTCCTTGCCGAGCACTTTGCCCTCGGCGTAGAAGGTCACCAGCTTGAGCGGCTTCTTGCGGAACATGTACAGGTCGTCGGAGCCTTTGCCACCGGCGCGGTTCGAGGAGAACACGCCCACGTCGTTGCCCGTCAGGAACGGCGCAAAGTCGTCGCCGGTGCTGTTGATTGGGGTGCCCAGGTTCACCACTTTGCCTTTCTCCACGCGAAACAGGTCGAGCTTGCCCAGACCGGGGTGTCCATCGGAGGAGAAGTACAGCGTGCCGTCCGGCGCCAAGGCCGGGAAGTTGTCGTTGCCGGGGGTGTTGATCTGGTCGCCCAGGTTCTCCGGCGTCGAGAAGCGGTTGTTGGCGCCCAGCGTCGACTTGTAGATGTCGTTGCCGCCCTGCCCGCCGGGGCGCGACGAGGCGAAGTACAGCGTCTGCCCGTCGGGCGAGAGCACCGGCGCGAAGTCGTCGGCCTTGCTGTTGTTGATGCCGCGAATCAGCTCGGGCTCCGTCCAAGTGCCGCCGCGGAAGTACGAGGCGTACAGGTCCACGCTCAGGAAGCCTTTCTTCGAGCCGTCGTTCGAGCGGGCGAAAACCATCATCTTGCCATCGGGCGAGAAGGTGGCCGAGGCCTCGTGGGTGCCAGGCTTGTTGAAGATGGGCTTACCGGCGTCCTTGGCCGGGGCAGCGGCCGGCGCCGGCGTAGTGCCCGTAGCACCCGCAGCCGGGGCCGCTGGCCCGCCGCCACCGATGGCGACCGACTCGTACGACACCACCGTGCCGCCGGTCATCTTGCTCAGGTCATCAAACTTGATGGCGT
Organism: Hymenobacter coalescens; assembly: GCF_054783195.1. Taxonomy (NCBI): domain Bacteria; kingdom Pseudomonadati; phylum Bacteroidota; class Cytophagia; order Cytophagales; family Hymenobacteraceae; genus Hymenobacter; species Hymenobacter coalescens. The sequence continues at coordinate 239,875 of NZ_BAAGRA010000004.1, read as the reverse complement.
ACAGGTCGTTGAACCCTTCACCGTTGCCGCGGTAGGTTTTTCCGTCGCGGCCCGAGGCAAAAATCAGCTCTTTGGTGTCGGGTTTGATGGTGGCGCTGAAGTCGGAGGAAGCCGAGTTGATCTGGTCCAGCGGCATCACCTCGTTGTTGTTGCGCGAGGCCAGCAGGGTGGTTGCGGCCTGGGCATTCTGGGCTTCGCGCTCGGCTCGGGCTACCAGGGCGCGGTTGGTGCCGCTGGTTGCGTACTGCTGAAACTGCGTGGCCGCCTCCTCGTACTTCCCGTTCGCCTTCAGGGCCAGAGCGTAGTAGAAGGGAGCATCGGCGTTTTTCACCCCACCGTCTAGGGCAGCCTTGTAGTACTGCTCCGCCAGCTCGATGCGGTTCGAGACGCGGTACGCCTCGCCGATTTTGTAGTTGGCCGTAGCAATATCCTTGCCCTTGGCCACATCGGCTTTGTACAGCTCAATGGCGGTTTCGTATTCGCCACGCGCAAAGCGTTTGTCGGCCTTGCTCAGGCCGCCCGACGCGGCGCAGCCGCCGAGCACGGCTACCGAGCCAGCCGCTGCGCAAGCAACGATGAGGTTCTTCATAAGGTGGTAGAAAGAGAGAAGGTGGGGTGGTGGGTGTGGGGCGGTCCGGGTAGACCAATTGCGCCCAAATTGGGGCTAGCAATAATACTAAGTTTACATAGTATTCCGCCGTTGCTTCGGATTTTTTCCTAGCTGCCAGTGAAATAACGAGCCAGCCACGTCGTTGCGGCTGGCGCCGGCCAGTTGCGCTCCAGTTCCGCCCGCTGGGCCACGGTGTTGTCGAAGTAAGGCGAATCGGGACGCAGCACTCCGGTTAGCACGGCTTGCTTCAACTCCCGGCGCGGCACCAGCAGCACCTCCCCTTCGGGGCTTAGGAAAGCCATGTCTTCCTTGGCCAGCAGTTGCAAGCCAAGCCGCTCTTCCAGCTCGCGCACGAAGCGCACGGAAGCGTCGATGGAGCAGCCACTGGCATCGGCCACGGCTTCATCCAAGCCAATGACGAGAAACTGCCGGTGCCGAACCTCGGCCGAAGCGCGCAGGGTGCGGCCGTGACTGGTCCAGGCTTCGGAAAACTGCTGCAGGGCGGGCTGCACGGCCGTCAGCTCGGCATCGGTGAGCGGGCGGCTGGCCTGGTAGATCCAGACACGCGCCGTAGCGGGGAGTTCGTGAAAAGCGACGAACATAAAAGCGAAGGAAAAACTGACGACCGTTAACCATACCTAAGTTTCGGGCGGCCGTCGGTACAAGGAAAAGGCCCGCGCCCCGGACGAAAGTTCCGGCGGCGCGGGCCTGAAATTAAGCAGCTTCCGCTACTCCAAAAGCCTAGGCATTGAGGCCTTCGGCCGAAGCCACCAGCTCGGCCAGGTCGAACACCTGCACGGAGCTTTCCCGCTCCTTGTTTTTCACCCCGTCGCTCATCATGGTCATGCAGAAGGGGCAGCCCACGGCGATGATGCTGTTGTCGGTGTTGCGCGGGGCGGGCGTGGCGCCGGCGTTGCCGCTTTCCACGCCGTACAGCGCGTCTAGAGCCGCTGCATTACCGTCGAGGGTAGCCAGGGCCTCCTCGGTACGCTCCACGTTGATGTCCTTTTTGCCGGGCTCCGGCTCCTTCCACATCTGCGCGCCGCCGGCGCCGCAGCACAGGCCGTTGGCTTTGCTGCGCTTCATTTCCACCAGGTCGGCATCGAGGGCGGCCAGCACCTCGCGCGGGGCTTCGTAGATGTCGTTGGCGCGGCCCAGGTAGCAGGAGTCGTGGAAGGTGATGCGGCGGCCCTTGAACGATTCGCCGCCCTGCACCTTCACGCGGCCTTCGTTGATGAGCTGCTGCAGGAAGGTGCTGTGGTGAATCACCTCGTAGTTGCCGCCCAGCGCGGGATACTCGTTCTTGATGGTGTTGAAACAGTGCGGGCAGGCCGTCACGATCTTCTTGATGCCGTAGCCGTCGAAGGCGGTGATGTTCTGCATGGCCTGCATCTGAAACAGGAACTCGTTGCCGGCCCGCTTGGCCGGGTCGCCGGTGCAGGTTTCTTCCATGCCCAGCACGGCGTACTTCACCCCCACGTGCTCCAGAATGCGCACGAAGGCGCGGGTCACGCGCTTGTACCGGTCATCGAAGGCGCCGGCGCAGCCCACCCAGAACAGCACCTCGGGCGTTTCGCCCCGGGCCGCGAGGTCGGCCATCAACGGGACGTTTACTTGTCGCTTGGCTACTTGCTCAGCCATTGTATCTAGTTGACAGTTGTCAGTTATTAGTTGTCAGGAGGGTCGTCAGCACCGGTTGTTATTGCCTATTCACTGACAACGGACAACCCGCCACTGACAACTCATTTATGCTTTCTCGGCCACGTACAACTCGTCGGCCCAGTTGAAACGGTCGGAGGGCGAGAAGGCCCAGGGCGCGCCGTTGTTTTCGATGTTCGAGAACATCACGTTGAGCGAGTTCGGCGCAGCCGACTCCTCCAGCACCAGGTAGCGGCGCATCTCGATGATGCTGTCGAGCGGGTTGATGTTTACCGGGCAGGCTTCCACGCAGGCGTTGCAGGTGGTGCAGGCCCACAGCTCTTCGGGCGTCACCTTGCCGCGCACCAGGGCGCCTTCTTCGTCCACGTGCACGCGCTCCTCGCCCTGGTACTTGTTCGGCTCGAAAATCAGCGGCGAGTTGTATTTCTCCTCAATCCGGTCGCGCGTGTCCATGATGATCTTGCGCGGGGAGAGTAGCTTGCCGGTAATGTTGGCCGGGCATACCGAGGTGCAACGGCCGCACTCGGTGCAGGAATAGGCGTTGAGCAGGTTCAGCCACGACAGGTCGTCGGCGTCCTTGGCTCCGAAGCGCTGCACCACCGGCTGCCCCTCGGCATCGACGGGCGGGGCGGGCACCTGGTAGCTCGGGTCCATCATGGCTTTCACTTCATGGGTGATGCTGTCCACGTTGGAGAACTGGCCCTGGGGGACCAAACGCGTGTAGTACACGTTCGGGAAGGCCATGATGATGTGGAAGTGCTTCGAGGAGGGCAGGTAGTTTAGGAAGGCCAGAATGCCCAGGATATGCAGCCACCAGCCCACGCGCTCCAGCACGTGCAAGGCCGCTACGCTATCCGGAAACAGGCCCACCAGCAACGAGCTGATGGGGAACGAGCCGGGCAGATCGACGCCCTCCAGTTGATGCAACTTCAGATCGGCGGTGTTCATGGTGAACAAGGCCGCCATCAGAATGATTTCCACGTAGAGAATCACGTTGGCATCGAGGCGGGGCCAGGCGCGCATTTCCACGCCGGTCAGGCGGCGCACCGGTTGGGCGCGGTTGCGGCGCCACCAGAAAGCAATAACGGCCACTATGACCAGCGCCCCGAGGATTTCGTTGGTAGCCATCAGCACGTCGTACAGCGGCCCCAGAAAGCTCAGGGCCCGGTGGGTGCCGAAGATGCCGTCGATCATGATTTCGACTACCTCGATGTTGATGACCAAGAAGCCCACGTACACGACGAGGTGAAGCAAGGCCGGCGTGATGCGCTTGAACATCTTCTGCTGGCCGAAAGCCACGAGCAGCGTTTTGTTGATCCGCTCACTGACGGGCCCGCCCATCACGCGGTCCTTGCCCTTGAGAATGTTGGCGCGAATCTTTCGCACCTGCCACGCGAACAGCCCAATGCCCAGGGCTGCGACGAGCAGAAAGATAATTTGTTGTACCACGGTCGGAGGGGAATGGTGGGCCGGCAAGATAGTAGGCATGCCGAATACTTTTGCTACGCACACAAAAGTATTCCGTTTTCGCAGCAAGATTTTTTTTGTTCGAATTCTTGCTTTGTGAATCCTAGTGTGTAGTTTTGCGCTCCATTCAGCCACCAAGGCTACTTGGTGATGTAGCTCAGCTGGTAGAGCAAAGGACTGAAAATCCTTGTGTCGGCGGTTCGATTCCGTCCATCACCACAAAAACCCCTCTTTGCATCGCGCAAAGAGGGGTTTTGCTTTTACTAGCCTTTGGGTGGAGCAGACGCCCTTGATCGAAATGCTGAAAGCTTTAGCCGGCTAATCAACAAGCAAAACCACTAGCTTGTTGATTACCAACTCGCTCAGCTACCAAGTGGCAACACTCGCACCGCGGCGTTATCCTAGCGCTTAGTCCTGACGAACAACGGTTGGCAACGGGTGCCTTGTAAGGCGCGCAAGCCGCGGCTAACGCGGTTGGTGGGCGTTCATCACCCGGTCAATGTCTAAGGTCGGCCATCCCCAAGGCACCCTACGGGCCGGAACTGATACGGAGTTCGTCTTTCAGACTTTCCTGATCTTGTTGCTTCCGGGTCCTGGCGCAATGCTGTTCAAAAACCCGTTTCAAGGCTACTTAATCTGGTAGCGTATACTTGATTAGCCGGCCTTTTTTATTAGCCGGCCTTTTTTGCCGGCCGCCTTACTTCCAGCATTACCTGCTCATTTACACTGCGCAAGGGGCCGAGGACCACCTCACGCGTGTCTTGAAGTAAGTGTTGCCCTGGGACCTGAAGCCGAGCGATGAAGCAACCGGACGGAAGTCCCAAGCTATGACGCTGCAGGATACTTTCTGCACCTACCGGTGGCTAGACTTTCGTATGCACCTGTGTGCCCTCTTTATCGACATAAAGGGCCAACCGAAGTCCGTCTCTGTGCTTTTCTCTACCTGCATCAGTCCCATGTACCATTTCACATCCTTGTTCACTGCTCTGTACGCGGCTTCTCTGCTGCTCAGCGGCTGCAGCGGCGACCAGTCAACTAATTCGGGCGCCGCCAACGCCGAAGCTCCCTCCACTGCCCCACTTGGCCCGGGCGATACGGCCGGCATGGACCATTCAGCCATGGGTCACGGCGGGACTGCCCTAGCGGGCAATGATTCGCCGCAACTCGCTGCTATGAACGAAATGATGCAAAAGATGCACGCCCTACCGATGCAGGGTAATTCCGACCTCGACTTTGCACGCCATATGCTGGCTCATCACCAAGGAGCCGTGGTGATGGCTGAAATAGAACTGCGCGATGGTCAAGACGCTATCATGCGCCAGATGGCCCAGAAAATCAAAGCGGATCAGCAAAAGGAAATTACTGACTTGGAGGCTGTGGCCGCACGCCTCGCTAACGCCCCCGCCAATTACCAGCCGCAGAATCCCAACGACCCTTTTGCCAGCAAGATGAAAGCGTCGATGGATGTCATGATGCAGGACATGCCCGAACCTACCGCCGATCCGGACCTGAGCTTCAACCGGCTCATGACCGTGCACCACCAAAGTGCTGTGGACATGGCCCGGGCCGAACTAGCCCATGGCCAGGACGCACGGCTCAAGCAGATGGCGCAGCAGATGGTTGACGCGCAGCAAAAAGAAATCGAGCAGTTCAAGGCCTGGCATAAGCAGCACGCGGACAAGATGTAGCCACCCGCTACTTCCTCGCGTTGGGTTTACGACATGCCATTGCTGGCTGCTCTGCAGCCGACGCGGATCAACCGTCAATAAAAAGGGGCTAACTGTGTTTTGACCGGCCCGCAGCACTATTTATTCGAGGCCAGTGACAGCGAAATAGTTTAGACCTTAGATTGCAGACTCCAACTACCTCTTCCATGAAGCCTGCATTATTCGGCCTGGGACTAGTTGCTTTGCTTTCCGCTTGCGGCTTACGGTCGACTTCTAGCACGGCGAGCGAGGCAGCCGACATGGCTTCTTCCGTTAGGGAAGGCAAGCGGGCCCTGGCGCGCAATGCCGGGTCGCCGACCCGAACGACCGTTACCAACCTATTTCCGACGGCGGGGGTAGAAGCCGTTTTTGCGGGGCGCGTGGGCCGTTGGGAGGCTACCTTTCTGCTTACACGGGACTCGGGTGGGGGCATTAGTGGCACCTACCAATATTACAAAAGGCCCAATGTCACCTACGACCTGTTGGGGGTCGTAAACCCCGACAATTCGCTTACCCTAACCGAGCTTACGAACGGACAAGTCTCCGCCACCTGCTTGCTCAAGCCTGCGGGCGGCTGCCTGGAGGGCATGATGAACAACACCGACGGCCGCCAGCTCATGATGAGCTTATGTCCGGCTTCACCAGAAACTGGCAAATAGCTTTCTGTTGGCAATGCCTCCGGGGCTGCTTGCGCCTGTCTGCTCGGGTGCTGCGGGAAACTGGCTGCCCCGGGGCTTACGCTCACCCGGTACGCTCGCTGCCGCAAGCCACGCGCCGCGCTTCCTCGGCGGGCAAATACCCCAGCTTTGCTCCCCTGCGAAAAAATTCGCACGCTGCGCCGTGCCGGCCTTGCTTCTGCGCTACTCGGCCTAACAGAAAGTGAATCTGTCCGCTGCGGGGCCGGAGCAGCAACACCTGCTGGTAGTCGGCCAAGGCGGAGCCGTAGTCGCCGGCTTTGAAATAAGCCAGGCCGCGGTACGTCAGCCACTTCACCGACGGGGCGCTTTGCCCGGCCCGTTGGCGCAAACCCGCGCTCAGGTCGTGAGCGGCGGACAGAAACAGACGCTGCTCAAATAGGCGTACCTCGCCGCGGGCCAGCCAAGCCCCGCTCAATGTTGAATCGAGGGTCAGCGCGTGGGAGAAGTGGTCGAGGGCAGCACGATGGCACTGCTGTGCCACTTGGCATTGCCCCAAACGGTACAGCAGCTCGGCGGTACCGCGGCGGTCCTGGGTTTCGCGCAGCGCGGCGGTGTAATCGGCCGCGGCGCGGCGGTAATTGCCGTACACCAGTTGCTCGATTTCAGCCCGGCGCCGCAGCGCGCGGGCGTGGTGCGGCTTGAAATGAATGGTTTCGCTAAAATACCCGTGGGCCGTGCCCCACTGCCGCTGCGCGTAGGCCCGCAACCCATTCTGGTAGTTGCGGGCCGCCGCTATCCGGTCCATCACTACCCTCACCCCCAAGCCCAGCAACAGCAACCCCAGCAGCAGGCTTAGCACCAGCGTCCAATCGCGGCGGGTAAAGCGGGCCGACGCGTGGCGCACGTAATGCCGTTCGGCCGAAGAGGCGGGCCGGCGGGTACGCAAGGGCTCGGGCGGTGGCATGGGCACGCCGTAGACGTGCTGGTTCTGAGCGCGGTAGGCCTGCGCGCGGCGGGCTTCCTCGGCCCGCTGCCGGGCCTGCAGCAGCTGGTGGTCGTAGTGGGCCCGGCGCGCGGCGTCCGACAGCACCTCGTAAGCAGCCGCTACGGCTTTGAACTGATCCTCGTAGAGCCGGCTACCGCCGTGGCGGTCGGGGTGGTAGCGCAGGGCCAGCTGTTTGTAGGCCTGCTTGATGTCGGCCAGCGGGGCCGTGGGCGCGACGCCCAGCACCTGGTAAAGAGTTTGGCTCACGTTGGCTGACGGGGTGAGAGTAAAAGTACGGCGAAGTTCAGACGCCGGCGGTCCTTTTCCGTAGAAACCTTCGGCTTGCTGAACACGCTCCCCCGGGCCTGGGTTCGGCGGTTTACCGCGCTTCTGTTTCTTTCTCCTTTTCCAAACTCAATTTCCGCCGCTGCATGGCTACCGAAGATCCAACGCCCCGCAACGACTCGTTGATGAAGAATCTGATGGGCTACATCGACACGCGCATCGATCTGGTGCGCTTGGAGGTGCAGGAAAAAGTCAAGACCATCTTCGTTGGCGTGGCGCAGGGTGCTACCCTTGGCTTATTGGCCCTGATGTTTCTCATCTTCGTCAGCATATTCGCTGGCCTGGCCCTGAACGACGCGCTCGATAGCCCTTACTGGGGTTTCGGTATCGTTGCCGGCTTTTATTTGCTGCTGCTTATCATCTTTGTGGTCGGCGTCGGCAAGAAGCTTTACCAGACGCTGGCGGATAAGGTTCTGACGGACACCATCTACAAATCGGACAAGCGCCAATAGTCCCCATACTTTTTAGCGCGATGAGCGAACTACACAACCCGCTGTTCGACGACGAACGGGAGTTTCTGGAGCGTCAGAAGCTGGAGTACGAACGTGCCCTGCTGGGCGACGTGGACCACCTCAAAGAACAAACCACCCGCGTAGGCAAGTACGTGGCCATTGGGGCGGCCCTGTTGGGCGGCTTCTGGCTCGTGAGCAAGGTGCTCAGCCGCCACGACGAGGATGAGGACGACGATACGCCCTACCCGCCGCGTAAGCTCAAGAGCAAGAAAGGCAAGCGCAAAGCCCGCCTGGTGGCCCAGTCCGAAGATTACGAGTTCGGTTCCGGCCGCACCGATTCGCACCCGCGCGCCCACTTGGCGCCGCCAGTATATCACGCCACGGCCGCAGCCGACTCCGACCCGTTTCCGGCTTTCGACTCCTCCGCGGAGCCGGCCGCCCCCGCGAACCTGATGCCGGCCGCACCGCGCGGCAACTACCGCTCGTCGTACCGCGCTGCACCCCAGCCCGAACCGCAAAGCTCCCTGGTCTGGGACGCCGTGCAGATGTTTGCCGCCTCCGACACCGGCAAAATGATTATTGGGCAGGTTTCAGGCGTTCTGATTGCTCTTGTCACGCGCAAGCTCAACGAGGTGATGGATCTAAGCAAAAATTCGGACCTTGCAGCTTCGGCCCCTGAGCCGGAAACCAAGGATATCGACTTTGTCATCCACCACGACGACGCGCATGCGCCCGACGCCACTGCACGATGACCTGTGCCTCCGCCGCCACCACGGCCAGAAGTCGCTGGCCGTGCTGCTCGACCCCGACGACCTCGATGAGGCCGGTACGCGGCGCATCCTGGCGCTGAGCGAAGCGCATCCCGTTGATTTCTTTTTCGTGGGGGGCAGCCTGGTGACTTCGCAGCACCAAGCTGCCCTTCTGCGTTTGCTCAAGGCTCACAGCCCGGTGCCGGTGGTGCTGTTCCCCAGCAACAGCCTGCACATCGACGCGCAAGCTGACGCTATTCTGCTGCTTTCGCTTATCTCGGGCCGCAACCCCGACTTTCTGATCGGTCAGCACGTGGTGGCGGCGCCGCTGTTGCGCGCCAGCCAGCTCGAAATCCTGCCCACCGGCTACATGCTCGTCGATTCGGGGCGGCAGACCACGGCCAGCTACATGAGCGGCACCACGCCCCTCCCCCACGACAAGCCGACCATTGCCGCCTGTACCGCCCTGGCCGGCGAGCAGCTCGGCTTGCGCCTGATCTACCTCGATGGGGGCAGCGGCGCGCAGCATCCCGTGTCGGCGGCCATGATCCGCGCCGTGCGGCAGGCCGTGGAAGCGCCCGTCATCGTAGGGGGCGGCATCAATACGGCCGAGAAAGCCCGAACGGCCCTCTCCGCCGGCGCCGACGTCATTGTAGTAGGCAACCAGATCGAAAAAGATCCGCAGTTTCTGGGCGACGTTTCCCGCGTAGTGCAAGCTTTCAATACGGTCAGCAGCGCAGCCCTGAATTAACAGTCAGCTTTCAGGCATAAAGCCAAAAGCCCGGACCATTGCTGGCCCGGGCTTTTGCGTTGTTCGTGCGGCGCGGTTAGATGTTCATAGCCGATTCGCGGCGGCGCATCTTGCCGGCCGGAATGCCGAACATCATCTTAAAGCGGCGGCAGAAGTACGCCGTGTCTTTGTAGCCTACTTCCTTGCCGATGTCGCGGATGCTCTTCTTGGTGGTACGCAGCAGGAACACGGCGCGTTCCATGCGCTGGTATTCGATGTAGTCCTGCGGGTTGATGCCCGTCAGCATCTTGAAGTACTGACCCACGTAGTCTTCCGACACGTTGGCCACGCCCGACAGCACCTTGTTCGACAAGTCGCCGCCCAGGTTCTCCTTGATGTAGTTGAACAGGTCGATGAGGCGCGGGTCCTTGAAGTAAGTACTATTCGTGGCCAGCTGTTCCACGAACATCTTGTTCTTCAAAATGTAGCGAATGATTTCCACGACGATGTTCTCCGTGTAAATCGAAATCAGACGCTCCCGGCCCGGGAGTTCCTGCAGGCTCTCCTCTACCACTTTGATGACCAAGTTGGCCAGCTTGGAGTTGCCGCTGATCAAAAAAGCCGGCACGTCGAGCGAGGCGAAGAAGTTCACCGAGTCGAACACCTTAGCTTCGAACGAGACAAAGGAATGGCTTTCTTCCGCGTCCGAAATCAGGTCGAGGTCGGCGTTGGAGTGGAAGAACTTGTCCTTGTTGCTGATCAGGTCGTCGTTGGTAATCGTCTTGCCGCCGTTCTCACCGTAGCTCACGCGGGTGGCGCGGCCACCGGGGATGAACAGCATGTCGCCCTCTTCCACCACCTGGTCCTCTTCCCCGAAGGAAATCCGGCCCTTGTGCAGCAGAATGATGTTGTTGCCAACATCGTAGTAGTTGCGCACCGTAAACGGCTGCTGCAACACCAGATTTTTGGCTTTGATGTATCGAACCCCAAGGGATTCTATCACTTTATTGTAATCCTCCATATTCCGGTACTGAGTTGGGTGGCTCACTATCAGCGGACTATCCCACATCCGCCGTCTAGACAATGCAAATTAAGATATAAAAATTCACAAAAACGAAAACCCAGCCAAAAAATTGGCTGGGTTAAGTGCAAGCTTTCTGACTTTAAGGCAATTCCGTTTTTACTTCAGGATTTCCCGTGAGATTACAATTTTCTGAATCTCAGAAGTTCCTTCGTAAATCTGGGTGATTTTGGCGTCGCGCATCATACGCTCTACGTGGAATTCTTTCACGAAACCGTAGCCGCCGTGCACCTGCACCGCCTCCACGGCCGTGTCCATGGCTACCTTGGAAGCGAACAGCTTAGCCATAGCGCCCGACTTGGCGTAGTCCTGATGCGCATCCTTATCGTGAGCGGCCTGCAGGCACAGCAGGCGCGCTGCGTCGATGTTGGTGGCCATGTCGGCCAGTTTGAACTGGATAGCTTGGTGCTGCGAAATCGGCACCCCAAAGGCTTTACGCTCCTTCGAGTACTTCACGGCCAGCTCGTAGGCGCCCGAGGCAATACCCAAAGCCTGCGCCGCAATACCGATGCGGCCGCCGGCCAACACCTGCATGGCGAACTTGAAGCCGAAGCCGTCCTCGCCGATGCGGTTCTCCTTGGGCACCTTCACGTCGGTGAACATCAGGGAGTGGGTATCGGAGCCACGGATGCCCAATTTGTTTTCCTTCGGGCCGATAACGAAGCCCGGGGTGTCCTTCTCCACGATCAGGGCGTTGATGCCGCGGTGCTTCAGCTCGGGGTTGGTTTGGGCAATAACCAAGTATACCGAAGCCGAGGAACCGTTGGTAATCCAGTTCTTGGTACCGTTGAGCAGGTAATGGTCGCCTTTGTCTTCAGCCGTGGTGCTCTGCGAGGTGGCATCCGAGCCAGCTTCGGGCTCCGACAGACAGAATGCGCCGATGATTTCGCCAGTGGCCAGTTTGGTTAGGTACTTCTGCTTCTGCTCCTCGGTGCCGTACTTCTCCAAGCCCCAGCACACCAGTGAGTTGTTCACCGACATGATAACCGAGCAGGAGGCATCCACCTTGCTGATTTCCTCCATGGCCAGCACGTACGACACAGTGTCCATGCCGCCGCCGCCGTATTCGGGGCTGACCATCATGCCCAAGAAGCCCAGCTCACCCATTTTCTTCACCTGCTCAGCAGGGAATTTCTGGTGCTCGTCGCGCTCGATGACGCCGGCCCACAGTTCGTTCTGGGCAAAGTCGCGGGCCGCAGCTTGTACGGCGAGTTGTTCTTCGGTGAGCTGAAAGTTCATGTGGGAATGGAAGTTGGAAGGCTGGTGAACGTTCGTTAGCCTGGTAATGATAACGCGAAAGTAGGCACTTGCCCGGTGGTTATCAACCGACAGCGGGTAATATACCCGGCAGCCGCCGCGAAGTTATGCGCTGCATGCCTAACAATTTGGAGCAGGAAAATGATTTCCGCCGTCCAAACCCGCCGCGCCCCAAACGACAAACGCCCGGCGAGACCGGGCGTTTGGGTATCCGCGGCAAGCGGTAGCTTATTCGCGGCTGCGGCCGCCGAACAGCATGCCGCCGTAGTACAGCAGCGTGGCCAGTGAACTGACGGCGGCTACTACGTAAGTCATTGCAGCCCATTTCAGCCCATCCTTGGCAATGGCATGCTCCTGCGACGTCACTACTTGGCACTGCTCCATCCAGGCCAAGGCGCGCTTGGAAGCATCAAACTCTACCGGCAGGGTGATGAAGCTGAACAGCGTGGCCAGGGCGAACATGGCTACCCCGATGGTCAGCGGAATGGGCGTGGTGCGCAGCATAAACACCCCGGCCAGCAGCAGCAGCGGCATAAAGCGTGACACCGCGCTCAGGGCCGGTACCATGGCCGACCGGAACTTCAGCATGCTGTAAGCGGTGGCGTGCTGCACGGCGTGGCCACACTCGTGGGCTGCTACGGCCGCCGACATGGCCGAGCGGCCGTTGTACACCTCGTCGCTGAGGTTGACGGTCTTGTCCGTGGGGTTGTAGTGGTCCGACAGCTGCCCTTCGGTGGAAATGACGCGCACGTCGTGGATGCGGTTGTCGGCTAGCATCATTTCGGCCACCTGCTTGCCGGACAGGCCCGACTGCAGGGCAATGTGGGAGTATTCAGAGAACTTGCTCCGCAAGCGCCACTGGATGAGGAAGCTGACCAAAGTCAGCGCTATCAGCAAGATTACCATGGGTGTCGAAGAGAGGTTTGAGGTGAGTGGATTCTTTGCGCCCGCCGCAGGGAGCTAAGGGGTCCGGTCGTCTCCTCAACTCTCCGCTACCCGGCCGAAGGGCCGGTCAGCGTTTGGCGCACGCGTTCCACAATGCGCGTAGTGCTGTAGCCGCTCACGAGGGGTACGGTGAGTACCTGCCCGCCGTTACTTAACACAAACTCGTGGCCTACGATTCCGCTGAGGGCGTAGTCATCGCCTTTTACCAGCACATCGGGCCGCACGAGGTGGATAAGCTCCAGCGGGGTGGGTTCGCCGAACAGCACCACGGCATCCACAAACAAAAGGGACGCCAATACCCGTGCGCGTGACACTTCGTCCTGAAGCGGCCGGCCGGGCTTCAACCGACTGACAGATTGATCGGTATTGAGCCCTACCACCAATGCACCTCCCAGAGCCCGGGCTTTTTCCAGGTAGTCGACGTGGCCCAAGTGCAGCAGGTCGAAGCAGCCGTTGGTAAACACGATGCGGCGCCCCTCTTGGCGCCAGGCGTCGAGTACAGCAGGCAGCTGCTCGCGGGTCAGGATCTTGTCTTTACTCCACATCGGCGGGCACGGGTTCGATAAGCGGTTCGGCCGCCAGCTCGCGCAGGCTCCGGCCGGTTTTGAGCATGCTAGCCACGAAGCTGATGCCTCCCATGAGCACTACCAGCAGCGTCTGGGCCCCGTGTACCACCAGCGCGTAGGCAATGCCGGCCTCGGGCGAGACGCCGAACACCAGCAGCGTGCTTTGGACCAGCAGGTGGAAGGTGCCGATGCCGCCCGATACCGGCGCGGCCATGCCCACGGCCCCAAAGGTGAGCGTGGCAATGCCGGCGCGCCAGCCCAGGTTGTAGGTTTCCGGGAAGGCAAAGAAGGCCAGGTAATCCATCAGGAAGTACACCAGCCAAGTAAAGAACGTGTGGAAAAGGAAGGCCCCCTTGTGCTCGAGGCGTCGGATGCTGAACACGCCGGCCAACAGCCCCTGCACAAACACGACCAGGCGGTTAAACAGCGCGTTCTGGCGCAGCCGTTCCAAGTTGCGCACCAGCGCATAAGTCACGATGAGCAGCAGCACCAGGGCAATACCCGCGGCAATCAGCAGGGGCGTGCGGTTGCGGGCTAGGGCATCGACCTGCGAGCCGCCGTCGAAGATCTTGTCGACCATAAAGGCCCAGAACTTGTGAAAATCCAGCAACAAGGTGGAGCCCAGCAACAGGGCCAGTACCAGCACGTCGATGACGCGCTCGGTCACCACCGTTCCCAACGCCACCTGCACGGGCACCGCGCTGCTCCGGCGCAGCACCGAGCAGCGAATCACCTCGCCCATGCGCGGCAGCACCAAGTTGGCCAGGTTGCCGACCATGCTGGCGTGGTACACATCCCAAAACGTGGCTTTCTGGCCGGCCGCGTCCAGCTGCATCTTCCAACGGTAGCTACGGCTGAAATAGCCCAGCGCCGAGGCGAACATGGTCAGGCCCAGCCAGAAATAATTGGCCTCGCGCAGGTACTGGCCGATGCGGCTCAGATCCTGGCCTCGCAAGGCGTACACCATCAGCGCCCCCGAAAAGGCGAGCAGCAGGGCGTATTTCAGGATGTTCAGTAGTTTCTTGCCCATCGACGCAGGATAACAGTCAAAGAGAGAATTTCATAAGAAAGCCAGCGGCCGGGGCCGCTGGCTCAGTAGGGTAAAGGCGCTCAGACCAAGCGGTTGTGCTGATCCGGAAACACCACCGTGGGCTTATGCTCCCGGGCCACCGCGAAGTCGATGAGGGCGTAGGAGAAAATGATGACGATGTCGCCCACGGCCACCCGGCGCGCGGCGGGACCGTTCAGGCAAATCATGCCCGAGCCCCGCTCGCCCTTGATGGTGTAGGTTTCGAGCCGCTCGCCGTTGTTCACGTTCACCACCGTCACTTTCTCGTTTTCCACCATGCCGGCGGCGTCGAGCAGGTCCTCGTCAATAGTGATGCTGCCCACGTAGTGCAGCTCCGCCTGGGTGACCTTGGCGCGGTGAATTTTCGATTTGAGAACCTCGATATGCATGGAAGAAGCGGGCGGGTGATTTTGGCCGGCAAAGATACGAACGGGGAATAAGTGATTGAGTGAACGGGCGAAGAGCTTCGGCTGCCCTTTGGTTCGCGCCAAAAACCTGCCCAGTCGGCTTCCGGCGTGTTGTTCCGGCTTGGTTCAGCTGCTTCCCGGGCTCCATCACGGCATCACGTATGTGCTTCTTCCCTGCCGACGAGCACGTTGTCGATCAGGCGCACGCCGCCCAGCCAGGCGGCCAGGCACAGCACCAGCGGCCGCTCCGCCGAAGGGGCCGCCCAGGCCGGCTGCAAGGTAGCCGCGTCGGCTACCTCCAGGTATTCCACCTCAATGTCGGGGAACTGCCGCAGCCACTGCAGGGCCTGCTGCTGGGCTTGAGCCGGCGACTGCCCCTGGCGCAACGCCTCAGCGGCCTGCTGCAAGGCTTCGTAAAGGCGCGGGGCCACGGCGCGGGCCTCGGCCGAAAGGCGGCGGTTGCGCGAGGACATGGCCAGCCCGTCGGTTTCGCGCACGGTGGGGCAGCTCACCAGCTCCAAATCGAAGCTCAGATCGGCAATCAGCTGCCGCACCACGGCCACCTGCTGCCAATCCTTCTGCCCAAAATAGGCCCGGTGCGGGCGGCTCAGGTGAAACAGCTTGCTTACCACCGTGGCCACGCCGTTGAAGTGCCCGGGACGGTGGGCCCCTTCCATCACCCGCTCCAGCGGCCCGAAATCGAAGCGTACGACGGCGGGCTGCGGGTACATCTGCTCCACGGCGGGCGCAAACAGCACGGTAGCCCCCGTGCCGCTGAGCAGCTCCGCGTCGGCGTCGGGCACCCGCGGGTACAACTTGAAGTCCTCCGTGTTGTTGAACTGCGTGGGGTTGACGAAGATGCTGACCACGACCACGTCGTTGTCGGCGGCGGCGGCGCGCACCAGGTGCAGGTGGCCCTCGTGGAGGGCCCCCATGGTGGGCACAAAGCCGATGCGGCGGCCTTCGCGGCGCCAGGTTTCGGTACGGGCTTGCAACGCCGCAGCGGTTTCAAGTATCTCCATGTCAGGCAGACGCCGCCGGAAGTTCCGGCGGTAGTATAATGGATTTATCGGGCAAAATTGTTTAATTTTGTGCAGCCAATGGTGTACCCCCTTTCTAACCTCTCGATTCCCCCCGTATGTCGAAGCTGAGAATCCTCTATGCTGCCACGGAAATCAATCCGTTTTTGCAAACGACCCGGGTAGCCGAGTTTCTGCGCCGCCTACCGCAGGGCATGCAGGAAATGGGAATGGAAATTCGCATTTTCGTGCCGCGCTTCGGCATCATCAACGAACGGAAAAACCGCCTGCACGAGGTGGTACGTCTGTCGGGCATCAACATCGCCGTGGGCGAAGACGAAAAGCCGCTGATCATCAAGGTGGCCTCCATTCCGAACGCCAAGCTGCAGGTGTACTTCATTGACAACGAAGACTACTTCCACCGCAAGTCGGTGCTGCGCGACAAGAACGACCAGTTTCACGCCGACAACGACGAGCGCGCTATCTTCTTCTGCAAGGGCGTGCTGGAGACGGTAAAGAAGCTCGGCTGGTCGCCGGACATCGTGCACTGCAACGACTGGATGACGGGCCTGATGCCCCTGTACCTGAAGACGACCTACAAGAAGGACCCGATTTTCAAGGACGCCAAGTCCATTTTCACGGTCTACAACAACGAGTTTGACCACAAATTCGAGGGCAACATCATCGAGAAGGCCAAGATGCTCGACATCGACGACTCGATGCTGGCGGCCCTGGGCTCGGCTGACTTTGCCGGCTTCGTGAAAATCGGGATGGAGTACGCCGACTCCGTGGTGCGTTCCGATGAAGACTTCAGCGACAACCTGAACGCTCTGTTTCAGGAGTACGCCCAACGCCACAGCCTCGGCCAAGTGGCTGACGATGAGAACCTGCTCAGCTCTTACTACGCGCTTTATAATGAACTGGCCAACTAGGCTGATTTCCTTCCGGACGTCTACGGCTGTGCTGTTGACGTCCGCTTTGTTTTCGCTCGGCTCGTGCGAGGACACCAACGACCTGGGCATTGACCTGCCCGGTACGGTCCCCATCGACACGAACTACGAGGACTTCTCGGTCGTGGCCCCCATTCAGGGTTTTACCGTCAAGCAAGACTCGCTGGCTACCACGCAAAAAAACCACTTCATCGTGGGCCGGTTGCAGGATAGCAACACGGGCGGCCTGATCGAAGCCAAGGCTTTCTTAGAGGTAGCGCCCAGCGCCGCGGCCAGCGACTCGCTGCCGTCGCAATACGCGACGCAGACGCTCGTGCTCGACTCGGTGGTGATGCTCGCAGCGTTTGACCGCGTGTACGGCCGCACCACCCAGCCCGTAAAGCTGAGCGTGTACGAGTTGCAGCAGCCGCTCGACGATTTTCAGCCATACAACTCGAAAAGTGAGCTACCGCTAGGCCCGGCCATCGTGACCGACCAGGTGGTGAACCTGAACCGCACAATTCGCACGAAGAACACGGGCCTCGATAGCATCCAGGGCCTACCCATCCGGCTTCCGCTGTACGATGTGGTGCGCAACCAAACGGCATTCGGCACCCGCCTCTTCAACAAGCTGAAGGGAACCTCGACGGTGTACCTGTCCGACCAGGATCTGCGCGACGTGTGGAAAGGCATGGCCCTGCTGCCCGCCTCCACGGGCACGGCCATTGCGTTTAACCGCTCGCCGCTGTCGCAGATTTACGTGTACTACCACTACATGGTGGGCACGGCCAAGAAGAACAAGGTGTTTCGCCTGCTCTACGGCGACCCGTTCTCGTCGACGGCCGCCCCGCGCTACTTCACCAACATCAACTACAACCTGAGCAGCGCCGGTTCGCCGTTTGGCTCCCTGCAGAGCGGTGGCCCGGCCCAAGTGGCCGCAGCCGCCTCGGCAGGCGTCGTGTACGCGCAAGATGGCACCGGCCTTGTAACCAAGCTGCTCATTCCGGGGTTGGACACGCTGCGCAACCGCCAGGCGAAGCGCAACCTGACCATCAACCGCGCCGAGCTGATCATCCCCGTCAAGCCCTACAGCACGCTGCAATTTGCGGCGCCTTCGCGGCTGTACCTCTTCGAGGCCAACAAGGACAACAACCGCCCGCTGATTTACCGCAACGGTCTGACCACCGCCGAACGGCTGGTGCAGCAGGATGGCTTCATCCTGCCGACGTCGGACAAGGCCCTGGCCTTTACCTTCGTCGACGCGGGGGCCAACACCAAATACTACACGGGCCTGATGACCACGTACGTGCAGGCATACGCCAAGAACCAGCTGAGCGGCCCGACCCCGACGGCCTTCCTGCTCTCCCCCACCGTACGGCGCACGGGCGGTGACCTGACGCTGGACCGGGCGGCCATCGATGCCCAGAATATTAAGCTGCGCGTATACTACTCCAACGCTACGGCGCGCTAAGCCTACCTTTGTGAACCCGGCACGGGCTTTGCCCCGGGCCGGGCTTTCTTTCCCCAGACTTCTTACTTCTCCCTGACCCCGTATGTGCGGAATTGTTGCTTACATCGGACACCGCGAAGCTTGTCCCATTATTCTGAAAGGCCTGCACCGCCTGGAGTACCGCGGGTACGACTCGGCGGGCATCGCGCTGCTCAACGGTGAGCTGAACGTATTCAAAAAGAAAGGCAAAGTGGCCGATCTGGAGGCGTTCCTGACCGACAAGAACGTGCATGCCCACGTGGGCATGGGCCACACCCGCTGGGCCACCCACGGCGAGCCGAACGACGTCAACGCGCACCCGCACTACTCCACGTCGGAGCGCATCGCCATCATCCACAACGGCATCATTGAGAACTACGCGGCCCTGAAGCAGCACCTGCAGCAGCAGGGACACGAGTTCCACTCCGATACGGATACCGAGGTATTTGTCAACCTGATTGAGGAGATTCAGAAGCAAAACCAATGCTCGCTGGAAGAGGCCGTGCGCCTCGCCCTGCACGAGGTGGTGGGCGCTTATGCCATCGTGGTACTCAGCAAGGACGACCCAAACCAGTTGATTGCGGCCCGTAAAGGCTCGCCGCTGGTTATCGGCGTGGGCAAGGACGAGTTCTTTCTCGCCTCGGACGCGACGCCCATCATCGAGTACACCAACGAGGTCGTGTACGTCAACGACTACGAAATTGCGGTCATCCGCAACGGCAAGCTCGACATCCGGACCAAGGAAGACGTGCAGCAGACGCCGTACATCCAGAAGCTGGAGATGGAACTCGACAGCATCGAGAAAGGCGGCTACGAGCACTTCATGCTGAAGGAAATCTTCGAGCAGCCCAAATCGATTCTTGATTCGATGCGCGGCCGCTTGGAGCTGGAAGCCGGTCACCTGAACATGGGTGGCGTGCGCGCGTTTGAGCAGAAATTCCTGAACGCGCAGCGTATCATCATCGTGGCCTGCGGCACTTCCTGGCACGCCGGCCTCGTGGCGGAGTACCTCATCGAGGATTTGGCCCGCATTCCCGTTGAAGTGGAGTACGCCTCGGAGTTCCGCTACCGCAACCCGGTGCTGTCGGAGCGCGACATCGTTATTGCCATTTCGCAATCGGGGGAAACGGCCGACACGCTGGCCGCCATTGAACTGGCCAAGAGCAAGGGTGCGACCATCTTCGGTATCTGCAACGTGGTGGGCTCGAGCATTGCCCGCGCCACCGACGCCGGTGCTTACACCCACGCCGGCCCGGAAATTGGGGTGGCCTCGACCAAAGCCTTCACGGCCCAGGTGACGGTGCTCACGCTGCTGGCCATGATTGTGGGCTCCCGCCGCGGCACGCTGTCGGACCAGCGCCTGCGCGAGCTGACGATGGAGCTGTACACCATTCCCCAAAAGGTAGAGAAAGCCCTGGAGCTGGACACGGAGATTCGCCAGATTTCGGAAATCTTCAAGGATGCCACCAACTTCCTGTACCTGGGCCGCGGTTACAACTTCCCCGTGGCGCTGGAAGGTGCTTTGAAGCTGAAGGAAATCAGCTACATCCACGCCGAGGGCTACCCGGCCGCCGAAATGAAGCACGGCCCCATCGCGCTGATCGACGAAAACATGCCGGTGGTGGTAATTGCCACGCGTGACAGCTCGTACGAGAAGATTGTGTCGAACATCCAGGAGGTGAAGGCCCGCAAAGGCCGCATCATCGCCGTGGTGAGCGAAGGCGACAAGGTGATTCCGCAGATGGCCGAGTTTGTGGTGGAAGTGCCCCACACCTCCGACGAGCTGATGCCCCTGGTGTCGGTGATTCCGCTGCAGCTGCTGTCCTACCACATTGCTGTGCTGCGCGGCTGCAACGTGGATCAGCCCCGCAACCTGGCCAAATCAGTAACCGTGGAATAAGCTCCGGGCTGCTGATCCGACTTTCGGACCATCGTTATTACAGGAACAGGGACGGAAAACCTCCGTCCCTGTTTATTTTTGCGCTTCTACCAAGCCCACCGTGTGCGTTTACGCTTGCGGCAGGCCTACTTACTCCAGCTAATGACGCTCTTTACACGGTTGACAGCTCATTGGCATCAGCTCTTCAGGGCGGACAACCAACTACGGGCAGCGGCAGCGCTGGTGCTGCTGGCGCTGCTCCCCTTCGTGGCCCTGAGCTTCTACAGCCACCCGGCCCTCGACGACTTCAGCGACGCGGTGCTACGCCAACGGCTGGGCTTCTGGGCAACGCAGAAACACCTGTACCTGACGTGGACCGGACGCTTCACTACCTCCGTATTGCTGACGGAATTCAGCCCCGTCTGCAACCGCCTTTTGGGCGTGTACTGGGCAGTGCCCATCGTAGCCTTGCTAGCCCTGTTTGGCGGCCTTTACGCCCTGCTGGCAACGGTCATCGGTCGATTCTGGACGCCGACCAAACGGGCCCTCGGTGCGGGCTGCCTGCTGACGCTGTGGCTGCACCAAGCCTCCAGCATTGCCGAAACGCTGTACTGGTACAACGGGGTGGCTGTGTACACTCTGCCTGCGGCCCTGCTCCTGCTGTGGCTGGCGACAGCCGTGTGCTACTGGCAAGCGGCGCCAGGACGAGGACCGGCTCACCGCTGGTTACTGCTCCTGGTAGCCCTAGGCATGTTGCTGGTGGGCACCAATGAGCTGATAGCGCTGCCCCTATGCTTGGGCACAGGTCTGCTGATGCTGCGGGAATACTACCGCGGCGGTAACCGTCGCGGGGAACTGCTTTTGCTGGTTATGGCCCTAGCCGCCGCGCTGGCGGTGTCGTTTCTGGCGCCCGGCAACATGGCCCGGGCCACCATGATCAATCGTTCGGTGCCTTTGCCGTGGGTGGTAGCGGGCAGCGTCAGTTCATCGGCGTACCTGTTGCTGAATTGGCTCAGCAGCGGGGTGCTGCAAACCACCACCCTGCTGGCACTACCGGCGCTGCTGCGGCTGACGGCCGCCCGTCCGGGCATCTTGAGCCGCCTGAGCACTTGGCATCCGTTGCTACTGGGTGCGGTGCTGCTGCTCATGCTGGTGCTGGCCGGCATGCCCAGCTACTGGGCCACCGGCGGGCTGATGCCCCCGCGCGGCCGCAGCATGCTGTACCTGTTCTTTATTCTGGCCTGGTTTGGCCTGATCCTGAATGCCCTGGCGCGCTGGCAGACGGCTGTAGTCCACTACCTGCAAGGTCCGCTGCTGAGCGGTTTGGGCTGGGCCCCACCGGCTGCCGCGGTTCTGTGGGCGGCGCTGCTTATCAGCTTGGCCGCCGACCACAACGTGCGCCAGCTGCGTCCGCAGATGGGGCAAGGCAGCAACAACATCGTGGTGGCCTACCGCGATTGGTTGAGCGGTGACGCCGGGGTGTACGACGCGCAGCTGCGCAGCCGGTATGTGCAGCTGCGCAGCTCCGATGCTTCGCGGGTAGAGCTACCGCCACTGCAGGCCAAGCCCGCAAGCCTGTTGTACTACGATATCAGCACCGACCCGGCGTACTGGGGCAACATGGCCTACGCTCATTACTTCGGCAAGCAAGCCGTGTGGATCGGGCCGGGCGGGCAGGCCCCGCCGCAGTAGCAAACACCTGACGACTGAACTACCCCTCCACGGGGAACTGGCCGGCGCGCGCAGCCGTGCGCTTGAGCAGCGGCGCGGCGCGGAACCGCTCGTCGTGGGTATCCTCCCAAAGCATGCTGAGCACCTCGTAGACGCGCTCGACGCCGATGGCATTGGCCCAGGAAAAGGGCCCACGCGCCGCATCCGGGCAGAGCGATAGGGCCTCGTCAACGGCGGCAACGCTGGTACTGCCCTCCGGCACGGCAAAGCACGCTTCGTTGATGCCCATGCACACCACCCGCGGGCTGACCATGCCCACCCGGTCCGCCACCACGTGGAAGTCGGTGCCCAGCCGGGCGCAGGTGTCGGCCAGCCGGTCGGCATCCGCCTCATCATACAGGCTGACTTCGAGCCGGGGGCGGTTCAGCAGCGTGGGCAGCCCGCAGAACCCGAACACCGGGTACACCGGCTTGTCCGCTCCGAAGCGGCCCGTCAGCGACT
The DNA here is from genome assembly GCF_054783195.1 of Hymenobacter coalescens. NCBI lineage: Bacteria > Pseudomonadati > Bacteroidota > Cytophagia > Cytophagales > Hymenobacteraceae > Hymenobacter > Hymenobacter coalescens. Next base: position 217,721 of record NZ_BAAGRA010000004.1, on the reverse strand, counting down.
CGGTGGCGGCCTCCACAAAGGCGACCAAGCCTTCCTTCTCCTCGTAGAGCGGCCCGTAATTGCCGAAATCAAACACGACTTCGACGGAAGGCAGCGCCGCTTCCAGCAGCGGCAGGGCCTCGTCAATCTCATCGACTAAGCGCCCGGCAGCCGCGGGAACAAAGGTGTACTGGTGCTCCGGACCGAACTTTCGGCGGAATTCGGCTGCCAGGTGGTGGCCATCAAGAATGAGCAGGTGCATGGATTTGGCTAAGTTCAGGCCCCGAAATTAGGGCTTCGGCCCGCTCCTATTCCTTTCCCATGGCAAACACCATCATCAACTCCCCGCAGGCGCCCGCCCCCATCGGGCCTTACAGCCAGGCCGTGCAGGCCGGCAACACCATCTACGTATCGGGCCAGATTGCCCTGGATGCCTCCGGCGGACAACTCATCGGCGAGGGCGACGTGCAGCAGCAGACGCACCAGGTAATGCGCAACGTGCAGGCCGTGCTGGCGGCCGGCGGCTACTCGCTGCAGGACGTGGTGAAGTGCAGCATCTTCGTCAAGGACCTCGGCCACTTCGGCACCATCAACGAGATTTACGGCTCGTACTTTGGGGCCGGCCCCTACCCCGCCCGCGAAACCGTGGAAGTAGCCCGCCTGCCCAAGGATGTGCTGGTCGAGATTTCCTGCATCGCGGTGAAGTAGGCGAGGTGGTGAAATAGTGAACCGGTGAGTGACGTTTTGACTGCGCGCACATCAAAACTCACCATCTCATCATTTCACCTCATGAAAGAACTCGGACTCGGCTTGCTGCTGGTTGGGTTGGTATCCATGGTATTGCCGCTGCTGAACATGAATTTTATGTTCCTGGGCTGGATCAACAACTGGGGACCCACGACGGCCTGGCTGATTCGCGGCGGCATTGCCCTGCTCGGCCTGGTGCTCTGGCTCACGTTTCGTAACCGCGACTGAGCGGTGAAACGGTGAGGTGGCGAAATGGCGGGTTTTGATGCTCGAACATCACTCACTATTTCACCACCTCACCATTTCACCTTTCGTACCTTTGCGGCGCCTTTGCGCCCCGGCCAGTTAGCCGGGGCCCGACATTGTCGTTTCGTATGGAAAGAGAAGTTCGGGTGCGTTTTGCGCCCAGTCCGACCGGTCCGCTGCACATCGGCGGCGTGCGCACCGCGCTGTATAACTACCTGCTGGCCCGCAAGCTGGGCGGCAAGATGCTGCTGCGCATCGAGGATACCGACCAGAACCGCTTCGTGCCCGGCGCCGAGCAGTACATCATGGACTCGCTGCGCTGGTGCGGCATCGAGATTGACGAGGGTATCGAGCAGGGCGGCCCGCACGCGCCGTACCGCCAGAGCGAGCGGAAACCCATGTACCGCCAGTACGCCGACCAGCTCATCCAGGCCGGCCACGCCTATTACGCCTTCGATACGCCCGAGGACCTGGACGCCATGCGCGCCCGCCTGACGGCCGCCAAGGTGCCCAACCCGCAGTACAACAGCATCACGCGCACCCAGATGCGCAACTCGCTGACCCTGCCCGAGGAGGAGGTAACGCAGCTGCTGGAATCGGGGGCGCCCTACGTCATCCGCCTGAAAGTGCCCCGCAAGGAAGAAGTGCGCTTCAACGACCTAATCCGCGGCTGGGTGGTGGTGCACTCCTCCTCCATCGACGACAAGGTGCTGATGAAGTCGGACGGCATGCCGACCTACCACCTAGCTAACATCGTGGACGACCACTTGATGGAAATTACCCACGTGATTCGCGGCGAAGAGTGGCTGCCCTCGGCCCCGCTGCACGTGCTGCTGTACCGCTACCTGGGCTGGGAAAGCACCATGCCCCAGTTTGCCCACCTGCCCCTGCTCCTGAAGCCCGACGGCACCGGCAAGCTCTCGAAGCGCGACGGCGACAAGCTGGGCTTCCCGGTGTTTCCGCTGGAGTTTCACGGCAAAGACGCCGAAACCGGCGAGCCGACCGTGAGCAGCGGCTACCGCGAGTCGGGTTACCTGCCCGAGGCGTTCATCAACTTCCTCGCCTTTTTGGGCTGGAACCCCGGCACCACGCAGGAAATCTTCTCGATGCAGGAGCTGATCGAGGCTTTCTCGATTGAGCGCGTGAGCAAGTCGCCGGCCCGCTTCGACCAGAACAAGGTGCGCTGGTACAACGAGCAGTACCTGCGCGCCAAGCCCGACGGCGAGCTGGCCCAGTACCTCCTGGATGCTCTCCGGGCGCAGGGCATCAGCGCGGAGCTGCCCGCCGATAAGGCCGAACAGATTGCCGGGCTCGTAAAGGAGCGCGCTACCTTCCCGGCCGATCTGGCCCGCGAAGCCCGCCTGTTTTTCGAGCGGCCGACCGCGTACGACGAGCAAGTCATCAGCAAGAAGTGGAACGCCCAGGTGGCCGGCGCGCTGGCAGCCTTCGCCGACGCCCTGCCTGCTGCAGCCGACACCACGCCCGACAGCATCAAGACCCTGCTCACGCAGGTGGTGGAAGGCCAGGGCATGAAGCAGGGCCAGGTACTGCAGGCCCTGCGCGTGGCCGTAACCGGTGCCGCCGCCGGCCCCGACCTGATGGCCATCATGAGCATCCTCGGGACTCAGGAAACGGCCGGGCGCATTCGGGCCGCCGTGGCCGCGCTGACGCCCCAGGCCGGCTAACCACCTGCCCGCGCCGCCACGACCCAACGGCACGACCCTGCTACTCCCGTTACAACGCACACAAGTTGCCAACCGGCGGTTTGTGTGCGTTTCGTTTATGGCCACGGCAACTTCACGCATCCGTGGCCCGGCTGGTTGCGTAGTGGAAAAGCTACGCGGCGGCCTGCCTCCTTCATGTCGGGCCGCCAGCACAACCATCCTTTAGCCGCGACGCATCATGGCGAAGAAACCCGTCAAAAAGAAGCAGCAGGACCCCGAAAAAAAGCCCCGGGTCCACAAAGAGCTCGAAGGCTTTGAAATCAAGGTGAATCCGCTGGGCGAAATCACCTCTACGTATAGCATTGAGCAGATCAATGAATTCCTGAACCGCCACGTGCGCGACAAAAAGCTGGTAAACCGCGACGGGCAGTTCGGGGAAAAAACACCCGAGGAGGACGAGGAAGAGTTTGCCGCGGAGGACCACGTGGCGGAGGAGCCCGAGGAATCGGATGAAGACTTCATGCGGCGCAGCTCCCGCGAGGCCAAGCGCCCCAAAAAGGCCGACGACGAGCCCCTGCCCGCCGCCGACGCGGAGGAGTAAGCGGGTGCCAATATCACCTACGCCCGGCCGGCCCGGTTTTCCTGCGGGGAAGCCGGGCCGGCTGCGTTTTTACCAGCGGCTTCGCTATACTTGCCGGCGTCAACCACTCCCACTTCCTTCATGAATTCGCACGACGTCGATTACCGCATTTTAGGCCACGATATTCAGGTATTGGAGGTCGAGCTGGACCCCGGCGAAACCGTTATTGCCGAAGCCGGCACCATGGTGTACATGGACGAGCCCATTGCCTGGGATACCCGCATGGGCGACGGATCCGAGCCCGACCAGGGTTTTTTCGGCAAGCTGCTCTCGGCCGGTACTCGCCTGATTACCGGCGAGTCGCTGTTTATGACCCACTTCACCCACGCCGGCAGCTACGGCAAGGCCCGCGTGGGCTTCTCCGCGCCGTACCCTGGCACGATCATGCCCCTGGACCTGCGCACGCTGCCCCAGGGCCTGATCGTGCAGAAAGATGGTTTCCTGGCCGCCGCTCGGGGCACTAAAATTGGTATTCACTTCAACCAGAAGCTCGGTTCGGGCTTTTTCGGCGGCGAAGGATTTATTCTGCAGAAACTCACCGGCGACGGCAAAGCCTTCATCCATGCCGGCGGCACCGTCATTGAGCGGCAGCTGAACAACGAAGTGCTGCGCGTAGACACGGGCTGCGTGGTGGCCTTCGAGCCGGGGGTCGACTTCAGCATTACGCGCGCCGGCAACCTGAAATCCATGATTTTCGGTGGGGAAGGCCTGCTATTGGCCACGCTGCGCGGCACGGGCCGCGTGTGGCTGCAATCCATGCCCGTGAAAAAACTGATCCAGGCGCTGATGCCCAACGGCGGCAACGCCCAGAAAGAAAGCGGCAGCGTGCTGGGCGGCTTGGGCCGCATACTCGACCAGTAAACACTCCCAATGTGCTGTAAACAACGCCGGCGGCCCTCAGAAAGGGCCGCCGGTGCGTGGCGGTGGAGTAGGATTGGTTAGAGCGAAGCCGTTGGTGCGTGGTAATCCTCCGAGAAACTTGGGTTCATTTGCGTGGCAATGATGCCCAAGCTGATCAGTAGTGCCAACACCAGAAGCCCGAGCAGGCCGAGCATGGAACGAGTGCTAAAAAACTCTTTCAGCTTAATGACCTGACGACGACGATGCCGCTTCCGACGCGAAACGTACGGCTTGGCAGCGGTTTCAGAGACGGTAAATGTGGACAAGGTGTGGGAAGGGGTTGTATGAACGATACACTAATATATAATTTTTACCATGATTCGTACAATACTTTTTTACAATAATTTCGTTGAATTGATATTTTTTTCACTTGAAGGGTCGAATAATGCTGGACCAAAGAATGCAGTCCCGGCTTTTCCTGCGCGCACACGACCGCACCAACAAGGCGGATGCGCCATGCAACACCTAATACACCAACAAGTTACTTATCTGATTTGCTAATTCAGGAGCTCATCGAGCAGTTCGCGGGTGTTGCTTAGTCGCGGCACTTTGTGCTGCCCGCCCAGCTTGCCGCGTCGGGCCAGCCACCGCTCGAAGGTGTCGGGCGTGGCCACCGTCAGCACCGGTGGCTGCAGGGCCAGGTCGCGGTGGCGCTTGGCGTCATAGTCGGAGTTGAGCTGCCGCAGCGTCTCGTCGAGGACCTGGGCGAAGCGGGCTTCGTCGGCGGGAGGCTGGGCAAATTCCACCAGCCACTGGTGGCCACCGCGCGAATGGGTTCCGGCTTCGAAGTAAATGGGCGCAGCGGTGTAGTCGCGCACCAGAGCACCCGTGGCGGCGGCGGCGGCGGCAATGGCCGCGTCGGCGTTTTCGACCACCACCTCTTCCCCGAAAGCGTTGAGAAAGTGCTTGGTGCGGCCCGCAATGCGGATGCGGTAAGGCGCCAGCGAAGTAAAGCGCACCGTGTCGCCGATCTGGTAGCGCCACAGGCCGGCGTTGGTGCTGATGACCAGCGCGTAGGTCGGCCCCACTTCCACTTCTTCGAGGGTGAGCGTGCGCGGGTGCTCCCGCCCCACCTCATCCACGGGCATAAACTCGTAGTAGATGCCGTGGTCGAGCAGCAGCAGTAGGTCCTGCGAGTCGGGCTGGTCCTGAAAAGCCAGGTAGCCCTCCGAGGCGTTGTAGATTTCGAGGTAGCGCATGCGCTCGTCGGGAATCAGCTGCCGAAACAGCTCCCGGTACGGCCCGAAGGCCACTGCTCCGTGCATGAAGAGGCGCAGGTTGGGCCATACTTCGGTTATGGGCGCGCCCCCGGCCAGCTCCGACACCCGCCGCAGCAGCATAATCATCCAGGTGGGCACGCCGGCCAGGCAGGCCACGTTCTCGGTGAGTACGTGCCGGGCCATGCGCTCCAGCTTTTCCTCCCATTCGGCCAGCAGGGCCAGCTCCAGCGGGGGCGTGCGCCGCGACTCAGCCCAGGCCGGCAGGTTGTGCATGATGACGGCCGACACGTCGCCGATGTGCGAGGCCGGGTCGTCGGGGCGGAAGGTATTGGGCCCGAGCGAGCCGCCGAGGGCCAGCGTCTTGCCGCGTAGCACCCCGGCTTCGGGGTAGAGCGTCTGGGCCACGGCCACCATGTCGCGGCCCGCGCGGTAGTGGCAATCCTCCAGCGAAGCCGCCGTGACGGGAATGTACTTGCTGCGGGCATTGGTAGTGCCGCTGCTCTTGGCAAACCATTGCACGCGGCCGGGCCAGAGCACGTCGTCTTCGCCGCGCAGCACGCGCTCAATCCAGGGGTACAGCTGCTCGTAACTGCTCACGGGCACGCGCTGCGCCATCTCCCGCGCCGAAAGGCCGTCGGCGTAGCCGTGCTGGCGGCCCCAGTCGGTGTGGCGGGCGGTGCGCAGCAGTTCCTGCAGCAGTTCGGCCTGCACGGCGTGGGGCTCGGTGCGGAGGCGCTCCAGCCGGGCGAGCCGGGGCTTAACCATCCAGGTGAGCAGCGTGTCTAGCATTCAATTAGCAATGTGCGATGAGCAGTGAACAAGGCCGTGTACGCCTCCGGGCAGCGTAGGTAACACCAATTGATAACGGCTCATTGATAATTGCTCATTGTCTAAATCTTGCGCTTCAGCTCAAAGTGCTTGCCCAGGTACACGCGGCGCACCATTTCGTCGGCAGCCAGCTCCTCGGCGGTGCCAGCCTTGAGCAGCTTGCCCTCGAAGAGCAGGTAGGCGCGGTCGACGATGCTGAGCGTTTCGTTCACGTTGTGGTCGGTGATGAGGATGCCGATGTTCTTGTGCTTGAGCTTGGCCACGATGCCCTGAATTTCTTCCACGGCGATGGGGTCGACGCCGGCGAAGGGCTCGTCGAGCAGCACGAACTTGGGGTCGACGGCCAGGGCGCGGGCAATTTCGGTGCGGCGCCGCTCCCCGCCGCTCAGCACCCGGCCCAGGTTTTTGCGCACGTGGGTGAGGCTGAATTCGTTGAGCAGTTCCTCCACCTTGTCGCGCTGGGCCTGCTTGGGCAGCTTGGTCATCTCCAGCACCGAGAGGATGTTTTCCTCCACCGTCAGGTCGCGAAACACGGAGGCTTCCTGCGCCAGGTAGCCGATGCCGCGGCGGGCACGCTGGTAGATGGGCAAGGTGGTAATGTCCTCATCGTCCAGAAAGATGCGGCCTTCGTTGGGCTTCACCATGCCCACCGTCATGTAAAACGAGGTGGTTTTGCCCGCGCCGTTGGGCCCGAGCAGGCCCACGATTTCGCCCTGCGCCACGTGCAGGGACATGTCGTTGACGACGGTGCGTTGCTTGTATTTCTTGACGAGGTGTTCGGCGCGCAGAATCATGGTCGGGGCAAAGGTAATACTATCGGCCCGCGGCCCGGAAAAACGAGCCGGCGGCCGGGCCACTTGGCAAAATCCGCTAGCTTAACGCCATTCTTGCTTTGTACATGTCCGTTATGCTCATATCCCTGCTTCGTACGGCACGGCCGCTGGCCGCCGGCTTGGCGCTGCTGCTGGTACCGCTGGCCTCCCGCAGCCAGGTAGTCACCGACCCCGCGCGGGCGGTGGCGGCCCGCGACTCGGTGCTGCAATTCGCCGCGGCTACGCGCTCGAAAGCCAGACCCTGTTTTTCCGCACCCGCGCCTGGGGCGTGGGCAAGCGGCGCACCATCACGCGGGGCTACCGGCGCACCCAGGTGCACCCGGAGCGGCGCGTCTCGGCCACCGGCGAGGTGCACACGCCCCGGCGCGAGCGGTTGTGGCGGCAGGTGACGGTGCGGCGGCGCTCCGGCGTGGTGGTGGAGAAGTTTCGCGGCTACTACGCCGGCCGGCCCGTGCTGCGCGAGCAGCGCTTCAACGGCCGCCTGACCTACGTGCGCGTGCAGCAGCGCAACTCCTCTGTGCCGGCCGCGCCTGCCAAAAGCTGGCACAGCCTTACCGGTGAGGGCCAGGTGCAGTGGCAACAGGTGCAGTACTTGGTCACCACCCCCCTCCGGCTCTGAGCCGCCGCGCGGCGCTTACCGCTTCAGGTTCAGCAGCTGGCGGCGCCGCGCCAGCTGGGCTTCGGTAGCGGCGGGGTTTACCTCCAGCTGGTTGAGGATTTGCACGTCGTATTCGCGCGGGGCCGCCTGGGCCTCGGTGGTGGCCGAGCCGCGGCGCAGCGTCAGGCGCACGGGCGCGTCGGAGGTGGGCTCCACCAGGGGGCGCAGCAGCTGCTCGGCGGTTTGCATGCTCACGGGCTGCCCGTTTACCGCCACAATAACGTCGCCGTCCTGCAGGCCGAAGGCGTTGGTCTGGGCTTTTACGTCGCTGGCCTGGAATTCCTGCTTCTGTTCGTCGTAGCGAAAACCCAGCTGCCCAAAGGCTTTCACCTTGGCCGGGGCCTTGTCGGCGTAGCGCCAGCCGATCTTGTCCAGGTACTCCGTGAGCGGCAGCGCCTCGGTGCCCACCACGTAGCGGTCGAAGAACGGCTGCACCTCGGGGTGCGTGAGGGCCACCACCTCCGGAATGAGCTGCGCGTCCTCGAAGGAACGCGTGGGGCCGTACTTGTCGCGCAGGGTCAGCAGCACGTCGCGCAGGCTGGTCCGGCCCTGCGTCAGCTCCTGAATGCGGATGTCGAGCAGCAGGCCGATGAGGGCGCCCTTCTTGTACACGTTTTCGTACATGTCGTCGTAGGGCTTTTCGAGGATGCGCCGGCTCATCTCGGTAAACGAGACGCCCGCCGGGTACTTCTGCGCATCCTGAATCTTTTCGCGCATGGTCTGGCGGAACTGCTCCTCGGTGGTAAGGCCCGCGCGCACCTGCACCAGGTGGGCGAAGTACTCCGTCACGCCTTCGTACAGCCACAGGTGCTGCGACATTTTCGGGTCCCGGAAGTCAAACTCGCCGATTTCGCGCGAGTGAATGTTGAGCGGCGCCAGCATGTGCAGAAACTCGTGCGAGGCCACTTCGCGCACCATCTCGGTCAGCTCGGCGGTGGTGTTGCGCTCGGGCAGGAAGTACACCGAGGAGTACGCGTGCTCCATGGCCCCGAAGCCGCCGGTTTGCCGGTTGACCACCGGGGAGGTCTGGTAGTCCGGAAAGTACATCAGAAACTGGTAGCTGGGCACCGGCATCTTGCCGAAAAACTGCCCCAGCGCCTCGGCCATGGGCCGCATGGTTTCGGCCACCGGCCCGGCCTTCACCTTGCCCGTTTCCGACACCACCGACACGCCGATGCGCGCCCCACCGGCCACGAAGCTCACCGTGTCGGGTCGGCTGTACAGGATCGGGCCGTCGGCCAGGGACACGTAGCTGTCGGCCGTGAACGTGTCCTCGGTGGTGCCGCGGCGGGCGGGCAGGCTGGTAGCGGCGTAGAGGCCCGGCGTGTGCTGCACCTTCACCTCGTAGGGCAGCATCTTGTAGCCTTCGAGGTAGCCGTAGAGGCCGTAGTGGTTTAGCACGAAGTTGGGGTACTTCGAGTTGGCGTCGAAGTTGGTGCCGCCCGGCTGAAAGATGTAGCTGTCGTCCTGCTTCGCGTCCCAGGTGTCGTCGACCTGATATTCCAGCCGGGCCAGCTTGCGGGCCTTGTCGATGATGAACACGTTCTGGCCTTCGCGCTTCACCTTCAGCTTTTTGCCCTTGTCGTCGTAGGCAGTGAAGTTCTGCACGAACCGGCCGTAGTCCTTCTTGGAGTACGAGCCCGGCACCACGCTGGGCATCACGTAGCTGACTTTGTCTTCGCGCACCGGCGGCGTGTTCACCACGATGCGCAGCTGGTCGTTAGCCGCCGCGGGCTCGGTGCTCACGCGGATGCGGTAGGTGTCGGCCGGAGCCTGCGCCTGAGCGGCCAGGGCGAATAGCGCGCCGAAGCCGGCGCCGAATAGCTGATACTTCATGGAGAAAAGCGGTAAGAAACATCCGCCGCGCCGCGAAGGTAGCGGCACCGCGTCCGATAGATACAGAAATATTCCGGGGGCTGCCGGGCGGCTCCAGACGTTGTCCTGAGGCCTGGGCACGAGCCTTACGACCAACGCCTTCCCGACCAGGGCCACTGCCGATTCTGCTTTTGCTGCCTGGGCCCCGCGCCGGCACGCCGTGCTGCGCATCGTGGCGGGCTTCCTGTTCATGCTCCGCGGCACTCAGAAGCTGTTCGGATTTCCGGCCGGCGGACAGGCCCCCATGGAGCTGCTCTCGCTGATGGGCTTTGCCGGCATCCTGGAGTTTGCGGGCGGCCTGCTGATTCTGCTGGGCCTCGTCATGCGTCCCGTAGCTTTCCTGCTGGCCGGCGAAATGGCGGTGGCCTACTTTATGGCGCACTTTCCCAAGGCTTCGCTGCCCATTCAGAACGGCGGCGAGGGCGCGGTGCTCTTCTGCTTCGTCTTCCTGTACCTAGCCGGCCCCGGCCCCTGGAGCCTCGATGCCTGGCGCGGGCGGGCCGCCAGACGGTAGGATTTCCCCTACTGGTTATCTAGGTGCCTAGAGAGAAAAACCAGCAAATCAGTAACAGCAAGCCAGCTATTACGGCCAGAATAAGCGCGCATCCAGACTCTTCGGGTACAGCCTCCGTAGCGGACCGCCGCCGGCCAAACGCCACTTTCATCAGCAAAGCCAGGGCCGCTACGACCAGCGCCGCCTTGAAAAAGAAACTGGCAATACCACCGAACAGGTAGCCGCCGTCGAAAAGTAGCAAAGCTAGCACTGGGCGAGAATAAGGGTGGATAAGGCTTCCGGGGCTCTTCGCGGCGTGCTGCTCGCCCGATTACTCGCCCCAGCCAATATCCTTCAGGCGCAGCTGCAGCGACTTTTGCCCCCGCCACTCGTTCAGCTCCACGGTGTAGCACACGCTGAAGGGCTGCCCCTGGGCAATGCGCGCGAAGTGGTCGGCCAGCCCGAAGCCGATGGCCTCGAGGGGGCTGGAATCCTCCTGCATGAGCGTGAGCTTCAGGTGGGAGTTGCCTACTACCTTGGCCGAGCCGGGCACGGCGTACACCTGCTGCGACTCAAACACCGGGCTGCTGTTGCCGGGCCCAAAGGGCTCCATCTGCCGCAGCAGGTTGAAGAAGCTCCACGTCACGTCGCGCAGGCGCAGCGGCAGGTCGATGTCGACGGGTGGAATCATCTGCTCGTCGGTCAGGCGCGACGACACCACCGCCTCGAAGCGGCGGCGGAATTCCGGCACGTTTTCCAGCGGCAGCGTGAGGCCGGCCGCGTACATGTGCCCGCCGAACTGCTCCAGCAAATCGGAGCACTCCACGATGGCCTGGTGCACGTCGAAGCCCACCACGGAGCGGGCCGAGCCGGTGGCCTTGCCGTTGGATTCGGTCAGGATGACGGTGGGCCGGTAATACTTGTCGAGGCAGCGCGAGGCCACGATGCCGATGACGCCCTTGTGCCAGTCCTGCTTGAAGAGCACCGTGGAGCGCGAGTTGCGCAGCGCCTCGTCGGTTTCGATCATCTGCAGCGCTTCCTCCGTGATGCGCGTGTCGAAGCCGCGGCGCTCGGTGTTGGTCTGGTCCACCACCGAGGCGGTGGCCAGGGCCTGCTCGGCGGTTTCGCTCAGCAACATGGCCACCGAGCGTTTGGCGTCGCCGAGGCGGCCGGCGGCGTTGATGCGCGGGGCAAAGCCGAACACCAAGCTGCTTACCGTCAGCGGCCCCTCGCGCAGGCCGGCCAGCTGCCGCAGCGCGTACAGGCCCGGCCGCGTCTCGATGGCCGGGTCGTTCAGGCGCTTCAGGCCGTGGTACACCAGCACCCGGTTTTCGCCGGTGATGGGCACGATGTCGGCGGCGATGCTGACGGCCAGCAGGTCGGTCAGCTCCAGCAGCGGCGCCTCGTCGAAACCCTGGCTCTGGCACAGGGCCTGCATGAGCTTGAAGCCCACGCCGCAGCCCGACAGCTCCTTGTACGGGTACGGGCAGTCGGGGCGCTTGGGGTCGAGCACGGCCACGGCCGGCGGCAGCTCGTCGCCGGGCAAGTGGTGGTCGCAGACGATGAAGTCCACGCCTTTTTCCACGGCGTAGCTGATTTTGTCGACCGACTTCACCCCGCAGTCCAGGGCCACGATGAGCTTGAAGCCGTTCTTGGCCGCCCAGTCGATGCCGATGGTGGAGATGCCGTAGCCCTCCACGTAGCGGTCGGGAATGTAGTAGTCGATGCGCGCCGGCCCGAACAGGGTGCGCAGGTACGAGTACACCAGGGCCACGGAGGTGGTGCCGTCCACGTCGTAGTCGCCGTACACGAGCACTTTTTCCTCGCGGTAGAGCGCCTCGGTGAGGCGCTGCACGGCCCGGTCCATGTCGCGCATGAGCATGGGGTCGGGCAGCTCGCTGATGAGGGGCCGGAAGTACGATTTCGCCGCGTCGTAGGTGCAGATGCCCCGCTGACAGAGCAAGGCAATGATGGATTCGTTGACGCGCAGAGCTTCCGAAAGGTGCCGGACCTGTTCCGGGTCGGGAGCGGGTTTACGAATCCAACGTTTCAACATGGGTGGGGCGGGCGTTATCTTCAAAAGTAAGAAGAAAACGCCGGGATTCCGCCACCCGTCGCCCCCAGGGGCGGGGGCCTGCGTACCTTTGCGGGCTCACCGCTTCCCGCTTATCATGCAGCGCCTCCGCGACTTCTACCGCCGCTACCAGCAGTACATTCTCTCCGATGCGCTGATGTACCTGGTATTTATCCTGGTGCTGGCGCTGATGTTTCTGCTATTCGGGTAAGCCGCCCGGCGGCCGCGCCTACTGCGGCTCCGGCGCCTGCAGGAACTGTGGCGGCACGTGCTCGGTGAGCCACACGCCGTTGTCGGACTGGTAGAACAGGTACCCCTGCCGGCTCATCTCGCCGGCCTGCACCGTGAGGACCACCGGCGCGCCGTGGCGCTGGCCCACACGCCGGGCCGTATCGGCGTCGGGCGAGAGGTGCACGTGGTGCCGCTCGCCGCGCCGCAGCCCTTCGGCCCGGATGCCGGCCAGGTGGCGGGTGGCGGTGCCGTGGTAAAGCTGCGCGGGCGGCGTCTGGGGCGCGTATCCCAGCTCCACCGGCACCGAATGGCCCTGGTTGGCCCGGATGCGCCGGCCGTCGGGGCTGAAGGCGAAGCGCTGCTTGTCGCTTTCGGCCACCACGGCTTCCAGCAGCGGGCGGTCGGCGGCGTGGCCGTGCTGCGCGAGGCGCTGCAGCAGCTCGCCGACGTCGGCCCAGCCGGCCGCGTCCAGCGTCAGGCCGATGGCCTCGGGCTGGTGGCGCAGCACCAGGGAGAGAAACTTGCTGAGCCGGCGGTGGGGCTCGGGGGTGGCGGGGGTAGCCATGCGGGCGCCGATTACGTAGGGAAAGAGCCGTTAAGGTAACGGACCGGCGGCATCCGGCGGGCCGTTGCTACATTTGCCGCCCTTCTTCCAAACCAAGCCTATGCGCTGTTTTGCCGCTTTTGCCTTCGCTGCGTTGCTGCTCTCCGGCTCCTGCGCCCGCCGCGTCGACCTGACCACGCCCACCGACACCTCGGAACCGCGCGCCTCGGCCAACCCCTCCACGCCGGCCCCGACGACCACGCCCACCAACGTGCCGGTGCCCGAGCGCAGCGTGAAGGACATGGCCTTCGACCAGCGCAACCGGCCCAAGTGGCTGGACGACAAGATTCAGAAGCACCTGGCCGCCGAGCCGGAAAACCCGCGCATCCGCATCGTGAGCTTTCAGTACCGCGACCAGACGGTGTACTACGAGACCTCGCCCTGCTGCGACCAGTACACCACGCTCTACGACGCGAAAGGCAACGTGCTCTGTGCCCCCGACGGCGGCATCACCGGCCGCGGCGACGGCCGCTGCCCGGACTTCGAAAAAAACCGAACCAACGAACAGCTGGTTTGGCTAGACCCTAGGTAACGGCGAGTTGGTGAGGTGGCGGGTTGACGCTCAACCCGCTCGAACATCAATCTCGCCATTTCACTCTTTCACTTATGATCAACACCATCGAAAAGCTCGGTGCCTACAACGTGTGGGCCAACGCCAAGCTGCTAACTCACCTCGACGGTATCGTGGCTACCGGTGCCACGCTGCCGGAGCGCGGCCTGCGCCTTTTCAGCCACGTGCTCAACGCGCAGGCCATCTGGCTGGCCCGCCTCACCGGCACCCAAAGCCCGGTGAAAGTGTGGCAGGAGCACGACCTGGCCAGCCTGCACAAGCTGCATCAGCAGACCTCGCCCTCGCTGCACCAGTACATGCAGGATGCGGACGATGCGGAGATGACGCGCCTGATCAGCTATTCCAACTCGCAGGGCAACGCCTACGACAGCCAAGTGTCGGACATCCTGACCCACGTGTGCGTGCACGCCAACTACCACCGCGCCCAGGTGGCCACCACGCTGCGCGAAAACGGCCTGGAGCCCATCAACACCGACTTTATCACCTACTGCCGCGAGCTGGCCGGGCAGGCTTGAGCAGCACCCTTTGGGCGTGATTTTGCGTTTTGAAAACCCTTCCGGTCCCGGAAGGGTTTTTTGTTGACTTTCCCTGGTTTATCCAGCTCCCCCATGTCCGACACATCCACGGCCGCCCCCGTGCTGGCCCCCGAGCGACTCGACGCCGCTTACACCTACGCCGCCTACCGCCAGCTCATCGACGAGCTGCTGGCCCAAGGCCTGACCACCGGCACCAACCAGTCGGAAGCGCTGCTGCACTACGCCAAGCTCAACGAGCAGCGCATGTCGCGCCTCGACAAGACCACGCAGCTGCTGCCCGGGGTGGAGGCCGAGCTCGGGCGCCTGCAGGGCCGCTACGTGTGGCTGGTGCTGACCGAGGGCTGGTGCGGCGACGCGGCCCAGATCGTGCCGGTGCTGGAGGCCGTCACCCGGGCCAGCCAGGGCAAGCTCACCAGCCGCTATCTGCTGCGCGATGAAAACCTGGATCTGATGGACCGCTACCTGACCGGTGGCGGCCGCTCCATTCCCAAGCTCATCGTGCTGCGGGCCGATACGCTGACGGAAGTCACGACCTGGGGCCCGCGCCCGGCGCCCGCGCAGGAGCTGTTTCAGGCGCTGAAAGACCAGCAGGTGCCCTATCAGGATTTCGTGACGCAGCTGCACGGCTGGTACGCCAAAGACAAAACCCGCAGCACCCAGCAGGAGCTGCTGGACCTGTTGCGCCGGCTGGCTTAGCCGCGGCGCGTACTTTTCGCTTAATTCCGACGCCCCGGCCGGGGCGGTTACCTTTTTCGCATGTCCGCTCACAAGCTCGCCCAAACCCACTACCCCGTCGCCGACTTCATCAAGCACCGCTGGAGCCCCCGCGCCTTTACGCCGCAGCCCATCGAGGACGACGCGCTGCGCACCTTGTTCGAAGCCGCGGCCTGGGCCCCCAGCGCCCTCAACGAGCAGCCCTGGCAGTTTGTGTACGCTCACCGCGAGCAAACCGAGGCGTTCCACCACCTGTGGAACTGCCTGCTGCCCGGCAACCAGCCCTGGGCCAAGGACGCGGCCGTGCTGGTGGTGGTGCTGGCCCGCAAAACGTTCGGCCAGAACCACCAGCCCAACCGCCACTACCTGCACGACGTGGGCATGGCCACCGCCAACCTGCTGCTGCAGGCCGGCACCATGGGCATTCACGGCCACGTGATGGGCGGCTTCGACCTGGCCAAAACCCAGCAGGCCCTGCACCTGCCCGCCGACCTGGAGCCCGCCACCTTCCTGGCCCTGGGCTACGTAGGCACGCCCGAGCAGCTAGAGGAACCCTTCCGCAGCCGGGAGCTGACGCCCCGCTCCCGCAAGCCGCTGAATGAGTTTGTGTTCGAAAATCAGCTCCCTACTGAGTAAAGACGCCGGCGGCCTGTGCTACGCCGCTGGCGGCCGCCGCCAACCCGAATAACGATGCGCCGGCCCGGCGCCACACGCCCAACACCTTTCCCATGCGTACGCAACGCTTCCCCGCCGCCGAGCGCGGCCTGAAGGACATCGGTTGGCTGCAAAGCAACTTCACGTTCAGCTTCAGCTCCTACCCCAACCCCGTGCGCGCCGGTTTCGGGCTGTTGCGCGTGTTCAACGACGACTTCGTGCAGGCCGGCGGGGGCTTCGGCATTCACCCGCACCAGAACATGGAAATCATCTCGGTCATGCTGGCCGGCCAGATGAACCACATCGACTCGCTGGGCTACAAGGAAGTGGTGCGGCAGGACTGGGTGCAGATCATGAGTGCCGGCTCGGGTCTGCGCCACGAGGAGCACAACGTGGGCGACGACACGGTTAACTTCCTGCAGATCTGGATTGAGCCCAAGCTGCAGAACATCAACCCGCGCTACCAGCGGCGGCAGTTTCCGCGCGAGCAGCGGCGCAACCAGCTCACGACCATCGTGTCGAACGAAGAGGGACAGGCCCACTGCTGGATCAACCAAAATGCCCGACTCAGCCTGGGCTACTTCGAGGCCGGGCAGGTGGTGCCCTACCGCCTGAACCCGACCAACAAGTGCGTGTTCCTGTTCGTCATCGAGGGCGAGGTGCGCATCGGCGCCGAAACCGTGCCCGCGCGCGACGCCCTGGGCCTCTGGGACGCGGCGGAATTCAGCATCGAGTGCGCCACGGAAAGCCAGTTTCTGCTGATTGAGGTGCCGATCAACCACTAGCCCCCACCGCCGCGACGCCGGGTGGGGGGCTCCGCAAGCCGCTTCGGCCAAGCCGCCCCGGCGGGCTAAGGCTGGTAGCCCGGTAGCCCCGCCGGCAACTTTTCTCCCTACCTGTTAGTTTTGTGGGCGTTATGCTCGTTCAGCAACTCATCATCCTCGCGCTCTTCCTCGGAGCGGCTTTCTACATCGGCCGGCGCCTGTGGCAGAGCTTTTTTGCCAAGTCTGAGGGCGGCTGCCCCAAAGGCTGCGGCGGCGCCTGCAGCGCCATCGACGTGAATGCCCTGCAGCGCACCATCGAAAAAGCTCAGCGCCAAACCCATCAATCGGTCTAGCCGAGCATTTTGGTTCCGCCATATAACCCGCCCCGCCCATGGCTGCGTATAGCCCGGGCGGGGCGGCGCGTTTTCGGGCTACCCGGCTTTCCTTCTCTCAATCCAACTACTCCAAAGCACCCCTGCGTTATGCAAGACAAAGAAGAAGAACGCGCCCTCATCAACGTGGAGAAAAAGCTCAACGCGGATGGCTACACGGCTGATTTTAACGTGCAGAACGGCCGCCTCTGCGTAATGGGCTCGGAGTCGAAAAACACCTACGGACCCGAGGAAGTGACCATCGTGGATTTCTACCGCTTCGAAGGCGAATCGAACCCCGACGACATGTCCATCCTCTACGCCCTCGAAACCCACGACGGCGTCCGCGGCACCATTTCCAACGGCTACGGCACCTACGGCGACGCCGACACCGACGATTTTTTGCGCAAGGTGGAAGACTTGGGTAAAAACCTGGACAAGGCCCACAAATAGCCGGCCCCTCCGCCCGAGTACCCGCGCCGCCGCCGGATTCGGCCTCTCCCCGGAGGCAGTCACCGGCGGCGGCGCGTCTTCGTTTGCTTCTACCCCCTTATTGCTCCCGCGGCTATGACAGCGCAACTGCCCCATTATCCTTTGCATTCGGCGGCCGACCTCGACCCGCTGCTGGCCCAGATCGGCGACGCTCGCGTGGTGCTGCTGGGCGAGGCTTCCCACGGCACCCACGAGTATTACACTTGGCGCGCGGCCCTCACCAAGCGCCTCGTGGAGGAAAAGGGGTTTCACTTCGTGGCCGTGGAGGGCGACTGGCCGGACTGCTTTGAGGTGAACCTGGCCATCAAGCGGCCCCACGACGGCCAGCCGGCCGCGCAGCTGCTGCAGACTTTCAACCGCTGGCCGACCTGGATGTGGGGCAACTGGGAAATTGCGGCGCTGGTCGACTGGCTCCGCGAGCACAACGCGGCGTTGCCGACTGCCCGGAAAACCGGCTTTTACGGCCTCGACGTGTACTCGCTCTGGGAGTCATTGGAGCAGATCATGCAGTACGCCGGGCGCAAGGGCGAAGCCGCGGCCCAGGCCGCGCAACGGGCCTACAAGTGCTTCGAGCCCTACAGCGCCGATCCGCAGGAGTACGCCGAGGCCGTGGCCTTCGTAAGCGAAGACTGCGAAGACGAGGTGCTGAGTATGCTCCGCGCCCTGCAGCGCCGCACGCCCGACTCCGGCCCCGACGGCCTGGAAAAGGAAATCGAGTTTGCCACCGAACAGAACGCGCTGGTGGCCGTCAACGCCGAGCGCTACTACAAGGCCATGCTGCGCGGCGGCGGCTCGTCGTGGAACGTGCGCGACCACCACATGATGGAAACCCTCACCCGCCTGCTGGAGCTGCACGGGCCCGACAGCAAGGCCATCGTGTGGGAGCATAACACCCACGTGGGCGACGCGCGCTACACCGACATGGCCGCCGACGGGATGGTCAACGTGGGCCAGCTGGCCCGCCAGCAGCTGGGCCGCGACAACGTGTTCATCGTCGGCTTCGGCTCCTACCAAGGCTCCGTGGTGGCGGGCAAAAGCTGGGGCGCGCCGCTGGAAGTCATGCCGGTACCCGAGGCCCGCCCCAGTTCCTGGGAAGCCCTGCTGCACACCGACATCGGCCGCGACGCGCTACTGCTTTCCCCCGAGCTGCGCCCCCTGCCCGCCCTGCAGGAGCACCTGAACCACCGCGCCATCGGGGTGGTGTACCGGCCCGAGCGGGAAAAGTACGGCAACTACGTGCCCACCGTGGTGCCCGAGCGCTACGACGCCTTCCTGTACATGGACCGCACCCGGGCCCTGCACCCGCTACCTACGCCGGCCGACACGCACGTGCCGCCGGACCTCTACCCCTGGGGCGTATAGTGCTGCAAGCCCGGAGCTCTGCTCCGGGCTTTTGGCGGCTGGTATCGGCAACGGTTTCGGTACGTCCATCAGCAGCCTATTTATCCATTAACCCAACTCATTCTCTGGCAACACGTTAGTATTCTTCCACTTAGCCACAACCAGGTCAATGGAAAAGAAGAAAACCGCCGCCATCTATACCAAGCCCGAGCTGCGCGAGCAGCTCAAGCATGAAATCATGGCCGCCGACCGGGGGGGAGCCCCCGGCGAGTGGAGTGCCCGGAAGGCCCAGCTGCTGGCGCACGAATACCGGCAGGCAGGCGGCGGTTACACGTTTGCCAAACCCAGTCCTGAACAACAGCACCTGCGCGACTGGACCCGACAAGATTGGCAAACCCTCGACGGGCAGCCCGCTGAGCGGGCGGAGGGTACTGCCCGCTACCTGCCCAAACAAGCCTGGACGCAGCTCTCGCCGGCGCAGCGCCAAGCCACCAACGAGCGGAAACAGGCCGGTTCGCGCGCTGGCCAGCGACAGGTGCCCAACACTGAAGCTGCCCGCCAAGCTAGCCAAGACGACTCCCGCGAGGATTAGCCGCTACGGCTACCCTGCCAGAATGACCTCGGCCACTTCGCGCCCCGTGGCCATGGCCGCGTTCAGCGAGGGGTAGGACATCCAGTCGCCGCAGCGGTACTGGCCGGGCCCGAGCCGCAAGGGCAGCCGCACCGGCTGCCCGGCCTCGTACACCGGCAGCGCGTGCTCGATGTGGTAAGTACCCAATCGCCGCCACTCGTTAGCGGCCGCCCCAAACCAGCC
Source organism: Hymenobacter coalescens (assembly GCF_054783195.1). Lineage (NCBI taxonomy): Bacteria > Pseudomonadati > Bacteroidota > Cytophagia > Cytophagales > Hymenobacteraceae > Hymenobacter > Hymenobacter coalescens. Next base: position 198,472 of record NZ_BAAGRA010000004.1, on the reverse strand, counting down.
GGCCAGCTCCTGGCGCAGCCGCTGGGCCAGCGCCTCGTCGCTGAGGCCGTGCGTGCCATGGGTACTCACCGACACCAGCGTCTGGCCCACGGGGGCGTATTCCGGTGCCACGTCGCTGGGAAAAGCCACGTTGTGCACCAGCGCGCCGGGCTGAGCGTTCAGGCGCAGCAGGCCGTCGCCGCGCCCGGGCGAGCGGCCGTTGGCGGCAAAGTACGTGCAAGTGGTCCGCCGGGCTTCGGTGGGTTCGGCGGCGGTCAGGGCCGGCAACAGCTGCCGCGCGGCGGGCCCGTCGGTAGCCAGCACCACGGCACTGCCGGGCAGCGTCTGGCCGTCGGCGAGGCGCACGGTGGTCCCGTCGATGGCGGCCACGCGGGCGTGCAGCGTCAGCGCACCCACCGGCAGGCGCGCGGCCAGCTGCTTGGGCAGTTCCTGCAGCCCGCGGGCCGGCAGGGCTGCGTCGCCCTCCACGAACTGCTTGAACACGAACTCGAAGAAATTGCTGGCCGTGGTCAACTCTCGGTCGAGGTAGATGCCGCCGAAGAAGGGACGGAAGAAGCTGTCGATGATTTGTTCGCTCCAGCCGTAGCGTCGCAGGAAAGTGAGCGTGTCGGTTGCCTCACGGGCCAGCAGCTCCTCGTTGCTGCGCTGCCGCACGTGCTGGGCCAAGCTCAGCAGCCGCAGCTTATCGGCCCAGCTGCCAATGGGCGCCACGGCCGACTTCAGCCCGAGCAGGGGCTGCCGCAAAGGGTTGCGCAGGGCGGTTTGCTGGCCGCCGGGCAGCCGAATAACGGCTCCAGAGGTAAAGTTCTGCAGCTGCAGGGCGCCATAGTCGGCGAGCCGCTGCACCTCGGGGTAGCGGGTGAGCAGCACCTGAAAGCCCCGGTCGAGGCGGAAGCCGTCGGGCGTGACGTCGGTACGCACGCGGCCGCCCACCGCATCGGAGGCTTCGAGCACGTGCACCGCGCGGCCGGCCCGGTGCAGGTAGCAGGCGCAGGTGAGGCCGGCCATGCCGGCGCCGATGATGAGGACGGGAGCGGAGGAGGAAGCGTCGGCGTTCATACCCTGCCCAAACTGCAAAACCGGCCGGAAGGTTGGCGTGGTTTGCGCCCTTGGCTGTCAGCCGGTGGTTATAGTCCCGCCGGTTTTTGATTATCTGCCAGGTAAGGCGTCACGCCTACCCAAGCGGTGTTGTTTTGAGCTTCAATTTTGATTTTGAGGCTACTGGCAATGCTTTTGCCATCGTAGCTGGCCGGCTCCCAGGCGGGCATCTGGTGCAAAATCGTCGTCAGCGCGTTCAGCAACCCCGGTTGCGTGCAAGTGAAGTCACGCAACAAACCGTTTTCGGATATCACACACTGCACCTCGATGTCGCCGCTCATGTACGGGCCCAAATTACGCATCAGCTTCTTGAGCAGCTCCTGCTGGTAATTGGCCAGGCCGCCGTTGGCAAAGCTGGCTGGCCGGAAGCTGCGCCGTTTGGCCGAAGCGGCCAAGGAGGCGCAGTTGGCCCCCAGTTGAAACCTTTCCGCACTCAGGTATTCCTCCAGGCCCACGGGCATCAGGCGGGAGCCGTCGCGGTAGTCCGACGAGGCCCCGACCACCTTCACTTCCATATGCCCAGCTTTGAAGCGGCCTTTCTCAAACGTTTCGGAGCAGACCAGTGCCTTGGGGGTGGAGTTGTCGCTCAACGCCCAGCGGTTCCACTTGCCCGCTGGTTTGCCGGCAGCCACCGCGCCGCCCTGGCGGAAGCCTCCGTAGGTGCCAAACCATTCGCCCTGGCCTTCCTGCAGGCGAGCGTTGCCTTTTTCGTCCCAGTACGCGAGGAAGCTTACCTCCTCGGGCGCTGGGCCAAAGCGTAGCGTCTGCCGCGGGCGGCCGTCGGCGTACCAATAGCGCCATTCGCCCGCCTGCTGTCCGTTCTGGTATTCGCCCTGGGCGGCGCGCTGCCCGTTGGCGTGAAACGTTTCTACTAGTCCCTGGCATTTGCCAGCGCGGTAGCTTCCTGAGGCCACGAGCTGGCCGGTGGTCATAGAAAAGTCCCGGAACGGGCCGCGAAAATTGCCTTCCCCATCGATGCGGGCCAAGCGTTTCACCTCGGCGCAGGAAACCGGAGTCAGCACGTAAGCAGCCGAATAATAAAGCTCAACACTATCACCTGCTATAACCCGCACGCATTCGTTGAGGGAGGCTGCGGAGGGAGCTTGGGCCCGAGCGGCAACGCCCGGCAATAGTAACAACAGAGGTAAAAAACGACGCATCGAATACAGTAGGAAGGCCTTGAGGCAAGAGAAATTCCTCAAATAAAATAGCTCAGTCGTATATGCCGCAACCTGCGCGCTGCCCGACCACAGGTACTTCTTGCATTACTCCATTGCACTGCCCGGTCAGCGCGCAGGATTGGCTGGAGTGTGGCCCCCGCCCGCCGCCTACCACAGCCGGCGGCGCTTCGGAATTTTGCGCGTCTTCTGGGTGTAGAACTCGGCCACGCCCTTGCGGCTCATCGAAATGCTCCAGCGGCCGATGAGCTGCCCGGGCTGGTAGCCGGTGAGGGCCTTGCCGGGGTAGCTGGCAGCCAGCAGCTGGGCGTCGGCGGGCTGCACGTCGGTGCCCACCTGGCCGTGGCAGCGCATGCATACGTCGTTGGGCAGCAGCACCAGCGGCCGCTGCACCAGAAACTCGTTCTGCTTGGGCCGCGTGGCCCGGGCCGAGTCGTCTTCGGAAATGAAGCGCGGCGGCGTCACCAGCTCCCGGCTCGGCTGGGCTTCCAGCTCGCGGGCCAGCTTCACCACGGCGGGCAGCTTTTCGGGACGGCAGTACGGGTGGGCGGCGGCCACGCCGCCGGCGTTCAGGCGTTCGGTGAGCTGGGCGCGCCAACCGCGGTCGGCGGTGCGGGCAAGCGAGTCGCCGGCCCAGCGGGCGGCCTGCAGCAGCTGCACGGGCTTGATGAGCTTGGGCTGGAAGTTTTCGGCTTCGCGGGCTAGCTCCTTGGTGTTTTCGAGGTGGTCGACGTCCTCGGGGCGGCAGGCCAGCAGCAGCAGCGGCAGGGCCAGCAAGGATAGGCTTCGGCGCATATAGCAAACGGACAACGCACGCGGAACCACCCATGGCCCCGGCGGGTTTTGTACCTTTGCAAAAGTACCGCCCAATTCCGGACCCCAACGACCGATGCTTGACAAATTAGAGGCTATCAGCCAGCGCTTCAATGATGTGAGCCAGCAACTGCTGGATCCGGAAATCATGAGCGACATGAAGCGCTACAAGACCCTGAACAAGGAGTACAAGGACCTCAACAAAATTGTGACCGAGTACAAGGCCTACCAGAACGTGCTTTCCAACATCGAGGGCGCCCGGGCGGTCATTGCCACGGAAAAAGACGAGGACTTCCGCCAAATGGCCAAGGACGAGCTGGAAACGCTGCTGCCCGAGCAGGAGCGCCTCGAAGCCGTCATCAAAGACCTGCTGATTCCCAAGGACCCGAACGATTCAAAGGACATCATCCTCGAAATCCGGGCCGGCGCGGGCGGCGACGAAGCCGCGCTGTTTGCCGGCGACCTGCAGCGCATGTACATGCGCTTTGCCGAGCGCATGGGCTGGAAGATGGAACTGGTGGACGCCATGGAAGGCACCGCCGGCGGCTACAAGGAAATCATCTTGGCCGTGAAGGGCGAAGACGTGTACGGCAAGATGAAGTTCGAATCGGGCGTGCACCGCGTGCAGCGCGTGCCGGCTACCGAAACGCAGGGACGCATTCACACCTCCGTGGCGTCGGTGGTGGTGATGCCCGAGGCCGAAGAATTCGACATCGAGCTGGACATGAACGACATCCGCAAGGACCTGTTCATGTCGTCGGGTCCCGGCGGGCAGTCGGTAAACACGACCTACTCGGCCGTGCGCCTGACGCACATTCCCACGGGCATCGTGGCGCAGTGCCAGGACCAGAAGTCGCAGCTGAAGAACTTCGACAAGGCCCTGCAGGTGCTTCGTTCGCGCATTTTTGAAATCGAGCTGGCCAAGAAAAACGAAGCCGAAGGCGCCGCCCGCAAGAGCATGATCGGCGGCGGCGACCGGTCGGACAAGATTCGCACCTACAACTACCCGCAAGGCCGCGTGACCGACCACCGCATCGGCTACACGGTATACAACCTGAGCGCGGTGATGGACGGCGGCATCGAGGATTTCGTGGAGCAGCTGCGCATCGCAGAAAGCGCCGAGCGCCTGAAAGAAGGCACCACGGCGTAAGGATAGTCAGTTGTCAGTTTGAAAACGGACCTTGCTGCGGCGGGGTCCGTTTTTTCTTGTAGAAGCTTAGTTTCTTTGCAGTTCCACCCGTCCGCGTCGTCAGTCCGACAACTGACCACTCCTCACCTGACAACCGCCCCATGGACTGCACCCGCCCGATTACGCTCGAAAACCGCCGCGTCCGGCTGCGCCCACTCGACGCTTCGGACTTCGAGGCCCTGAAGCAGATTGCTTTCGACGCCGACCTCTGGCGCTACACGCTCACGCCGGCTCCGCAGGACAACGTAGGGCTGGCCGCCTACCTGAGCCAGGCCCTGCAGGAGCGCGAAGCCGGCCAGCGCTACCCCTTCGCTATCATCGACCTGGAAACCGGCCGGCTGGCGGGCTGCACCAGCTACGGCTCCTTCGCCATGGCCGACCGCCGGCTGGAAATCGGCTGGACCTGGCTGGGCCGCGAGTTTCAGCGCACGGGCCTGAACCGAGCCGCTAAGCACCTGCTGCTCAAGTACGCCTTCGGGGAGCTGAACTGCGAGCGGGTGGAGCTCAAAACCGACGCCCGCAACCACCAGTCGCAGGAGGCCATGCGGCGCATGGGCGCGGTGCAGGAAGGCACGCTGCGCAGCCACTGCTACACCCAGGGCGGCCTGCGCCGCGACACGGTGTACTTCAGCATCCTGCGGCCCGAGTGGGACCGGCTGCGCCAATCCGTTTTCCGCGAGTTCGACAGCCGTGGGTAAGCCTCCCTCCCGCCACCGTACGCGCTGGCGCCACGAAGTCGCCTCCTTCGGCTACGCCCTGCAGGGCATTCGGGAAGCGCTGCAATCGGAGCCCCATCTGCGCTTCCACGCGCTGGCAGCGGCGGCCGTGGTGGCCCTCGGCGCCTGGCTGCGCCTGCCCCGCCACGACTGGGCCCTGCTGGCCCTGGCCATCGGCGCGGTGTGGGCGGCCGAGCTGATGAACACCGCCGTGGAAACGCTGGTGGACCTGGTGTCGCCCGATTTTCACCCGCTGGCCGGCCGCGCCAAGGACGTGGCCGCCGGGGCCGTGCTGCTGACGGCGTTGGCCGCTGTCGTGGTCGGCTTGCTGGTTTTAGGTCCGCCGCTGTGGGCGTGGCTGCTCACACTGAGCCGTGCGTAGCGCCAAAGCTGCGCCGGCCCAATAAACTCTCTCTACCAAGCAAAAAGCCGGGCCCCAAGGTCCGGCTTTTGGTGTTGAATGCGTGGCGTAGCTGTCTGCTGCGCTCCGTTTGCTACATCGCGTCGCCGCGGAGCTTGCGGACGCGCTTGCGGGCTTCGGCGGCGTAGATGCTGCCGGAGTATTTCGTCAGCAGCTGCGTGTACAGCTCCTGGGCCTTCACCTTGTCCTTGCGGTTTTGCTCCTCGATTTCGGCCGTCAGAAACAGCGCGTCATCGGAGAGAATGTCGTACTTGGGGTTTTCGGTGATGCGGGCCAGCGTCTGCACGGCGGCATCGTAGCTGCCCATGCGCCGCTGCAGCTGGCCCTTCAGAAACCACGTTTCGTCGGTCAGCGCGTGGCCGGGGTACTTGGTCAGGAGTTGATCCAACGCCTGCACGGCCTGCGGCAGCTTGTTCTGGAACACGAGTAGCTCCGCGGCGGCGTAGTCTTTCAGCGCTACGCCGGCCGTATCCATGGCCGTGTTGTCGCCGATGAGCAGGGAAAGCTGCATGGCATCGTTGGCAATTTCGCGGCTGGTGGCCAACTTGAGAATGTCGAGGTGCGACTGGGCGAGCTTGAAGTCACCGGCGAAATAGCTCAAGCGAGCGTTGCGCAGCTTGGCCTCGTAGCCCAGCGGCGAGTCCTTGCGCGACTTCTCCACCTGCGAGTACAGCAAGGTGGCTTCCCAGGGCTCGGAGCGCAGCAGGTAAATGTCGCCCAGCGCGATTTTGGCCTCGTCCACCAGCTGCGCATCGGCCCGCGGCAGCTCGATAACTTCCTGCAACAGCTTCATGCCCTTGTCCTTCTCGTCGAGCTGGAAGGCGTAGAGCAGCGCCATGTTGCGCAGCACGTCGGCCGTCTGCGCCGTACGGCCTAGCTCCGCGAGTAGCTGCTGGTAGTCGCCGAGCAGGGCGCGCAGCTTGGCCTGATCCACCGGGAAGGTGTTGCGCACCTGTTCTTCGCGGGCCGCAATGAGCCGCTGCCGGGCCAGCTGGTAAAACTGCCCGCTCGCGTACTGCTTGGCCACGTAGTCGTAGCCTTCGATGGCCGTTTCGTAGTCCTTGTTGCGTTGCGCAATGGCGGCCAGGTCCATCACCCGGCTGCCTTCGCTGCGCTGGCGCCGGTCAAGGGCGCGGGCCTGCACCAAGGCGCCAGTGAAGTCGCGGCGCTGCAGGTACAGCCAGAGCAGCAGCTCGCCCCAGGCCGCCTGCTCGGGCTGCTGCTGGGTGCGGGTGAGCAGCAATTTCTCCAGGGTGTCGAAGTCGGCATCGGTTTGCAGGGCGTTCTGCAGCATGTTGCGCACGAAGGGCAGCTGCTGCGGGTCCTGCTCGGCCATGCGCAGCGTTTCGCTGAGCAGGCCGGCTTTTTGCCCGGTCTGGGTGTACAGTGTCACCAGCTGCGGGCCGTACTCGCCCTGGTTCTTGGCCAGCGCCCGGCCCCGCAGGTAGGTACGCTCGGCCCAGCGCGTCAGCTCCCGCTGCTGAAACTCTGTGGCCACGGGCTGCACCTGCTCGGGCGTGAGCGAGGCCACCACGCGCTCGTATTGCTTGCGGGCCGCGGCCGTGTCGCCGGTGGCGTTGTACACGCTGCCCAGGGCCACGCCCAGGGTAGGCTCGGCGGGGTTGCGCTTCACGGCTTTGCGCCCCAGCTTTTCGGCGTCCTTGTACTTCTTCAGTTCCAGCAGCGTGCGCAAGTAGTCAGGCAGCACGTTGGGGGCCAGCTGCACGTCGGCCGGCAGGTCCTCGTACAGCGCTTCGGCTTTCAACCACTCGCCCTTGCGGGCGTATTCGCGCGCTATGCTCACCGGGCCTCCCTCCTGCCCCAGCACCGGCCCGGCCGCCAGCAGCAGGCCCAGCAGGCTGATTCGGCTCTTATTCCACAATGCAGACCATGAACTCATGATGATATCAACGAAGGAAGGCGTCGGGGCGGACGCCCGGTGGAGCAAATTCAGGGGCAGAACAACGAGCCCCGGGGTTTCATTCACCCGCAGGCACATCCGCAGCCAAGGACTGCTTTAGGCCGCGGGCGTTGCGTGCAACGCAAAGGGCCGTACCTGGTGAAGATACGGCCCTTTGGCAAGTTACTCGTGTCGATTCGCGGCGGACGGCCCACTGACCGTTCCCGTAAATCAGCCCAGCGGCTTAGAAGAAGCGCACGCGCTCATCCTTCACGTCGGCCTGCTTGCGCACGGCTTCGTAGATGGCTCCCGTCGAGCGGGCTCCGCGCTGCGACTGCAACTGGTTGCGCACGGTTTTCAGGTCCTGACCCGGTGCGGTCGGCTCGGTCTTGTTGACTAGCTCCATCACCAGCACACCCTGCTCGCCCTGAATCGGGGCCGAACGCTGGCCAGGCTTCAGGCCGAACGCGGTGCCAACGGCCACCGGCTCGTTGCCCACACCCGGAATAACGCCCTGGCCAAGCAACACGTCGTTGGCGGTTTTTACCTGAGCGTTGGCGCCGTACGCGGCCGCCATTTGCTCCAGCGTGCTGCCCTTCAGCTTGGCCATGATCTGCTTGGCCTTTTCCTCGTTGCGCACGAAGGACGAAACCTCGGGTTTCACGGCAGCCACGTCGGCGGTGCCTTCCTTGCGCACGCCGGTCATCACGGCCACCAGGTACTGGTCGTTCACCGTGAATACTTCGGATACGTCGCCGACTTCGGTGTCCTTGTTGAAGGCCCAGCGCACCACTTCGCGGGCGTTGGGCAGGCTGCCGAGGTTGGCATCGGCCTTGGTTACGCCTTTGGCTTCCTGCTTCTGCAGGGTTTTGTCAGCGGCTACGGCCTTGCGGAACGCCTCTAGGTTGGAGGCCTTGGACTTCAGGTCCTGGGCGCGTTGGTAAGCCGTTTCATTGGTCGCGTCGGAAGGCGTGATGCCTTTGGTAACGGCCGCCACGCGGTAGGTCTGGCTGGTCTTCGGAGCCGTCACCTTGATGATGTGGTAGCCGAACGACGTCTTGGTCAGCGTGGGCAGCAGGCCGGCCGAAGAAGCACCGAACACGGCCTTCTCGAACTCAGGCACCATACGGCCGGAGCTGAACCAGCCCAGGTCGCCGCCCTGCGGGGCGGTGCCATCGGTGCCGAACTGCCGGGCCATGGCCGCGAAGTCAGCCCCGCCCTTGATTTTGTTCAGCAGGTCCTGTGCCTTGGCTTTGGCAGCGGCATCGGCCTCGGGCGTGGTGCCCTCCGGTTTGATGAGAATGTGGCTGGCGCGGGCCGCCTGCGCGGTACCGGCTTTGGTGCCCGTCACCTTGTAGAGCGAGAACGTGCCGTTGTCGGCGAAGGGGCCGTACACCTGCCCGGCCTGCAGCGGCAGCTGCTGGCGCAGCTTCTCGGGCATGTCGGCCGGCGAGATGAACTGGCCGTTGTAGGGCTGGTCAGAGTTCAGGCGCACGAACAGCGAGTCGTTCGGCGCGGTGCGGAACTGCTGGGCCAACTGCTCCACGTTCTGGCGCACGGCCAGCGAGTCCTCTTTGGAGGGCGTCACGTTCACGACCACGTACTCCAGGTCGCGGCCGTCCTGCACCTTGTAGCGGGCCTGGTTACGGCTGATGTAGTCCTGCAGCTGCGCGTCGGTCACTTTCACGGCCGAATCGGAGATGCTGAAGTAGGGCACGAACAGGTAGCGCACGTTGGCCTTAGTCTGCTGGGCCGCGTCGAAGCGCTGGGCCTCGGCCGTGGTCACGTACTCCGAGTTCTTCAGCAGGGCGTAGAACTTGTTGCCGAGGCGTTCCTGCGGCAGGTTCTGCTCGAAGGTGTACCAAGCGGCCTGCTGCTGCGGGGGCATCTTGTCGAGGTTGCGCAGGTACTCAATCACCTTGGCGCGGTCGAACTGCCCGGTCTGGGGGTCGGTAAAGGCCTGCTTGATGGTGGGGTGAATGTTTTTGCCCTGCACCATGTCGGTCAGTTCCTCGTCGGTCACCTTCAGGCCCAGCTTGTCGAACTGCGGCTGAAAAGCCCGCCTGAACACAATCTGGTTCCAGGCCTGGTCGCGGATGCCCTGCAGTTCCTGCTCGGTGGGTTGACGGCCGTTCTGCGCGGCAAACCCTTCTTTGGCTTGCTCCACCGCGGCGTTGAATTCCTCGACGCTGATGTCGTCGCCGTTTACTTCGCCCACGGTGGTGTCCTGGCGGTTGAACAAGCGGTTATTTCCGCCGATCAAGTCGCCGCCCACGATGAAAAGCAACATCCCGACGGCCACCGTGCCAACGGCCCAGCCTGATTTTTCGCGGATGGTGTTGATTAAAGCCATTTAGTTGAAAGTAAGCAGCAAAGAAAACGCAGTAAGACGCGCAAAATAACCCATTTTGGCCCAACTGACAAAAGTAAGTGGGCTAGCGGCGCTTCTTGGGCTTGGCCTGCGGCTTGCGCCCGGGTCCAGGTTTGGCCGGTGCGGCCGGGGCAGCGTCGTCGCCGGGCAGCTTCAGGCGGCGGTACAGCAGCAGGCAGGCAATGGCGACCATGAACAGCCAGTAGTTGCGGATCAGGTCGTTTTGCAGGATGGTCTGGTAGATGCCAATCACCACCAGCACCACCGCCAGGGAAAACAGCACCGTGCGGGCCAGGTCGCGGTCGAAAGCCGGAAGCTTCATTGAAAAAGTTAGTTGGCGGAGCCGGCGGGCGGGGCCTCGTCCAGGGTGAACACGCCCTGCGGCTTCAGGATCTTGTAGCGCGAAAAGTCTTCGTTGGCCTGCAGGCCCTCGCCCGTCAGCACCTCGGTAGGCGTTTCCACGCGCACAAACTTTTCGGTGTAGATGCGGGCCTGGGGCCGGTCGTAGTACAGCTCCTCGGTGCGCATGCCCTGCTGCTTCTGCTCGTTGCGCACGCGCACGTCGCCGCGCACCACGTAGCGGTTATCGGCCCGCACAAACTTGCCGTAGTTGCCGCGCAGGGTGTTCACGACACTCCCGTCCTTGGCGTAGAAAGTCATGTCCACACCCTTCGGGTACACCAGGTCGCCGTTTTCGAAAGTCTGCTCCAGCACGGCCTTCAACCGCACCTGCAGGCGGGCCGAGTCGCTGAAAAGCGTGGTGACGTTGGTGGTTTCCAGCGTTGGGCCCGTGTACACGATCTTCTTCTGGGGTGTTGCCGCTTTGTCCTGGCAACTGCCCAGCAGCCCGGCCCCCAGCAGCAGCGTCGCGCCAATGGTTTTTCTTCGCATACCGGTTGGGGCGGTCAGGGGTGGGCTTACTCGATGCGGCGCTTGAGGAACCAACGGTTGTTCAGCGAAACGCCGACCTGCACTTTCAAGTAATTTTCCTGAATGTTGGCCTGCCGGCGGTTACCTTCCAGGGTTACCACATCGTTGTTACCGCGCTGTCCGTAGCTGAAAGCCAGGTTCAGCGTAGTGGCATCCAGCGACGACGAGGTCGGGAACGGCAGGCTGAAGCCCCAGCTCACGGCCCGGTCGTACAACGCTTGCCCGCCGGGGCGGTACGGCAGCTGCGCCATGCTCAGGCCCACGCGGTACGTGACGCGCTTAAAGTAGCTACTCACCGAACCCGGATCGGGGGCCAATTCCCCTCCGAGCCCCACGCGCCAAGTATCCGCCAACGGGGTCACGGAAGTCAGACCGAAGTCCCGGTACTTCGACCATTGCTGGCGGGCGACGTCCGCGCTCAGGCTCCAGTTCTTGTTGTTATCGAGGCTGACCCCGGCCTGCCACGCAGCCGGCAGCACCGTGTAGCCCGATACGCTGCTCACTTCCACCGGGGCCGCAAGCAACGAACTGCCGTTGATGTTCTGCTCGTCTTCCTGCTGGGTGCGCGTACCGCTCAGCTTGGTTTGGAAGCCATACACCCCGGCCACGTTCAGCACCAGCTTCTTGCTCAGGTCGTAACGGTAGTGCAAACCGGCGCGAAAAGCGAAGTCATTGTACTGCACGTGGTCGGTGCGCACCACTTGCCGGAGCACCTCCGTGTCCAGCAACGAATCCGGATACGGGTTCACCAGCGCCGACGTCGAGCGGTCAATGGATCCGAATACGTACGCCGAGGTCAGGCCCACGGTCAGGCCCTTGGCCACGCGCACGCCCTGCGACAAGGCTACCTCCGAGAGGCCACCCGAGCCCGTAAACTCGTTGCGCACCAAAGCCGATTGACCAGCTCCTGGTACAGGGGACACTTGCTGAGACTTGTAATCCACCGAGGAAAGCGGGCGCAAGGCCACAGACACAGCCCAGCGGCGCGAAATGGGAACCCCAAACGCGAGGTAGCCCAAGGTCCCCCCACCTGTGCGTTGGGAAGCCGAGCTGCTGCGCAGGTCCTTCAGTTGCCCGGTGAAGGCTACCTCGTAAGTTGTCCGGTTGGTGTAGTACACCAGCGCCGGATTCAGGTCATTGATCTGCACCGCGTTCGGCGCGGCCAAGCCGACGCCGCCCATGCCCTGCTGGCGGATACCACCCGTGTTCGGGGTAAAATCGCCCAGGCCCAGGCGGGAATAGGGCGAATTTCCCAATCCTTGCCCGGAAGCAGCGGAAGAGGCTCCCAGCAGGCTCAGCAGAGCCAGGACGGTCAGTTTGTTAGCCGACATTAAGCACCAATATTCGGTGAAGCCCGAGCAAAACCAGCTCGGGAATTACAAAGATGCGGCCTTTGAGCCGCGATTCAAAAAACGCCACGTCGCCGCCCGTCAGCGCCACGACCAGATCGGGGTACTGCGCACGGTAGCTGGCAATCATTCCATTGACTTCGGCCAAAGCCCCGTTGAGGGCTCCGCTGAGCATGGCGGTACGGGTATCAGTGCCGCACAAGGCCAGTTGGGTGGCCTCGGCAGGCGTGGGTAGCGGCAGCTCCGGCAGCCGCCCCGTAAAGGCGTGCATGGCCCGCAGCCGCATCCGCAGCCCCGGTGCGATGCTGCCCCCCTGGTACGTGGCATCGGCCGTCACTAGGTCGCACTTAATGCAGGTGCCGGCATCTACCACCAGCAGCGCACGGCCCGGCAGCAGGTACGCCGCCCCTACGGCAGCGGCCAGCCTGTCGGCCCCCAGCGTGTGCGGGGTAGCGTAGGCATTAGTCAGCGGTACGGGCGTGTGGCCTGGCCGGAACACCATGGCCGGCAGTGAGGCCGGCAGAGCGGCGGCCCACTGTTCGGCTGGAGCCGCTACCGAGGCCAGCAGCACTTGCTGGGCCCTTACCCGCGCCACCACCTGCCCTAGTTCCTCGGGCGCAGCCAGGCTCCCGGTTTCGGCCAACGCCGAACCGTGAAAGCAGCCGTACTTGGCGGCCGTGTTGCCAATGTCGAGGACCAGGGAAGTCATGGGCGAAAAAGAACGGCAGCCCGGCCCGTTTGAGAAGCCGGGCCGCCGTCGGTATAGAGCCCGGGCCAAGCCGCGGGGGTTGCGTGCCTACATGAAATATTTCAGGCGGATGACCTCTTTTTCGGTCAGGTAACGCCAGTTGCCGCGGGGCAGGTCTTTCTTGGTCAGCCCGGCGTACTGCACGCGGTCCAGGGTCTTCACCTCGTAGCCCAGGTGCTCGAAGATGCGGCGCACAATGCGGTTGCGACCAATGTGGATTTCCACGCCCACGAACTTGGGGTTGCCGGCCACCACGGCCACGTCGTCCACCTCGGCTTTACCGTCTTCTAGCTCCAGCCCGGCCGCAATCTGCGCCAGGTGCTCCTCGGTCAGGTCTTTATCCAGCTCTACCTGGTACACCTTCTTGTTGCGGTGCGAGGGGTGGCTGAGCTTCTGCGCCACTTCCCCGTCGTTGGTGAACAGCAGCAGACCGGTCGTGTTACGATCGAGGCGGCCCACCGGGAAGATGCGCTCCTTCGATGCGTTAGCCACCAGATCCATCACCGTCTTGCGGCCTTCCGGGTCTTCGGTGGTAGTCAAAAAATCCTTGGGCTTGTTCAGCAGCACGTACACCTGCTTCTCGCGCTTCAGGTTGGTCTTGCCGTAGTGCACCGTGTCGGAGGGCTGCACTTTGTAGCCCAGCTCCGTCACCACCTCGCCGTTCACCCGGATTTCCCCGGACTCGATCAGCACGTCGGCCTCCCGGCGCGAGCAAATGCCCGCGTTGGCGATGTAGCGGTTCAGGCGCACCGAGCCGTCGGTTTCCGGCTCCTCACGGCGGCGCTTGTTGCCGCGGGTTTTATCTTCCTCGTAATACTGCAGGTTCTTGTACGACGGGGCTTCGCTCTGCTCCTGGTTTTGGCCGAAGCGGGTATCGCGCGAGCCTTTCTTCAGGCCCGGCTTGCTGGCGAAGGTGTCGCGGTAAGGCTTGCGGCCGAACGACGGCCGCTCCTCACGCCCGAAGCGCTCCGGCTGACGGCCCCGGTCGTCGCGGGCCGGGCGGCTGTCCCGGTCACCGCGCTCAAAACGCTTGTCGGCCCCGAAAGCCGGGCGCGGCGGGCGCTCGTCGCCGAAGCTGCGGCGCGGGCGCTCCTCGCTGCCGCCTTCGAAGCGGCGCGCGGGCCGCTCGCCGCGGTCCTGGTTGTACGGACGGTCGTTGCCGAACGGCCGGGCCTGCCCACCCTCAGGACGCTGCTCACCGCCCTCAAAGCGGCGGCCAAACGGCTTGTTGCCAAACTCACGGCCCTCGCCGTTGCTCGGCCCCCGGGAGCCGCGCGGCGCGCGGTTGTCCTCGCCGCCTTCAAAACGACGGGCAGGCCGCTCGCCGCGGTCCTGGTTGTACGGGCGGCTTTCGCCGCCAAACTTACCGGCGCCGGGACGGCTGCCGAAGCTCGAACGGTTGCCGAAGCTACCGAACCGCTCGCCCCGCTCGTCGCCGAAGCTGCGGCGCGGGCGCTCTTCGCTGCCGCCTTCGAAGCGGCGCGCGGGCCGCTCGCCGCGGTCCTGGTTGTACGGACGGTCGTTGCCGAACGGCCGGCGCGGGGCCCCTTCGCTGCGCTCGGGGCGGTCTTCCTTCTTGAAATCCGGCTTGTTCAAACGGCCGCGCATGAAGTCGGCGGCGTCATCTTTTTCTTCAGGCTTGTCGAACGAGCGACGCGGGCGGTCATAGCTCCCCTCGTTGCCGCCGGGACGCCCGCCAAAGCGACGGTCATCGTTGCCGCCGGGGCGGCTTCCGCCGTAACCCGGGCGGCTGTTGCCACCAAAGCTGGGCTTGCTGCCGCCGGCCGGCCGGCCAAACGGCGGCCGCGACGGAAACTCGCTACCGCCTTCGCGGCGGCCTCCCGCCGGGCGACGGTCATCGCCGCCACGCGGGGTAAAAGAATTGCCACCGCGTTGGGGGGCGGAATCGGGTCGGCCGGGGCGGCGGCTACCGGGGCCGGAAGAATGCTGCTTACTCATGGGAGTGTTCAGGCGCACGGCATCTCTGCCGGGCAATGGATGTTCGTGTTGATGCAAACGGACAACGCCGTCGGGGTCGTATTGGTGCAAGCCGACCCTACTAAAAACAGCACCCGGATCTGCCGAGCGGCCTCGCTCCCGCGGGAGTGAGCACCGACCGCGCAGATCCGGGCGGTTGGCAAGTAGAAGTTGCTGTTAGTCGCGGCGGGCCATCTTGGCCTCGATGGAGTGCTGGGTGTGCGGGACAGCGCGCAGGCGCTCCTTCGGAATCAGTTTGCCCGTGCCGATGCACACCCCGTAGGTTCCGTTTTTGATGCGGATCAGGGCGTTTTCGAGCTGCTGAATAAACTTCATCTGGCGCGAGGCCAACTGGTTCAGGCTTTCTTTCTCAGCCGTGTCAGCACCGTCTTCCAGCACCTTCGAGGGCGAAGCCGTCGTGTCGGTACCCGAGTCGTTGCGGCGGCTCAGCGTTTCCTTGATAAAGGCTACTTCTTTCCGGGCGGCAGCCAGCTTTTCCTGAATGATGGCTTCAAATTCAGCCAGCTCTTCCCGGGAGTAGCGTAGGTTTTCTTCACTCATGGTGGGGCAGGAAAATGATGTAATCAGTTGAAGATAAGTGGCTTACCAAGTACACTTTTGTACTAAAGCACCGTTCAGCTCGTTTTGCGGCAACAGCGGCTGGCTTGGTTTAGTGCCGTAACCCGCAGTGCTTCAAAGCCCTTACGATACCTCAGCTCGCTATGCAGCCCGGTTTTCCGGCCGCAAAGCTACGCTTTTGATGGCATTCTAACCACGTGGTGTTGTCTAAGGTTCAGAATCCCAGCATGTGGATGGCCGTCACGGCGGCTTCCACGCCTTTGTTGCCGTGCTGGCCGCCGGCACGGTCCCAGGCTTGGGCTTCGTTCTCTGTGGTCAGCACTCCGAAGATAACAGGCTTATTGAACTTTAGCCCGACGTTCATCAGGCCCTGAGCCACGGCGTGACTGATAAACTCGTCGTGGCGGGTTTCTCCCTTTATAACGACCCCTAGGCAGATGACTGCGTCAATCTCCTCGTGCTGGGCCAGCAGCTGCGCCCCCAAACCCAGCTCGAAGCTGCCGGGTACGGTGTTGCGGTAGATGTTTTCCTCTTTGGCTCCGTGCTTGAGCAGCGTTTCGTAGGCGCCTTGGCAGAGCGTGTCGGTGATGGCGCGGTTCCACTCGGCTACCACGAGCCCAAAACGCTTATCGCTGATGTCAGGAAACTGATCGGAAGTATACGTGCTGAGGTTCTTCAGGGAGGTAGCCATGAATGAGAGGACGAGGTGAGTTCAGGCTGCAAATATCCGCTTCCGCCCGCAGATATAGGGCGGAGGGTAAAACAGTCGCGCCGCCCCCGGGGTCGGAAGCGGCGCGATGCTGGAGTTGAGTTCGGCGGAATTACTTAGCGCCGGTCATGGCTTTGGCGCGGGCCTGGTAGATCTTGGCTTCGTTGGCCTCGGCTGCGTTTGGGTAGTCGCCGATGATTTTGCTGTAAGCCTGCTCAGCAGCAGCAAAGTCTTTCTGCATTTCCTGGGCTACGGCGAGCTTCATCAGGTAAGCGGGCGTGAAGTACTCGTTGGCTTTATAGTCGGCGGCCTTCTGGTAGTAGTTGGCCGCTTCCTTGTACTTCTTCAGTTCCATGTTGGCATCGCCGATGAGGGCGTTGGCGCGGGCTTGCAGCAGCAGATCGTCGGAGCTGAAGTCTTCGAGGTAATCGATGGCTTGCTCAAACTTGCCTTCTTTCAGCGAAGCTGCCCCGGCGTAGAAGTTGGCCAGGTTACCGGCCTTGGTACCGCTGTATTCCGTGGCAATAGCTTCGAGGCCGCCAGCTTGCCCATCACCTTTCAGCGCTTTCTTCAGCGAGTCGGCTTCCCAGTAATTCACCGCCTGAATCATGGCGGCCTGGGCCTTATCGTCCTGCGACTGGCGCCACGTGTAGTAGCCAAAGCCACCCACCACTGCCAGTACCAGCGCAGCCAGCAATCCGAACACGATGTTCTTATTGCGGCGTACGAACAGTTCCGAATCCTCTAGCCGATTGGCCAGAGCATTGGGGTCTTCCAGCATCGGGTGTTGGTAGGGCGCATTGGGGTCCGGCTGACCTTCGACAGGCTGCTGGGGCGTCTGGTTCTGGCGCGCCTGCGGCGAGTTGCGCGTAAAGGGAATCTTCGACATGACAGAAGAAAAGAGGTGACCGGTATTGAGGCCGGTCACCCGGCTTTGGCTTTAGCGTTGGTTACTCGCGGATGTAGGGATAATCTGCCTGCACGTACACATCGCGGAACAACTCCTCGGCGGGCGGGTACGGCGAATTCTCGGCAAACTCCACCGATTCGGCTACGACGGCTTTGATGCGGTCGTCAATGGCTTGCAGTTCTTCCTCGGTAGCGTACTGACGCTCCAGGATTACGGCCCGCACGTTCTCAATGGAGTCGCGTTGGCGGTAGCCTTCCACTTCCTCCTTGGTCCGGTACTTAGCCGGGTCCGACATGGAATGGCCTTTGTAACGGTAAGTCTTGAACTCGAGGAACGTTGGGCCTTCACCGGCGCGGGCGCGCTCGGCAGCGCGGGCTACCGCGTTGTGCACCTCTTCTACCTGCATGGCGTCCACCGGCTCCGAAGGCATGTCGTAGGCTTCCCCCAGCGTGTAGAGTTCCGTCACGTTCGACGTACGCTGCACCGAAGTACCCATGGCGTAGCCGTTGTTCTCCACGACGAAGATTACCGGCAGTTTCCACAGCATGGCCATGTTAAAGGCCTCGTGCAAGGCGCCCTGGCGCACAGCACCGTCGCCCATGTAGCAGATGCAGAGGTTTCCGGTCTTGTTGTACTTCTCGGCGAAGGCAATGCCGGCACCCAGCGGAACCTGCGCGCCCACGATGCCGTGGCCGCCCATGAAGTTCACCTCCTTGTCGAAGATGTGCATCGAGCCGCCTTTGCCTTTTGAGCAGCCGGTTTGCTTGGCGAACAGCTCCGCCATTACGGCGTTGGCCGACGTGCCCAGGCCCAGCGGGTGGGCGTGGTCACGGTAAGCGGTAATCCATTTATCACCTACACGTAGGGCCGAGATGGCACCCGCGGCGCAGGCTTCCTGCCCGATGTAGAGGTGGCAGAAACCCTTAATCTTCTGTTGACCGTACAGCTGACCGGCCTTCTCTTCGAAGCGGCGCATGAGCATCATGCTCTCGAACCACTTCATGTAAGTGTCCTTATCGAAGGCCGGGTTGGCATTCGCTTGCGCGGCCTTGCCGTTGGTCGGCACTTTCCCTTTGGGGGTAGGCTGCCGTACGGAGTCGGGCTGTGGCGGAGTCTCTACCTGCGGCTCCTGGGCCTTCTGCGCCTTGCTGGTCGAATTGGATGCCTTCGAGGCAGCCTTTACCTTCGTATCCGCCATTAGTTGCTCTTCTAGTTCGGGTTTTGGAATGCGAAAGTACGTAAAAGCATTGCAACTCCGAAACCTACGCTTTCATGACGCTGGACTCGCTGCACCTGCTTTTTTTCAAGAATTACGACGAGGCCAGCCTGGCTCTATCGCCCCACATCAATTGCTTCATTGGTGAGAACGGCAGCGGCAAAACCAACCTGCTGGATGCTATTCATTACCTATCGATGACCAAGAGCGCCTTCGCTGCTTCCGATGCCCAGTGCATGAAGCAGGGGGCCGACTTCTTCCTGGTGAAGGGGCAGTTTGCCCTTCCCACATCTACCTCACCCGATACCATTCAGTGCAGCCTGCGGGCCGGCCAGAAAAAACTGGTCACCCACAACAAGCAGCCCTACGACCGTATCTCCGATCACATCGGGCGCTTCCCGGTGGTGCTCATCTCCCCCTACGACACGGACCTTATACGGCAGGGCAGCGAAGAGCGCCGCAAGTATTTCGACAGCCTCATCTCCCAGCTCGACCATGGTTACCTGGAGTTGCTGATCCAATACAGTTTTGCGCTAAAGCAACGCAACGCATTGCTCAAACAGTTTGCCGAGCGGCACGTCTTCGACCGTGACTACCTGCAGGTGCTCGACGAACAATTGGTGGCCGCTGGTTCCACACTTGTCGTGTTGCGGCAGAGGTTTCTGGAAGAGTTCATCCCCATCTTCCAGCGTCACTACCTGGAGCTGGCGGAAGGTCGGGAATCCGTTACCCTGGAGTACAAGAGCCAGCTTCCAGATCAGGATTTTGCCCAACTGCTCCGACAGCATGAACGCAAGGATATAGCCTTGCAGCGTACCTCCGTGGGCCCACATAAAGACGACTATACCTTCCTCATGGATGGCATGGCCGTAAAGAGCTTTGGCTCGCAGGGCCAGCAAAAATCGTACGCCATTGCGCTTAAACTGGCCCAGTTTGAAATCATGGCCAGCAACAAGCAGCACAAGCCTCTGCTGCTGCTTGATGACATTTTTGACCGGCTTGACGAGCGACGCATAAAACGGCTACTTCAGCTGGTGGCCAACCACACTTTTGGCCAGGTGTTCCTCACCGATACTCATCTCGACCGCACCGATCAGGCCTTAGCCGGGCTTTCAGAACAGGTTGCTCGTTTTCGGGTGGAAAGCGGTACCGTGTACCCGCTATAGCCGCACACCAATGTACCTTTGCACTCCGGTTTCGGTAGTCGATCAGGCCATCGGTCCGCGCATTATTGTAATCAATCTGCCTTGAAGCCGCGCAACAAATCCGAGTTTTCCCGCCAAGCCGATATCGTTCCGCTGAAGGATGGTATTCAGGCTTTGCTGAAGGCTTACCGCTTACAAGGCAAGATGAATGAGGTCTATGTCGTTTCTTCCTGGGAACGAATTATGGGCCGGGCCGTGGCGCTCAAAACGCAGGAGGTATACTTCCGCAACGGCAAGCTTTTCGTACGGCTCAGCTCGGCGCCGCTCAAGCACGAGCTCTTTATGGCGAAGACCCGCGTTGCAGAAATCATCAACGCGGAAGTTGGCGAGACCCTGATCCAGGAAATAGTCTTCCTGTAGCGCCCCTCCCCTACCGACTACTTAGTACTTGCTACCGCCGCTTCCTGTTTGTGAAGCTGGCTCATTCGGTGTGTTTACTGCTCACTGAGAGTAGGCACACCTTCCGTTCCTGTATTCATTAGGCTGACCGGTTAGAAGTTTTGAGGAGTAACAGGATCCGCCCATTGTGTCATCAGCTTAGCAACTCGAGGTTTCATGTGGCTCGCTCGAGGGCAAGTTCCTGTAAAGGATGAATGCTTCTTAGCATCCACAGCCTGCAACAGAATGTTCCACGTGAAACATAGGTTGTTCACTTAGGGCCATACACTTTTAACAGGAGCTCATTATAGGCTTCCAACAAGGCAATGTATTTGGCTTGGAGGGCCAGCAAGGCCCTTGTAGGGTCTTGATCCACAGCTTGTAACGCATTATTACGAACAGGTGCGGACTGTGTTACAACAGGAACTGTAAAGGGCAGCTGAGACTGTACAGGTGTATCAAAATCATTTGTAAAATCATGCTGTATCACCTCGCCGACACGCTTAACAAAGTTGTAATCAAGTGTTGTCTCTTTGAATTTACGGTAAATAGTAGGCCGTGTAATACCAAGTTCCTGCACGAGTCGACTGATCGAAATACCACTGTTTTTAATGGCTTCCTGCAGGATTTCGCCTTGGTGAGTCATGAAATGGGCTGTGTAAAGGACTAGGGTGTAAAGATGACGAAAATGTAGCATGTATCAAAACAACAACCGAACAATACACCACTTGCAATTACACTCAATTGTAACAATTGACATAATGTAATATTGTTACAAACATAATATTACACGGACATTGGTACACAATACACTATACAGTGCTGTAACAACGCCCTTAATACATTCCATGTGGAGCTGCAGAAATGAATTTTTCTGCCTAAACCGCTTCCTTACCTGGACCAGATGTAAAAAAGCACCCGCTATAAGGCGGATGCTGGCACTAAATCCATGCTTAATACGGATGAGCTGTCAACACCGGAATACCTCAGCTGCTCGATTGGGGTAATCGGTGGTGATACCGTGTACGCCCCACCCTGCTACAGCGCGCAGGGCATCAACCTCGTTGACGGTCCAGGTTATGATGGGCAGCTGCGCCGCGGCACAAAACCTCAGCAGTTCTTCCGTTAGAAGCACGTAGTCCGGACCCAATGCGTCAGGTACAAAACCGAGCCGCTGGAGGTGGCCGGTCAACGAAATATGGTCTTCGATTAATAAGCAAACATGGTAGCTGGTCAGCTGCCGGGCGCACCGAACTACACGATGATCGAAGGACATCAACAGAATAGTGGGCCTTGCTGACGCGTCGGCAGCAAGCCAGAATGCCTCTATAACCTGCTGCACCCGCGTCACGAATTCTGCGGGTGCAGGCTGCGTTATATGATCCTCGTCAGGCGTGCTCTTAAGCTCAATGGAGAAGGCAGGCAACGCCCGTCCTGATACAGAGCACGCGTGGGCCACTGCGGCAAATACCTCTGTGAGCAGAGGCTTATAGGCGGGCTCAGGGCGCTGCTCTGGGAATAGTGGATGGCCGCGCTGGCCGCAGTCATAGCGCAGAATAGCGGCGTAGGGCTGCTCATAAAAGTTGAAGGCACGGCCTTCCTCAACCGATAAACCCGCGCCATCGGGGGCGGTGCAGATGGCAGAGTTAAGCCAGGGCTCGTGCGAAACCACTACCTGCCCATCAGCCGAGACAACCACATCTAGCTCCAGGCCATCGACGCCCCATTCCAGGGCGTGCAGAAAGGCGGGAATAGTGTTTTCGGGGCGCAGGCCCCGGCAACCGCGGTGCCCATAGACCAGGGGGCGTGCCGGAAGTAAAGTGGATGCAGACATGCTGTGTGCATACGCATCAAGCCATCGGAAGGGAAAGCCCTAGATTCCGGGCTGGGCAAGCGTAGGATGAATTAGACCGTCATCATCCCCCCAGCCGAGGCCAGAAAAACCTTATCACAGCTAGCGAAGTAGCGCAAACCGGTATTTTTGACGACTCATCTGAACATACATTTCATCATACACCATGAAACGCGTACTACTCCTGCTGGCGTTGGCCATTCTCGTTATTGGCGGTTACCTATATTATCGAAGCGTGAGCACCGGTCCTAAGTTTGCGCTGGGCCAGGCCGTGAAGGCGGTGCACGACCACGACGTAAGCAGCTTCGAGAAATACGTGGACGTGGAAAGCGTCACGGGCAGCCTGGTGGATCAGGTGGCGGATCAGGGCAAGGCGTTGGGCCTGATGCTGCCGGGCGGCGGCTTGGTAGCCAAGGGCGTGCTGGGGTTGGCCAAGCCGCAGCTGGCCAAAGCAGCCCGCAAGGAGGTGCAGCATTTCGTGGAAACCGGCTCCCTGGAAGCAGCCGCAGAGAGCCAGCCGCAGCGGCTGGTGAAGGTGTCGATGGCCGGGCTGGCCAGTCGGGTCATCAGCCCGGAAAGCTCCTTCAAGGGGGTGAAGTACGTGAACGAGCAGGGCGAGCAGGCGCTGGTCGGGCTGGAGTTTACGCAGCCGAAATACGACACGACGATGGTACTAGAAGTGAAGATGCGCGACCGGGGCGACTACTGGCAGGTGACGGAAGTTACCAACCTGGGCCAGACGCTGGGCCACGTGGCACGCCTGGAGAAGCAGCGGTTGCTGCGCGGCGGCAAGAAAGATCAATAGACCCCTCCGCTTTCGCAGCGGCAAGAGGAGGCATACAAAAAGGCCCGGTGCAGTTTTGCACCGGGCCTTTTTGTGGGTGAGCGGGAAGCTATGCCTTGCCGCGGCCGGAAATGAAGTAGTACAGGATCAGGCCGAGCAGGGGCAGGAAATAGATGATGGCAATCCAGAGAATCTTCTTGCCCAACGACCACGGTTGACGCAGCGCATCAATCATAGCCACCACGTCGAGGATTAGGATAAGCGCGCCCCACATGGTGTAGGAGCCAGCATCGGTGCGGCGGCTGCAGCTGCTCAGCGTGAAGGACGAGAGGAAAGCCATCAGCAGCGCCAAGGGCTTGAAAGAAGAACGGAGGGCGAGTACGCGGTCCATGAGGTGCTTGGTTTGGAGTAAGGAGAAGGAGTTTTGGGCTTCTATTACGCAAGCATGCCATAATGGATATCCAGTCAGTCGAGTATCCTAAATAAACAATTGATTTACAGATATTTATTGCTTATTTGCTGCCAGAATTCAATCACGGCGGTCGGTTGAATGAGGGCCGTGAGCACGACGCCAAAAAGGGCGCCGTAAAAGTGGGCGTCGTGGTTGATGTTGTCGCCGGCGCGGCGGCCCTGGTAGTACGAATAAGCCAGGTACAGGAAGCCGAAGACGAAAGGCTGAATGCGGAACGGGATGGGGAAAATCAGGATGCCGCCACCTTCGGGCGCCACAGGGAAAAAGAGCACCGAGGCGAATACAACTGCCGCTACGCCGCCGGATGCACCCAGGCTGCCGTAGCGCGAATCGCGGCGGTGCTGCAGGTAGGTGGGAATGTCGGCTACTATGATGCCGCCCAGGTACAGCAGCAGGAACAGCAGCAGCCCGTTGAGGGAGTCAGTTTCCATCATCAGCCGGCCCAGTACCACCTGCCCGAAGGAGTAGAAGGCAAACATGTTAAAGATAAGGTGCATCCAGTCGGCGTGCAGAAAGCCCGAGGTCAGGAAGCGGTGCCACTCGCCGTGCTTGTGCACGCGGAAGGGGCTGAAGATCCACCGATCCATCAGGCCCGGGTTCGACCAGGCGTAGATGGAGATGCCGCAGGTCAGGATGATGAGCAGCAGAACGGGATTGAGAAGGTCAAGCATCGGCAGAAACAGGAGGGAAAAAGGGAGGAGCTTAGCTTTCGCGCTCCATCAGCTGCAGGGCCAGGCCGCGCAGCAATTGCTTGCGGTCGGCAGGGGCCTGCACGGCGTCCAGGTGCGCGAGGGCGTCCTGGAAGTAGTCGTTGATGAGGGCCTCGGTGCTGCTGCGGATGCCCAGAGCGTCGTAAACGGCCGTAACGGCCCGCACCTTGGCTTCGGCGGTTTCGGGCGACGTCTGACCCAGCCACTGGCGCAGCGTGGCTTCCTGGGCCGCGTTGGCGCGCTCCAGCGCGGTCAGCAGCAGGTAAGTCTTCTTGTCGGACACGATGTCGCCGCCGACGCGCTTACCGAAGGTGGCCGCGTCGCCGTACACGTCGAGTAAATCGTCGCGCAGCTGGAAAGCTAGGCCCACGTCGACGCCGAAGCGGCGCAGGTGGTCGGCATCGGCCGCGGAAGCCCCGCCGAGGCGGGCACCCAGCTCCAGGGCGAAACCCAGGAGCACGGCCGTCTTGAGGCGGATCATGTCGAGGTACTGGGCGATGCTAACCTGGTCGTGGGTTTCGAAGTTCATGTCGAACTGCTGGCCTTCGCAGACCTCGGCGGCCGTTTGGCTGAAGCGTTGCAGCACCTCGCGCAGCAGGACGGGCTCTACGTCGAAGAGCAGCTCGTAGGCGCGCACCAGCATCACGTCGCCGGAGAGGATGGCCACGTTCTGGTTCCACTTGGCATGCACCGTGGGCTGGCCACGGCGCAACGGGGCCTGGTCCATGATGTCGTCGTGGAGCAGGGTGAAGTTGTGGAAGACCTCCACGGCCAGGGCCGGCCGCAGGGCTAGGCGCTGCCAGTCGTCGGTGAAGAGCTGGGCGCCGAGCAGGGTGAGCAAAGGGCGAATGCGCTTGCCACCGAGCTGCATGATGTAGCGGATGGGTTCGTAGAGTTCGATGGGCTGCTGGCCGTATTCGAGGCGGGCCAGGGCATCGGTGATGAGGCTGGAAAAACGGGAAAGGTCCACGGAGTTGGGGCGGCGTATGATGGCTTGCAAGGTACGGAGGGACGGCGGCACGGATGGGCTGCGGATGGGTGCTGCACCGGCGGGCCGAGAACCGAGGCTGGGCTGGCGACGACCGGGGCTGACATGCAGACGACCGTGACTAGCGTGCAGGTAACCGAAACCGGCGTGCGGGCGACTGCGTCCGGCGTGCGGATGATTGGAGGGCGGCCACGTAGTACCTTCGGCGGGTTCGGCTACACGCAAACGGCCCCGCCGGTGCTGTACCAGCGGAGCCGTTTGGGGTGCCGTTCAACGATAGTGGTAGTACGACTCCAAGTCGTACTACCACTTCGGTCATTTAGCCGTGGAAGCGGCTGCGGCCTTTCTTACCGCCGCCGGATTTGCGCGGGCGGCTGCCACCGCTGCCGCCCGACTTGCCGCCGCTGCGGCCGTCGGCGCGGCCACCACCGCCCGAGCCGGAACGGCTCCGGCCGCCCCCGCCACCGCGCTCGTCGCGGGCAGCGTAGCCGTCGGACTTGCCGCGACCGGCGCGGCGCTGGTTGGTGCCGAGCGAGTCGGTGACTAGCTCCAGGTCGATGGTGCGGTCGAGCAGGTTGGCGGCTTTCACGAACACTTCCACCTTGTCGCCGAACTTGATGATGCGGCCGGTGCGCTGCCCGATGACGCGCATGTTCTCCTTGTCAAACTCGAAGTAGTCCTCCGGAATGTCGGCCAGGCGGGCCATGCCTTCGCTCTTGGTTTCGCCCATCTCCACGTACATGCCCCACTCGGTGAGGCCCGATACGACACCCGTGAACTTCTCGCCCACGTGCTGGGCCATGTACTCCACCTGCTTGTACTTGATGCTGGCGCGCTCGGCTTGGGCGGCCCGCTTCTCGCGCTCCGAGGAGTGCTTGCAGTCGGCTTCCAGCTCCACCGCGTCGGCGCTCTTGGCCCCGTGCAGGTAGTCTTCGAGCAGGCGGTGGGCCATCATGTCGGGGTAGCGACGGATGGGTGAGGTGAAGTGCGAGTAGTGGTCGAAGGCCAGGCCGAAGTGGCCCAGCGGCTCGGTGGTGTAGATGGCCTTGGACATGGCGCGCACGGCCAGGGCCTGAATCACCGACTGCTCGGGCTTGCCCTCCACCTCAGCCGTGAGCTTGTTGAGCTCCTTGCTGACGTTGGTGTTTTCGCCGAAGTTGAGCGAGTGGCCAAACTGCCGGGCAAACTGCGCGAAGTTCTCCAGGCGGTCGGGGTCGGGCGCGTCGTGGGTGCGGTACACCATGGTGAGGCGCGGCTTGCGCGGCTTGAGGCGGAACACGAAGTCGGCCACCTTGCGGTTGGCCAGCAGCATGAACTCCTCGATGAGCTTGTGCGCGTCCTTACGCTCCTTCACGAACACGCCGAGCGGCTTGCCGTTTTCGTCGAGCTTGAACTTCACCTCCGGCGCCTCAAAGCTGATGGCACCCTTGCGGAAGCGCTCGGCCTGCAGCTGCTTGGCAATGCGGTTGAGCAGGTTCACTTCGTCGGCGTAGTCGCCCTCGCCCGATTCGATGCGTTCCTGAGCCTCTTCGTAGGTGAAGCGGCGGTCGGAGTGGATGACGGTGCGGCCAAACCAGGAGTCGTAGAGCTTGCCCTTCTCGTCGAGCTCAAACACGGCCGAGAAGGTGAGCTTGTCCTCGTTGGGGCGCAGCGAGCAGAGCCCGTTCGAGAGGCGTTCGGGCAGCATCGGGATGGTACGGTCCACCAGGTACACCGAAGTGGCGCGGTGCTTGGCTTCCTTTTCCAGCCGCGTGCCGGGGCGCACGTAGTGGGTCACGTCGGCGATGTGCACGCCGATTTCGTAGTGGCCGTTGTCGAGCTGGCGCAGCGACAGGGCATCGTCGAAGTCCTTCGCGTCCACCGGGTCGATGGTGAAGGTGGTGATGCTACGGAAGTCGCGGCGCTTGCCAATTTCCTCCTGCGTGATGGCCGCCGGAATGGCGTTGGCTTCGGCTTCCACCTCCTCCGGGAATTCGAAGGGCAGGCCGTACTCGGCCATGATGGCGTTGATTTCCGCCTCGTGCCCACCGGCCGGACCGAAGGTGCGGACCACCTCGCCCACGGGCTGGCGGCCGGCCTCCGAGGGCCACTCGGTCACCTTCACGAGTACCTTGTCGCCGTCCTGGGCACCGCCCAGCGCGTGGCCCGGCACGAACACGTCGAAGTAGAGCTTCTTGTAGTCGGGGGCCACGAAGCCAAAGCCACCCTGGATCTGCAGGCGGCCGACGACCTCCTGCTTCACACGCTCGAGCACTTCCACCACGTCGCCGGTGGGCTTCCCGTCGCGGTTCTGGCCGAGGCGCACGCGCACCGTGTCGCCGTCCATGGCAAAGGCCAGGCGGTCGGTGTAGATGCGCAGATCCTCGGGCAGCTCCTCGCTCACGATGAAGGCGAACTTGGCGTTGGCCAGGTCCACGGTACCGGTGATGGTAGGGCCGGGCTGGTAGCCGCCTTCGCGCCGCTCGCGGTACGAGCCGGGGCGGTGGCTGCGGTCGGAGGTGCCGGGCATGTCGAAGCCGGCCGAGCGGCGGCGGTGCACGATGGGGCCGCTGGACTCCAGCTCCTCGGCGGGGTTGTCGAGGGGGCGGCGGCTGCGGGGCTGGTAGCCCCCGGCGGCATCGGCCGGAGCGCTGCTCACGGCCGGCTTGTCGCGGCGCGGGCCGCGGTCTTTGGCGGGCACGTCCTGGTCGGGCCGCTCCTGCTGGGCGCGGCCGGGAATTTCCACCAGGCGGTAGTCGTCGTTCTGAAGCAGGGCGATGTGCCCGCTTTTCTTGAGGGCCTTCAGCACATCGAACAGGTCGTCGCGCTGCTCTTTGTCCACCACACCAAGGCGGCGGGCGAGCTGGCGGTAGTTGAAGACCTTGCCGGGATTCTCGGCGAAGATGCGGAAGACCTGGGTCTTGTTGATGGTGGCCGGAGCGGCTTGGTCACGGCGGCGGGCCGGGTCGCGCTTAGGGCGCGGGGCGTCCGAGTCGTTGTTTCTTCTCATGGTGAAAAGGGTCGCCGCCGGGCTGCTTTGGGTATCTCTGACGGGCGGCGAGTTGGCTGGAAAAAGGCAGGCGGAGTTACGCACCAGAATGGGCGGGCCTGTCGGGATGAATATGCGTGCCGGGCTGATTTTGTTGCGTCCGGCGGGAAAGATTTGGTCTAGTGTTCGAAACCAGACCGGGTTAAGTTCTGCCAAAGAACAGAACTTCTGAATATATCCGCGGTAAGCGGGGTGCTGCCGGGACGATACGCGGGGGGCAGCGAAGCAAATAGAGGCGCGTTTGAGGCGCTATACGCGACGCCTGGGGTAGTGGGCGTGTGCGGAATGGAGTAAAATAACTAAGTGGCTTAAGCGGGCTGTAAGGCGGTAGAAACGCAAGCTTACGTTTCTACCTGGTGCGCCGGGCCACGGCAGCACGGATATCCTCGGGCGTGTCTTTGGGAATGGCCGACAGCAGCCGCTGGGTGTACTCGTGCTGCGGGTTGGCGTAGATGTCGGCCGCGTTGCCCTGCTCCACGATCTGTCCGGCGTTCATCACCAGCAGGCGGTCCGACATGAAGCGGGCCACTGACAGGTCGTGGGTAATGAAGAGGTAGGTGATGCCAAAGTCGCGCTTCAGGTCGTTGAGCAAGTTGAGCACCTGCGCCTGCACCGATACATCCAGCGCCGAGACGGATTCGTCGCAGATGATGCACTTAGGTTGCAGGGCCAGCGCCCGGGCAATGCAGATGCGTTGCCGCTGCCCGCCGCTGAACTCGTGCGGGTAGCGCAGGTAGTGCTCCTCCTTCAGCCCCACGGTGCGCAGCAGCTCCAGCACCCGCGCCTTCTGCTGCTGGCGCGTGCCGCCGACGTTGTGCACCCGCATGGGCTCCAGAATGGCTTCGCCCACGGTGAGCATGGGATTCAGCGCCGCGTAGGGGTCCTGGAACACCATCTGAAAGTCGCGACGACGACGGCGCAGCTCCCCGGTTGAGAGCCTGGCCCAGTCATCCCCTTCGAACAGAATCTTGCCCGCCGTTGGTTCCACCAGGCGCAGCAGCGTCCGGCCCAGGGTGGTCTTGCCGCAGCCCGACTCCCCCACCAGCCCGACGGTTTCGCCGCGGCGGATGTCGAAGCTCACGCCATCCACCGCCCGTACGACTTCGGTGGCCCGGCCGAAGAAGCCTTTGCGCACCGGGTAATGCACGTGCAGATCCTGCACGCGCAGCAGCACTTCGCCGCTAGTCGGGGCATCTGGGGCAGCAGGCGCGGCCGAAGCGGCAGCACGACTTTGAGTTGTACTACCACTATCGTTGAACGACGGGGCAGAAGTATCAGCCGGAACCGCGTTTAGCACCGGCTCCCCCGCCGCGGGCGTTACCTGACCCGTTTCCAGTAACGGCGCCGTCTGGAAGCCTTGCAGCGTATTGTCGAGCCGTGGAACAGCGGAATGTTCCACGGGGAACATGTTGGCAATGTCAGTCTCGTTCTGAGGAACCTCGGCCGTAGAGCCAGCCACTTCGTTTGCAGGACTTTGCAGGGCGGCAGCTTCAGTGGTAAAGAAGGCGCCCGAGGCATCTTCCCGCATGAAGTCGGCTACCGTCGGAAGTTTTTTTCGCCCCAGGGAGAGTTTCGGGCGGCAGGCCAGCAGGCCTTTGGTGTAGGGGTGCTGCGGATTGGTGAAGATGTCGAGCACCCGGCCCTGCTCCACCACCTTGCCGCGGTACATCACCAGGATGCGGTCGGCAATTTCGGCCACCACGCCCAGGTCGTGGGTAATGAAGAGCACGGCAGTGTTGCGCAGCCGGCGCAGGTCGTCGATGAGGCGCAGGATGCGGGCCTGCACCGTCACGTCGAGGGCGGTGGTGGGCTCGTCGGCAATGAGGATGGCGGGCTGGCAGGCCATGGCCATGGCAATCATCACGCGCTGCTTCTGCCCGCCGCTGATTTCGTGGGGGTAGCTCTTGAATATTTTCTCCGGCCGCGGCAGCTGCGCTTCGGTAAACAGCTCGATGGTGCGGGCCTCGGCTTCCTGCTTGCTTAAGGTGGTATGCAACCGCAGCGCTTCCACCACTTGCGCCCCGCAGGTGTGCACGGGGTTCAGGGAAGTCATGGGCTCCTGAAAGATGAACGATATTTCGTTGCCGCGCACCTGTTGCAGCTCGGCTTCGGAGAGGCGCAGCAAATCCACCTCGCCACCCAGGGCCTCGGACTGAAAGCGCGCTTCTCCCCCACTCAGCCGGCCGGGCGGCATCGGAATCAGCCCCAACATGGCCAGCGAGGTCACCGACTTGCCCGAACCCGACTCGCCCACGATGGCCACCGTCTCGCCGGCGCGCAGCTGAAACGACACGCCCTCCACGGCCCGCGTCAGGCCGTACTGCGAGGCGAAGTCGATGGTCAGGTCGCGGACGTCGAGAAGCACGGAATTAGCGGTTTGCACGGGTTTCGCGGGCGAAGGTGAGCTGGCGGGCTCGGTGATGGGTTTGGTGCGCTTAAAAGGCCTGAAAAGCGCTTAAACGAAGGCTTTGAGCTGCTGCAGGTAAGCAAAGGTACGCGGGGCGCGGGTTGGCAGCTCAGCCAGGCCGGTGCCTAGGCCGTCTTCGGGCAGCACCACGTGGCCACCAGCCTGCAGGTGGGCAAAAACGGGGGCCAGATTCTCGGCAATCAGGCGGCAGTTCTGCTCGTAGGTGTCGTCGGTCCAGAAGTCATCGGGGGCGGTGCGGGCGGGCTTGCGCTTGGTCCTCACTCCTACCGCGTTTGGCTCGACGCGCATGGCCTTGGCCTGCCCGCCGTAGCCGCGGCGCCGCTCGTTGTCCCCGAAGACGTAGAGCGTGTCGGGATTGGCTTTCAGGTCTTCGCGGCTGATGAATTTCTGTTTGCGGAGCATGGAATTACAAGAACAGCAGGAATTGATATAACCCCAAAGCATTTAGGGCATAGCCAACTGAACAACATTGGCTTCGACATTTCCCTTGAAAGTGTGGTCAGGCCAGCCATATCCAAGGTATTCGTGGTTGATGCGCAATTTGACCGCATAGCAATGCTTCGACTTCAACACAGGATATATACGACTCAGCTTAAGCTTCATTCGGAGCTGATAAGGCTGATTCGGCCTCAATACCACGCTATTCTGTTTCGTGATGATAACGCGGTCCAGATCCATTACATCCTTACAGGAGAAATAATACCCGTGTACTTTGCTCCGGCAATCCTCAAAGCCAACGTAGATCAGGCTTGCGCAGAAATTCCATTCTTCCGGCTTGTAGAAAATAACAGCCGAATCAGCAGTCGAAACCACCGCTGATAGCTCCACCACCCGCGCCTGCGCGTTGTACCTCACTCCTTTCAGATCGAGCTTTACCGAAGGCTTCTGAGCCTGCGCATAAAATGAAAACGCCCACAACAGCAATGTCATGAGCGTTTTTAGTGGTTGTGTAACCATTCTTTTGGGTGCTTACACCACCTCGGCCGCTTCCGCGTCCGGCCGGTGCTCGTTCGGCTGGGCTTTCTGCTCCTCGTGGTGCTGGAAAAACTTGCCCTGATTCAGCAGGATGAAGACCACGCCCAGGAAAATGGCCGCGTCGGCGATGTTGAAGATGGGCCAGAGCGAGAGGTGCATGCCCCCTACCAGCGGCCAGGAAGCGGGCAAAAAGCCCTCGTACAGGTCCAGGTAGAGCATGTCAATAACCTGCCCGTGCAGCCAAGGCGTGGGCGCGCCGAAGGGGGCGTTGTTGTAGATAACTCCGTAGAAAACCGAGTCGATCAGGTTGCCGATGGCGCCGCCCAGGATGGCGGCAATGCACCAAATCAGGCCCTTCGGGGCGGCCGATTTCCACAGCTTGTAGATGTAATAAGCTATGCCCGTCACGGCCAGCAGGCGAAACAACGTGAGCATCACCTTGCCGTAGGGTGCCGGCAGTTCCACCCCGAACGCCATGCCCGGATTCAGGGTGTAGTGCAGCTTCGCCCAGTCGCCAATCAGCGGGATTTCGCCCGGCATGCCCGGCTGCATGTAGGTGTGCACGGCCCACTTCGAGAGTTGGTCGATGACAATTACCAGCAGGGCCAGCAGGTAGTACTTCCAGTATTTCATGAATTCGCTGATTTGGCGACCAAGGCAAAATTGCACTGCGCGTAGCACACCGCTGCACCCCGATCTTATACCTCTCCGGCACAAAACGGCGCGAAGATTTATGCGGATGGAATCGGCCCGGCGAGGCCGAAAAAGAAGATTTTGGACTGTTTCAGACTATCCCGTCGGCGTTTTATACGCCGGTATGCCGGGCGGCGAATTTAGCACGCCGCCCGGCACCTGTGGCTCAGCTTTTTACGACTTCCACGCGGGCCGGCACTTTGTACTCGTCGAATTCGAGCACCGAACCGTCGACGAAACCGCTCACCAGATCCAGCGACACGGCCTGCACTTCGGTGCGGATGTAGTCACCGAAATTCTCCACGGCTTGCACCAGCTCGGGCTGGTCGGCGCCGAGCGTGACGCGGATTTTGTCCTGCACCTCCAGGCCCGAATCCTTGCGCAGGTTCTGCAGGCGGTTCACCAATTCGCGGGCTACGCCTTCGTGGCGCAACTCGTCGGTGAGGGTCACGTCGAGGGCCACGGTGAGCGGGCCGTCGGTGGCCACGAGCCAGCCAGGCAGGTCCTCGGTGCGGATTTCCACGTCCTCGGGCGAGAGCGTGATAGGCTGAGCGTCAACCTCTACCGCCAGCTGACCGGCTTTTTCGAGCTGGCTGATTTCCTCCGGCGTCATCTGCTGGATGCGGGCGGCTACGGCCTTGAGGCGCGGACCGAACTGCTGGCCCAGGCGCTTGAAGTTAGGCTTCACCGACTTCACCAGCACCCCGCTGGTATCGTCGAGGAACTCCACGTGCTTCACGTTCACCTCGGCGCAGATCAGGTCTTCCACCTTCCCTACCTGCTCGCGGGTCGTCTCCGTCAGCACCGGCACCAGGATGCGCTGCAGGGGCTGGCGCACCTTGATGGCCGACTTTTTCCGCAACGAGTGCGTCAGCGAGGATACGCGCTGGGCCAGGTCCATGCGCTCCTCCAGGGCCTTGTCGATGAGGCTTTCTTCGGCCTGCACCAGCTCCGTGAGGTGCACGGATTCGTAGCGCAGGGGCGTACCTTTTTCCGTGGCCTCGGCGCGCATGCCGTCGGTCATGTTCTTGTACAGCCACTCGCCGAAGAAGGGCGCGATGGGCGACATCAGCTGCGAAACCACCACCAGGCACTGCTGCAGGGTTTCGAAGGCGGCCTTCTTGTCGGCCGTCAGCTCGCCCTTGCGGAAGCGGCCGCGCGAGAGGCGCACGTACCAGTTGGAGAGCTGGTCGGTGACGAAATCCTGGATGGCGCGGGCGGCTTTCGTGGGGTCGTAGTTGTCGAAATGGCCGCGTACCTCGAGGATGAGCGACTGCAGCTTCGAGAGGATCCAGCGGTCCAGCTCGGTCAGCTCGGCCACGGGCACGCGGTCGAATTCGCGAGCCTGGAACTCGTCGAGGTTGGCGTAGAGGGCGTAGAACGAGTAGGTGTTGAACAGCGTGCCGAAGAAGCGGCGCTGCACCTCCGTGATGCCGGCAAGGTCAAACTTGAGGTTGTCCCAGGGCTGGGCGTTCGAAATCATGTACCAGCGCGTGGCGTCGGGGCCGTACTGGGCAATGGTCTGGAACGGGTCGATGGCGTTGCCGAGGCGCTTCGACATCTTGTTGCCGTTCTTATCCAGCACCAGGCCGTTGGCAATGACGTTTTTGAACGCCACCGAGTCCTCCAGCATCACCCCCAGCGCGTGCAGGGTAAAGAACCAGCCACGGGTCTGGTCGACGCCCTCGGCGATGAAATCCGCCGGGAAATTGCGCTGGAATTTCTGCTCGTTTTCGAAGGGGTAGTGCCACTGCGCGTAGGGCATGGCGCCGCTATCGAACCACACGTCGATGAGGTCCGGCTCGCGGTACATGGGCTGGCCGGAGGGTGAAACGAGGAAAATATCGTCCACGTAGGGCCGGTGCAGGTCGGTCATTTCCCCCGATTTGATGGGGTTATGCGTCATCACCTCGGCGGCCACGGCCTTGTCGATTTCGGCGCTCAGCTCGGCGATGGAGCCGATGCACAGTTCCTCGGAGCCGTCCTGGGTGCGCCAGATGGGCAGCGGGGTACCCCAGTAGCGCGAACGGCTCAGGTTCCAGTCGACTAGGTTTTCCAGCCAGTTGCCGAAGCGGCCGGTGCCGGTGCTGTCGGGCTTCCAGTTGATGGTTTTGTTGAGCTCGATGAGGCGGTCCTTCACGGCCGTGGTCTTGATAAACCACGAGTCGAGCGGGTAATAAAGCACGGGCTTGTCGGTGCGCCAGCAGTGCGGGTAGGTGTGCTCGTACTTCTCCACCTTGAAGGCCCGGCCGCGCTCCTTGAGGCGCACGCTGATGTCCACGTCGAGGGTGCGGTAGTCGGCGGCCGATTCGTCGTGGCCGTCGTAGTTTTTCACCCAGCGCCCGCCGAATTCGCCCATCTGCGCCACGTAGCGCCCGGTACGGTCCACGATGGGGCCAAGCTTGCCCTGGTCGTCGCTGACCAGCAGAGCCGGCACGTCGTTCTGCTGGGCTACCCGGAAGTCGTCGGCGCCGAAGGTCGGCGAGATGTGCACGATGCCGGTGCCGTCCTCGGTGGTCACGAAGTCGCCCACGATGACGCGGAAGGCCCGCTCCTCCCCTTCGAAGGCCGGGAAACCCGCGTCCTGGCCGAAGAGACGCTCGTACTTGATGCCGGCGAGGTCTGAACCTTTGAACTCGCCAACAACACGCCAAGGCAGCCCTTTTTTAGCCGCAGGCGTTTTTTTAACAAAGCTTTCGGTGGC
Source organism: Hymenobacter coalescens (assembly GCF_054783195.1). Lineage (NCBI taxonomy): Bacteria > Pseudomonadati > Bacteroidota > Cytophagia > Cytophagales > Hymenobacteraceae > Hymenobacter > Hymenobacter coalescens. The sequence continues at coordinate 164,151 of NZ_BAAGRA010000004.1, read as the reverse complement.
TTCAACAGTCAGTTTTTCGCTGCTACCATCGAATAGCCAACCGGCAATCAGCGACTCGTAACCGTGGTAATAATCTTTTCCTTCGGCCAAAGAATTGACGTGCTCCAAGAAAGCTTCAGACTCTTGGCCAGTGAAATACCGGCTTACCAAGTTCTTGGCAAGAACAACTGTGGCAGGAGTGAGAGTGTACGGATTGAACGTCCGGATCAGAACATAATCGATATTCTTTCCGACTGCCAACCCGGTGTTAGCCGGCAGCGTCCAAGGCGTCGTCGTCCAAGCCAAGATGAAGATTTCGGGTTCTTTATCGACTGACGCACCGAAGCGTTTACCAGAAACACTACTGTCATTAAAGGCAGCAAACAGCTTTTCCGACTGCTCGTCGCGCTTCACCTTGAACTCGGCCACGATGGTCGTGTCCTTCACGTCCTTGTAGGTGCCGGGCTGGTTCAGCTCGTGCGAGGACAAGCCGGTGCCGGCGGCCGGGGAATACGGCTGGATGGTGTAGCCCTTGTAGAGCAGGCCCTTGTCGTAGAGCTTCTTGAGCAGCGCCCAGCAGCTTTCAATGTACTCTGGCTCAAAGGTGATGTAGGGGTCCGAGAGGTCCACCCAGTAGCCCATCTTCTCGGTCAGCTCGTCCCACTGGTGTTTGAAGCGCATCACCGTTTCGCGGCAGCGCTGGTTGTACTCCTCGACGCTGATTTTCTTGCCGATGTCCTCCTTGGTGATGCCCAGCTCCTTTTCCACCTGCAGCTCGATGGGCAGGCCGTGGGTGTCCCAACCGCCTTTGCGGTTCACCTGCTTGCCGTTGAGCGTCTGGTAGCGGCAGAAGATGTCCTTCACCGTCCGGGCCATCACGTGGTGGATGCCGGGGGCGCCGTTGGCCGAGGGTGGGCCTTCGTAGAACACGAAGGTTTCCTTGCCCTCACGGGTGGTCACGCTCTGCTCGAAAATGCCGTTCTGTTTCCACCACGCGAGGATGTCGGAACCTACTTTGGCGTAGTCGAAGGGTTGCTTGTATTCGGGGTATTTCATCGGTCATAAAGCCCCAGCGGTGGGCATGCTCCCCGCTTGGGAGTTGCGGCGGGCGCTGGTTTTTCGGCTCTGGTTTGGGCTAGGAAAGTCAGTTATCGAAAGCAAACAAAGCGGGCGGCAAAAAGGCTCAGAAGCAGGCCGCTACTGGGTTAGGTATTAGTGCCAGGGTCGGCCGGGCCCTGGGGCAGGCGGGGCTGCACGGTCATCTTGGCCAGGTTCAGCTCCAAGTCGTCGTCCTCTTCGTGGTACTGATCGTCGTAGTGCTGAATGAGGGCGCGGTCGATGGTTTCGTCCTTGCCGTGCTCAAAGCTCACCAGCAGGGCCGGCAGCAAAATCAGGTTCGAGAAGTTGGTAATCAGCAGCGAGGCCGACATGAGCAAGCCCAGGGCCTTGGTGCCGCCGAATTCGGAGAAGGCGAAGATGCTGAAGCCCACGAACAGCACGATGCTGGTGTAGATCATGCTGGTGCCGGCCTCCGAGAGCGTGGTGCTGATGGCGGCCCGCACGCGGCGCCCGTTGCTGGCCATTTCCTGCCGGAACTTGGCCAGCAGGTGAATGGAGTTGTCCCCGTCGATGCCCAGGGCAATGCAGAAAATCAGGGCCGTGGCAGGCTTCAGGGCAATGCCGAAAAAGCCCATCAGCCCGGCCGTAAGCAGCAGGGTCACGAAGTTGGGCAGCAGGGTAAAGAACACCGAGCGGATGGAGCGGAACAAGACCAGCACGATCAGGCCCACCAGCCCGAAGGCGTGAATCAGGCTGTTGCGCAAGGTGCCGATGATGTACTCGTTGCCCTTGGTGAAGAGGATGGTCGTGCCGGTGAGCTTCACGTCCATGCCCGTGCCGTTGAAGATTTCGCGGATCTGGGGCTGAATCTTGTTGATGAGCAGCGTGTCGAGGTTGCGCGAGCCGATGTCGGCAATCTTCAGCGAAATGCGGGCTTTCTGGCCGGTGGAGTCGGTAAAGGAGCGCAGCAGCTTGTTGTCCATGCCGGTGCCGCCCTGCCCCTGCGAGCGGGCCAGGTAGCTCAGAATGAAGTTGCGCTCGGAGTTGTCGGGCAGGCGGTAGTACTGCGGGTCGCCGTTGTAGAAGGTCTGCGTGGCCGCCTTCAGGAAGGTCACGATGCTGATGGGCGAGGTCAGCTCCGGCTGGGTGCGCAGGTAGTTTTCCAGGCGGTCGATGCGCTCCAGGTTCTTGAGCTTGAGGATGCCGCGCTTCTTGCCGGTATCCACCACGATTTCCAGCGGCATGATGCCGTTGAAGTGCTGCTCGAAGAACTTCAGGTCGGAGTTGACGGAGGAGTTTTTGGGCAGATCATCCACCATGTAGGCCACCGACTGCAGCCGCGAGGCCCCCAGCGCGCCCAGCAAGCACAGCACCAGGGCGATGCCGTAGACCGTGCCGCGGCGCTCCAGCACCAGGTAGTCGAAGAACTCCAGCAGCTTGGTCAGCGGCTTGGCGTCGAGGTGCTCCAGCTGCTTGGGCGTGGGCGGCGGCAGGTAGGTAAAGACAATCGGGATGAGGATAATGGAGATGAAAAACGCGGCGAAAATGCTCAGCGTCGCCACCCAGCCGAACTGGTAGAGAATGGCAATGTTGGTGAAGCAGAACACGAAAAAGCCGGTGGCCGTGGCCGTGTTGTTCATCAGCGTCACCAGCCCGATTTTGCGCACCACGCGCACCATGGCCAGCACTTGGTTACCCGAAATGCGGTAGTCGTAGTGGTAGCGCGAGAGCAGGTAGGTGCAGTTCGGAATGCCGATGACGATGAGGATGCTCGGTATCAGGCCGGTGAGCAGGGTGATTTTGTAGCCCAGCAGCACGATGATGCCCACGCACCAGATAACGGCCACGCCCACGATGAGCAGCGGAAACACCACCGCCGACCACGTGCGGAAAAAGACCAGCAGCGTGGCGCTGGTCACCAAGGCGGCCAGCATTAGGAAGAACTTCATTTCGCTGGCCACCTTCGTCGTCATGGTGGAGCGCACGTAGGGCAGGCCGGCGTAGTGCAGGCGGATGTTGGTTTTCTTGGTGAACCGCTCGGCGTGGTCGAGGATGTTTTTCATCACCGCCTGCCGCTTCGAGGAATTCAGGTACTTCGGGTCCATGGTCAGGGCCAGCAGCGTGGCCCCGGTGGTGGGGCTGATCAGCTGCCCCTTGTAGAACTCCTGCCGGTTCACGATGCGCATCAGTGAGTCCAGCTCCTTCTGCGTCTGCGGGAAGGTGCGGAAGATGGGCGCCGTGGCGAAGCGCTGGTTCGCGGTGTCCTTGGTGAGTTGAATGAGCTTGGTCACCGACAGCACCCCGTTCACGCCTTCTTCCTTGGCCAGCGTGTCGGTGAGCAGGCGCAGCTCGTTGAAGTTGCCGAGCCGGTACACCGAGCTGTCCTGCAGCCCGAGCACGAGCACGTTGCCGTCCTCGCCGAAGGTTTTCTTGAACTGCTGGAAGTACACCATGTCGGGGTCGTCGGGCGACACGACCTGGGCAAAGTCGTAGGTCATTTCCACGTCTTTGGCCTTCCAGGCCATGAACGCGGTGATGACGGCCAGCAGCCCAACGAGCAGACGGCGGTTCTTGATAATCAGCAGGGCGAGCTTACTCCACATCGGCTACGGCAGGAAAATTGGGGCAAAGGTACACAATGGCTCCTGGGGGATTTTGGAGGGAGAATAGCACCGGCCGCAGAAAACGCTTTATTATAGCAAGCACCTGTAAATCAAAAAGTTGAAAGAGTCGTATACTCCCGTAAATTTTGCCGCCGCATATCTGCAACCTCCACCGTCCCCGGCGGCTCTTGCCCTTGATGACGCTCTATTACTCGCCCGGAGCCTCGCTGACGTACCACGCGGCCGAGGAAACCCTGCATCTCAGCTTCAACGCCACCCACCTCGACCTGTCCTTCGGCCAGGCTTATCAGTGCGCCCTGCAGGAAATGCTGACCCACAACGTGGGCAAGCTGCTGCTGGACCTGAAGCGCAACGCCCCGCCCGCCGATGACCACGAGCAGTGGCTGGTGGAACCGCTGCACGCCCACCTGCCCGCCCGCATCAGACGTCCGGTGTTCATCGCCGCCGTGCTCAGCGAGGGGCAGTACCAATACCAGATCAGCAACTGCCCGGCCAGCGGCAGCACCTTCGTGCCCGAGCAGGTGGAATTCAACTATTTCACCTCGCGCCGCGAAGCCACTGCCTGGCTCAACGGGCAGTAAGCGCCGCGCTGTCACCACCAAAAAAGGCCCCGGACATTCATCCGGGGCCTTTCGCCTATTGGGCCATTTCGAGCGGCTACAGCTGTTCGAAGATGCGCGAGAGGCTCACCGCCTCGCCGATGTAGCCGCGCAGCTCGGAAATCGGCATGCGCGTCTGCTCCCGCGAGTCGCGGTGGCGCACCGTCACGGTGTCGTCCTCCAGGGTCTGCCCATCAACCACGATGCAGAAGGGCGTACCGATGAGGTCCTGGCGGGTGTAGCGCTTGCCGATGGCGTCCTTCTCCTCGATGATGATGCGGAAGTAGTGGCGCAGGGAGTTGAAGATTTCGGTGGCCTTTTCCGGCATGCCGTCCTTTTTCACCAGCGGGAAGATGGCGGCCTTCACCGGCGCCACCGCGGGGTGCAGCTTCAGGAAGGTGCGCGTCTTGGTGGTCTGCTGCTCGCCTTCCCCTTCGGTAATGGTTTCCTCGGTGTAGGCCTGGCAGAGCGTGGCCAGGAACAGGCGGTCGGCGCCCACCGACGTCTCCACTACGAAGGGCACATAGTTGCCGTAAGCCTTGCCGGTTTCCGGGTTGATGTCGGCGTCAAAGTACTGCTGCTTTTTGCGGCTGTACTGCTGGTGCTGGGTCAGGTCGAAGTCGGAGCGGGAGTGGATGCCCTCAATTTCCTTGAAGCCGAAGGGGAATTCATACTCGATATCGACGGCGGCCTTGGCGTAGTGGGCCAGCTTCTCGTGGTCGTGGAAGCGCAGCTTATCGGCGGGCAGGCCCAGCACCTCGTGCCAGCGGCGGCGGGCGGCTTTCCAGTGCTGGTACCACTCATTTTCGGTGCCAGGGCGCACGAAGAACTGCATTTCCATCTGCTCGAACTCCCGCATGCGGAAGATGAACTGCCGGGCCACAATTTCGTTGCGGAAGGCCTTCCCGATCTGGGCAATGCCGAAGGGCACCTTCTGGCGGGCCGACTTCTGCACGTTCAGGAAGTTGACGAAGATGCCCTGGGCCGTTTCGGGGCGCAGGTAAATTTCGCTGGCGCCCTCGGCCACCGCGCCCATCTGCGTCGAGAACATCAGGTTGAACTGGCGCACGTCGGTCCAGTTGCCGGTCTTGCTGATCGGGCAGAGAATCTGCTCGTCGATGATGAGCTGCTTGACGCCGGCCAGGTCGTTGTCGGTGAGCAGGCGGCCCATTTCGGCCAGCAGGGTTTCGGCCCGGGCCAGTTCCCCGTTCTTCTCGTATTCGGCGGCACGCTCCTCCAGCAGCACGTCGGCGCGGTAGCGCTTTTTGCTGTCGAGGTTGTCAATCATCGGGTCGGAGAAGCCGTCGACGTGGCCGGAGGCTTTCCAAGTGGTCGGGTGCATAAAGATGGCCGCGTCGATGCCCACCACGTTCTGGTTGAGCTGCGTCATGGCCTTCCACCAGAGCATTTTCAGGTTATTCTTCAGCTCCACGCCGTTGGGGCCGTAGTCGTACACGGCGGCCAGCCCGTCGTAGATTTCGGAGGAGGGAAACACGAAGCCGTATTCTTTGGCGTGGGCCACGATGTCGGCCAGGGTGCCTTCGGTGGTATGGGCGGTTTGCTGCGCGGGCTTGCTCATGGATAAGGAGAGGATGAAGGGCTCAGAACGCAAAGCGAAGAACGAGGATGCGGGCAGCCCGTGGTGATACGGCCAGGTCCTGCTCCCTGGTTCTAAGCTCCAAGTGCTGGTTCGGGGGCAAAAATAGGACGAAGTACCCAAGCTTGGCGCCGGGCTTCGGGAGCGACGATGTGGCTCCGGGCGCGGGCCTTACCGGCGCGCAAGCTACCATTGTTAAACTTTTTGTAGAACCTTTGGTACAAGGCGTGTCGCTCGGGCGCGGGCGACACGCCACTGAGTAACAATTTCATAATCTTGCGCCCCTTTTCGCCGGCTGTACTTTTGGCGTCCCATTTTCCCTTCGCTCACCAATCCTTCCCCATATGCTCGGCTTAGAGCCCCAAGTGCTCCTGCTACTGCTGGTGTGTCTGGTGGCCGCTTGCGCGTTTGAATTCGTCAACGGCTTTCACGACACGGCCAACGCCGTGGCAACTGTCATTTACACCAACACCCTGCGCCCCTGGGTCGCGGTGGTCTGGTCTGCGTTCTGGAACTTCATCGGCGTGTTCGGCGGCGGCATCGGCGTCGCCATGGGCATCGTGTACCTGCTCCCCGTCGAGAGTTTAGTGGATCAGAACATCTACCACGGCATAGCCATGGTGGGCGCTCTGATCCTGGCGGCCATCATCTGGAACGTGGGCACCTGGTACTACGGCATCCCGGCCTCCAGCTCGCACGCGCTCATCGGCTCCATCCTCGGCGTGGGCATTGCCTTCTCGCTGCTGCCCGATTCGTCCGGCGCCGCCGTGAACTGGAGCAAGGCCACCGAAACCGGCATTGCGCTGCTCGTCGGGCCGCTGTTCGGTTTCACGCTCACCATCATTCTGATGTTTGTGCTCAAGCGCTTCGTGCGCAACAAGGCCATCTTCAAGGAGCCGCACAAGCGCAAGCCGCCACCCCTCTGGATTCGCCTGATCCTGATTGCGACCTGCACGCTGGTGAGCTTTTTCCACGGCTCCAACGACGGGCAGAAGGGCGTGGGCCTGATCATGCTCATCCTGATTGGCATCGTGCCCTTCAAGTTTGCCCTCGACGAATCGAAGAACCCGCTGGACATGCGCGGTTCCCTGGTGAAGGTAGAGCAGGTCATGAGCCGCATCAACGTGGCCGAGCTGGCCCCCGACGAGCAGAAAGCCCTGACCGAAATCAACCAGCAGACCGCCACGTTGGACCGCATCTTTGCCGGTAAAAACGAGGTGCAGCAACTGCCCGAGTCGGACCGCTTCCAGATCCGCCGCGCCATCCTGCTCACCTACACCCGCGCCAAAAAGCTCATGGACAGCGAGCGGGTAAGCCTGAGCCCGCAGGACCGCAAAACCTACAGCACCGCCATCGACGACATGCGCGGCTTCACCGATTACGCGCCCAAGTGGGTGGTGCTCATCGTGTCGCTTTCGCTGGGCATCGGCACCATGGTGGGCTGGAAGCGCATCGTGGTGACCATCGGCGAGCGGATCGGCAAGGAGCACCTGACCTACGCGCAGGGCGCTTCCTCCGAGCTGGTAGCCGCCGCCATGATCGGCATGAGCACGCAGTTTCACCTGCCGGCTTCCACCACGCACGTTCTCTCCTCGGCCATTGCCGGCTCCATGGTGGCCAACCGTGGCATCAAGAACCTGAACCCGTCCATGGTGCGCAACATCGCCCTGGCCTGGGTGCTGACGTTGCCGGTGACCATGGCGCTGTCCGGGGTGCTCTTCCTGCTGTTCCGCGCGCTACTCTAGCCTGCTGATCCTTTCAAAACACAAAAAAGCCGCTCCGGATGGGGCGGCTTTTTTGTTTGGGACTTTATGCTTACGGAAGCTTCGTTACACGAGCTATTGACTTATTCCGGCTACGTTTGCACTGATCGGCATTTACTTTCAGCCACTTATCCACTTATCAACACCCAAAAAGGCTCCGTTTGTGGATAACTACGTGGTTAAGCCGGCCACTGCACCTCCAAGTCATCGTTGATGTAGACCCCGAAGTTGACAAATTGCAGCTCGTCCTCATCGAAGTAAAGGTCAATCATCTCTTTTTCGTAGGAGAGGCGTACCTCACCCGTGTCGACCTTTTCCATCTCGCCCTGTTCGTGGCCGTGCCGCCGCATCAGCGCCTGAATGGCCTCCACCGACTTACCGTGAATGGGTTCGCCGTACAGGCGCATGCCGGGGTGGTCGGTTTCAATGCACGAGAGGCGGTAGTCGTCTTCGCGGTCGAAGTAGAGCGAGTAGCCTTCTTCGAGGTAGTTCCAGGCCTGGTGCTCGAACTCGTCGTCGTCTTCGGATTCTTCGATTTCTTCCGGTTCGCCCATCAGGGCGCGTACTTCGTCCATGCTGGCGCCGAACTTGAGCGGGCCCATGCCTTGGCCCAACACGATTTCATTTTCCTCGGTGCTCCGGGGTTGGGGCGTGTTCATACTGGAGAGGGTTTTGGAGTTGGTAGCGGAGTAAAGGTAGGGGTTGGTTTCAGTTGTCAGGTGCTGGTTGACGGTTGTCCGGTGCTGTGGCCGGCTCTTCCGGCGCGGATGATTTTCGCCTGACAACCGACAACTCGCAACCGGCAACTCATTTGCCGTAGCGCGCTTCAAATTCAGCTTTCTGACGCAGGTACTCAGGATGCTGCTTGGCTTGGTCCCACTTGGCTTTAAAAATGGCGGCCGCCTGGGCTTTCTCGGGGTCTTCCGGGTCGCGGGGACGCTCGGCGCGGCCGTGGGCGCCGCTCTGGCCCTTTTTATCGGCGGGCACGGGGCCTTCGTACTTCTTGCCGCCGCGGTGATTGGCGTAGCGCCGGGCCCGGGTGAAGCCCATCTGCAGAAACTTCCGGGCCATGTCCGCGCCCACAAAATCCTCAGCCGCCAAATACGCCAGAAACAGGCCGTAGATCTTCTCGGACGACTCCTGGGCTACCGCGGGGCTTCGAAAGCGCCAGAAGGGCAGAATCTCGCTCTTATAGGGCTCCACGAGCAACACGCCCTGTTCCCCTTTGCCCACGCGGTAACGCTCGGGGTGCTGGCGGAAGTCGACGTGATGGAAATCCTGCTGGTAATCGAAGGGCATGAGGCGGAGCGGCAGCGAATGGCTGTATACGCAGAAGTGCGGGCCGGGTAGCAGCGTACCTGTGACGGGTGCCTCCAAAGTGAGTTCGCATAGGACTCCTGATACCTGTCATTCCCCGGGCTTCTCCAAACCCGAACGGCCTTTTTCAGCGGAAGCTTGCGGAACCTCCTGTAGCACAGGCTTTTCTTTTGCCCGACTTATCCACGTGCCTAATAACTTTTCACTAAATAAAATTTTAAAATTCTTTTTTGTCTTCAGTCGTTGGGGCTGTTCATAAGTGGATAAAAAACAGGCTTATACACACGGCTGGATAACATGTGCACAAGAACAGGCTTATGCACCGGCTATCCACATGGGATGTGCAAATTACAGGGGTGATTTACTGCTAATTAACAGGCTTTTAGACAATCCACACACTTGTGCACAGACCTGTGAATTAACATGTTAGTGGAACGTGGATAGCCCCCAAATCATGGGGAAGTTGTCCACGGCTATCCACAGGCGCTGCGCACTGACAGGGACCTGTAACCACCAAAAAAACTTATGCCCTGTTTCTCCACGCCTGTCCACGGTTATCCCAGCGTTATCCACGGGTTATCCCCTGTCGGGTAAACAGGTGGGGCACAGGGGGTAAAGAATTCCACAACTGCCTGTGGATATGTGGATAGCGCCCAGTCTGGCCCCGAAAACAGTGCTGATAATCAGGGCATAGTTACCTGTCCGCATATAGGCCGCTGCGGGCAGGGCACGAAAAAGCCCCGGTACAGGAGCACCGGGGCCGCCAGCCGACGCGTCGGCCGAAACGTTAGAAGCTGAGTGACAGGTTCTCCACTTCCCAGTTGGCGCGTACCTGCTGAGGCTGGTTGAATAGCCACACGGGCTCGGCCGGGAGCAGCAGCTTCGGGTCGCCTCCGCGCCAGCGCCCGTCGTTGTCCGCATCAATAAGCACGCGCAGGCGGTAGCTACCGGGCTCCAGGTTATCGAAGCGAAACGTGCGCGGGCTCGACAGGGTGCGCACGATCTGCAGGTTCTGATCGAGCAGCTGCAGCTCGAAGCTGCGGACCTTGGTTTGCACCGTGCCCGACAGGCTACCGGTAGCCGACTGGTCCGTCACGCGCAGGCGCACGGGCCGCAGGCGCAGCGACTGACCGCTCACGGCGGTAATAGCCGTGCTGTCGGGCTGAAAGGTGACGGTGTTACGGGCTTTGGTATTCATGTTTACCGTCAGCAGCGTGCGGTCGGGGCTGAGGAAGCCGTCGGCCGGGGCCCGCAGCGGGCGCCGCCCGGTGGAGTCTTCTACCAAGGTGCCGAAGGGGCGGTCGGTGGGGAGGCGCACCGGCTCCTGAAACTGCAGCTTTAGCTGGCCCTGCCGGTAAATGTCGCGCGGGTTGCCCACCACTTGGTACTGGGGGCCGCGGCGCGGCGGCGCGGCCTGGCCCTCAAAACGAATACTCACGGTATCAATGCCCACGTTGCCGGCGCTGTCGGTGGCCGTGAGCAGGTAGCGGCCGGCCGGCGCTGCCGGGGCCCGCTGCACCACCACCGCGCGTCCCCGGTCGGCCAGCAGGGAGGTTTCGGCCAGCGCCGGGGCGGGAGCCTGGCCCAGGGCGGCGAGGGTGAACTGGCGCAGCCCCTCGCTGTAGCCGATGCGGTACTGCGTGGGGGAAGGCTGCTGCGAGAGAATCAGCGGCCGCCGGGAATCGGGCCGTACGGAGAGCAGGCGCAGCGAATCGAGGCGCGGCTGCAGCGTGATGGGCGCGGGCAGGTAGGCAATGCGCTCCGGCTCCTCGTAACGGCTGTTGTTGTTCTTGTCGGTAATGGCGTAGATGCGGTAGCGGCCCTCGCGCACGTTGCGCAGCTCAAAGGCGCCGGTTTTGTCGGCGCGCGTCTGGTAATAGGGCGGGGTGCGGCGCACGTCGCCTGTATCGGCCGCGGGGTACAGGGCAATGGTGGCTTCGCTTTCGGGCTGGCCGGTGAGCAGCTGCGCCACGGTGCCGCGCACCCGGCCCGAGTCGAGCGCGGCGCCGGTGCTGAAGGCCACAATCACGTTGCGGGCCGGGTTGTTCTCGGTGATGTCGGTGACGGCGTCGCGGAAATTGAACACGTAAGTCGTGTTCGGTTCCAGCGCCTGTTCGAAGCGCAGCTCGATGGCGTTGCGCTCCTCCCGAATCTTGTAGGGGTTCTTCTCGGAGATGGTGGGCGTGATGAGCAGATTTTTGGTCAGGTCCTTCAGCTGCACCGACTCCGAAAACTCCAGCCGCAGGGTTTTGCTCGTCACGTTGGTCGCGCCGTTTTTCGGCGCGCTGCCCACCAGCTTGGGCGCTACCGTGTCGCGCGTGCCGCCTTCGGGCGAGCTGATGGCAGCGCAGCCCGTCAGCAGGAGTCCGGTGGGCAGCAGAAGCAGGATGGAGTTAGCGCGAACGAACATTGTAGAGCAGCAGCGTGGAAAGCGTAAGCAGGGCGCAGGCCCCCAGGATGGCCCACCGGGCGCGGGCCGATACCGGTCCGGGCGTCGGATCGGCATCCGGGGGCGGCTCGGCCACGGCGGCCGGGCGCAGCGTGTCGGGGGGCGCGGCCGAAGGTACAACGACGGAATCGGGCCGGATGGGGTTCGACTGCGCGCTGACCGCCGCCATGCCCGCCCCCAGCAGCACGGCCAGCAGCCCCGGCCGGAGCCACCGGGCCGGACGGGTGCAGAACGAGCAAAGAGGCAAACGGGTGGGCATCGTACGCGGTGGTTACAAGCAGATAAGCCCCTCCCCTACCCCGCCGGCGGGCGGCCTCAGGAAGCGGCCGGGGCCGGCGCGGCTTTAGCGTCCTTGCCCGCCACGTAGATCAGGCTGGAATACTGCCCGCCGTTTTGCGCCGCCTGCCGGTTCGACTTGAAGCCCGACTTCAGAGCCGCCAGCAGGCCGCCGTTGCGCTCGGCGCGGTACTTTTCGCTGAGCATGCTCACGTAAAACGCGTCGAGCTTCATGGGCAGGGTGTGCCGCAGCTGCAAGTGGTGCTTGCGCAGGAGCTTGGTAATCGTCTTGGCGGTAAAGTGGTACAGGTGACGCGGCACGTCGAAGGCGGCCCACTGCTCGCGGTAGTACTGCGCGTCGGGGCTTTCGGCGTTGGGCACGGCCACCACCAGCACCCCGTCGGGCTTCAGCACGCGGGTGAGCTGCTTGAGCGTGCCGTTGAGGTCGTGCACGTGTTCGAGCACGTGCCAGAGCGTAATGGCGTCGAAGGAGGCCGTTTCAAAGAGGCTCAGGTCGCCGGCGTTGATGGGCTGCCCGGTGTTCTGCTCGGCCAGCTGGCGGGCGGTGTCGTTGGGCTCCAGGCCCGACACCTGCCAGCCGGCCTTCTGGCAGGCCGCCAGGAAATAGCCGGTGCCGCAGCCGTAGTCGAGCAGGCGGCCGCGGCGCGGGGCCTGCTTGTTCACCAACGCAACTTTCTGGCGCACGGTGAAGGTGCGCGCCACCTGGTACACCTGGTTGATTAGGCCCTGGTTGGTATCGGAGTGCGACACGTATTCCTCGCTCTCGTAGTAGCGGCCGATGCTGGCCGCGTCCGGGCGCGGGTTGGTGAGCAGAAAGCTGCAATGGGTACACTGCACGATGGCAAAGCTTTCGTGGCTGACGGAATGATCTTCGACCACCATTTTCGGGCGGAAGTCATTTTTCCCGCACACCGGGCACTGTTCTACGCGTTCGTACGACACCAAAAAAGCAATTCAGACGGCAAACAAAAACAGTCGGCGCCGGGCCAGCTGCGACTACAGCTACAAAAATAGGTTTTTGGCGGATGCGGCGGCCGGGCAGCGGGCAAAATGGCCCGGTGACGCTGAGGGCTGTGGGGCCGAGCGAGTGGGGCGGCTGAGCGCAAGTCGGAGACTTGCTTCCGTTGGGGGGCCTGCAGTCAGCGGGGCTAAAACCCCTGAAGACGGCGGCCAGCGCGTCCGCTGGCGCGTGACATGGGGCTCAACGGCGGTGACACGAGGTTCAGTGGACGTGGCAGGAACCTCGACGCAGGTGACATGGACTTCGTGAGGGGTGACATGAGGTTCAAACACGGTGGCATGAACTTCACCAAGGGTGACATGAGCCTCAACGGCGGTGGCATGAGGTTCACCAGGGATGACATGAGGTTCGACGGAGGTGACATGAACCTCAACACGGGTGACATAGGCTTCAGCGCAAGTGACACGTCGCTGACGCAGAGTGACCCGGTTTCTAATTGGCCAAGCCACCGCCGGCTCCCTTACCGATTTCACATGCCCGGCCGCTCGTCGATGTAAAGCATTCCGATGACCAGCACACCTACCACGATGCTTCCGCCGACGAGCACCAGCAGCACCCAAACGGTGAGCAGCAGCCACACCAGCGCCCGGCCGAAGCGCCGGTGCCAGGCGGACTGGGCCGTACCAACGAGGCCCCAGAGCGCCAAGGGGGCCTGCAGCGCCAAGGTCGCCGCGGCAAGATGATCCGACCAGGTAATGTCTTGGTGCAGGTGGCCCGACTGGGAAACCAGCATGTAAATCAGCGTGAGCCCAAAAAAACCGCTTAAACCAACAGCCAGCCCGACAAACCTACCCAAGTGGTCGGCTCGTCGGACTGGCGGCGGCGCGGCGGCTGGCTCCATATCGGCCACTCCCCTACTTGCCCAAATACACCATCAGCACCGAAATGTCGGCCGGGGAGATGCCGCTGATGCGCGAGGCCTGCCCGATGGTTTCGGGCTGCACCTTCAGCAGCTTTTCGCGGGCCTCGTGCGAGAGGGCCGGCATGGCCCGGTAGTCGAGCTTGCCCACGATGCGCAAATCCTCCAGCTCGCCCATGCGCTGGGCCTGCTGGTGCTCCTTCTCGATGTAGGTTTCGTATTTCACGTGGATGCTGGCCTGTTCCAGCGCCTCCGCCCCGTAGGTTTGCAGGTACTGGTTCAGCTCGGGCAGGGCGCGCTGCAGGTCGGGCAGGTCGATCTGCGGGCGGCGCAGCAGGTTCACGGCGCGGGTTTTCTCGTGGATCGGGGCCGAGCCCAGCTCTTCGAGCAAGCCGTTGATTTCGCCCGGCTCCACCGGCTTCTTGCTCAGGTATTCCAGGATGTCGGCCGTCTGCTGGCGCTTTTGCTCCACGCGGGCCATACGCTCATCCGAAGCCAGGCCTAGCTTATGCGCCAGCGGCGTGAGGCGCAGGTCGGCGTTGTCTTGGCGCAGCAGGATGCGGTGCTCCGCCCGCGAGGTAAACATGCGGTAGGGCTCGTCGGTGCCTTTGTTCACCAGGTCGTCGATGAGCACGCCGATATAGGCCTCCGAGCGGCGCAGCACGAACGGCTCCAGGTCGCGCACCCGTCGGTGGGCGTTGATGCCGGCCATCAGGCCCTGGCAGGCGGCTTCCTCGTAGCCGGTGGTGCCGTTGATCTGGCCCGCGAAGTAGAGGTTGCGCACCGGCTTGGTTTCCAGCGTCAGGTTGAGCTGGGTGGGCGGGAAGAAGTCGTACTCGATGGCGTAGCCGGGGCGGAACATCTTCGCGTTTTCGAAGCCCGCAATCTGGCGCAGCGCCGCGTACTGCACGTCTTCGGGCAGCGAGGAGCTAAAGCCGTTCACGTACACCTCCACCGTGCTCCAGCCCTCCGGCTCCACAAAAATCTGGTGGCGGTCCTTGTCGGCGAAGCGGTTGATTTTGTCTTCCACCGACGGGCAGTAGCGCGGCCCCAGGCCCTTAATGCGGCCCTGGAACATCGGCGACTTCTCAAAGCCGGTGCGCAGGATGTCGTGCACCTTCTCGTTGGTGTAGGTGATGTAGCAGGGGCGCTGCTTGCTCAGCTGCGGCGTGTCGAGGTAGGAGAACTTGCTCGGGTTTTCGTCGCCGGGCTGCTCTTCCATCTTCGAGTAATCGAGGGTGCGGCCATCCACGCGGGGCGGCGTGCCCGTCTTCATGCGGCCCGTCTCGAAGCCCAGCTCGCGCAGCTGCTCGGTGATGCCGGTGCTCTTGCTTTCGGCCGCGCGGCCCCCGCCAAAGTTTTTCTCGCCGATGTGGATGAGCCCGTTCAGGAAGGTGCCGTTGGTGAGCACCACCGTCTTGGAGCGGAATTCGATGCCGAGCTGGGTGCGCACGCCCACGCAGGTGCCGTCCGCCACCAGCAGGCCGGTCACGGCCTCCTGCCAGAAGTCCACGTTGCGGATGCCTTCCAGCGTGAGGCGCCACTCCTCGGCGAAACGCATCCGGTCACTTTGCGCCCGCGGGCTCCACATGGCGGGGCCCTTCGAGCGGTTCAGCATCCGGAACTGAATCATGGTTTTGTCGGTGATGATGCCCGACTGCCCGCCCAGTGCGTCCACCTCGCGCACAATCTGCCCCTTGGCCACCCCGCCCATGGCCGGGTTGCACGACATCTGCGCAATGGTGTTCATGTTCATGGTGATGAGCAGCACCGAAGAGCCAAGGTTGGCCGCCGCGGCCGCCGCTTCGCAACCGGCGTGGCCGGCACCTACCACAATTACATCGTATTCCTGGGTCAGCATAGCTGGAGGGTTGTTTCGTCGGAGGGTATGAACAGGCGAAACCCCTGTTTTGTGCCCGGTTCTCTCAACTGTCTGTCATCCTAGAGGGGCAACCGTTTCCACGTCGGGCGGAAACGATAATCGGATTTCGGAGAGAAAACGCGAGGCCAACCCAACGTGCAAAGATATGTACTGACCCGTTTTTTGCGCACAATGAAACAAGAAACCCCTACTACTCTGAGTACCTGTTTTCGAAATATTTACTTCTGATACTGAGAAGGAACCGATAAAAAACCC
Source organism: Hymenobacter coalescens (assembly GCF_054783195.1). Taxonomy (NCBI): domain Bacteria; kingdom Pseudomonadati; phylum Bacteroidota; class Cytophagia; order Cytophagales; family Hymenobacteraceae; genus Hymenobacter; species Hymenobacter coalescens. The sequence continues at coordinate 148,450 of NZ_BAAGRA010000004.1, read as the reverse complement.
TTTTAAACACAAATTACATTGCCTACGTTTAGGCTTACAGAGGTCAAAATACAGACCGATGCTGCATTTTATGTAATAACCACCCAAAACGGCTACCGAGGGCCAGCCTCCCTTATGTAAAAGCTCTTAAGCGAGCGAATTTTTATAATACTGTTTTTGCGTTTACCAGTTCTAACCATGAAGAAAAACCATAAAGTGAGCTTGCTTGCGCTGACTCTTGCTGCCTTGGTCGGCCTGTACAGTTGTGAGAAAAGAGCTGCCGAGCCGACCAGCAAGGTGCAGGCAAGCGCGAGTAACGCCGAGGAAAGCCCGGTAGTAAGCGAAGAAGATTTTGAGCGGGTGTTTGAGCAGTCTTTGCAGATAGTTTCCGAGGGAGGGCACTTCGTTACCAAAAAGGTAGAGGGAGGGTATCAGTTCACTGTTTACGGCGGCAATCCCACCCAAGAAAAAGTGGTATGCCGGGGAGGCGGGGTGAGCTTCGTAAAGTGTGTAAAGAGCTATGTTGACCAAGGCCACCACATAGATGTGTATGCTTATGGCGGCGACTACTGCGGCGCGATTCCATAAGCTGCGCCACGGCACAGATATAATAAACAAGCGCCAAAGCAATTGCTTTGGCGCTTGTTTATGGAAGGCATCTCGCAAAAGCTGATTTACAGAATAGAAGTAGGCGGTTATACGGTTTCGCTCTAATGCCCGACACAAGCCCTAGCCAGTTGCGGAGGCTTCGTCGTCGCGCGCTTCCCAGTCCACCAGCAGCGCTTGGGAATGGGCGGCTACCAGCTCCCAGGAAAACGGCAGCCAGCGGCTGGTGGCGGCGTCAAACACCTCCGTAGCCGCCGGGCAGGCAAAGAGCTTGTAATCGAATTTCGGGTAGCGGTGCACCACGTAGCCGGGGTAGTAGTAGGCGTGCCGCAACTGCCGGGCCAGGGCGATGGTGCGCAGCAGCAGGTACTTGCCCAGGCTGTAGCGCCGGTAGGCCGGGTCGTAGAAATTCATGATGCCCGAAAGGCTGCGGCTGCCCCGGTCAAAGATGCCGACGGCAATCAGCTGCTCCTGGTCGCGCACTTCCAGCACCTCCGTGGGAAACGCGTTGTGCCGCGCCCCGGCCAGCAGAAACGCTTCCACCGACTCCGGGGCGTCGAAATCGATGGCGCGGCGGTAGCGGGCGTACAGCTCCTCGTACTCCCACGTAAGGCGAAATGGCCGGCTGGTGGTACTGAACCGCTCGTTTAGCCGCAGCACGCGGCGCTGCGCGCGGCCGAACGACACCGCCGGCAAAGCCAGACGCAGCCAGTGTACGGTAAACAACTGGTCGTCGAGCGGCAGGAACCGGCAGGTAAACAGGTCCTGGTGCATGCGGTAATACCCCTGGCTCAGGTAAAAATCCAGCACGTCACCCGGAATGACGGCCGGCGCAGCGGGGCTGGCAGACATAGAAGGCGGTAAAGAAAACGCCCGCGGTTGGGCGGGCGTCGGTAATCCGTAAACGGGCAAAAGGCTTAGAAAGTGCGCAGGGAAAGGCAGTCGTCCTCCTTCTTGCGCATGGCCGTCTGGCTGAGCAGGTCCTTGTCCTTGTAGCCCAGCAGGTGCAGCACGCCGTGAATCATCACCCGGTGCAGCTCGTCGCGGAACGTGACGTTGTGCGTCTGGGCGTTTTCGCGAATGCGCTCCACCGAGATGAACACGTCGCCCTCGATGATGTCCGCGTCGTCGGCGTTGTCGAAGGTGATGACGTCGGTATACGTGTCGTGGTCGAGGTACTCCACGTTCACCTTGTGCAGGTACTCGTCGGAGCAGAAAATGTAGGTCAGCTGCACGATTTTGTGCTCGTGCACGGCTGCCACGCGCTCAATCCACTCCGTCAGCTCCGAGGCGTCGCCCAGCTCAAAATCCACGTCTTCGACGACAAACTCAATGCCCGGCGCGTCGTGCAGCGGGTCATAGGCGGGGTCGTCGTGGAGGGGCGGCAGCTGGTCGGCGTCGGACATGGGGGTGAAAAGTTAAGCTACGGCGTGGCCCAGGGAGTTTCCGTTGGAAGGCGGCAGGAAAAACGTGAGTTCCACTTTCCGGCCATCCTTGGTAAACTCCACCTCGTCGGCCAGGTGGCGGATCAGAAAGATGCCGCGGCCCCCGGGGTTTTCCAGGTTTTCGGGCGCCGTCGGGTCGAGCAGGTTGGTGTAGTCGAAACCGGGGCCTTGGTCTTCGATTTCAAACTTCACGCGGTCCTGATCGACGGAGAGGCACAGCAACACGTTTTTGTCCTTGTCGAACTTGTTACCGTGGCGGATGGCGTTGTTCACGGCCTCCGTGACGGCCACCATAATGTTGCCGTAGATGTCGTCCTCGATGTGAAACGTATCCTTCGAGTTGTCGATGAAACTCTCGACTACGCGGATGTTCTCGACGAGGGAAGGAATCTGGATTTTAACCTGCTTCATGGAGTGGGGGAAGGGCAACGGGGCGTAAAAATAGGCAGCGCTATTTCATTTTCTGAAAATACTCGCTCACCTCCCGTTGGTAATACGGAGTGAGGGCCGGCGGTACCGTACGTAGCAACTCCGTTTGGCGGTTACGCTGTTCCCGATATTTCTCAAAAGCAGGCGGAAAACCGGGGGGCACTGTCTTGGCCGTCTCGGCTTCGCGCTTGTTGTCGAGGTCCCGTTCCCGTGCCGATTTTTCGGCTTCCAGGAGGCGGCTCAGGATCTGACGCTGGCGCAAAACGGTTTGCTCCGTCAAGCGCTTGTTTACGAGGTCCTGCTCGGTTTGTTCCATCATCTTTTTCAGCTCGCCGAGGCCGCCCATGCCCTGCTCGCCCTTCTCCTTGCCGTTCTTGCCTTCCTTGGCCTGCTGCTGCATTTTCTCGAGCTGCTGCAGGGCCTCGCGCAGCATCTGCTGCTGGGCGGCCATCTTGGCCAGCTCCTCCGACAGCTGCCGGCCCTGCTTGCCGCTCTGCTGCAGCTGCTGAATCTGCTGGTTGAGCTGCTGCTGCAGCTTGCCCATCTGGCCCATGCCGGGGCTTTGCTGCTGGCCTTTCTTCTTTTTGCCGCCGGGCTTGCCCGAGCCCGACTTGTTTTGCTGGGCCTGGCGCTGCTGTTCCTGCATCTGCTGCAGGGCGTCGTTGAGCATCAGGGCCAGGTTGTTCATGCTGGTCATGGCCAGCTGCTGGGAGCCGGTGGCGCGCGGCACGTTGCGCTGCAAGAGCTGCTGCATGGCCTGGTCCATCTGCCCATTCATCTCCCCTACTTCGCGCGTCACGAAGCTCTGGAGTTGGAATACGCGCTTGGCCAGGGCATACAGGGAGTCCTGAATCACCACGGCGTCGTCGCGGAGCTTACGCTGGTTCTGGCTCAGCTGCAGGAAGCGCGGGTCCGACTGGTCGACCTGCCGGAACTGCTTCATCAGGCCTTCCTGGTCGAAGGAGAGCTTCAGTAGGTTTTCAAGGATGTCGCGCAGGTGGTCGATGTTTTCCTGCTGCTGATCGGACTCTTCCTCCTCCATCTGCTGGCGCATCTTCTGCGCCATCTCCTTCATGTTCTGGGCAGCCTCCTTCTGGTTCTGGCTGGCTTTCTGGTTCTGGTTTTTGCCTAGCTGCTCCTGGCTTTCCTGCATCTGCTGGTCCGTTTCCTGCTGCTGCTGCTGCATGGGGTCCAGGTTGTTCTGGTTGTCGAGCTGCTGGTCCATCTTCTGCAGCTCCTGCAGCTCCTTCTTCACCTCCTCAAAGGCCTTCTGGGCATCCTGCTGCTGCTGCTTGAGCTGCTCGTTTTCCTGGCGGCGCTGCTCGGCGGGCTTCTCCGCGGCCTTTTCGGTCTGCTCGGCCAGCTTCTGCTCCTGCTCGGCCAGCTTCTCCAGCTGCTCGGTGGTGCTTTCCATCTTCTGCTCCAGCTGCAATTGCTTGAACAGGTCCATGGCGCGCTCCAGCTCCTTCTCCAGCGTCTCCTCTTTGTTCTCCAGCTTCTCGAGCAGCTTCTGGATTTCCGACTCCGGCGCCTTCTGCTGTTGCAGCAGCTTCTGCAGCTCCTCGTACAGCTTCTTGGTCTTCTCGTCCATCATGGAATCCATCAGCTTCTGCAGCTCTTTGGCCTTTTCGGCCAGCTGCTGGCTGCGCGGGTCCATCTGCTCCTGCTTCTGCTGCAGCTGATCGAACATGCGCTTCATCTGCTCCAGCTGCTGGTCCATTTGCTGCTTCTGCTCCAGCATCTGCTGCATTTCCTTGCGGTCGGAGTAGCTCAGCTCCCGCTTGGTCTTGAGCTTTTCCTGGGCCTTGGCCAGCTCCCGCTGCAGCTTCTTGCTCTGCTCCTGGGCGCTGGTCATGCGCGTCTGCATGGATTGCGCGTCGGCGTTGAGCTGTTCGCGCATCTGGGCGCGGCTGGGCAGGCGGTACGTAATGGGTCGGGTGCGGGCCGACTTCGGGCCGTGCAGGCCGTCGTTGTCCCATACTTCCACGGCGTACTCAAGCTGGTCGCCGGCCTTGAGGCGCAGCGAGGCCAAGTCCCACTGGTGGGTGTACGTCTGAGCCGGGCCGTTATGGGCCAGGGCAATGGGCGCCGAGCGCCAGGCGCCGGGCCGCTGGGCCGTGCCCACGCGGTAATGCAGGGCTAGGCGCGAGAGGCCATAATCATCGCGCAGGGTGCCGGCCAGGGCCAGGTAGCGGCGCGTGGCCGTGTCAGCAAAGGCTTCGAGGGTGATGCTGGGCGCTTGGTCGGGCACCACGGTGAGCTGATACTCGATGGGGTCCCGGTTGGGGCTGATGGCGTTGCGCAAATCCACGCGGTAGGGCTGGCTGCGCAATACCTGGCGCGTGACGGTAAACCGGTCGTCGTCGGCGGCCTGCGCCGCGACGGTTTCGTTGGGGTCGCGGAATTCCAGCTTCACCTGCTCGGTGGCGGCGGTGTTGAACTGCCAGGTCAGGCGGGTACCTTCGGGCACGGTCAGGTTACCGTCGTTGCTCAGGTTTTCGGCGGCGCGGCGCAGGTAAGCCGGGTACTCGGCGCGCACCGTGAAGTCGCGCAGGTTGGGACGCTCCAGCACGCGCAGCTGGTAGTCTTCGGAGGTGAAGCCGGCGGCGGCCAGCTGAAACGCGGTGCTGCGCTGCGGCTGCTGGAAAGTGAAGCTGAAGCGGCCGGGGGCCACCTTGGTCAGGCGCCGCTCGCGGCCGTCGTAGAGCACCGTCACCTCGTTGGGCAGGGCGTCGCCCTCCACTTCCACCTCCAGCTTGAAATCCTCGTTCTTGAAGGTCTGCAGCCCCTTGCTTTTATCCGCCAGCACGAAGCGGAAGGGCATCGGCTTGGCGTAGGCGCGGCGGTAGTGGAAGATGCGCTCGGTGCCCTGCACGAACAGGCTGGGCCACACCAGCAGCAGGCCACCGGCCACCAGGGCCGGGATGGCCGCGTACTTCCACAGCGGCCGGGTGTCGTCCTTGATGCGGATGCGTTCGGCAAACTCCAGCCCCGAGAGCTGCCCGGCGCGCTGCTCCAGGCTGGCTGCAATCAGGGCGTTGTCGCGGGCCTGGCCCTGCAGCTGCAGGGCGTTGAGCAGCTTGTCCTGCACCTCCGGGTAGAGCTTGCCCACCTGCTGGGCCGCCTGCTCATCGGAAAGCAGCCGACGCAGGTTGGTCAGGGCCGCCAGCGGCTGCCAGATCCAGCGCACGAAGGCCCAGGCCGTGAGCCCCAGAAAGCCGAACAGCAGTCCGCCCCGCACCCAGGTGGGCAGGTACAGGAAGTATTCGAGCAGGTTGAAGACGACGAACAGCGTCAGCAGCAGGCCGCCGGCCACCAGGCCGCCGCGCACCAGCAGGCTGAGGTAAAACTTGCGCTTAAACGCCTCCAGGTGCTGCCGTACCCGTTGCCAGGTGGCGGTGGAAGCAGCAGAGGCAGAAGGAACAGATTGGGTAGCCGGCATATCGGACCTCACACAGACGAAACGGAGAAAGATACGGCGAAACGCGCCGCCCGGGCAGCGCGTCGCGAAGCCGCTGTGCTTCTAACCACTACCGGCCCGGAAAAGTGGCATCTGCTGTCGAGTCAGCGCGCTACCAAAACCGCAGCCTGCACCGGCAAGATGACAGCGTGCTTTGCCGGCACGCCCACCCGCCAAGGGTCAGGCTACGCCAGCTCCACAAAAGCCGGGCAGTGGTCGGAATGCACCGCGTCGGGCAAAAGACCGGCGGCGGCCAGACGGGGTTGCAGGCGGTTGTCGGCCAGCAGGTAATCCAGGCGCCAGCCCACGTTGCGCTGGCGCGAACCCGCCCGGTAGCTCCACCAAGAGTAGTGGTGGGGCGCGTCGCCGTGGTGGTGGCGGAACGAGTCAGTGAAGCCGTGGGCTAGAAACTCGGCAAACCAGGCGCGCTCGGCCGGCGTGTAGCCGGGGCTGTTCTGGTTGGCCTTGGGGTTGTGCAGGTCGATGGGCGTGGGGCAGCAGTTGAAGTCGCCGCAGATGATGAGCGGCGGCACCCCCTGGCGCAGGGCCAGGATGTACTGCGAAAACCACTGCAGCCACTCCAGCTTGAAGGCCTGCCGCTCCTCGCCGCTGGTACCCGAAGGCATGTACACGTTCAGCACCGATACTTCCGCGAAATCCACCCGCAGCACGCGTCCCTCGTGGTCGTAGGGCTCGTGGCCGCAGCCCATCGTCACGGCCTTGGGCACCTGCTTGGTAAAAATGGCCACGCCGCTGTAGCCGGGTTTCTGTGCCGGGTACAGGTAGCAGTGGTAGCCCAGGGCCTCGAAGCCGGCCACGTCCAGCGCCTCGCGCCCGGCCTTGATTTCCTGCAGGCAGAGCACGTCCGGATCGGCCTGCTGTACCCAGTCGAGCAGGCCCTTGCTCAGTGCCGAGCGCAGCCCGTTGACGTTGTAGCTGATGATTTTCAACTTTTCTGAATGGTCAAATGGTTGAATGGTTGAATGGCTGGCCGTGCAACGAGCTGTCCGAACGGCCACTCATTCAACCATTTAGCCATTTAAATTTTCCTGCTCTGCGAAGTATTCAAGGATGTGCCACTTGAGCATGCGCTCCTGCTCCTTGAGCGTGGCAAAGGGCACGGGCTGCAGCAGGCGGTAGTGCGGCCAGCCGTCCTCATCCACGCGCTCCAGCTCGTAGTAGCCCGAAATGCTGAACAGGCGGCAGGTGGCGATGTGCATCAAATCCTGCTTCTGCTCCTTCGAGAACGGGCCGAGGCCCTGCCCCAGCTCCTGCACCCCAATGAGCAGCAGCAGCGCGTTCAGGTCCGGCTTCTTGCCGAAGCGCTGTTTCAGCTCGGTCATTAGCAGCCACCAGCGGTGCTCAAACTGGGCCTCGGTTTCCTGCGGGTCGAGCATGGCTTACTCGGCGGCGTGTTCGGCGTGGGGCGGCGCCGGCGTGGCCGACTCCGCCTTGAGAGCTTCCCAGTACTCCACGGCGCGGCGGAAGTGCGGAATCACAATGCTGCCGCCGATCAGGTTGGCAATGGCGAAGACCTCGTACACCTCCGCGTCGGTCAGCCCTTCCTCGTGGCACTTGCCCAGGTGGTACTTGATGCAGTCGTCGCAGCGCAGCACCATGGAGCAGGCCAGGCCCACGATTTCCTTGGTCTTCACGTCCAGGGCGCCGGCCTGGTAGGTGTTCGTATCGAGGTTGAAAAAGCGCTTGATTACCTTATTATCCGCCGCCATGATCTTTTCGTTCATGCGCGAGCGGTAGTCGTTGAATTCGGTGACGAGGCTCATCCGGTGAGGTGGTGAGGGGTGAAAGGGTAAGTTGACGGCCAAGCGGCGCGGTCTTGCAAAAGGAAATTAGCGGCGCAAAGGTTTATATTAACCGGCAATTCTCCGCTTCGCCGCCGCTTTCCCCAAGCTGCCTTCTGCACACCTATTGCGTTTGGTTCTCCCCGATTCTGAACGCCCGATGCTTACCTCTGCCCTATCCGATTTCGTCGCGCTCATTTTTCCGCGCACCTGCCTGGCCTGCCAGCAGTCATTGGCCCGTGGTGAAACGCACTTGTGCACCGCCTGTCGCACGCAACTGCCCTACACCGACTACCACCGCCTCTCCCCGGCCGAAAACCCGCTGGCACGCCGCTTCTGGGGGCGTGTGCCCATGCAGTACGTATTGAGCTACCTGCGCTTTCTGCGCCGGGGGCGCGTGCAGCACCTACTGCACCAGCTCAAGTACCAGGGGCAGCGCGAAGTAGGAACGGCGCTGGGCCAGATGTACGGGCAGGAGTTGGCCAGCAGCGGTCTGGGCGCTGACGTCGACCTGATTGTACCCGTGCCGCTGCACCGGCGTAAGCTGGCCAAGCGTGGCTACAACCAGTCCGACACTTTTGCCGAGGGCCTCGCGGCCAGCCTACAGGTGCCGTGGTCGGCTGAGGTGCTGCGCCGCAACAGCTTCACCGTCTCGCAGACGCGCAAGAGCCGGGCCGAGCGGTGGCAGAACGTGGCCGACGTATTCGAAGTAGCGCAGCCCGAAGCCATCCGCGGCAAGCACGTATTGGTAGTCGATGATGTGCTGACCACCGGTGCTACCCTCGAAGCCTGCGCCCTCACCTTGCTCGATGCCGGCGCAGGTACCGTAAGCGTGGCCACCATCGCCTGCGCCGAGCATTAGGAACGATAACCCCGAAAAACAAAACGGCCCGGACTGCGAAAGTCCGGGCCGTTCAGATGATGGGGCTACCCCTGTTGGCTTACTTGTTCGAGCCGGGGTTAATCATGGCGCAGCGGAAGCCGATGGAGGCCGTAGCCGAATCCTGGGCCATGAAGCGACGCGTGCCGGGCGACAGCCAGTACGCTACGTCTTTCCACGAACCGCCTTTGTACACGCGCACCTTGTCGTCGATCAGCGACTGGTAGCCTTTCTTGTCGTACTTGGTTTCTTCGTCCAGCACGCCGTTGCGACGGAAGGGGTTCAGGTCTTCCATGTCTTCAAACGAGAGCGGGCGGTATACGTCCTGCACCCACTCGTTCACGTTGCCGGCCATGTTGTAGAGGCCGTAATCGTTCGGGGGGTAAGCGTACACGTATTCGGTAATCATGGCGCCGTCGTTCAGCGAACCGGCAATACCGGCGTAGTCACCGCGGCCACGCTTGAAGTTAGCCATGAACTGGCCCATCTTCTTACCGTAGCTGTTACGCACCTGACGGCCGTCCCAGGGGTATACGCGCTTGTTTTCCTGGTTTTCGTTGCCCACTTCCTGGGTGCCGATCATCGCCTGGGCAGCGTACTCCCATTCCGCTTCGGTAGGCAGGCGGTAGTTCGGCAGGGTGTTGCCGTTCTCGATGGAGATTCGGGTTTTGCCTTCGCCGTCGGTCGTGCCTTCAGCGCCGGCATCGGCGCCATCAGCCGCGTCGTCGCCGCCTTTCTTCTTTTTCTTGGACTTCTTTGGCTCGCTGCTGGCATCCGACTGGCCCGCCAGGTTTTCGTTCACCTTGGAGGTACGCCAGGTGCAGAAGTCGTTGGCCTGCAGCCAGCTTACGCCTACCACGGGGAAGAAGCGGAAGCCGGGGTAACGCAGGTAGTAATCGACGTAGGGGTCGTTGAACGACAGGTCGCGGGCCCATACCGTCGTGTCGGGCAGAGCCGACTGGTAGAACTCCTCCGACGAGTCTTTGCGCACGTAGTGCAGGTACTCCAGCCAGTGGATGTTGGCCACTTCGGCTTCGTCCATGTAGAACGAGGCCACGGTCACGGTGCGCTCGAGGTTGTCGTGGGTCATGGCCACGTCCTCTTCGCCCGAGCCCAGCACGGTCCGGCCGCCTTCAATGAAGACCAGGCCCGGGCCTTCCGGGATGCCTTGGTAGTCAGCCACCTTCATGCCTTCTTCGGTGTTGTACTCAATGCCCGTAGTGGACGAGTACTTACCGGGCTTTTGAGCCGAGGGCGGACCGCTTTTGCAGGCCGACAGGGCGCAGGCGCCAACGCCGGCGAATAGCAGGTACTTGGAAAAATTCATACTTGTTTACGTGGAACTCCTTGAGCGGAAAAGGCTTGAGAATGGCAAACTGAACGCAATGTTACGAAGTTTCAAAAGGTCGGACAAGGGGGCGCCGCGTAATTTTTGCGCCGCAGACGGCGGTTCGCGGCTTCGAGCAAGTCAATCTTCTGTAAACACAATGTCAGCTCGTGGGCGCCGCCGGTTTCGCGGCTGAACCGGTTGAGACTCACGTCGTAACTGTAGGCGAACCGGAAACCGTTCCAGGCGACGCCGAGCAGGGCTACGAGGCTTTGCTGCGTCTTGCCCGGGCCGGGCGTGGCACCCCGCCAGAGCAGGCCGGCGGTCAAGGGGGTCGTGGTACCGTACAGGCCGATTTCGGTGCGGTCGGAGCCGCCCTGGTACGTGTAAGCCACGGTGGGAGAAAGGCTTACCTCGCGGTACTGTCTCTTAACGGTCGTTTTCAGGAAATAGTATTTGTAGCCGCCGTGCAGCGCCAGCCGAAACGGCAGCGTGGCGTCGTCGGCGCGGCCCACCACGGGCTGGTTCAGGTGCGAAACGGCGGCCCCGCCCCAGGCGCGGTCGGTGTACAGCAGCCCGCCCACGCCCAGGGTGAGGTAGCGAACGGGCTCGTACACCTGCGGCACCAACTCGGCCGACGAGCCGGTCTGCTGGCCGTTGGCGTCGAACTGGTCGCCGAACACCAGGTTGCCGTAGCTGATGCGTTGTGAGCCATACGCGGCGTGAGCTCCGGCGCTGACGTACAGATCCTTGGACAGCTTGGCGCGGTAGGCGTAGGTGAAGCCGCCCTCGAAGCGCGTCAGGTCGAGGCCGCCGCCGCGGTCGGCGTTGATGAGCAAGCCCACGGCACTGCGCTGATCGAGGAAGCGGTAATCGGCGGCGAGCTGGCTGGACTGCAGCGTGCCGATGAGCGTGGGGTACTGGTTGCGGTAAGCCAGCGTGACGCTGTAGTCGTCGAGCAGGCCGGTGAAGGCCGGGTTCAGGTGCAGCCGCGTGGCGTAGGGCTGGGAGTAAAATACGTCCTGCGCCCAGGCCGTAGGCCCCAGCAGGCTCAGCAGTGCGGCCGCCGCGCCGGCGCACGCCGCGGCGGGCCGGGGCCGCCGGCCGGGCAAAAACGTCGGCAAAGAAGGGGCGCGCATAGGTGGGGGTACTAACGGCCGGAAACCCGCGTTTGGTGCGCGGCTGCTGGGTGGCGGAACTAAAATTGCAAATTCGCTCCTCTTTAAGTGGCCACCTCAACTACTGAAAACAGCGCCTATTGGCGTTGTGCGCTAGTTGCCAACTCCTTAACCATGCGGAAATTTTTTTTGGGCCTGCTGATTTTCCTGGTCGTGCTCGTGGCCGCCGTTGCGCTGGCGCCGGTACTGTTCAAGGACAAGCTCAAGGCCGCCCTCGACAAGCAACTCGCCCAAAAGCTTTCGGCGCGGGTGGAGTACCAACCCGAAAACGTGAGCGTTAGCCTGCTGCGCACGTTTCCGGACCTGGATCTGAGCATCGAAGAGCTGCGCGTAATTGGCCGCGACTCGTTTGCCCGCGACACGCTGGCCTACCTGCCGCGCCTCGACGTAGGCTTGGACCTGATGAGTGTCATTCGGGGCACTGAAATCAAGATCAACTCGGTAAGCCTGGAGCGGCCCGCCATCCACGCCCGGGTGCTCAAGAGCGGCCGCGCCAACTGGGACATCGTCATTCCGGACTCGGCCCTGGCCGAAAAAGGCGTGGACACGACGGCCTCGCCCAGCATTGCCATCAAAGGCTGGAAAATCGACAACGGGCACATCCGTTACGAGGACCTGACCATGCCCTTCGGCCTGGAGCTGCGCGGAGTGAACCACGCGGGCTCGGGCGACTTCGAGGCGGACGTGTTCGACATGGAGTCGCAAACCACCGCCGAGGCGCTGACGATGGTGTACGACGGGACAACCTACGTCGACCAAAAGAAGCTGACGGCCGACGTAACCATGGGCATGGACCTGGCCAAGATGAACTTCACCTTCAAGGACAACCAGGTACGGCTAAACGACTTCTCGTTCAGCTTCCAGGGCCAGATCGGGCTGCCCAACGAAACCGACATCACCTACGACCTGACCTTCAAAGCGCTGGAAACCGACTTCAAGAACATCCTGAGCCTGGTGCCGGGCGTGTTTACGAAGGACTTCCAGAACATCGAAACCGCGGGCAAGGTGGCCTTCGACGGCTACTTCAAGGGCGTACAGAACGACGTGAAGATGCCCGGCTACGGGGTGAACCTGGTAGTGACGAACGGCATGTTTCATTACCCCGACCTGCCGCAGGCCGCCCGCAACATCAACGTGGACATGAAGGTGGACAACCCCTCGGGCTTTACCAACAACGTGCAGGTGGATGTGAAGAAGTTTCACCTCGACTTGGGCAAGAACCCCATCGACGGCAACGTGCGCATCGACGGGCTGGCGCCCATGAAGGTGGACGGCCGCGTGAAGGCCAACGTGAACCTGGCCGAAATGACCAAGGTGTATCCGGTGCCGGATATGCTGCTGCGTGGCCTGCTGGCGGTGGACGCCACGGCCAAGGGCACCTACTCCAAAACCCAGATGCCGGTGACCCGCGCGGCGCTGCGCCTCACCAACGGCTACGTAAAAGCCAAGGCCTTCCCGGCACCCATCGAGAACCTGACGCTCAGCGGCACCGTGGTCAACACGACCGGGCAGGTGAACGACACGCGCATCGACATTCCGCAATTTCGGATGCTGCTCGACGGCGAGCCGCTGGAAGGTCGCCTGGCCGCCCAGAATATCGACAAGCCCATCTTCGACGCGAACGTGAAGGGCGTCATCGACCTGACCAAGATGACCAAGATCTTCCCGCTGGAAGGCATGACGGTGACCGGCCGCCTCAGCGGTAACATCGCCGCCAAGGGGAGCATGGCCGATATCGAGGCGGAGCGCTACCAGAACATCGTGGCCTCGGGTACGGTGCAGGCCCAGAACGTGACCTACAAAAGCGCCGACCTGCCGCAGGGCGTGCGGGTAACGCAGGCCACGGCCACGTTCAACAACGCCAGCATCAACCTGCAGAACATGACGGGCTTCGTGGGCTCGTCGGACGTGGCGGCCTCGGGCACCATCACCAACTACATGGGCTACCTGTTCACGCCCGGCCAGCCGCTGCGCGGCAACCTGACGGTGAATTCGAAGCGCTTCAACGTGAACGAGTGGATGGTGGAGCCCGACGGCCAGGCTTCGGCCGGCGCCAAGAAGGCCACCCAGGCCCCGGCTACCGCTACGGCCGACGGCGTGCTGCAGATTCCGAAATTCTTCGAACTGACGCTGAACGCCAACGCCGACCAGGTCATCTACGACAACCTGAAGCTGGACAACCTGAGGGGCACCGTGGCCGTGCGCGACGAGGCCGTGAATCTAAACGGGCTCACGTTCAACTCGCTCGGCGGGCAGTTTGCCACCACCGGCAGCTACAGCTCCCGCGACCTGCAGCACCCCAAGTTCAACCTCGGGCTGAACATCAAGAACCTGAACTTCCAGAACGCCTTCGCGACCTTTCCCTCAGTGAAAAAGTTGCTGCCGCTGGCCCAGCAGGTGGAAGGCATCTTCGGCACCAACTTCTCGGTAAGCGGCGAAATGGGCCAGGACATGATGCCGGTGTACAGCACGCTGACGGGCAAGGGCCTGTTTGAGGTGGTGCGCGCGGCCGTGGGCGCCTCGCCGGTAATGAGCAAGATCAGCAACCTCACCCAGCTGCAGGAGCTGAAAAACTTCGCCATCAACAACAAGGACGTGGCCGCCGAGATGCTCAACGGCAACTTTATCGTGAAGCCTTTCGATTTCACCATTGGCCAGATCAAGGCCACGGTGGGCGGCTCCTCGAACGTGGGCGGCAACCTGGAGTACATCATGGCGCTGGACGTGCCCTCCGGCAAAATCGGCAACGCGCTGAACGCCAAGCTGACCCAGCTGACCGGTGTACAGGACATTAAGGGCACGGAGCGCGTGACCATGGGCCTGAAAATCGGGGGCTCCATCACCAACCCCGACGTGCGCCTGAGCACAGCCGGCACCAAGGCCCAGGCCAAGGACCTGGCCAAAAGCTTGGTGACCAGCGTGGTGCAAAGCAAGGTGGACGACGCCAAACTGAAAATGGCCGCCAAGGCCCAGGTAGCCCAGGACAGCGCCCGTAAAGAGCTGGACCGCCGCCGCCAGGAGCTGGAGGCCAAGGCCCAGCAGGAAGTGGAGAAAAAGCGCCTGGAGGCCGAAGCTAAGCTCAAGCAGAAGGCCAAGGAAGGCCTCGGCAACCTGTTCGGCAAGCCCAAGAAGCCCGCTCCCCAGCCGGCCGCCCCGGCGCCCGACCCGGTTCCGGCGGATACCGCCAAAGCCGGCGGCAACAGGTAGTGTCGACGGCTCGTGAGAAGCCGGCTTTGCTGACCCGCCGTCGGCACGGAGTTAACTGGCCTCACGAATCAGCGCTTAAATGATAAAAAACGCCCACTTGGTAGCCAGGTGGGCGTTTTTATGTTGGGGGTGTATCCATTCGGCCGGCAGCTGCGTTACGGACCCTGCATCGGCTTCGCGGTAAATGGTATATTTATTGTCAGAAGCCGATTAATTAACCACTGGGGTTAATTGAGTATTGCACTTTCTGACTAAGAACTTTTCCTCCGCCGATGAAAACGACTTTCACCTTTCTGACCTCGGCCCTGGCCCTGGGCGCCCTGCTGAGCCTGGGTAGCTGCGGCAACGACGACGACAAATCCGGTGACGCCAAGCTGCAGATCCGCCTCACCGATGCCCCCGGCGACTTCCAGCGCGTCAACCTGGACGTGCAGCGCATTGAGGTGCACACCAAGCCCGAAAACGACCCCGACGGCTGGTCGGTGCTCCCCTTCACGGCCCAGAACATCAACGTGCTGGAGTACGTGAACGGCCGCTCCGCCCTGCTGGTGGACACGGACTTCGAGCCCGGCGACCTGCAGGAAATCCGGCTGGTGCTCGGCCCGAACAACTCGGTGGTGACGCGCGGCGGGCAGCAGTTCGCGCTGAAAACGCCCAGCGGGCAGACCTCCGGCGTGAAGCTCAAGCTGCAGAACGTGAACCTGGCCGCTCGTGAGACCTACCAGCTGCTGCTTGATTTCGACGTAGCCAAGTCCATTGTGGAGCGCGGCAACGGGAACAACCCCAACGAGCGGTACCTGCTCAAGCCCGTTATCCGGGTGGTGGCCCAGGACCTGAACGGCGCCATCCGCGGCACCGTGTCGCCGGCAGCGGCGCTGCCCCAGGTGCTGGCCATCCGCACGTCCATCACGCCCCGCCCCGACACCTTCAGCACCATGGCTGATGCCGGGGGCGCCTACCAGCTGCTGAGCCTGCCGGCTGGCACCTACACCGTAAAGTACTTCCCCACCGGTACCGCACCCACGGGCCAGGCGGCCTACCGCGAAGCCACGGTCACCGGCGTGACGGTGACCAACAACGCCACCAAGGTCATCGACAACGTCACGCTGCAATAATCACCGGGTGACGCCGACGCAGCGCTTCGGTCACGTAACTACGCAAAAGCCCGTTTCAGCGACTGAAACGGGCTTTTTGCTTGAACACCGGCGTCTTCACTCGTCAGCCAGGCGCTGGAGCAGGTTTTACTTCCAGAACTGTCCGATGATCTGCTGCATCTCGGCGTGCACGTGGCCGTTGCTGGCCACGATTTCGCGGTTGAACACCGGGTCGCCATCTTCCAGGAACTGCGTGACGTGGCCGCCGGCCTCGCGCACCAGCAAAATGCCCGCCGCCACGTCGTAGGAGTTGATATTGAACTCGAAGAACGCCTCGAAGCGGCCGGCGGCCACCCAAGCCAGATCGATGGCGGCCGAGCCGACGCGGCGCACGCCGTTGGTTTCGCGCATAAACTCCTTCAGCATGCCCAGGTAGGGGTCGATGCGGCTGAAGTTGCTGTAAGGAAAGCCCGTGGCCACCAGCGACTTGCTGAGCGTCGGGGCGTCTGATACCCGGATGGGCCGCTCGTTGGCGAAGGCGCCGCCGCCGCGCACGGCCCGGAACAGCTCGTCCTGGTTGATTTCGTACACCACGCCGATGACCAGCTCCGCGTCCTGCATGAGGGCGATGCTGACGGAGTACACCGGCAGGCCGTGGATGAAATTGGTGGTGCCGTCGAGCGGGTCGATGATCCAGGTGAACTCCTCGGCGCGGTTGGGCGCGCCGGCCGTGCCTTCCTCCGTGATGAAGCCGGCCTGGGGCAACAGCTCCCGCAGCCCCGCCACCACGATGCGCTCGGATTCCTGGTCGACGTACGACACCATGTCGTGCAGGCCCTTGTGCTCGATGCGGGCGCGGTCGAAGCCGGCGGCTTCCTGGCGGATAAACTGGCCGGCCCGGCGGGCTACCTCGGCTACCTGGTGGCTGAGTTGGGTAAGATCAATCATGAAAGTAGGGTATTGTCAGCCTGAGCCAAGCCAAGGACCTTCGCCTGGCTCAGGATGGCAGAAGGAAACTTCATTTAACAAACCGCCGCACCAGCGCAAAGCCCAGCAGCAGCACGGCCAGCACCTGCACGGCGTGGCCCAGCAGCTCGCCGTGGCGCACGAAGAAGGTCAGTTCGTCGTTCAGGTGCACCACGTAGCGGGAGGCGCCGGGCACCCACCAGCCTAGCTGCTGCACGATGTCGCCGCGCTGGTTCACGAAGGCCGACACGCCGGTGTTGGCGGCGCGGGCAATGTCGCGGCGGGTTTCGATGGCGCGCAGGCGGCCGTAGAGCAGGTGCTGCCGGTAGCCGGGCGAGTCCGACCACCAGCCGTCGTTGGTGATGATGCCGATGAGCGTGGCGCCGCGGCGCACGTACTCGCCCACGTAATCCGAGTACACCGACTCGTAGCAGATGACCGGCGCCACGCGCAGGCTGCTGTCGGTAGCGGCCGAGGCGGAGCGGAAGACCGTGCGGGTTTGCTGCGAGCCGTAGGAGCCCACCACGCCGCCGAGGTTAATGGTGCCCAGGGCCGAGTTCAGCCAGCCCGGCACCTTTTCCACGCCCGGCACCAGCTTCGACTTGTGGTACACCTGCAGCGGACCGTTGGCGCCGTCCACGTGCAGGGCGGCGTTGTATACGTCGTAGTAACCCACGTCGTCGCGGTAACGGGCCGTTTCCGAGGCCTGTTCCTTGCCCGGGTACGTGCCAATGGACGTCATGCCCGACACGAGCCTCAGCCCCGGATGCGCTGCCAGCAGCTGCCGCACGCGCACCACGTCGGAGTGGGTTTCCAAGTGGTTTTCCCAGTGGTACTCTTCCAGCGACGTCTCGGGCCAGAGCACCAGCTTGGTCTGCGGCGTAACGGTTTGCTCCGTCAGGCTGACCATCCGCTCGCGCTGCTGCTCGGGCGAAATGTACCGCGCACCGCCCTCAAACTTTTCCTCGAAGGGGTCGATGTTGGGCTGCACCACCACCACTTCGGCCGCCGGCCCCTTCTCCTGCCAGCGGCTACCGATGGCATAGGAAAGCAGCAGCGGCAAAGCCACCGCTAGGACCGCCGGTAGCCAGCGGAGCGCCGGCCGGGGCGCGGGGCGCTCCACCACGAAGGCGTGCTGCGCGGGCAGGCTTACCCGCTCCGCGGCAGTTGTCCCGAACACGGCCCGGAATACGGCCAAGTTGGCCAGCAGCACCCACAGCGAACCGCCGAGCTGCCCGGTGTACTCGTACCACTGCACCCAGCCCGGCACGGCCGCAAAGCCGTTGCCGAGCGTCAGCCAGGGCCAGGATAGGTCCCAGGTCAGGTGCAGCTGCTCGAAGGCCAGCCAGTACACCACGAACGAGAGGTAGCCGACGGCCGGGCCGGCGAGGCGGCGCGTGTGCCAGAAGGCCAACACCGGCAGGCTTTGCAGGGCCGCGTTGAGCACGTTGGCCGCGATGCCGCCGCCCAGGGTGCTGTAGGCCACCCAGTAGGTGGTCAGCACGTTCCACAGGAGCAGGAACAGGTAGGTCCAGCGCCAGAAGCGGCCGCCGCTGGCGCCCTGCCGGCGCAACACCTGCGCCAGCCGCAGCAGCGGCACCAGGCCTACCAGCAGGAGTAGGGGCGTGGGGGCCGGATGCACCGGCCAGCCTGCCCAGAGCAGCACCGGTCCGAGCAGGACCAGCACCCAGGGCTTATTCGCGAAGTCCTTGAACGACAATGACAATTTCTCCTTTAATGGTCGAGCGGCTCCCAAACTCCTTGGCCAGCGCGGCCAGGGAATCGGTCACCGTTTCTTCAAATAGTTTGGTCAATTCGCGGCTGACTGACGCCGGCCGCTCCGGGCCCAGCACCTCCGCGAGCTGCTCCAGCGTCTTGACGATGCGGTGCGGCGACTCGTAGAAAATCATGGTGCGGGTTTCGGCGGCCAGCTCGCGCAGGCGGGTCTGCCGGCCTTTTTTCACCGGCAGGAAGCCCTCGAAGGTAAACCGCTCCGCTCCGAAGCCCGACTTCAGCAGGGCCGGCACGAAAGCCGTGGCACCCGGCAGGCATTCCACCTTCAGACCCTTAGCCAGGCACTCGCGCACCAACAAAAAGCCCGGGTCGGAGATTCCCGGCGTGCCCGCATCCGACACCAGCGCCATCCGCTCGCCCTTTTCCAGCCGCTCGAGCACGCGCTGCACCGTCTGGTGCTCGTTGTGCAGGTGGTAGCTGAGCATGGGCTTTTTGAGGCCCAGGTGCTGCAGCAGGCGGCCGCTGGTGCGGGTGTCTTCGGCCAGCACCACGTCCACCTCGCCCAGCACGCGGATGGCTCGCAGCGTGATGTCCTCCAGGTTGCCGATGGGCGTGGGCACGATGGTTAAAGCGGCGGGTTCCGGGGCGTTGGGCTGCATAGGCGTACGTGAGCAGGCAAAGGTAGACGGCAGCGGGCGACCAAAGGTTGAACGGGCCGCGCCGCCATTCGGGAACGGGGGTTAGGCCGTTACCACCTGCCCGTCGTACTCCGCGGCCAGCCTGTCGATGGCTTCGGCCAGCTTATGGTCGCGCGGGGTTACGGTGTTGCCCGCGTCGTGGGTGCGCAGCCGAAACTCCACGGTGTTGTACTCATTGGCCCACCAGGGGTGGTGGTCCTGGTACTCGGCCTCCTCGGCCACGTCGGTCATGAAGCTGAAGGCCGTCTGAAAATCCTTGAAACGGTAGGTGCAGCGCAGGGCGTTGTCGTGTTCGGTCCACATAGGCGGGAAGGTAGGAAAAGCAGTTTACGGCTGGCGGCGCAGCCAGGTGCGGGCTTCCATCAAGGCAAAGCCCAGCAGGTTTAACCCGCGCCAGGCCGCCGGGTTCAGGGCGCGGGCGTCGTTTGGGGCCAGGCCGATGCCCCAGAGGGCGTCGACGGGGCTGGCTTCCACCAACACCCGCTCCGCCGAAGCCAGCAGAAAGTCGCGCAGGGCCGGGTGCTGCCCAAACTTGGCCACGTTGCCCCGCACCACGATGCCGAAGCGCGCGGCCTCCCATGCCTCCGCTTCGAAGCCCTGCACCTGTCGGCCCTGCTTTTTGGCTTGGTCGGGGTGCGTGGTGGCGAGGATGGCCTGCCGCCGCGGCTCGTCGCCGAACAGGCGGGCTTTTTCGGCCATCATCCAGTGCTCGGCCGTGGCGTATCGCGTGCCTTCTATCTCAAACGGGGCCGGGTACCACTGGCTCAGGCACTCCTTGCCAATGCCCTGGGCCCTGGGCGCGGGCGTATGGCCCCAGAACAGCAGGTACTTAAGCTGTGCGCCGGCTGCCAGCTGTTGCCGCAAGCTGCCGAGGTCGTGAATAAGGCTGACCGGCTGGTAGGCTTCCATAAAGCAGGGCAAAGCGTCAAAAGCGCCCCAACATACGCCGCCGGCCGGATTCGGCAACCCAAATCCGTCTGCCGCAGTACACCTTTTCAAAACCCGCACCTTCCTCACCACACCCGCCAAGCATCATGGCCATCGACCCTAAAAACCGCCCCATTCGGGAAATTCCCAACGATACCACCGACGAAGAGCTGCAAGCCGGTCACATCATTCCGGGGGCTGATCCGCCCAAAAACGAGGATGCTCGCGGGGGCTTCGGCAACCGTGACGGGAAGCAGGGCTTCGGCACCGACTCTTCCGACGGTATCTCGGCCGTGTCCGTCAACGAAGACGCCGACAAGCCGGGCCACCCGGCCGACAACATCCGCGGCGACGACGAAGGCCGGCCCGTGGTGCCCAACGAGGACATGCCCACGCCCGACGTGCTCGACCCGCGCCGCTTGCCCGACGCCATGAGTGAAGTGGACGGCGACTCGCGCCGCGCCCGCAACGCCGGCGAAGACCTCTCGGACGCCGATGACTTCGACGCCGTGGACCGGCGCAACAGCCTCGGCGACGACGAGGACAGCGACGACGAAGACGATGCTGATTCCGATTCGGGCCTGGCCCGCGCCCGCGAAGGCCGCAGCACCGGCGCTGCCATCGACTACAACTCGAAGGCGTCCGATGCCCGGCCCGATACCAATGCCGACCTCACCGACCCCGATGCCCAGGAATCGGGTATTGCCAAAGGCTTCTAGCCCCACCGGAAGCGCCTGGCAACTTCTATTATCACCCAAAACACCACTGCCATGCCCTACAAAAGCAATAGCACCAACCAGCAATCCAAGGAAAACAAAGGCGGCCCGAGCGACGCTGAACAGCCCAAAGCTGCCGGCCAGCTGCCGGTAAACGACCGCGACGACCAAACCGAGGACCGGCTGGAGCAGGAGGCCCAGGACGCGGGCCAGCGCCACCCCAACCGCAACCTCAACAAACCCGACATCGACAAGCCCAGCTACGGCGGCGGGCACTAGCCCCCGCCCCGTAGCGCGTAAATTCCAGCACTGCCCTCACCCGGCAGTGCTTTTTTATTCCCGACCCTACTTCGCATCATGGCCCGCTACGCCACCTCCGACCTGCACGGCTGCCTGCACACGTTTCGCCACCTGGTAGAAGAACGCCTGCGCCTGACGCGCACCGACACGCTCTACGTCCTCGGCGACTACGTCAACAAAGGCCCCGACAGCCGCGGGGTACTCGATTACCTGCTGCAGCTGCAGACCGACGGCTACCAGGTGCCCTGCTTGCTCGGCAACCACGACCTGGAACTGCTCGAAGCGGCCCGCGGCCAACGGCCGCTGGCTGCCTGGGCCGCCTCGGCCGATGGGGACATGACGCTACGCAGCTTCGGCGTGACGCGCCCGCAAGACATTCCCGAGCCCTACCTGCGCTGGATTGAAGCCCTGCCCCTGACGCTGGAGCTGCCCGATTTCGTGCTCGTGCACGCCGGCTTCGATTTTCGCCTGCCACCCGAGAAGATGCGGCGCGACCGGCACTCCATGCTCAACATCAAGGACTTCACTTTTGATGCCTCGCGCCTGCAAGGCAAGCGTTTGCTGCACGGCCACAGCCCCCGAGCTACGGAACACCTGCGCCGGCAGGTAGAGAAGCGCAGCGGTGCCGTGGACTTGGATACCGGGTGCGTGTATCGCCACAACCCGGAGCTTAGCCACCTGTCAGCGTTAAATCTGGATACTTGGGAGCTGACTATGCAGAGGAACACAGAGCCGGAGTATCCCATTGCCCGTCGAGGCTAACCGCAAGTCCGTTGCGGATTGCAGAATTGGTACTCAAGCCAGTTTTTTGGGTGTAAAACTTGATCGATGAAGGGTGCATGTGCAATAATAGGCGGCGGAAATGTTTAAATAGTGATATGGTTATTCAGTTGCGCTACGGAGGAGCTTTCATGCAGTAATGCTATATTTATCCAGTTTGCATAGAAACTCCGTTTTGATTTTAGATTTATGATTACAAGCAAGTTAAATATTACAGCGTAGCTGTATTGAACGACCATAATACAATAATCATAAAATAATAGAGGGGTGTTCTTAGAAATGTAAAAACGGTCATCTATATTTGGTTAGTGACATTCGCTGTCATATGGTTATGACAGTAGCGTGATGTTACTTTTTTGATGTCTGCTTATGGTGGCATAACTACTTCTCCCCCTTCTTTTCGAGTTAGTTCGACTTGCTCTGCGCCACTCACCGGTGCTGAGCCAGCCGCTTTCAGCTGCTTTCTGGCAGTTGGCGGCCACCCCCTTGCCTCTGCTGAACCTAGCCTCTGCCTTTCCGACTGAGTCATGAAACAACCTTTACCTTCTTCTTCCCCCGCCGCTACCAGCACCAACGCCGTCGTTACCAGGCGGCAGGCATCCGTCGCCATGTGGCTGCTGCTGCTCTCGGCGCTTACCCTGCTGCTGATTCAGCGCGCCCAGGCCCAGACGCCCGTTGTGTACCGGGTGGGCCCCGGCGGCACTTACGCCACCCTGAACGATGCCCTGAGCAGTGTGCCGGTCAATTTGAACAACTCCTACGAGCTGCAGCTCATCAATGGCAGCGTGTTTGAGGAAAACGTGGTTATCCAGCAGATCGGTACGGCCACCAACACCCTGACCATCAAGCCGGAGCCGGGCGCCACGAACGTGGTCATCAGCGGCACCCTCATTTTTGGGGGCGGCGCCCGCTACGTAACGCTCAGCGGCAACAACGGCAGCGCGGCCCGCCGCCTGACGGTGCAGCAGCTGGCCACCTCCCAGCCCACCGTAATCCTGGCCGGCGACGCGCAGCACATCACCATTCGGGATGCCCGCCTGCTGGGCAGCAACGCCACGCTGGCGGGCGGGGTAGTAGAAATCGGCAGCGGCCCGACCTCCGGCAACGATGACAACCTGCTGATGGGCAACTATCTGGGCAATGCGGCGGCTGGTCAGCTGCCCGCCAACCTCGTATACGCCGCTCCGCGCGCCAGCGGCGGCGCCAACGACCGGGTGGCCCTGATCAGCAACGAGCTGGTGAACTACGCGCAGTGCGGGGTGAAAGTGGGCAGCGGCAACGGCGACGGGTGGATCATCCGCGACAACAGCTTCTATTATTCGTTGGGCACCACGCCGACCTCGGCCCAGACCGCCATCAGCTTTTTGTCGGGCACGGAATCGAACAACAACACGGTAAGCGGCAACTACATCGGCGGTACGGCTCCGCTGGCTGGTGGTACGGCTTGGATCAACGCCGGCTCGCAGGACTTTACGGGCATCGTGGTGAGCTGCGGCACGGCCACCGGCGCCGCGGCCAATGTGGTGGAAAACAACGTGGTGCGCAACATCAGCCTCTCGCAGCCCAGCACCCAGGCTTTCCAAGCCTTGCTACTCACCGGCGGCCGCAGCGAGCTGACGGCCAACAGCGTATCGGGTGTGACCAACAACGGTACCGACGGTGTAAACTCGCTGGTGTCGCAGGCCCAAACGGTGCTCAACAGCTACACCGTGGCGCCCGGACAAGTGATGAGCATCCAGAGCGGGCAGACGGTGGTCGTGGGCAACCTCACCATTCAGGGCACGCTGAACCACACCGGCGGCGACATCGTCGTCAACGGCGACTTCACCAATTCCGGCGCCTTCGCTCAGACCCTGGGCAACCTGGAAGTAAAGGGCAACATGCACAACTACGGCGTGTTCAGCTGCACCACCGGCGGCGTATTGCTCACCGGCAACGGCCCGCAGACCGTCAGCGGCGGCCTGTACTACAACCTGGAAGTGCGCGGCGCGGGCGTCAAAACGCTTACCGACGACCTGACGCTGGCCAACAACCTGGTGATGAACGGCGGCGTGCTCGACACCGGTCCCAGCAACAAAATTCGCCTGAACGCCGACGCGCTGCTCACGGAAACGGCCGCCAGCTACGTACTGGGCCGGGTGGAGGCCCGCCGCACGCCCCGCGCCGGCGTACCCGAAATCTTCGGCAACGTGGGCCTGACGCTCACGCCCGCCGCCGGCTCGCTGCTGCCCGGCCTGACGGTGGTGCAGCGCGTGACCGGCACGGCTGCCACCATCAACGGCACGCCCGCCATCAAGCGCTACTTCGACATCACGGCGCCCGTCAACGCGGGCCTGGACGTGGACATGCGCTTTGACTACCTGAGCAGCGAGCAAAACGGGCTGGCCGCGGCGGACCTGCGCTTCTTCAAGTCGATTGACAACGGCAACACCTGGCAGTACAAGGGCGTGAGCAGCAGCGGCCCGGGCTTCGCCGTGCTCAGCGGCGTGGATGGGTTTTCGCGCTGGACCCTGGGCGAGCAGAACGTGGTGCTGCCCGTGGGCCTGACGGCCTTCCGCGCTCTGCGCCAGCAGCAAACCGCCGTGCTGACCTGGACTACCGCCACCGAGCAAAACAACCGCGGCTTTGCCGTGGAAGTGTCCACCGACGGGCGTACATTCCGGCAGTTGGGCTTCGTGGCCAGCCAGGCCCCCAATTCCACCACGGCCCGCCACTACCGCTTCGTCGACGCGGAAGCCGGCAAGCAGGGCCTGCGCTACTACCGCCTGCGCCAGCAGGACCAAGACGGCAAAGAGAACCTTTACGGCCCGCGGACGGTGAGCTTCGATAGCCGCCCGGCCCTGGCCGCCTACCCCACGGCCTTCGATCAAAGCTTCGAGGTGGAACTGATAGCCCCGGGCACCGGCAACGCCGTCCTGACCCTGACCGATGCGCTGGGCCGCGTGGTCTGGACGCAGCAGCAAGAGGTAATGGCTGGCCCCGCTCGGTTGCGCGTGGCGCCGCAGTGCCCCGCCGGCAACTACCTGCTCACCGCCTCGGTGGACGGCCAACGCTACCAGCAGCGCGTGGTGCGGAAGTAAACGGAGTTATCGGTTGTCCGTCGGGCGCTGCCAGTCTGCTTTCACTGCCAACCCCCCCACGGCCAACCGACAACTGAATCTTGGTTGGTTGAAGGGAAACCCGTCCGAGGCATCTGCCGCTTCGGACGGGTTTATTGCGTTGTAACAGGCCGCAGCCGCGTCGCCGGACTTACTCGAGGCCGCCCTCTTGCAGGGCTTGCTGGGCTTTGGCGCGGTGCGGGTTGCGGGCTTCCCGGGCCACCTGCTGCAGCGTGGCGCGGGCCTGCGGCAGCTTTTGCTGCTGCCAGTAGCTTAGGCCTAGGTAGTAGCGGGCCCGGCCGGCCAGGGCCGAACCCGGCAGCGCGCTGACGCGCTCAAAGTAGCTTTCGGCGTACTGCGGTTGCTCCTGGCGCAGCAGCAAGATGCCGTTGTAATACAGGAACGTATCCCGCCCTACGGCCGTGGCCGGCAGGCGGCGCAGCGAGTGCAGCGCCGCCGGGTAGCTGCCCTGGCGGTACAGGTTCATGCTCTGGGCCAGCAGCGGGCGTCCTTCGGTTTGGGCCGCGGTCAGGCCGGGCTCGGCCACGTCATAGTCGTGCCAGCTGCGCTCGGGCGCGGCGCGGCGCGGCCACAGCAGCACCACAGCCAGGATGAGCAGGGCCAGCATCCCGGCCCCCACGAGGCCCAGGCGCAAGCGCAGCCGCTGTTGCCGCCGCCGGATGCGCTGCTGCGCCGCCGTGCGCTGGGCCACGCGTCGGTCCAGCGACTCCAGGCGCAGGCGCAGGTTTTCGCGGCCCGCGGCCCAGCGCAGGTCGGCGGCGTACTGCTCGTAGGCCAGGCAGGCCTGCCGCAGCTCCCCGTCGACGAGCAGCTGCGCGTCGAACTCGTCCTGCTCGGCCGGGCTCAGCAGGCCATCGGCGGCGCGCTCTACTTCGGGCAGGTGCGCCAGCAGCTCGGTGGTGCCGCCCGCGCCGGCCCGGTTCAGGGCCTCGTACAGCTTGCGCAAGGATTCCGACTTCTGGCGGCGGGCCACGGCGGCGTTGGGGTAGCCGAGCTTGCCGGCCAGCGTCTCGAAGTTGGAGCCGCGGAAAAAGAACTGGTGGAGCACCAGCTGGCTGTCGGCGGGCAGCTGCCCCAGCGTACGCAGCACCAACTGCCGGCGGTCGGCTTCGGGCTCGGGCAGCGAGGCTTCCACGGGCCGGGCCGAGTTGGTGGCGGCCGCCGTCAGCACCTGCCGGGCGGCGCCGTAGAGGTGGCCGCGCAGATCGGTGGGCCAGCGGCTCAGCCGGCCGTCGTTGGCTTCGTCGTAGAAGGCCAGCAATTGCTCCCGCAGCACGGCGTGGGCCTGTTCGGGCGTGGTGGCAAACTGCCGCCGGGCCCAGCGGGCAAATACGTCGCGTTGCTGCCCGTAGAAATCGGTGAGCGGCGTGAGGTTGCCGGTGCGCAGACGGGCCAGTTGTTCCGACAGGAAGTTGCTCACGGAGCGTCAGAAATGATCAATTAGCACTGAGCAATGAACCTGATCATTGCCAAAAAGCAGCCGAAGCTGAACCGGCGGGCGGCGGGTCCGGCGTCATAACGGCGCGGGCGGGCTTACGGTTAGGCCAAAAGGTACGGACAATGAGCAAAGCAACGGGAATGGTGGGGGCCCGCCGGGGCGGCCCGGCTCAATTGCCGACGCGCAAGTGTTCGTTGCTCGTTGCTGGCTGCCTACCTTTGAAGCATGGAAACCACGACCCGTACCCTCGCCCCCGATACCGCTGTGTTTGACCTGATCCGCCAGGAGCGGGAACGGCAGACGCACGGCCTGGAACTCATTGCCTCCGAGAACTTCGTGTCGGAGCAGGTGATGCAGGCGCAGGGCTCCATCCTGACCAACAAATACGCCGAGGGCCTGCCCGGCAAGCGCTACTACGGCGGCTGCGAAATCGTCGACCAGATCGAGCAGCTGGCCATCGACCGCGTAAAAGAGCTCTTCGGCGTGCAGTGGGCCAACGTGCAGCCGCACTCCGGCGCCCAGGCCAACGCGGCCGTGATGCTCGGCATCCTGAAGCCCGGCGACAAAATCCTCGGCTTCGACCTCTCGCACGGCGGCCACCTCACGCACGGCTCGCCGGTGAACTTCTCCGGCAAGCTCTACCAGCCCTCGTTCTACGGCGTGGAGCCCGAAACCGGCCTCATCGACTGGCAGAAGGTGAAGGAAACCGCCCGCCGCGAGCAGCCCAAGCTCATCATCTGCGGCGCCTCGGCCTACTCCCGCGACTGGGACTACCAGGCCCTGCGCGAAGCCGCCGACGAAGTGGGCGCCCTGCTGCTGGCCGACATCTCGCACCCCTCCGGCCTCATCGCCAAGGGCCTGCTGAACTCGCCGTTTGCGCACTGCCACATCGTGACGACGACTACGCACAAAACCCTGCGCGGCCCGCGCGGCGGCCTGATCATGCTGGGCCAGGACTTCGACAACCCCATGGGCCTGAAAACGCCGAAAGGCGAAATCCGCTCCATGTCGTCGGTGCTCGACGGGGCCGTGTTCCCCGGCACGCAGGGTGGCCCGCTGGAGCACGTCATCGGGGCCAAGGCCGTGGCCTTCGGCGAGGCGCTGACCGACAGCTACGGCGAGTACACCCGCCAGGTCGTGAAGAACGCCCAGGCGCTGGCCCAGGCCTTCGTAGCCCGCGGCTACCAGATCATTTCGGGCGGTACCGACAACCACCTAATGCTCATTGACCTTCGCTCGAAGGGCCTGACGGGCAAGCTGGCCGAGAATACGCTGATCAAGGCCGACATCACCATCAACAAGAACATGGTGCCCTTCGACGACAAGTCGCCTTTCGTGACGTCGGGCATGCGCATCGGTTCGGCCGCCGTGACGACCCGGGGCCTGAAAGAATCCGACATGGAGACCGTGGTGGACCTGATCGACCAGACGCTGATGAACCACGACAACGATACGCGCCTCGCGGAGGTCCGCCGGCAAGTCAACGCCCTGATGAGCGAGCGGCCGCTTTTTACCGTTTAAGAGGGTAAGGGTTTAGGAGTTTGGGAGGGGTAGGCATCCGTTTTTACCACCGTATGCGTACTTCCTCCCTGCTACCTGTTCGCTGACGTACGCTGGAAGCCGGCTAACTCCTACCCTCCTACCTTCATTAACTCACCCCCTCCTTTGGAGTCTCCTACCCAAAAATTTCAGCAGAACCGTGCCACGGCCGAAGGGGCTGAAATGTCCTTTATCGACCACCTGGAGGCGCTGCGCTGGCACATTATCCGCGCGGCCATTGCCATCGTGGTGTTTACCATCGCCGCGTTTCTGGCGAAGGACTTCCTGTTTGGCACCCTGATCTTGGGGCCTTCGCGGGCCGATTTCTGGACGTACCGCATGTTCAATGCCGCGGGCGAGTGGCTGGGGGCGCCGGGCCTGCACATGGACAAGCCCACCTTCGACCTGCAGAACCGCCAGATGAGCGGCCAGCTGTCCATGCACATCAGCTCCTCGTTTATCGTGGGGCTGGTGCTGGGTTTTCCGTACCTGTTCTGGGAGCTGTGGCGCTTCGTGCAGCCCGGGCTGTACCCGCACGAACGGGCCAACTCGCGCGGGGCGGTGTTTTTCGTGTCGGTGCTGTTTATCCTGGGCCTGCTGTTCGGCTACTACATTGCCGCGCCGCTGAGCATCAACTTTCTGGCCTCGTACCAGCTGGATGCCTCCATCGAAAACCAGATCGACCTGCAGAGCTACATCAGCACGCTCACGACCATGTCGCTTTCGTGCGCGTTCGTGTTCGAGCTGCCCATGATTGTGTTCTTCTTGGCCAAGGCCGGGCTGATCACGCCCGAAATCATGCGCATCTACCGCAAGCACGCCATTGTGGTCATTCTGGTGGTGGCCGCCGTCATCACCCCGCCCGACGTGTCGGCGCAGATCATCGTCACCATCCCGATTCTGCTGCTCTACGAGCTGAGCATCAACATCGCCCGCGTGGTGCGCCGCAAGGATGTGAGCCGCCTCAACCAGGAGCTGGCCGACAACCACGGCGTCGCCTGACGCTTGATGTGAAATGTGGTTGAATGTGACAAATGTGCTGAAGTGCTTGAGCCGATAGAACGGTTAAGGTGCCTCGGCACATTTTCCTTTTAGTCCATTTTTCACATTCCGCACATTCCAACACATTCAACCACATTCCAGACATGACCCCTCTTGCCATCGGCTCCGACCACGCCGGCTTTGCTTACAAGGAACTGCTGAAGCCCTGGCTCACGGAGCAGGGCTACGACGTGAAAGACTTCGGGACGCACTCGGCTGACTCGGCTGACTACCCCGATTTCGCCCACCCGCTGGCCGCCGCCGTGGCCGCCGGCGAGTTTGCGCAGGGCATCCTGATCTGCGGCTCGGCCAACGGGGTGTGCATCACCGCCAACAAGCACCAGGGCGTGCGCGCCGCCATTGCCTGGTTGCCCGAGCTGGCCGCCCTGGCCCGGCAGCACAACAACGCCAACGTGCTCTGCCTGCCGGCCCGCTACGTGAGCGAAGACGCGGCCAAGCAGATTACCACAGATTTTCTGACCACTGCCTTCGAAGGCGGCCGCCACCAGACCCGCGTGGGCAAGATTGACGCCTGCTAAGTGGTGAGGTGGTGAGTCGACGTTCACACGACGCCGTCTTCTGCCTCCACAGGCACAATGCAAAAAGCAAACGGCCCCGGCAACCTGTGTTGCCGGGGCCGTTTGCTTTTTGCGCGCGGTCAGCACGCCAAACTCACCATTTCACTATTTCACCACCTCACCGCTGAGCCGGAACACCCGGGGCGTTTCGGTGCGCTCGTAGCGGCCGAAGACGCCGGGGAGCTTGTAGCGCAGCTCGGGCAGCAAGCCGGCTTCATCGATGAGGTAAGGCGGCGGGTGGGGCAGGTTCCGGGCGAGGCGGACGATGGTTTCGTACTCGTTGAGGCGGCCAAAGTCGCGCTTGGCCAGCGGCCAGTCCACGTAGGGCGTGGCGGCGTAATTCTGCACGTACACGCCGCGGCCGGCGCCCAGCACCAGTACCTGCTGGCCCTGCAGGCCGGCGTAGCGCGGCTCGGGGCGGGCAGCGTACCGCGCTTCGGCCGGCAGGTGCAGCACCTGATCCAGGGCCAGCACCGTGCGGTAGCGCACCACCACCACCGCCCCAATCACGGCGAGCAGCAGCACCTCAGCGACCCACACGCGGCGCGTGCGCTGCCACAGAAACAGGCCGAAGTACGCGGCCGGCGGCAGCAGCACCGCCAGCAGCCCCGGCGCCGAAACGCGCAGCGCCGCCCCGATAACCAGCGCCACGGCCAGCCAGACGAGCATCAGCTGCTGAAACTTCACCTGCAGCACCAGGCCCAGCGAAGCGGTGAACATGCGCAGCAGGGCCAGCAGCACCACCACGCCGGGCAGCACCAGCAGGCCCAGCTGCAGCGGGCGCGGCAGCGCATCGGCCCCGGCGGCCCAGTTCAGCATGGGTTCCAGGTGCAGCTGCCGAAACAGGGGCAGCGCATCCGAGTACAGGAAGAACGTGGCCACGGCCGCGTACGGGAAGGCAAAGCCGCAGAGCAGCAGCAGAAAGCTGCGGAAGGTGTTGGCGGCGAAGCTGATAACGGCAAACAACCCCAGCAGCAGCAGCCAGGCCAGGGGCAGGTAGCACAGCGCGGCAACGCCCAGCAGAAAGCCCGCCCGAAACAGGCGGCTGCTGTCGTAGCCCTCGCGCGAGGTGGGCAGCAGGGCGCTCAGGGCAAACACCACAAACGTCTGACCCATCAGCAGCGGGGAAAGCGTGTCCAGCTCGGCCGACACGCTGGCCAGCAGCAAGTAGGTCAGGGCCGTGAGGTAGCCGCGCTCGGGGTGCACGTTGTAGCGGTTCAGCACCACGTTCAGGCGCAGGGCCTGGGTAAGCACCAGCGCCAGGGCCAGCAGGCGGTACAGAAACCAGGAGCGCGGCAGCGCCACGTCGAGCAGCGCGTACACGGCGGCGGCCAGCGGGGCGGTGTGGTCGTACACCTCGCGGTAGAGCTGGGCGCCGGCGTGCAACCGCTCGCCCACCACCCAGCCGCGTAGCTCGGCCAGCGTCAGCGGTACCTCGCCCAGCCACAGCAGCGGCAGGCGCAGGCCCAGGGTGAGCAGCAGCAGCACTACCAGGCGCGTGGGCAGCGTACTTCGAAAAAACTCAAGCAAGGGAAGGCAGTTAGGCGTTGAGAAGTTTCGGTGTTCAGAAGGTAGACCGTTTCTGGGTCGTCTTCGGTCAGGCGCCTCAACTTCAATTCAAAGGTAGTGCCCCCTGCTGCTGCCTGCGCATTATACTGGGGGCCACCCGCCCGGCCAGGGGCCGTTTCAGGGCCCGGCCGTCGGTCCTGTCTAACCCATTAGCTCAAAAACGCGCTAACTCCGAAGCCCCTAAACCCAATAACTCTCAACCTCCTTTACCTTTGCGCATTCTATGGATAGCAAACGACAGCAGAAATTCGCCAGCCTGCTTACTAAAGAGCTGGCCGAAGTGTTCCGGCGCGATATGCCGCACCTGTTCGGCGGCACCCTGCCGCCGAGCATCACCGCCCTGCGCGTCAGCCCCGACCTGGGCGTGGCCAGCGTGTACCTGAGCGTGCTGCTGGCCCAGAACCCGCAGGAGCAAGTGCAGCTGATTCAGGACAACACCAAGGAAATCCGCTTTGCCCTGGCCAAGCGCGTGCGCAACCAGATGCGCGTGGTGCCCGACCTGCGCTTCTTCCTCGACGACTCGGCGGCCTACGCCACGCGCATGGACAAAGTCATTTCGGACCTGAACATCCCGCCCCCGCCGCCCGAGGACGAAGACAAGCCCCAGCGCCCCCGCCTCTTCGCCGACGAAGACTAAGCGGTGAGGTGGTGAGGTGGCGAGTGTCGTTCTACTAGCGCGAAATGCGCGGTGCCGGACTCCCGACCATCAAACTCACCACCTCTCCATTTCACTATCTCACCATTTCCTTCCCTTGCACTACGACCCGATCAAACGCTCCCTGGGCAACGTGTTCAACCGCACGCCCTGGCTGCGCCGGCTGTTTTATAACCTGCTCGACCTGCTGCTGCTGCGCACCTGGCACGTGCACCGCGAGCTGCGCCAGTGGGCGCAGGGCCGCCGCGACGAGCCCCAGAACATCCTCGACGCCGGGGCCGGCTACGGCCAGTACACCTACTGGCTATCGGGCATGAGCCGGAAGTGGCAGATCCTGGCCGTGGATGTGAAGGACGAGCAGGTGGCCGACTCCAACAATTTCTTCCGGCAGATCGGGCGCACCAACGTGCAGTTTGCCGTGCAGGACCTGGTGCTCTACCAGCAGCCCAACTCCTTCGACCTGGCCCTGAGCATCGACGTGATGGAGCACATCCTGGAAGACGTGGAGGTGATGACCAACCTGCACGCTTCGCTCAAGGACGGCGGCATGCTCATCATCAGCACGCCCTCGGACCAAGGCGGCTCCGACGTGCACGGCGCCGACGACGCCTCCTTCATCGAGGAGCACGTGCGCGACGGCTACAACATCGACGAGATTCAGCAGAAGCTGCGCAAAGCCGGCTTCGACCGCATCGAGGCCAAGTACAGCTACGGCCTGCCGGGTCAGATTTCGTGGCGCCTCTCCATGAAGTACCCCATCCTGATGCTGGGCATGTCGAAGGCCTTCTTCGTGCTGCTGCCCTTCTACTACCTCCTGACCTTCCCCATCTGCCTCCTGCTGAACTGGCTGGACAGCACCACGCGCCACGACTCCGGCACCGGCCTGATTGTGAAGGCCTGGAAATAAGCTGAAGCGGGCCGCTGGGAAGGTATTTCGGGCCGCCGGGCATCGGCCCGGCCGATTTAGGAACCGAGTCAGGCGAAAAGACGTCCGTTCTCGTCGAAATCCGTAAAAGCGCCCATGCCACTGCCGAGCAAGCCCATCCACCTCACCAACTCATTCACTGAGGCGTGAACGTTCCCTTCCTGATAGCCTGGCGTTACTTCCGCTCCAAGAAGAAGCGCAACATCATCAGCATCATCTCCAACATCTCGATGATCGGGGTGGCCGTGGGCACGATGGCACTGATCATTGTGCTGTCGGTGTTCAACGGGCTGGAGGACCTCGTTCGCTCGCTCTACGGCAAATCGGACCCGGACCTGAAAATCACGGCCGTGCAGGGCAAGTCATTTCCCGTCGACGCGTTCCTGCTGGGCCGCGTGCGCGCCGTGCCCGGCGTGCAGCTCGTCACGGAAGTGATTGAAGACAACGCCCTGCTGCGCTACCACGAGCGGCAAATGGTGGTGAAGCTCAAGGGCGTATCCGAGAACTACTACCAGCAGAGCGAGATTGACTCGGCCATCGTGGATGGCTCGCACGAGTTGCGCCGCAACGGCGAGGACTTTGCCCTGATCGGGGCGGGCGTACAGCACGAGCTGAGCATCGCGCTGGAAAACCGCTTTTCGCCCCTGCAGCTGCTGTACCCGCGCAACACGCCCGGTAAGCGTACCCTGAGCATCAACCCCGAAAACGCCTTCAACCAAGAGCCCATCATGGCCGGCGGCGTCTTCGCCATCGAGCAGCACGTCGACGACAGCTACATCTTCGTGCCCCTGGCTTTCGCCCAGCGCCTGCTGCGCTACGACAACCGGCGCACCGCCCTGGAAGTGAAAGTGGGCGGCAACCGCTCTTTCGACGACACCAAGGCCGAGCTCAAGCAGGTGCTCGGCCCCGGCTTTGCCGTGCTCGACTCCGACGAGCAGCACGTGTCCCTGCTCAAGGCCATCAAGGTGGAAAAGATGTTCGTCTTCATCACCTTCGCCTTCATCCTGCTCATCGCCTCGCTCAACATCTTCTTCTCGCTCTCGATGCTGGTCATCGACAAGCGGAAGGACGTGGCCATTCTGATGGCCATGGGCGCCACGCCCAACATCATCCGGCGCGTGTTCTTGATGGAAGGCGCCATCGTGGCCCAGGTGGGCGCCGTCGTCGGTCTCTCGCTCGGCATCAGCATCTGCTGGCTGCAGCAGCGCTTCGGGCTGGTGTCGATGGGCATGGCCACCAGTGTGGTTGATTCTTATCCGGTAAAGATGCAGGTATCCGACATCCTCTGGGTCGGCATTGCCATTGTGCTCATTACCATTGCCGTATCCATCCGGCCCGCGCTGAACGCGCCCCAAATCGACCTGCGCGAAAACCTGTAGTTGGGCTAAAAACCGATTTTCAGCCGCGCAAAACGCAACCTTCAGGGGTGTTTGCTGGTAATTGCCCCGAGCGTAATCTGCTTTTACCGCGTGGGAATCAACTCTTTATGGACTATATATAATTATTAATAGAATTTATTTTACTTTTTCGGAAACAATCGACATTTTAGCATTTGTTCCTACTTTCGACGTTGCTTTTGTTGCTGCTGCCATGAAGGTTTCTACCGCACAGCCTTTTCAAATAGTTTACTCGCTGCTCGCGCACGAGTACTTGGGCTATCTGTTTGAGTCTTACGTGGTGCAGCTGAGCCCCAAGGGCCAGCTGACGCTGCAGCACCAGAACGTGTCGGCCATGAACGCCGCGGAGTTTGCCGACGGCCTCGACGAGAAAGATTTCGAACTGATTGCGCTGACCGACCAGATCCAGCAGGACGCGGTCATCAAGGAATTCTGGCCGAAGAAAACCACGCCGGCCGACTTTTTCCTGAAGCATTACGACGCGGAGAAGGGCGACAAATCCCTGCAGGAGCGCATTAGCAACTACGTACAGGTGCGCATGGGCCAGATTCTGCAGCGCCTGCAGGGCAAGCTCGTGTTTATCATGGGCAAAGACGGCGAGCCGACCTGGAAGGAAATTCAGGTGGCGCCGGAGCCGGCCTCGGTGCTGTTTCACTTCCGCCGCAACCCCGAGAATACCCATTACTTCCCCACCATTCAGTACCGCGGGCAGAAGCTGGACTTCCAGCAGCGCGACGCGGTGATGGTGTGCTGCCAGCCCGCCTGGATGCTCCTCGACGGGGTGCTCCACAACTTCCGCAACGAGGTGGACGGTAAAAAGCTGCAGCCTTTCCTCTCGAAGAAGTTCATCATTATTCCGCGGCAGGTCGAAGACAGCTACTACCAGCGCTTTGTGGCGCCCCTGGTGGAGTCGTTCGACGTGCACGCCCGCGGCTTCGACATTCGCTCGGAGCGCTACCAGGCCAAGCCGCACCTGATCTTCTCCGACGTGCCCGCCGGCGGCAGCATCGCGTACGAGGCCGAGGAAACCGGCCGGCGCAGCGTGAGCGTGGCCGACGCCAATGCCGAGCAGATTCATTTCGACGTGGCCTTCCAGTACGGCAACCACATCGTGCGCAACCACGACAAGCGCGTGAGCGTGCAGCTGGAAAAGACCTCGGACTCCTACGTGTTCCATCGCCTGATCCGCGACCTGGAAAACGAGCAGGTATTTATCCGGGAGCTGCAGGACCGGGCGCTGGAAGTGCGCAACGGCCGCGCCGTGCTCGAAAAAGCCACTGCGTTCAAGTGGCTGCACTCGCACGCCGAGGAGCTGGCGCGCCTGGGCTTCACGGTGCAGCAGGGCTCCAACTCGGGCAAGGACTACTTTATCGGTACGGTCACCGTGAAGGTGGGCATCACCGAAAACAACGACTGGTTCGACATCAACGGGACGGTGCGCTTCGGGGAGTTTGAAATTCCTTTCGTGAAGCTGCGGCCCTACATCCTGCAGAAGCGCCACGAGTTCAAGCTGCCCAACGGACAGATTGCCATCATCCCGGAGGAGTGGTTTACGCAGTACCTGGAGCTGTTTGCCTTCTCCGACGAGCACCACCACACGCTCACGCTCAAGAAGCACCACGTAGCGCTGGTATCGGACCTGGAAAACGGCAACCTGGCCACCGTCACGATGAGCCGGAAGCTGGAGCGCCTGCGCGGCTTTGAGGTGGTGGAAGACCGGCCCCTGCCGGCGGGCTTCAAGGGGGCGCTGCGCCCGTACCAGCAGGCGGGCTACAACTGGCTGCACTTTGTGCAGGACTACCACTTCGGCGGCTGCCTGGCCGACGACATGGGCTTGGGCAAGACCGTGCAGACGCTGGCCATGCTGCTGCAGCGCAAGGAAAGCGGCGCGGCGGGCGGCGCGGCGTCGCTGCTGGTGATGCCCACCTCCCTGGTGTACAACTGGCTGAACGAAGCCCAGAAGTTTACGCCCGGCCTGCGCGTGCTGACCTACACCGGCACTTACCGCGACAAAAACGTGGAGCAGTTTGCCGACTACGACCTGATCCTGACCTCCTACGGCATCGTGCGCCTCGACGCGGAGCTGCTCAAAAGCTACAAGTTCGACTACGTCATCCTCGACGAGTCGCAGGCCATCAAGAACCCGTCGTCGACGACCTCGCAGGCCGTGCGGCACCTGCACTCGCGCCACCGCCTCATCCTGACGGGCACGCCGGTGGAGAACAGCACCATGGACCTCTGGTCGCAGATGTCGTTCATCAACCCCGGCCTGCTCGGCTCCCAGGCGTTCTTCCGCAAGGAGTTCCTCAAGCCCATCGAAAAGGAAAAGGACGAAGTGAAGACGCGCCGCCTGCACGCGCTCATCAAACCCTTTATCCTGCGCCGCCACAAGGCCCAGGTGGCCACCGAGCTGCCGGCCAAGATTGAGAACCTGAGCTATTGCCGCATGACCGAGGAGCAGCTCAGCTGCTACGAGGAAACCAAGAGCTACTACCGCAACAAGATTCTGCAGAGCATCGAGGAGCACGGCACGGCCAGCACCCAGTTTATGCTGCTGCAGGGCCTGACCAAGCTGCGCCAGATTGCCAACCACCCCAAGATGGCCGACGAAGCCTACGAGCACGAGTCGGGCAAGCTGCGCGAGGTGGTGCGCATGATCCGGGGCGTGGTGGCCGAGGGGCACAAGGTGCTGGTGTTTAGTCAGTTCGTGAAGCATCTGGAAATCGTGCGGCACGCGCTGGACGAAAAGCAAATCGAATACGCCTACCTCGACGGCAACACCCGCGACCGGGCCCGGGAAGTAGCCCGCTTCCAGGAAACCGAGGACTTGCGCGTGTTCCTGATCAGCCTGAAAGCCGGCGGCGTGGGCCTGAACCTGACCGCCGCCGACTACGTGTTCATCCTCGACCCGTGGTGGAACCCGGCCGTGGAGGCCCAGGCCGTGGACCGCGCCCACCGCATCGGACAGGAGCGCACGGTGTTCACCTACAAGTTCATCACCAAGGGCACGGTGGAGGAAAAAATCCTGGCCCTGCAGAACCGCAAGATTCAACTGGTGTCGGATCTAATTACCACCGACGAGGCCATCATCAAGAGCCTCACCAAGGAGGACATCGAGGAGCTGCTGGGCTAGCGCCCGGCCCCGGCCAAACGTTGTTGCAGCTCCTGGGCTTCGGCCAGGAGCTGTTGCTGTTTTTGAAGCCGCTCAGGCCCGGTAGCTACCACCGGCTCCTGCCAGCTATTTAGCCAGCGGATGAGATGGCCGCCACTGAAGTAGTAGCGCTGAGTACTGGTGGTAGCGCCTTGCAGCGACGGGCGCTGGTGCACATGAAAAGCGTAATGCCGCTCGCGCTCCAGCACGAAGATGAGCTTGCCACCGACAAAGTAGTACTCGGTGTGGCTCTGCCCCATTTCGCCGTAGATGGCGGCTTCCACGAGGCGCAGTTCCTGCTGCCGGAAGTAGCCGGTAGCGGTGCCGCCCTCCGTCGACCAATCCATGACATCTATGGTGCGTTTGCGCAGGGTAGGCAGGGCTTGGCGCGTACTGGTGTAGTGCTGGCGGATGCGTGTAATTTCCGCGTCGGGGGTGGTAGCTTGCGGAGAACGGGCGTCCAGCAGCGTGGCGCAAACGGCAATAACAACAGGCAGCGTAACCATGGCCTCAAATAACGAATTACTCGCCGCTTTCCTGCGCCACATTCACCCCCTGCCCGACGAGGAGCTGGCCCGGCTGCTGCCGCTGTGCCAGGAGGTGCAGTTCGGGCGACGCGAGTTTATCACCCGGGCCGGGGAAGTGGGGCGGCACCTATACTTCGTGCTGGCGGGCATTCAGCGCAGCTACCACCTGCTCGATGGCAAGGAGCACACGCTGGCCTTCACTTACCCGCCCTCGGTGACGGGCATACCCGAGACCGTGCTGACGCGGCAGCCCTCGCCCCACTTTCTGGAATGCATTACGCCCAGCCGCCTGCTGCGGGTGCCTTACGAGCCCTTCGATGAACTGCTGCTGACCTGCCCGCACCTGGAGCGGCTGCTGCGCAAGCTTACCGAGCAGGTGCTGGTGGGCGTACTACAGCGGCACACGGAACTGCTGACCTGCTCCATGCCGGAGCGGTTTCGGCGGTTTCTGCTCCGCAGCCCGCACCTGCTCAACGCCGTGCCGCACAAGCACCTGGCTTCTTACCTGGGCATGGATGCCACCAATTTCAGCAAGTTGCTGAATCAGATGGCGGTCTGAGACCGAAAATCTTGGCGCAGACCAAGAATTGCGGACGGTGGCCGGGGCAGCTTTGAGGCGTCAACCCAAACGACCAACCGCCATGCACACCGTCCCCACCCAAGTTTCCGCCGCGGCCGCCCCCAACTGGCTCGACGTGTGCGCGTACCCCTTCGCCAGCCATTACCTGACCACGCCCGCCGGGCGGCTGCATTACGTCGACGAAGGCCAGGGCGAGGCGGTGGTGTTCGTGCACGGCACCCCAACGTGGTCGTGGCTGTACCGCCGGCAAATACGGGCCCTGGCACCGCACTACCGCTGCGTGGCCGCCGACAACCTGGGCTTTGGCCTTTCTGATAAGCCCGCCGACTGGGACTACCACCCGCGCCGCCACGCCGAAAACCTGCGGCGCCTGCTCGACCACCTTGGGCTAGGGCGGATAACCTTGGTTGTGCATGATTTCGGCGGGCCCGTCGGCTTAGGCTTCGCCGCCGAGCACCCCGAGCGCGTGCAGCGGCTGGTGGTGCTCAATACCTGGCTCTGGGACGCCTCGGCCCACCCACAGGCCCGGCAGGCCGACCGGCTGCTGCACAGCTGGCTAGGCCGTTGGCTGTACCTGGGCCTGAACTTCTCCCCTCGGGTGCTGCTGCGCCAGGGCTTCGGCGACAAGCGCGTACTTACGCCAGCCCTGCATCAACACTACCTGCAGCCATTTGCCCGCCGCGCCGACCGGCACGGGCCGTTGCGGCTGGGCCAGTGGCTGCTGCGCGCTTCCGATTGGTACGAGGCGCGGCGGCAAGAGCTGCCGGTCTTGGTAGGCAAACCCGCACTGCTCGTTTGGGGCCGCCAAGACCCGTTCCTCACCGAAGCCGACCTGGGACATTGGCAGCAACTGTTGCCGCAAGCACAGATGGTGTTGCTGGACTGCGGCCATTTCATTCCCGAAGAGCGGCCGGCCGAGCTGACGCAAGCATTACTGACGTTTCTGCGCGGGGCTTAGGTGCGGGCTGCCCCGAACTCGGCGGCCAGGGCAGCCACGTGGGCCACGTCGGCGGAAGTATGCAGCGCCGACAGCACCACCCGCGTGAGGCACGCATCGGTGGGTGCCGGGTACGGAAAGCTGGAGAGCAGCACGCCGCGCTGCTGCATGAACGCGGCCAGCTCGTTGGCCGGGGTGTAGAACACCGGAAGGCCGGGGGCCGATTGAAACAGCCCCAACCCGGCGGTGGCTTCCGCGAATTGCCGGGCGTTGGCCTTGAGCTGCGCCCGCGCCCGCCGGTACAGCTCGCCGGCGTGCACGAAGGCGTGCAGGTAAGCCGGCACCACCGGCGAAGAGGCCCCGAAAAACGCGCTGCGCCGCAGCTCCTGCACGAAGCCCGCATCGGCCAGCACCACGCCGCCCGGAATGCCGCAGGCCTTGCCCAGGGAGCTGACGATGACCAACCGCACGCTGGACGGCACTTGCACCTCGGCCCGAATGCCCGCCCCGTCGGGACCGATGACGCCCAGGCCGTGCGAATCGTCGAGCAGCAGCGTGACGGGGCGGTCGGTGGGCAGCTCCTGCGTCCAGCCGAAGTCGTAGCGCTGCGCGCGTAGCGGGTCCAGGGAATTGGCCACGATGACGACCGGCGCGGGCGTTTCGTGGCGCAGGCGGCGCAGCAGGTGTTGGGCCCAGTCGGCAAAAGAGCGCGAAGAGGCCGCCGGGGCCGGAAGCTCGGTCAGCCAGGCCGCCGGATGCGTGCCGGGCGCGTACTCGAAGCGGCCGGCGCGGGCCAGGGTCTTCACCGCCATCTGCCCGGCCAGGTAGCCCGACGACACCGTCAAGGCCGCGGGCATGGCCACGTAGGCGGCCAGGTAGGCTTCGGCTTCCTCGTAGATGCGCAGGCGCAGGGAGCTGTTGCGCGACGAGCCGTAGTTGGTGCCGTAGCGGGCTATGCCCTCGGCCAGCAGGGCAGCGAAGTCGGCGTTGCGGGCCATGCCCAGGTAGCCGGTGCCGCTGCAGAACAGGTACTCGCGGCCGTCGTCGGCAAGCAGGGTGCGGCCCGGCAGGAGGTCGGCGTGCAGCATGGGCAGAGGGGCGGGCAGGATGCGAAAGCGGCCTTAACATACGCCCTTTCCGCGGCTTGTACTCAACTAAACGGCGGCCCGGTCGGTTTGCTTGCCTGTATGCACCTGATGCTCCGCACCGCCGTTGCCCAGCCGCCCGCCCGCGTCTGGGCCGGCTTTACCCGCCAGCTGTTTCTCGACCTGGCTCCCCCCCTGCCCCGGATGCGCCTGTGGCGCTTCGACGGCTGCCACCGCGGCGACGTGGTCGACATCGAGCTGCGCCTGGGGCCGGTGAGCCTCGGGCGCTGGACCTCGCTCATCACCGAGCACGGCGAGCTGCCCGGGGGCGGCCGCTACTTCGTCGACGAGGGGCAGCTGCTGCCCGGGCCGCTGCGCTTCTGGCGGCACCGCCACCTGCTGGAAGCCGGGCCCGCGGGCGGCTGCGTCATCGTGGAAGACCTGGAATACCGCACGCCCTTTCGGCTACTCGACTGGCTGGCCTACCCCGTGGTGTGGGCGCAGTTTGCCTGGCGGCGGCCCATTTACCGGCGCTACTTCGGCCGGCCCTGAACGCGGCTAGCGTAGCGGCAGCACCATGCGAATGTCGGCCCGCTGGTACTCCGAAGGGTTTAGCGGCGCCTCCACGAAGCCCAGCTTGCGGTACAGCGCGAGGGCCGGGGCCAGCCGGCGGTTCGAGAGCAGCTCGATTTCGCGGGCCCCGATCTGGCGGGCATGATCGATAGCGGCCTGACCCAGCCGCCAGCCGATGCCCAGGCCCTGCGCGCGGGGCGTCACGGCCATCTTGGCCAGCTCGTATACGCCGTCGTGCTCCCGTATCAGGGCGCAGGTGCCCACCAACTGCCCCGCGTGGCGAGCCATGAAGATGTACCCGCCCTGATCCAGAATGTAGCCCTGCGGATCGTCGAGCATGCGCCGGTCCAGGTCCTCCAGGGTGAAGTAATGGGTTATCCACTCGTGGTTCAGGTCGCGGAACGCCGCCTGGTGCTCGGGCTGGTAAGGCAGGATTTCGACGGCGGAAGCAGTGGGGGTACTCATCAGAAAAAGAATAGTTCAGACCGCGAAGGACGTCGGCAAACTGGCCCCGGGCAAGAGCGCACAGCCGCGGCGGGCTACTTACACTCGGGGAAGTTTTGGGCGCGCAGCGCGGGCAGGCGGTTAATTCGAACTCACGGCCGCCCGAATTTCCGGCCGCAGGTGGCCGCGGCCCCAGTGCCACATTTGCTTGAGCACTGGGCAAAACGTGTACCCGTGCGGGGTAAGGCTGTACTCGACCCGCGGCGGTACCTCCGGAAATACCCGCCGCTGCACCAGCCCGGCCGCTTCCAGTTCGCGCAGCTGCTTGGTCAGGATTCGCTCGCTGACCGCCGCGCCGAGGTGGCGGCGCACGTCGCTGAAGCGGCGCGGCTGCGGGTTCAGGAAAATAAGGATGTCGGCTTTGTGCTTGCCCTTGATCAACTGAACCAAGGCGTCGATGGGATTGTCCATGCTGCGAGTGTACGCAACTCCGCCGACGCAAGCCCGCGCCGGGGTGCGTACCTTTGTCGTTCGTACCCATTTGCCCGTTGCCATGTCCGCTGCTGCCATCTTCCTCAAACCCGGTAAAGACCAATCCCTGCGCCGCCTGCACCCCTGGGTGTTTTCGGGCGCCATTGCGCGCATGCAGGGCGAGGTGGTGGAAGGCCGGGTGGTGGCGGTGCACGCCCACAACGGCGAGCTGCTGGGCGCGGGCCATTACGCCCCCGGCTCCATTGCCGTGCGCATGCTGGCCTTCGGCGAAGCGGTCGCCGCGCCGATCGACGAAGCCTTCTGGGTGGAAAAGCTGCGCAACGCCTACCAGCTGCGCCATAGCCTGGGCCTGACCGGCCAGGGCCAGACCAACGTGTACCGCCTCGTGCACGCCGAGGGCGACGGCGTGCCCGGCCTCATCATCGACGTGTACGGCGACGTGGCCGTGGTGCAGGCCCACAGCGCGGGCATGTACCAGGCCCGCGAAGCCATTGCCGCCGCGCTGCAGCAGGCGGTACCCAGCCTGCGCGCCATCTACGACAAGAGCAGCGAAACCGTGCCCCAGAAGGCCGCGCCCGGCGCCCAGAACGACTACCTGCTGGGCCAGAGCAGCGGCCAGGAGCACGTGGTGGAGGAAAACGGCCACCGCTTCGCCGTCGATTGGGAAACGGGTCAGAAAACCGGCTTTTTCATCGACCAGCGCGACAACCGCGCCCTGCTCGCGCGCTATGCCCCCGGCCGCCGCGTGCTGAACACCTTCTGCTACACCGGCGGCTTCTCGGTGTACGCCCTGCAGGCCGGCGCCGAGCTGGTGCACTCCGTCGACTCCAGCAAGAAGGCCATCGAGCTGACCAACCGCAACGCCGAGCTGACGGGCCTGCAAGACAAGCACGAGGCCTATGCCCAGGACGTGTTCACGTTCCTCAAGGACCGCCACAACCAGTACGACCTCATCGTGCTCGACCCGCCGGCCTTTGCCAAGCACCTTTCGGCCCGCCACAACGCGCTGATGGGCTACAAGCGCCTGAACGTGGCCGGCATCAAGCGGATTGCCCCCGGTGGGCTGCTGTTCACCTTCAGCTGTTCGCAGGTGGTGAGCATGGAGCTGTTTGAGGGTGCCATCATGGCCGCCGCCATCGAGGCCGGCCGCCCGGCCCGCATCCTGCACCGCCTCACCCAGCCCGCCGACCACCCGGTGAGCCTGTTCCACCCCGAAGGCGAGTACCTGAAGGGCCTGGTGCTGGCCGTGGACTAAGGCGCCAACGCGCTGCTACCGGCCCCAGCGGCGGAAAGCCATGGTGCGTTCGGGGCTAATTCAAACTTATCAGGACTTGAATAGGGCGGTCAGGCCCAAGACGAGCACCAGTGCGCCGATGATAAAAAGGCCGGTAAAGTGCTTGAGTGGCAAACCCACGGTGGCTTTGGCTGCCTCGAACGGGGCCCGGTAATCGGCCGGCATTTCGGCAGGCTCCAGCGCCTGTTTGCAAAACGAGCAGACCGACATGCCTTTGCGCGTGAAGGGAAAGGTGGGTATCCAGTAGATGTGGAAATACCGCGAGTACACGGCTGCGGCCAGCGCGTTGTGGCCGCAGTTGACGCAAGTCACGCCGGGCATAGGGCGGGTGCCGGCTAGGCTGGCTTTGGTGCCGAAGAAGATCATAGCAGAGGGGCGCAGGGAGGAGCTGCGGCCAAGCTACGGCCGCCGGGGGCAACTAGTTGGCTGGAACCGCCCGCCCCACCCTGCTTCGGATAGCCGGGTAGCTGCCTTATTGGGCCACGACCGGGGCATGATGCTCGGCAGCACCTACGCCGTCTACGTCGATCCGGCCCGGCCAACCCGCCGACGCTACGAGCGTATGGCAGGCGGAGGGCCGTAAGGCCGTGAACTGTCGCCTGCGTTTGCGGTTTACTTACCTCTCCCTCAGCCGCCCCCACATGTCCGTTTTGCCCGCCGGCCGCAAGCTGCGCCAAGCCTCTTCCCTGAAACAACCCGTCGCCGTGGTAGGCGCCGGCATCGGCGGCATTGCCACGGCCGTGCGCCTGGCCGCCCAGGGCCACGCCGTAACGGTGTTCGAGGGCCGCGACTCCTTCGGCGGGAAGATGCACCAGTTCGACTTGCCCGGCGGCTACCGTTTCGACGCGGGCCCCTCGCTGTTTACGCTGCCCGGCCTCGTCGACGAGCTGTTCCGCGCGGCCCAGCGCGACCCGCAGAACTACTTTCGCTACGAGCGGCTGGACCCCATCACGCAGTACTTTTTCGCCGACGGCACCCGCCTCACCGCCTGGGCCGACGAGCAGCGGTTTGCGGCCGAAGTAGAGCAGCAGTTGGGCGTGCCCGCCGCCGACGTGCGCCGCTTCCTGCACACTTCCCGGCGCGCCTACGAGGCCACCGCGCCCACCTTCCTGCACAAATCCCTGCACCGCCCGCAGAGCTACCTAAGCCGCGACACGCTGCGGGCCGTGGCCGAAATGCCGCGCCTGGGCCTGCTCAGCACCATGCATGCTCGGCACGCGCGCGCTTTTCCGCGGGATGCCCGCGCCCAGCAGCTTTTCGACCGCTTCGCCACCTACAACGGCTCCGACCCCTACCAGGCCCCGGCCACCCTCTCGCTGATTCCGCACCTGGAGCACGGCCTGGGCGCCTACTACCCCGAAGGCGGCATCTACAGCATTGCCCGCAGCCTGGTGCGGCTGGCCGAAGAGCTGGGCGTGACGTTCCGCTACCAAGAGCCGGTGGAGGAAATCCTGACCGCCGGCGGCCGCGTGACCGGCGTGCGTACCCCGCACGACGTGTACGACTTCGGCGTGGTGGTCAGCAACATGGACGTGGTGCCCACCTACCGCCGCCTGCTGCCCCACGAGCCCGCTCCGGAGCGCACCCTGGCCCAGCCGCGTTCCTCTTCCGCCCTGATTTTCTACTGGGGTATCGGGCGCGAATTTCCCGAGCTGGGCCTGCACAACATCTTCTTCTCCCAGGATTACCGGCGCGAGTTCGAGGCCATTTTCCGCGACAAAGCCTTGGCCGACGATGTAACGGTGTACGTGAACATCACCTCCAAGAAAACCCCGGACGACGCCCCGGCGGGCCACGAAAACTGGTT
Source organism: Hymenobacter coalescens (assembly GCF_054783195.1). Taxonomy (NCBI): domain Bacteria; kingdom Pseudomonadati; phylum Bacteroidota; class Cytophagia; order Cytophagales; family Hymenobacteraceae; genus Hymenobacter; species Hymenobacter coalescens. The sequence continues at coordinate 103,771 of NZ_BAAGRA010000004.1, read as the reverse complement.
TGTGATGGTGAACGTGCCCCACGACGAAGGCCAGGATTGGGAGGCGCTGCAGCACCACGCCCGCGCCGCCGTGCTGCGCCGCCTGAACCAAGCCCTGGGCGTCGACGTTGCCCCTTTGATCCGGGCCGAGCGCACCTGGACGCCGCCGGGCATTGCCGCCGATACTTCCTCGTATGGCGGCGCGCTCTACGGCAGCTCGTCCAACACCATGCTGGCGGCTTTCCTGCGGCACCCGAATTTTTCCCGCCGGCTCGAAGGCCTGTACTTTTGCGGCGGCTCGGTGCATCCCGGCGGCGGCATTCCGCTCTGCCTGTTGTCCGCCCAAATCGTCGCTGACTTAATCAATTAAAAAATGAAGGATTAACGATTAAGAATCGTTCGTTCCAGTTCCGACTGCCCAGGTTCTGCTAGTGGCTGGGGAATGTGCCCGACCCATTTTTAATTTTTAATTCTCAATTTTTAATTCCCTCCTATGCCTCAATCCGATCAACTGACCGCGCCCATAGCGCCCCCGGCGGCTTCGTCGCCCTCGCCGCGCCGCCTGCGGCTGGCGCAGTTCGTGCTGCTGCTGTTTTACACCACGGGGTTTGTGGGCCTGGGCTTTTCGCAGGATCCAAGCTTCTACCTGCAATTCATGCCGCTCACGCTGCTGCTCACCGCGGCGCTGCTGCTGGGCTTCGACCGCCACAGCCCCGCGCCCATGTTCGGCTGGTTTGCCCTTACAGTGATGCTGGTGGGCTACGGCGTGGAAGTGATGGGCGTGCAGACCGGGGTCATCTTCGGCAGCTACACCTACGGCACCACCATGGGGCCGCGGCTGCTCGAGGTGCCCATTATCATCGGGCTGAACTGGCTGATCTTGACGTACATCGCGGGCGGACTGGCGCAGCGCCTGCCGTTGCCGGGCTTTGGGCGGGCGCTCATCGCGGCCGGCCTGATGGTGGGCATGGACCTCTGCATCGAGCCTGTGGCGGTGCACTTTGGCTGGTGGCGCTGGTTTGCCGACGTGATACCGATGCAAAATTTCAAAGCGTGGTTTGCGCTGTCGCTGATTCTGCAGGTGTACCTGAACCGCAGCCAGGTAGCGCCCGGGCGCAATCCCCTGGTGCCCTTCGTGTACATGCTGCAGCTGCTCTTCTTTTTTGGATTAGGCTGGGTAATCGGCTAATTTTCGGGCTGCCGCTACATCTTCCCCAGCCCGCTTATGAACCGAACCTTACGCGATACGTTGCTCGATGAAGCCCGAGAGCTGTTCATGCGCGAGGGCATTGAAAGCCAGTCGCTGGAGCAGATCATTGCCGCGCTGAACATTTCGCTTGCCACCTTCCGTGAAATGTTCGACGGCAAGCACGACTTGGTGCTGGAAACCACCCTGCACGACATCGAGCGGCAAAAGCGGGAACACGCCGAGCTGTTTGCCCAAGTGCCGAACCCCGTTGGCCGCTTGCTCGGGCTGCTGGAAATGGGCATCCGCGACTTGCAGCAGGTGAAGGCGCCCACGTACTTCGCCGATCTGATCCAGCACTATCCCGAGGTCTGGGAAGTCGGCCAGCAGCACTTGGCCTCGTACTCCTATCCCCAAATCCAGGGCTTGCTGAACGAAGGCGTCCGCCAGAGGCTGATGCGGGGCGACATCAACATTGGCTTGGTCAGCAAAATCATCATCGAGCAGCTGAACATGATGCTCAACGAGCAGATATTTCCGCCCAGCCGCTACAACATCGCCGAGGTTTTCCGCAGCGTGTACCTGTACTACATCCGCGGCCTCTGCACGGAAGAGGGTATTCAGGCCGCCGCCACCCACTTCGCGCGGATGTAAACTCAAATGGCCGAATGGTTAAATGGCTGGTCGTTCTGACGTGTGCAGTTCAGAACGACCAGCCATTTAACCATTCGGCCATTTAGGTCATTTAGCTGATCGAGACGCGGACCTTTTTGGTGTACTCTCGCAGAGCCGTGGTAAACTCCACGTTGTGGTCCTTCATGTGGTTCAGGATCCAAAGGGCGGCAAACACGTGGGTTAGTTGCTCGCCCTCGTCGGCGCCTTCCACCTCGAAGGACGGACGACGCTCGTCGAGCAGGGCCTCCTCGGCTTCGAGCAGGTCCTGCATGCTCTGGTTTTCCACCAGGCGCTTGATGGCCGGAATTTTCATGGCGTAGCGGATTAGCGGATTTTGTCGATCAGCGAAGCCACCGCCTCTTCCTTGCTGGCCGCGACGGTGTCCACGAGCTGGCCGTTCTTGAAGACGGCGAAGAAGGGCAGGTTCGTCACGTTGGCGGCTTTGCGGGCCTCGGGGCTGTTTTCGGCGTTGACGTCGAGGAAGGCCACGTCGGCGTTGCCTTCGGCCTCGGAAAGGCGCTTGAACTTGGGCGTGAAGAGGCGGCAGTTGCCGCACCAGTCGGCGTAGTACTTCACCACCACCTTGTCGTGCTGCTGGAGGAGTTGTTGAAAATCGGTGTCAGTCGCTTTCGTGACGGCCATTATCGGGAAAGTAAAGTGGAGAGCGGAATGAGCAGATAGGAATCATTCTTATCTGGGCGCAAACCTAAAGCGTTTTGGGCAGAAAAAAGTTTGGCCGCCGGAAAACCAGCGGCCAATACCATACGCAGCAGGTGGGGCCTGAAGTTAGGGGCGCGGCGGAAATACACCCTGCAGGGCAATGTAGAAGGCCAGGGCCTGGTAAGGCTGCAGGTTGTTGTGGGGCAGCGCCTCGCCCGTGGAACCGGTGGCAGTGAAGCCGGCGCTGCTGGTGGCGTACTGCGGCAGGCCGGAGGCATTGCTGGCCAGAAAGGCCCCGGCGGGCGAGCCAGTGGTGCCCGGGCCCGTGCTGTACGTCAGCTCCAGGGAATGCGTGTGGGCCGGTATTTCCGAGGCCAGCAGTGGCACTGCCGCCACGCCGCCGGTTTCGCCCAGCAGGCGGTTTGTCAGGCCTGCCCCCTGCCCGGCCCCGATGGGCACGCAGCCGTTCAGGTTGGGCAGGGCAAAGTTCGTGCGGCCGTCGCCGCCGTAGTTGGTGCCCAGGAGGGCAAACAGGGCCGTGTTCTGGGTAATCGGTATCAGCTGCCCGTCGCAGCGGGCGTAGCCTCTGGGCGCGAAGTTGAAGGCGGCCAGAATGATTTCGCCCACGTAGGGGTCGTTGCTGGTGAGGGGGGCGGCCGCGGCCGGGGTGCCGCGCCCCAACACCGCCTGTAGCGGCCCAGCCAGGAAGCTGCCTGCCAGCAGGCCCGACAGGCGTTTGAGCAGACTCCGGCGCGTGGGCTGGGGCACGCCGGGTGAAGTGGGTGAGGAGGGCACGGCTAGTTCGGAGAGGGAAAGATGCCTCGCAGGGCAATAACGAAGTTGATGCACTGGTAGGGCTGCATGTTGTTGTGCGGCTGGCTGCCCCCCACACTGGTCGAGACGTTGACGGCATTGCCGTTGGCGCCGGTAGTGGCCATGCCGGCGTTGGGGCTGAAGCCGTACTGCGGGGCACCCCCGCCGCTGTCGGCCAGGTACCGGTGGGTTACGGCCGGGGTAGTCGTACCCGAAACCGACAGGCTGCCGACGTCGGTGCTGCTTTTGAAGCCGTGCAGGTGCGGCACCAGCTCGTTTATGGTGAGCGTGTGGCTCTCCGCGCCGCCGCGCTGGCCCAGGATGTAGTTGCTGTTGTCGTAGGAAACCGGGATGCGTCCGCGCAGGTCGGGCAATGCGAAATTGGTCTGCCCATTGCCGCCGTACATGGTGCCCAGCAGCGCGAACAAAGCCTGGTTCTGATTGATGGGCAGCAGCTGCCCGTTGCAGAAAGCCCAGCCGCTGGGCGCGAAGCCCCAGGAAATCATCATGATTTCCCCCAAAAACACGGTGGTGTTGTTGGTCGACAGCGGCGCGGCCTGGGCCGGGCTGCTTTTGCCGAGCAGTAGCCCGCCGGTCAGCAGGCCGCCCAGGCTTTTTAGCCAGCCGCGGCGCGACGCCGCCGGGCCGGACAGGTCAGAGGTGGAATGCATACGCGCGGAAGGCTATTGGGACGGAAAGACCCCAAACAAGGAAATGATGTAGTTGACCACCACGTAAGGCTGCATGTTGGTGTGCGGCTGTGAGCCGCCCACCGGGGCCAGCGCCTGCGCCGGCTGCTTCACCAGGCTGTCGGTGTCCGGGGTGTACTGGGCCGAGCCGTTGCCGCCGTCGGCGGGGATGGCGCCGACCGGGGAGTTCGTCGTGCCCGGCAGGGTGCTGACCGCCGGCACGTGCGTGTGCGCCGGAATCTGCTGCAGGGACAGCGTCACGTCCTCCGTGCCGGCCCGTTCGCCCAGCGGGTACGAACGGCTAAGGCCGGGGCCTTGGCTGTTGCCGCTATGCAACGGCGCCCGGCCGCGCAGGTCGGGCACGGCGAAAGTCTGCTGCCCGTCGCCGCCGTAGGTGATGCCAATGAGCTGAAAAAGGGCGTCATACTCGCTGATTTGGAGCAGGCTGCCGTCGCAGAAAGCCCAGCCGGCCGGGGCGAAGGTGCCCGCGAAAATGGCTATTTCGCCGATGTAAGGCGTGCCGCCGCCGCCGGCGCCGAAGGCCATACGCCGGGGCGCAAAGGCCGGGGCCGGCCCGGTAGTCGCGGCCGGGCGCAGCCAGCCCTGCAGCCGCTGTAGCCACGAGCGGCGCGTCGTCGGAAAAGATGAAGCGTGTGCCATAAGAAAGCGGGGTCCGAACGGTCAGGCGCGCTACGATTCGCGGCGCCAGGCCCCGACCGTATAAATAAAGCGGACCGCATAGCCGGGCAGGATGTTGCCCGTACCGCTGGCCGACGTCACCGGCAGGTACTGCGCGTCGTTGTTGACCACCACCAGGCGCTGGCCTTCGGTGCCCGTAGTCAGCGTCACGGTGCCGTTGGTGGCGGTGCTGCCGTTGTTGATGTACACCACGGTGGTGGCACCCGGCGCCAAGGTGGCGTTGGTCGTGGGAGCCGCGATTTCGGCCTTGCTTTCCTGATTAAACGTGCCCAGCGAAGCCCAGGCGTTGGACAGGCGCTGGTACAGGCCGGGCGTGCCATCGGTCTGGTAGACGACCAGGCCCTCGGCCGGGCTGGCAATGCCGGTGCGCTGGGCCTGGGTCATGCGCGGAAACAGTAGGCCCTTGCTGGTACTGCTGATTTCCAGTGCGGCGGTGCTGGCGGCGGCGCTCGTGCCCACGCTCAAGGCGCCGGTCACGCTGCTGTTGCCGGTCACCGTCACGTGGCCCGCGTCGGTGACGCTGATGCCGCCGGTGCCGTTGTTGGAGAGGGTATGCCCCGCCAGCTTAAGCCCGGCCGTGGCCGTGTGGTCGCCCAGGTTGTCGCCGGCCGATGCTTTGTCGGGCAGCCACAGCCAGTTGGCCGTGGCGGTGGCGCTGGCGTTGTAGTAAAAGCCCGGTTGCGCCCCGTCGGTTTGGTACACCAGCAGGCCCAAGGCTGGGCTGCTGATGGCCATGCGCTGGGCGCTGGTCAGGCGCGGCACGAGCATGCCCTTGGTAGTGGAAGCCACTTCCAGCACGGCTGTGGGGGCCGGCGCTGCGTTGCCGATGCCGATGCCTACTCCCTGAGCCATAACGCCGGTGACGGGCAGCAGGGCGCTGACCAAGAGTGAGTAACGTTTTTTCATAGCAGGTGGTAAAAGCAATGCAATATAGTATATTATATATGCTGTTGCAGTCTGTCAGGAGCGACCGTACAAGCCGTATGGGCACAACCGGCCCCCGTCCGGGCCGTAAAGCCCGCATGATCCTCCGCTTGCTGCTGCTGCTGCTGGGCTGCAGCCTGTTGGGCACGGCTTGTTCGTCCCCATCCGGCAACCAGTCCGGGCAGGCCGCGGCTCCTCGGCCCCCCGTTATGCGCAACATTGTTTTCTTCGGCAACAGCCTCACCGCCGGCTACGGCCTGCCCGCCCCGCAGGCTTTTCCGGCCCTGATTCAGCAAAAAATAGACGCGCAGGGGCTGGCTTGGCAGTGCATCAACGCCGGCGTAAGCGGCGAAACCACCGCCGGCGGGCTGCAGCGCCTGCCCACGGTGCTCAGCCGCCGCCGGCCCGACGTGTTTGTGCTGGAGCTGGGCGCCAACGACGGGCTGCGCGGTATTCCGGTGCGCGAAACCACCCAAAACCTGCAGCGCATCATCGACGAGGTGCAGCGCCAATACCCGGACTGCCGCATCGTGCTCGTGGGCATGGAATTTCCCTTCGACCTGAGCGCTTTCGGCCACCACCAGTATGGGCGCTACGCCCAGGAGTTCAAAGCGCAGTTTCGGTCCCTGGCTGAGAAAAACAGACTGGATTTCGTGCCTTTCCTGCTGCAAGGCGTACTGGGCCGACCCGAGCTGAACCTGCCCGACCGCGCCCACCCCAACGCTTCCGGCTACCGCATCGTGGCCGAAAACGTGTGGGCGGTGCTGGAGCCCGTGCTACGCACGGCGGTGAAATAGTGAGGTGGTGCGTTTGACATTCGGACACCCCTAAATGCGCAAGCGGCCCCGGCAATTGAGTTGCCGGGGCCGCTTGGCTTGGGTAAGGTAACGTGGGCGAACCAGGAGCCGCGTAAACGACACCTCGCCGCTTAGGCGTTGTACATCAGCTCGTAGTACTCCGTGGCCATGCGGCCCGACTCGAACTGCGGCTCCACCTCGCGCATGGCGGTCTGCACGATTTTCCAGTAGGCGGCGGGGTTGCCGTAGTAAAGGGGCAGAATCTCGTTTTCGAGCACGTCGAGGGTGCCGGCGGCTTCTTCGCGGTCCTTCTGCTCGTCGGGGGCGTCGAGGTCGGCCAGCGGGATGAGGAAGCCGTTTTCGCCGTGGCGCACGAACTCCGGAATCCAGCCGTCGGGGATGCTCAGGCTCAGCGCGCCGTTCATGGCGGCCGTCATGCCCGAGGTGCCCGAGGCTTCGCGCGGGAAGCGCGGCGTGTTCAGCCAGATGTCGCAACCCTTCTTCAGCAGGGCCGAAAGCCCCAGCTCGTAGCCGACGAGCACGGCGCAGTTTTTCAGGTGCCGGGTGCGGGTAATCAGTTCGTTGAACAGGCCGATGGCGCCGTAGTCCTTCGGGTAGGGCTTGCCGGCCCAGATGACCTGCACCGGACGGTCCGCGTTGGTGACCAGCGCCTCGAAGCGGGCGAAGTCATTCATGATCAGGTTCGCGCGCTTGTAGCCGGCAAAGCGGCGCGCCCACACCACCGTCAGCACGTCCGGGTCGAACACGTTGCCGGTTTGGTTGGCCACTTCGCGGAACAGCTCTTCCTTGAGCTGGCGCTTGCGGGCCTTCAGGTTTTTGACAGCGGTGCTGGCCGGCGAGTTCAGGGCCTTGTGCAGCGGGGCGTCGCGCCAGTAGGTACCGTTCTGCGAGTTGGTGATGTGCACGATGGGGCAAATGCCCGCGTTGCCCTGCCACATGTCGCGGGCCACGCGGCCGTGCACTTCCGACACGCCGTTGGCGATGCGCGAGAGGCGCAGGGCGGTGAGCGTGTAGTTCAGCTTTTCGTCGTGTACCAGGCCCAAGTCACGCACCTCCCGGCCCGTCACGCCGCCGAAAAACGACATGTCTTCGAGCAGCTTCATACCGTGCTCCTCGTTGCCGGCCAGCTCCGGGGTGTGGGTGGTGAACACCAGGCGCTTCTTCACTTCCTCCAGCTGCTTGCCGTGCTTCTCGTAGAGGTAGAAGCCCAGCGGCAAGCCGTGGCCTTCGTTGAGGTGGTACACCTCGGGCGCGCGGTTGAGCAGGTCCAGCAGCTTGCCGCCGCCCACGCCCAGCAGGATGCTCTGGGCCACGCGGGCCGCGAGGTCCGCGTCGTAGAGGTGGTGGGAGATGGTGCGCGAGAGGTAGTCGTTTTCGGGAATGTCGGTGGTGAGGAAGAACATCGGGCAGGTGCCGAACACTTCCGGGGCCAGGTAGTAGGCCTTCACCTTCACCGGGGCCGAGTGAATGGTGATGTCGAAGGTGAAGCCCGTGTCCTGCAAGAAGCTGTAATGCTTGGCCACGTAATCGACGCGCAGGGTCGCGTCCTGCTGGCGGTTCTGGTCGTAGTAGCCGTAGCTCCACAGAATGCCGATGCCGATCAGGTTTTGCTTGAGCTCGTAGGCCGAGCGCATGTGCGAGCCGGCCAGGAAGCCCAGGCCGCCCGAGTAGGTTTTCAGGGCCTGGTCGATGGCGAATTCCATCGAAAAGTACGCCGCCGACTTGCTGAATTCGGGAGCGGGCTGGTAGGTAGAGAAGGTGAAAGCCATGAAGAGAGAAGAGGGTGAAATGCCGCCGGGCAGGGCGAACTGCCAACGGATCGGCAAACCTAAAAAAATGGCGCAACAAAAACGCCTTGGATGCCAGCGCGGCATAAGGTACAAAAGCCCGTTGAGCTGTGCTGAATAAGGGCTCATTGGGCCGCGGGTGGCAAGCGCATATCGATGTATATTTTTTTAAAAACGCAGGATATATTTTAACAAAATGGTAATTTAAGCCCCGCTGCTTTAGGCATTTCTGCCAAGTAGCTTTGTTCTCTTCCATTCCACCTCCATTACACCTATGAAGTTTTTCTCCCGCCTGTGGGCTGCCCCACTGCTGGCCGTGGCCGTGGCCTGCGCCAAAACCGACGGCCCGCTGCCGCAGGGCACTTTGGCGCCCGTCGTGACCAGCCAGAACGCCTCCAACACCGGCTTCCCCGAGGGCTTTGAATCGGGCACCAAAACGGCTTACACCACCGGCACCGTCACGCTGGGCTCCGGCTCCTGGACGCTGAACGACGCGCTGCTCGGCAACACCACCGCCGACCCAAAAACCGGCGCGCAATCGGCGCGGGTGCGCAACGTGGGCTCCCTGACCATGAACTTCAACGTGACGGGCGGCGCGGGCACCGTCACCATCGGCCACGCCGTGTACGGCACCGACGGCAGCTCCGCCTGGGAGCTGTGGAAATCGACGGACAGCGGCAGCACCTATTCCAAGGTCGGCTCTACCGTCACCAGCAGCAGCACGGCGCTCGGCACGGCCACCTTCACCGTGAACCAGAGCGGCGCGGTGCGCTTCCAGATCCGCAAGGTGTCGGGCGGTACCAACCGCATCAACATCGACAACGTCGACATCCAGACCTACGGCGGCACCACTACGCCGCCCCCCACGGGCACGGGTAAGAAATTCCTCATCGACGGGGCGCACGGCGAGCTGGCCGGCAACGCCGACTGGGTGCTGGACGTGGACAGCGGCATTCCGGTGCGCTTCCCCACCCCGGCCGTCTCGGGCATCACCAGCACCACCCCGGAAACGTACTGGACGGGCGCCATTTCGGCCTGGGGTGTGGCCCTGGTGAAGCTGGGCCACTCGGTGGAGCAGCTGCCCTCGGGCACCTTTACCTACGGCACCACCGCCACCCAGGACCTGCAGAACTACGACGTGCTCATCATCAACGAGCCGAACGTGCGCTTCACCACGGCCGAGAAGACGGCCCTGCTGCAGTTCGTGCAGAACGGGGGCGGCCTGTTTATGATTTCGGACCACGACATTTCGGACCGCAACAACGACGGCTGGGACTCGCCCGACATCTGGAACGATTTGATGGCCGGCAACCCCTTCGGCCTCACCGTCAACCTCGACAACATCGTGGAGAACAGCACCAACGAGCTGGTATCGAGCACCAACCAGATCCTGAACGGTCCGCAGGGCGCCGTCACGCAGCTGTCGTTCCACAACGGAGCCACGGCCACGCTCAATCCCTCGGCCAACAGCACGGTGAAGGGTCTGATCTGGCGCAACTCGGCCACCCAGGGCAACTCGCTGGCCATGTGCGCCAGCAGCACCTACGGCGCGGGCCGCATCGTATTCATCGGCGACTCTTCGCCGGCCGACGACGGCACCGGCTCGCCCGGCAACACGGTGTACGACGGCTGGAACGAAAACGCCAGCCACTCGCGCCTGCACCTGAACGCCTCGCTCTGGCTGGCTAAATTGACCAACTAAGACCGGCCGGGCCCGCACCTGGTTTCCAACCGGCGCCGCTGCTCCATTCAGGGTGGCGGCGCTTTGTTTTAGCTTGATAGTCAGGGCGTAGCTGGGCGCGGCTTTGATGCCCGCGGGCAAAGCTTCTACTTTGCGCCGGGCGCCGGTACGGCGTCGTTTTCTTGCGTTGTTATTTTATGTTCCGACTGCTCCGCCTTCCCGCCTGGCTGCCGCTGCTGTGCCTGCTTGGCGCCCCCGCGCTGCCCGCCCACGCCACCGCGCCACTGCCCGCGGCCCCGGCTGCCAAAGCCGGCATTACCCGCATCGACCCCACGTTCTGGTGGGTCGGCATGAAAAACCCCGCGCTGCAGCTGCTGGTGCACGGCCCGGGCATCGGGCAGAGCACGGCGGCCATCGAAGGCAGCTACCCGGGCGTGACCATCACCGGGCAGCAGAAACTGGAAAGCCCCAACTACCTGCTCGTGGACCTGCGCGTGGAGCCCACGGCCCAAGTGGGCAAGCTGCCGCTAACCTTCACGGGCGGGCCGAAAAAGCTGCGGTACCAGTACGAGCTGCGGGCCCGCACCACGCCCGGCGACAAGAGCAAGGTGCAGGGCATCAGCAGCGCTGATTTCATCTACCTGCTCATGCCCGACCGTTTTGCCAACGGCAACCCCAAAAACGACGTGGTGAAGGGCATGCGCGCCCCCGGCGTAGCCCGCGACTCCATGTACGCGCGCCACGGCGGCGACCTGCAGGGCATCGAGCAGCACTTCGGCTACCTGAAGGAGCTCGGCGTGACGGCCATCTGGCCCACGCCCGTAGTGGAAAACGACATGCCCAAGGCCAGCTACCACGGCTACGCCCTGACCGACTACTACGCCGTGGACCGGCGCTACGGCTCCAACGAGGACTACGTGCGCTTTGTGCAGCGCGCCCACCAGCAGGGCCTGAAGGTGGTGCACGACGTGGTGCTCAACCACATGGGTTCCTATAACTACCTGTTCCTGGATCAGCCGGCCAAAAGCTGGTTTCACCAGTGGCCGCAGTTTACCCGTTCCAACTTCCGCGACGCGGCCTTCAACGACCCCTACGCCTCCCGCTACGACCGGAAACAATTCGGTGAAGGGTGGTTTGACACGACCATGCCCGACCTGGCCCAGGAAAACCCGCAGGTGGCCACCTACCTCATCCAGAACTTCCTCTGGTGGGTGGAATACACCGGCCTGGATGGCTACCGCGTCGACACGTACACCTACTCCGACCGCGACTTCCTGATGAAGTGGGGCGAGGCCATCGGGGCGGAGTACCCGCAGCTGGGCCTGTTCGGCGAAACCTGGGTGCAGGGCACCGGGCAGCAGGCCTACTTCGCCCGCAACAACTTCGCGGCGGCGCAGGGCTTCAAAAGCAACCTGCCTGGCGTGCTTGACTTTCAGCTGCAGTACGCCCTGAACGAGGCGCTGACCAAGGAACCGGGCTGGACCGAAGGCATCAACAAGCTGTACTACACCATGCAGGCCGACTGGATGTACGAGGACCCGCAGCGCAACGTGGTGTTTCTCGACAACCACGACGTGAGCCGCTTCTACTCGGTTATCGGCGAGGACTTCAGCAAGTTCAAGATGGGCCTGGCCTGGCTGCTGACCACCCGCGGCACGCCGCAGCTGTACTACGGCACCGAAATCCTGATGAAGAACTTCTCCAGCCCCGACGGCAAGGTGCGCGAGGACTTCCCCGGCGGCTGGCCCGCCGACCGACAGAACGCCTTCACCAAAGCCGGGCGCACCGAGGCGCAGAACACGGCCTTCGAGTACGTGAGCCGGCTGGCCAACTACCGCAAGGCGCACCCCGTGCTCCACACCGGCAAGTACCAGCACTTCATCCCCGACAACGGCGTGTACACTTACTTCCGCTATAATGACCAGGGCGAGACGGTGATGGTGGTGATGAACGCCGCCAAGGAGGCGCGCACCTTCACCACCGAGCGGTTTGCCGAGCGCCTGCAGGGCTACACCACCGCCGAGGAAGTGCTGACCGGCACCCGCGTGCCCAGCCTGCAGACCATGAAAGTGCCGGCCTACACGGCCTGGGTGCTGGAACTGCGGAAGTAAGGCCGCGGGCCCGTCGGCTGCAAAAAGGGCCGCCGGAGGCGAACCTCCGGCGGCCCTTTCGTATTATTTGGGACGAAACCCGACCTGATTTGTACCACTAGCTGCCGCAACCATGACTGATCTGACCAACCAAGTGGCCATCGTGACCGGCGCCTCGCGCGGGATTGGCCGCGCCATTGCCACCGTGCTGGCCGTGCAGGGCGCGCAGGTGGTGTGCGTCGCCCGCTCCGAGGACGAGTTGCTCGAAGTAGCCCTGAAAACCAACGGCCTGGCCGTGGTGGCCGACGTGAGCGACGAGCAGGACGCCCGCCACGTGGTGGCCGAAACCCTGAGCCGCTACGGCCGCCTCGACATCGTGGTGTGCAACGCCGGCGTGGGCTCGTTCAACCTGCTGGAAAACTTCAGCGCGGAAGAGTGGGACCGGATGTTCGACGTGAACGTGAAAGGTACCTTCCTGCTCTGCAAGGCTGCCCTGCCGCACCTCAAGGAGCAGGGCCGCGGCCACATCGTGGGCATTGCTTCCGACGTGGCCAAGCGCACCTTCGTGCACGGCACGGCCTACGGGGCCAGCAAATACGCCCAGCACGCCGTGCTCGACGCACTGCGCAAGGAAGCCCGCCCGCACGGCATCAAGGTGAGCGTGCTGTACCCGGGGCTGGTGGATACGCACTTCAACGAGGCGCAGCCCGGCGGCCCGGACAAAGCCAAAACTCACCTGCAGCCCATCGACGTGGCCCACGCCGTGCGCTACGTGCTCGAAGCCCCGGCCCACGTGGTCATCGATGAGCTGATGCTGCACCCCCTCTCGCAGGAATGGTGAGCCTAAAGGGTTTGGGGCGCCGGCCGGCTTTCCGGCGGCGCGGCCGGGTGGCCAGGAATTAAAATAATTGCGCAAGAAAAACGCGTTTCCCCCCGACCCGAACGGGCCTAAATCCCTAAATTACCGTCCTTATGCGACGTCCCCTCCTGCTGTCGGCCACCCTGCTTACCCTGGGCCTGACTGCCTTCTCCCCTTCACCCGTGGCGTCTCCGCCCATGGCCGACTACCTAGCCCCCGCCCCCGGCGACCCGAACACCACCGACGAAGCGGTGCAGGACCACAAAATCATCATCTACCAGCTGATGGTGCGCCTGTTCGGCAATCAGAAAACCCTGAACAAGCCCCACGGCTCGGCGGCGGAAAACGGCGTCGGCAAGTTCAACGACATCACCGACCAGGCCCTGCAGGAAATCAAGAAGCTGGGCGCCTCGCACGTGTGGTACACCGGCGTGCTCGAGCACGCCACCATGACGGACTACTCGAAGTTCGGCATTGCCGTGGACGACGCGGACGTGGTGAAGGGCCGCGCCGGCTCGCCCTACGCCGTGAAGGACTACTACGACGTGGACCCCGACCTGGCCGTGAGCGTGCCCAAGCGCATGCAGGAGTTCGAAGCCTTGGTCAAGCGCACCCACAAAAACGGCCTGAAGCTCTTCATCGACTTCATTCCGAACCACGTGGCGCGCAGCTACAAGTCGGACGCCAAGCCGGCGGGCGTGGTGGACCTGGGCGAAAAAGACGACAAGACCCAGGCCTTCGCGCCGAACAACAACTTCTACTACCTGCCCGGCAAAGCCTTCGTGGTGCCCAAGGGCGCCGACCCGCTCGGGCCCGCCGCCAAGGGCCCGAAGGAAGACAGCAAGTACCAGGAAAACCCCGCCAAGGCCACGGGCAACGACGTGTTCAGCGAAGCGCCGAGCATCGATGACTGGTACGAAACCATCAAGCTCAACTACGGCGTGGACTACCAGAACGGGCGCAAGCTGCACCTGGACCCCATCCCGGATACCTGGCTGAAGATGCGCGACATCCTCGTGTTCTGGGCCCAAAAGGACGTGGACGGCTTCCGCTGCGACATGGCCGAGATGGTGCCCGTGGAGTTCTGGGCTTGGGTGATTCCGGAGGTGAAGAAGGTGAAACCCGGCATCCTGTTCATGGGCGAGGCCTACAACGCCAAGGAATACCGCACTTACCTGGAACGCGGGCAGTTCGACTACCTCTACGACAAGGTGGGCCTCTACGACGGGCTGCGCCGCCTGATGACGGGCGGGGGCAAGCTAGAGGACGTTACCCGCGTGTGGAAAGAAGAAAGCCGCGGCTTCTCCTCGCGCATGCTCCGCTTCCTCGAAAACCACGACGAGCAGCGCATTGCCTCCAAAGACTTCGCCGGCGACGCGAAAACCGCCATTCCGGCCATGACGGTGTCGGCCACGCTGGGCTCGGGGCCGGTGATGCTGTACTTCGGGCAGGAAGTGGGCGAGCCGGGCCGCGGGGCCGAGGGCTTCAGCTCGGAGGACGGCCGCACCACCATTTTCGACTACTGGGGCGTGCCCGAGCACCAGAAGTGGCTGAACGGCGGCAAGTTAGACGGCGGCCGCCTGAGCCTGCAGCAGAAGCAGCTGCGCGACTTCTACCGCCGCCTGCTCAACCTCACGGCCCAGAGCGAGGCCCTGCGCAAGGGCCGCTTCTACGAGCTGCAGGACGCCAACAACCTCAGCAAGGAATACGACGACAAGAAGCTCTACAGCTACCTGCGCTTCACCGACAAGCAGCGCATGCTGGTGGTGGCCAACTTCAGCCCCACGCAGACCTACGTGCCCACTATCACCATCCCGGCCGCGGCCTGGCAGCTGATGGGCCTGGCCGCGCAGCCGCAACGCTACACCTACACCGACGTGCTCAACGGCCGCTCCGACAACAGCTCCCCGCGCATCACGCTGCCGCCCATGTCGGCGGTTATCCTCGAAATCGAACCGAAAAAGTAAGCTCCGTGGGCAGCCGTAGACTGTCCTGCTGAGCCCCGCCGCAGCCGTGCCACGGCTTCGCTGAGCTTGCGGCCTGGCACGCGCACGCCGGGCTTGGGGCCTCCGCGCAAAGTACCCCACTCCGTCCTATCTTCCGCATTCCCACATCCTTTCCGTTATGGCTTCAGGCGCCGCCGTTACTTCCCCCGCCACCGCCACGCGCAAGCCGCCGCTCTCGTTCTGGCAGATCTGGAACATGAGCTTCGGCTTTCTCGGCATTCAGTTCGGCTTCGAGCTGCAGAATTCCAACGTCAGCCGCATCTTCGAGACGCTGGGGGCCAACAAGGACGACATTCCCATCCTCTGGATTGCTGCCCCGGTGACCGGCCTGCTGGTGCAGCCCATCATCGGCTACCTCTCCGACCGGACCTGGAGCCCGCGCCTGGGCCGGCGGCGGCCGTTCTTTTTGATCGGCGCCATCCTGGCTTCGCTGGCGCTGATTGTGATGCCCAACTCCTCGGCGCTGTGGATGGCCGGCGGCATGCTCTGGATCATGGACGCTTCCATCAACATCTCCATGGAGCCGTTCCGCGCCTTTGTGGGCGACAAGCTGCCCTCGGAGCAGCGCACCTCGGGCTTCGCCATGCAGAGCTTTTTCATCGGAGTGGGCTCCGTCATTGCCGCGCTGCTGCCGTGGGTGTTCACCAACTGGCTGGGCATGAGCAATACGGCCCCGGCCGGCGAGATTCCGCCCTCGGTAAAGTGGGCCTTCTACGTGGGCGCGGCAGCCTTTTTCCTCTCGGTGCTCTACACCGTGCTGACCAGCACCGAAACGCCGCCCGAGGACATGGAGGCGTTCCGGGCCGAAAACGCCAAGGTGGGCATGTGGGACGGCCTGCGCGAGTCCTTTGCGGGCATTTTTCACATGCCGGCCGCCATGAAGCAGCTGGCCGTGGTGCAGTTCTTCACCTGGTTTGCGCTGTTTTCGATGTGGATTTACGCCACCAACGCCGTAACCAGCAACATCTACAACATGCGCGTGGACGCGCCGCTGTACCAGAAGCTGAAAGCGCAGATTGGCAGCGCCACGGCTGGTGCGGCGGGCACCAAGGAGCTGGACGGGCTGCGCCGCGACGTGACGGAAATCGACCAGTTCCAGGCCGATAAAGCCGACAAGGTCATCACCCTGAACATGGCCAACTACGCCCTGGCGAAGGGCCAGCTGACCGCGGCCGAGCGGGCTACCGCCCAGCGCGTGCAGCAGCAGTACAACGACGGGGCTGACTGGCTAAGCCTGTGCTCCTCGGTGCGCAACGGCGTCGCCGCCGTGTTTGCCTTCATTATTCCGCTGATTGCGGCCCGCACCAGCCGCCGCCGCACCCACATGCTGTGCCTGCTGCTGGGTGGCCTGGGCTTGGTGTCCCTCAAGTTCATCACCAACCCCGACTTCATCATCGTGTCGATGGCGCTGGTGGGCATTGCCTGGGCCAGCATCCTCTCCATGCCCTACGCCATTCTGGCTGGCTCCCTGCCCGCCAACCGCATGGGCTACTACATGGGCGTGTTCAACTTCTTCATCGTCATTCCGCAGATCGTGGCGGCCTCCATCCTGGGTTACTTCACCGTGCACCTGTTTCAGGGCAACACCCTGAACACGCTGGTACTCGGCGGAGCCAGCATGGTGCTGGCCGGCCTGCTCACCCTGCGCGTGCGCGACGACGACGACACGCACGTGGCCGCCGTGATGGAAAACCCCGGCTACGACACGCCGGTGCTGACGAACCCGCAGGCCTAACAGGCCGCGTCGTCTAACGCAAAACCGCCCCGGTTGCCAAAGCGCAGCCGGGGCGGTTTTGCGTTAAGGGATAGTGCTTTAGGTGCCCGCCTGCAGCCAGTGGTGGGCCGGCAGCTCCTCGGTGAAGTTGCGCACCTCGGCGTCCTGGCGCACCTGCTCGGGCAGGGTGGGCTCCACGGCCTGCAGGCGCCCGGTGATGATTTCAACGTCGCGGGGCGTGACGAGGTAGGCCAACCGGCGCGGGGCCGGCAGCACGCCCCGCAGCTGCGGGCGGAAGGTGGCCAGCACCCAGGCAAAGTCTTCGGGGGCGGCCAGGCCGCGGGCGCGCAGGTCGATAAGCCAGTGGCTGCACTGCTTCTCGCGGGCCAACTCCAGCGCGGCCTGGTACCCGGCGCGGTGCTCCGCCGATGACACGGGCCGCGCCCAGCGCATGAACAGCAGGTGCAGATCGGGGCGGTAAGAAAGGCGCAGGTAGTCCCGGTCGACGGTTTCCATAGCAGGAGCAAGTAGCAAGGCAAAGATGCGGCGGCCGGGAATAGATGCACTCACCGGCGGAGGCGAAAAGTTCGGGTGCTCAGCGGTAACACAGCGGGGGTTGGTTCTCGTAAGCTTCAAGCCGCGCTTCCACCCGATTTGCCCCTTTATGCTACCCGTTCACGGCTTCTTTGTTTTCTTTTTCGGGGTGTGCCTGCTGCTGCTGATTCGCTTGCTCACCCAGTGGCGCCGCCCGGCGCCGGCCGTGGCCCGGCCGCGCGTGAGCATCCTGCTGCCGGCCCGCAACGAGGCCTACCACATCGAGCGGTGCCTGCAGCGGCTGGCGGCCCTGAATTACCCCGCCGATAAGCTGGAAATCCTCATCGGCGACGACCACAGCACCGACGACACGGCGGCCGTGGTGCAGCGCTTTATCCGGGACAAGCCGCAATTTCGGCTGGTGAGCATCGGCGCGCCGGTGGGCCAGGCTAAGGGCAAGAGCAACGCCATTGCCCAGCTCTGCCGGCAGGCCACGGCCGACTACTTCCTGCTCACCGACGCCGACATGGCGCTGGCCCCCAACTGGGTGCAGCACATGCTCGGCGCCGCCGATATCGACGGGGCGGGCCGCGTGGGCGTGGTAACGGGTGCCACCACGGCCGAAGGCGGCCTGTTTGGGCGTATGCAGGGCCTGGATTGGCTTTTCGGCCTCAGTGTCATCCGGCTGCTGTCCGACGCGGGGCTGCCCGTCACGGCCGTGGGCAACAACATGCTGGTGACGCGCGCCGCCTACGATTCCATTGGCGGCTACGAGGCGCTGGCGTTTCAGATAACGGAGGACCTGCAGCTGTTCAGCTGCATCGTGGACGCCGGCTGGGACTACCGCAACCTCTGGCACCGGGAGGTACTGGGCGTATCGGCGCCGCAGCCCACGGTGCAGTGCCTGCTGGAGCAGCGCAAGCGCTGGATGCGCGGCACCGGGCGGCTGCCGTGGTACCTCTCGGGGCTGTTCGGGCTGTACGGCATCTTCTACACCGTGCTGTTTTGCCCGCCTTTCGTCTCCTGGCCCTACACCCCGCTGATTTTAGGCCTGAAGGTGGTTCTGCAAACGCTGTTTCTGCACGTGAGCCTGCGGCAGGTAGGCCGCCGCGAACCGCTGTGGGTGCTGCTGGGCTACGAGTATTACCTCTGCTTTATGTCGGTGCTGGTGCTGGTGTACACCGTGCTGCCGGGCCACATTCGCTGGAAAGAGCGCCGCTACGTGTGGGCGGAGGTGTAGCCGGGCGTGGGGCCTTGGAGCGGATGCGCTATACTTGCCATTCGTCCAACCTCATTCCCATCCTATGAAGCACGCTTACCTCCGCCTGCCCCGGCTTTGGGGCGCCCTCCTGCTGAGTTGCCTGGGGCTCGGGGCCTCTGCCCAGACCCTGGCCGTATCGCCCAAGCGCGAAATGCGCGCCGTGTGGGTGGCGCACGTGTTCAACCTGGACTGGCCGCGCAGCAAAACCCTCACGCCCGCCCAGCAGCGCGCCGATTTCATCAGCCTGCTCGACCGCCACAAAGCCAACGGCCTCAACGCCGTGGTGGTGCAGGTGCGGGCCTCGGCCGACGCCATTTACCCCAGCACGCTGGAGCCCTGGAGCGAGTGGCTCACCGGCACCCAGGGCGTGGGCCCGCAGCCGGCCTACGACCCGCTGCAGTTCATGATCCGCGAGGCCCACAAGCGCGGCCTGGAGTTTCACGCCTGGGTAAACCCCTACCGGGCCGTGACCAACGCCAACACGTCCAGCATTGCCGCTTCGCACGTCACGCGGCAGCACCCCGACTGGGTGGTGCCCTTCGGCACGCTACGCGTGCTCAACCCCGGCCTGCCGCAAGTGCGCCAGTACCTCACCCGCGTGGTGATGGACGTGGTGCGCCGCTACGACATCGACGGGATGCACTTCGACGACTACTTCTACCCGGCGCCGGTAACCGGGCAGACCTTCGACGACGACGCGGCCTTCGCGGCCGATCCGCGCGGCTTTACCACCAAGGCCGACTGGCGCCGCGACAACATCGACCTGTTCGTGCGCACCATCTCGGACAGCATCCGGGCGCAGCGGCCGCGGGTGAAGTTTGGCATTTCGCCCCCCGGCGTGTGGCGCAACGGCACCACGGTGGGCGGCACGGCCACCACGGCCTTCCAGAGCTACACCGACATCTTCGCCGACTCGCGCAAGTGGCTGCAGCAGGGCTGGGTCGATTACCTGGCTCCGCAGGTGTACTGGACGCCCACCACCACGGCCGCCCGCTACGACCTCATCGTGCCGTGGTGGAACCAGCAGGTATCAGCCACCACGCCCCGCCACGTGTACATCGGCCACGCGGCCTACAAAGTCAGCGCCACCGCCACCGACGCCTTCAACCAGCCCACGCAGATTCCGAACCAGATTCGGCTGGTGCGGCAGCAGCCCAACGTGCAGGGCAGCCTGTTCTACAAATCCACCGAGCTGCTGAATAATCCGTTGGGCGTAGCCGACTCCTTGCGCACCAACTTCTACCGGCACCGCGCCTTGGTGCCCACCATGCCGTGGAAAGACAACGTGGCGCCCACCACGCCCATGCAGGCCGGTTTGTGGAACAACCCCCAAACCGGCTTCATCGAGATTAACTGGCGGCCCGGCCCGGCGGCCTCCGACGGCGAAACAGCCCGCTGGTACGCCGTATACCGCCTGCCCGGCACCATCACGGGCCCCATCACGGCGGCGCACCTGGCCGATCCGGCCAACCTGGTGGCCATTCTCGACACGACGCACTTCCGCGAAGCCGCCACGCCGGCCAATGCCAGCTCGCGCTACACCGTCACGGCCTTGGACCGCCTGCACAACGAAAGCGCGCCGGCGCAGCTGATCCTGCTGCTGCCCAACAAGGTGGCCGGCGAAACGGCCGCGCTGGAGCCGGCTTTCCCGAACCCCTTCGGCGAAAGCACCCAGCTGAGCTTCCGCCTGTCCACTGCCGGCGACGCCTCCGTGCAGGTGTACGACCTGACGGGCTGCCTGGTGAGCCGTCTGGCCCAGGGCCCGCACGCAGCCGGGCGCCACACCGTCACGCTGAGGGCGGGCACGCTGCCGGCCGGCCTCTACGTCATCCGCCTGACCACCGGGGGCGGCACCTGGCAGCAAAAAGTGCTGCTGACGCGGTAATTCTGCCCGCCCGGCCATCGACAACAAAAAGCCCCGACCGGATCCGGTCGGGGCTTTTCGTTGGAGCCTTGCCGCGCCTCAGGTCCTCGGCTGGGCCTGCAGGCTTTTCTCGCGGATGGTCTTGAACTCCGAACCTGCTTTCCACTGCGGAAAAGTGGTTTCGTCGGCCAGGCGCTGCCCGATGCGGAACAGCAGGCGGGCGTCCTGCACCATGCCGCCGAGGTCCATGTCGGGGCGGTACTCGTCGCTGGGCTGGTGGTAGCGCCGAGCTTCGTACTCCTCGTTTTGCCGGGCGGCAAACGCCTTGCCCTTGGAGAGGCTTTCGTAGCGGCCCGAGGCGTAGAGCGCCGGCACGCCCACGTGGGCCAGGCTGAAGTGGTCGGAGCGGAAAAAGTGGCCCTGCTCCGGCGTTTGGTCGGGCACGATGTAGCGGCCCTGCGCCTGGGCGGCAGCCGTGGCATAGTCGTCCAGCTCCGACTGCCCGTAGCCCACGATGGTCAGGTCCTTCATCGGGCCGAAATCGGCCAGCGCGTCCATATTCAGGGCCGCTACGGTTTTGCGGAGCGGAAACACGGGGTGCTGCGCGTAGTAGGCCGAGCCGAGCAGGCCCTGCTCCTCACCCGTGACGGCCAGAAACACGATGCTGCGCTGCGGCTTCTGTTTGGCCTGCTGAAAGGCTTTGGCAATGCTCAGCAAGGCGGCGCAGCCCGAGGCGTTGTCCACGGCGCCGTTGTAGATGGAGTCGCCCTGCACGGGGGCACCCACGCCGAGGTGGTCCCAGTGGGCGGTGTAAAGCACGTACTCGCTCGGGCGCGTGGTGCCGGGCAGCACGGCCAGCACGTTTTTGGAGGCCTTGCGGGTGGAGGTGTACGTGAGGCTGGTGCTCAGGCCGAGGCCCAGCGGCCGGGGCTTGAAGCCGGGCTTGTTGGCGGCCGCCTGCAGGGCCTCGAAGCTCTGCCCGGCCGCCCTGAACAGGCGCTGGGCTGCGTCGAGCGTAATCCAGCCTTCCAGTCCGCACGTCGGAGTGCCCTGGGCATCGGGCTGCGGAAACAGCTGCGCGCCGCTCCAGCTGCTTTGCACCACCGACCACGGGTAGGAGGCCGGGCGGGTGTCGTGCACGATGAGCACGGCCGCCGCGCCCTGCCGGGCGGCCTCCTCGTATTTGTAGGTCCAGCGGCCGTAGTAGGTCATGGCCTTGCCCTTGAACAGGGCGGTGTCGCCGGTGATAAAGCCCGGGTCGTTGATGAGTACCACCACGGTTTTGCCCTTCACGTCGAGCCCGGCGTAGTCGTCCCAGCCGTACTCGGGCGCCACCACGCCGTAGCCGGCAAACACCAAAGGCGAGTTCTGCAGCAGAATCATCTCCTCGACCTTCTGATGGGTGGTGCGCTGCTCCTGCCGGGTAATGGCGACAAAGTCTGTTTGGTAGCGCAGCGTCAGCGGGCTTTTGCCGCCGCTGATCTGCATGGTGGCGGCCGGCGTGCTCATGGTTTCCACCAGCGGCACGTTCTGGAAGTAGCTGCCGTCGGAGCCGGGCTGCAGGCCCAGCTTGCGGAACTCCTCGGCCAGGTACGCGACGGTTTTGGTCTCGCCTTCGGTGAAGGGCTTACGGCCCTGGAAGTCGTCGGAGGCCAGTCGGCGCAGGTGCCGGCCGATCAGGGCCGCCGTGATGCTGTCGTGGGGGGCGGTGGTGGTGTCGGAAGAGGCCGAGGCGCCGCCGGCGGAAGAAGAGGGGTTGCTTGGGCAGCCGGTCAGCAGCCCAAGGCCCAGCAGCGCGGCAACCGCGGAAAGGAAGCGCATACGGAAAGGGGTTTGGCGAAAGCACCGCGGCCGGGCGGCCGGGCACGGCGCAATATGCAGACGAAAACCACCGGGCCGCTTCCCTCAGGCGGGCGGAGCAGCCAAGGCCGGGCCGCGGAACCGGGTGCCCAGGGGGCGGCGTTGGGCCCGTGAGCGGCGGTATTGAGGCTGCTCGGCGGCCAGTTGGTAGATTGCGCGGCGGCGGTACGCAGCTACAAGCGTTTTGGTTGCGTCCTTTGCGCGAACCCGCCGGCTGGCCCCGCGCCAGAAGTCAGGACGCTCCTTACCTTGCTTTACACATACTCACCATTCCCCCTATGACCCGCAACCAACTGTTGCTTCTCGGCCTGGGTGCTTTTCTGACGGTGTCCTCGCCGCAGATGGCAACGGCCCAGACGAAAGCCAAGCCGGCCGCCACGGCCACCAAAGCCACCGCCGGCGGCACCCGCCTCGTCGAGAAAGTAACCCGCAAGCCCGGCGAAGTCGTCATTCCCTACGAGAAGTACGTGCTGCCCAACGGCCTCACGCTCATCGTGGCCGAAGACCACTCCGACCCCATCGCGCACGTCGACGTGACCTACCACGTGGGTTCGGCCCGCGAAACCATCGGCAAGTCGGGCTTTGCGCACTTCTTCGAGCACATGATGTTCCAGGGCTCCGACCACGTCGGCGACGAGCAGCACTTCAAGATTGTGTCCTCCTCGGGCGGTACGCTGAACGGCACCACCAACCGCGACCGGACCAACTACTTCGAAACGCTGCCCTCGAACCAGCTGGAAACCGCGCTGTGGCTCGAAGCCGACCGCATGGGCTTCCTGCTGGACGCCGTGACGGAGAAGAAGTTTGAAGTGCAGCGCGCCACCGTGAAAAACGAGCGCGGCCAGAACTACGACAACCGTCCCTACGGCCTGGCGTCGGAGAACATCAGCAAGACGCTGTACCCCTACGGCCACCCCTACTCCTGGCTGACCATCGGCTACCTGGAAGACCTGAACCGCTCGGACCTGCAGGACCTCAAGAACTTCTTCCTGCGCTGGTACGGCCCGAACAACGCCACCGTGACCGTGGGCGGCGACGTGAAGCCCGCCGAGGTGGTGAAGCTGGTGGAAAAGTACTTCGGCTCCATCCCGCGCGGCCCCGAGGTGCAGAACATGAAGCTGCCTGTGCCCACGCTGGCCTCGGACCGCTACGTGAGCTACCAGGACAACGTGCGCTTCCCGATGCTGCAGATGGTGTTCCCGACGGTGCCGGGCAACCACCCCGACGAGCCGGCCGTGGACGCGCTGGCCGCCATCCTGGGCGGTTCCAAGACTTCGCCGCTGTACCAGAACCTGGTGAAGGCCCAGAAAGCCGTGCAGGCGCAGTCGTACCACCCCACCTCCGAGCTGAGCGGGGAATTCACGATGGTGGGCCTGGGCTTCCCGGGCAAGCCGCTGAGCGAGCTGGAAACCATCATGCGCGCCTCCATTGAGGAGCTGGCCAAGCGCGGCATCACCGACGAGGAAGTGGCCCGCTATAAGGCCTCGGCCGAAGCCGACCTGATCAACCGCCTGCAGAGCGTGAGCGGCAAGGTGAGCACCCTGGCCGCCTACCAGTTCCAGACCGGCAACCCCAACCGCCTGCCCGTGGACCTGAAGCGCATTCAGTCGCTGACCAAGGCCGACGTGGAGCGCGTGTTCAAGCAGTACGTGCTCGGCAAAAAGGCCGTCATCCTGAGCGTGGTGCCCAAGGCCAACCCGGACCTGATTGCCAAAGCCGACAACTACACCGTCGACAAGTCGGGCTTCAAGGCGCCCAAGGACGAGTACGCCGGCCTGAAGTACAACAAAGCCAAGGACACCTTCGACCGCGCCCAGCAGCCCAAGGCCGGGGCCGCCCCCATGGTGGCCGTGCCCGCCGTGTGGAAGGCTGATATGCCCAACCAGCTGAAGGTCATCGGCACGCAGAACGCGGAAATGCCGACCACCACGCTGCTGCTCACCATCCGCGGCGGCCACCGCCTGGAGGCTGCCATGCCCCAGAAGGCCGGCATCGCCTCGCTGACGGCCAGCATGCTGGAAGAAGGCACCGAGAAGTACTCGGCCGAGCAGTTCGATGCCGAGCTGGAAAAGCTGGGCAGCAACATCAGCGTTTCGTCGGATGCCGACGGCACGCAGGTGTACGTGCAGAGCCTCACCAAGAACTTGGACAAGACGCTGGCCCTGGTGGAGCAGCGCCTGCTGCACCCCAAGTTTGACCAGGCCGACTTCGACCGCCTCAAGAAGCAGACCCTGGAAGGCATTGCCAACCAGAACACGCAGCCGGTGGTCATTGCCAACAAAACCTACAACCGCCTGCTCTACGGCCAGAACGACATCATGGCTGTTCCGACCTCGGGCACGGCCGCCACGGTGGGCAGCCTGACCCTGGACGACGTGAAGCAGTTCTACCAGAGCTACTACGCGCCCAACATCAGCCACTTGGTGGTGGTGAGCGACCAGCCGCAGGCCAGCATCGCGCCCAAGCTCACGTTCCTGAACCAGTGGAGCACCAAGCCGGTGGAGCTGCCCAAGGCCACGGCCTCGGCCAAGACCGACAAGACCAAGCTGTACTTCGTGAACAAGGACGGCGCGCCGCAGTCGGAAATCCGCATCGGCTACGTGGGCCTGCCCTACGACGCGACGGGTGAGTACTACCGCGCGTACCTGATGAACTACATCCTGGGCGGCGCCTTCAACTCGCGCATCAACCTGAACCTGCGCGAAGACAAAGGCTACACCTACGGCGCCCGCTCGGGCTTCCAGGGCAGCCGCTACGCCGGTCCGTACACGGCCCAGGCCGGCGTGCGCGCCGATGCTTCGGCCGCCTCGGTGAAGGAGTTCATGAAGGAAATCGAGCTGTTCCGCAAGGAGGGCATCACCGACGAGGAGCTGGCGTTCCTGAAGGCCAGCATCGGCCAGAGCGACGCGCTCAAGTACGAAACCGGCCAGCAGAAGGCCGCCTTCCTCTCGCGCCTGGTGGAATACGACCTGCCCACGGACTACGTGAAGCAGCAGACGGAAATCCTGAACAACCTCACCAAAGAGGACGTGAAGACGCTGGCCAACAAGTACCTGCCCGAGCAGATGTACATTGTGACGGTGGGCGACAAGAAGTACCTGCCGGAGCTGAAGCAGCTCGGCTACGAGGTAGTGGAGCTGGACATGGAGGGCAACCCCGTGGCCCCGGCCGTAGCCGCTGAGCCCGCCGCCGCTCCCGCTGCCCCCGCCACGACCACCAGCGACAAGAAGTCGAAGGTGAAAGTGAAGGAGGACGGCAAGAAGGAGAAGCGCAAGATGAAGTCCGACGAGGACGGCACGAAGGACAAGACCAAGACCGAGCAGGGCAAGTAAGCCCCGCCGCTGGTCCACTGACCGGATGCAAAAAGGGCGTCACCGCACTGGTGATGCCCTTTTTTTGTGGTTGCGCGGCCGCTTACCCGGCGGCTAGCGGCGCTGCTGCTCCGTCTGCAGCCAGCGAATGGCTTCGCCCTCGTCGCCGAAGAAGGCCACCACGAAGGGTTGCTGGTCGTAGCCGCTGGGCGGCAGGTAGCCGGGTCCGGTCACGATGGCTTCGAGCAGGGCCGGGCCGGTGAGGTAGGCCACGGCCAGGCGGCCGCCGAGGCGCTGGGCCATCAGCGGAAAGTAGTCGGCCAGCAGCCAGCGCGTAATGGCCGGGTCGTTCAGGGTGCGGCGGCGGATGTCCTGCAGCCAGAAGCGGCAGCCGCAAGCCAGGGCCTGCTCGGTGAGCTGCTCGTAGATGGGGGGCAGCTCGGCCGGGTCGGGCTGGTAGCCCCAGCGGCTCACCAGCAGGCCGAGGTCGGGGCGGTACGCGGAGTGAAGCAGTTGATCAACGGGTGTGGAGGCAAACGGCATGCGGCGGTAAGGAAAGCTATTGGGTAAGCGCGGAAACGACGGTTAGCCCCACACGCGGGTGCCCTCGGTGCAGTTGCGGCACATTTCCACCTGGTCGCGGCCCTTGAGCAGCGCCCGGCGGAAGCCCGCGTATTTGGGCCCGTGCCAGAGCTGCCGGAACGTGGTCTGCTGCAAGTCGCCGAGGCGGTACTCGGCGTCCTTGTCGAAGCAGCAGGGCACCACCAGCCCGTCCCAGGTGATGACGCAGCTGTGCCACATCTTCCAGCAGTGGTTGAGCAGGCGGTTCTTAATGCTCCACGAGCCGTCCTGGTTGTTCTGGTAGCGCGAGTAGTAGTCGATGGTCGGAATAAGCGGCGAGCCTTGCTGGTAGTCGTAGATCTGCGCGGTCTTAAACCACACGTCGTCCACGCCCAGCTCGGCGGCGAGGCGCCGGGCGTCCTCCATCTGGTGCTCGTTGGGGCGCACCACCAGAAACTGAAAGATGATGCGCGGCGTCTGAGACTGCAGCTCCCGCTTGTACTTCACCACGCGCTTGGTGCCCTCGATGACCTTGTCGAGCTTGCCGCCCACGCGGTACTGCTGGTACACGTCCTGGGTGGTGCCGTCGAGGGAAATGATGAGGCGGTCGAGGCCGCTTTCCACGGTTTTGCGGGCGTTGGCCTCGGTCAGGTAGTGCGCGTTGGTGCTGGTGGCCGTGTAGATTTTCTTGCGCGAGGCGTACTGTACCATGTCCAGAAACTGGGGGTGCAGGTACGGCTCGCCCTGGAAGTAAAACGTGAGGTACCACAGCCGCGGGGCCAGCTCGTCGATGGTGCGCCGGAACACATCATCATGTAGCATGCCGGTGGGCCGGGTAAAAGAGCGCAGCCCGCTGGGGCACTCCGGGCAGCGCAGGTTGCAGGAGGTGGTGGGCTCCAGGCTCACGGCCAGCGGCAGTCCCCAGGCCCGCGACTTTTTGGTGAGCCGGCTGAGCACGTAGGAACTCGTCACCTGCGCCGCGTTCAGGGCGCGCAGCGGGGTGAGCTTGGAGAGGAAATTGAGCCCGTCCCGGACTGCGGAGGCTTTGAGCTGGGGCATGGCTGACGAACGTCGGACGGGCAAAGTGGATTCCGCAACCAAACCCGGTAAGCGGGCATTAGGTTGTTCGGCCAGGTAAAAATAGCAGCCCGCCCGCGTGGTGTGAGTCCGGGCTAGTGCCGGCATCTTAAAAAACAGTGGTGCCACGGCTTCGGGCCGTGGCACCACATCGTAGGGGCTGCCGGGAGCTGCGGCTTACTTGCCGGCGGGCAGTGTGCTGCTGTAGGTCGAGGCTTTGCCGAACGATTCCTTGATTTCGTCGATGGCGGCGCGGCTGCTCAGGCGTTTGGGCTTGGTGTTCAGGAAAGTGCCGTCCTCGGCGATGAGGAAATAGGCGGGCACTTCCTGCAGCATGTAGGCGCGGGCCAGGGGGCCGCGCTGCCCGCCCGCAGCGCGCAGGTGCGTGCCGCCGAGCTTCTTGCTGACCACGAGCTGCTTCCAAGCCGGCTCGTTCTCGTCCAGCGCGATGTTGACGAAGGCAATGTTCTGGCCGTTGAACTTCTTGGATAGCTCCTGGGCGTAGGGCAGGTCGCGCAGCGACAGGCCGCTGGTGGTGCGCCAGAAGTTCAGGTACACCAGCTTGCCGCGGAAGTCGCGCAGCGACACGGTGTCGCCCTGGGCCGAGACGAGCTTGAAGTCGGGGGCCGGCGAGCCGATGGCGAAGTCCTTGTGGGCGTCGAAGTCGGCCTTGAGCACGGGGTAGTACTTGTTGGTCTTGTCGACGGCGGCGCGGAAGTCTTCCAGCATGGCGGCCGACTGCTTCACGTGGCCGAAGCGGAACGACTCCTGCAGCACGCGCCCCATCACGATGGCCTTGGCCGGGCCCTGCAGCTTGTCCTTCGCCAGGTTATAGCACACCTGGTAGAATTCCGGGTCGCCTTTCTTGTGGCCGGCCGCGCCGGCGGCGTAGTGCACGTAGTTGAGCAGGAATTCCTGGTAGTTTTCGTTCTGCAGCGCCGATTCGTTATTGATCAGCGCCGCGTCGTTGAGGAAGTCGTAGTAGGTCGGCGACATCTTCAGGCGGCCCTCGGTGGCCACCACCTGCTCGCGCAGGTCCTGGAAGGTGAGCCGGTCGTTGGCGTAGCTGTAGTCCAGCTCGGCCTTCACGTAGCTGCGGAAAGCCGGCGACACGGCCTGGTCCTCTTCCACGTTCTTGAAAAACTTCTGCTCTTCCTTGCGGCGGTAGTCCAGGAATTGCAGAAACGGGGCTTCGTAGAGGCTGATGTTGTCGGGCAGCACCTGAAAGCCGTCGTTTTCCACGAAGTTCTCATCGAAGTCGGCCAAGTAGGTATTGGCCTCGGCGCCCTTGCCCTTGAACTTCACCGACGTGGCCAGGTCCTCGCCCTTGAAACGCACGTCCATGTTGGTGCCCGGCTCCAGCCACAGGCCCGCCACGTCGTCGCCGTACACCAGGTCGGCCTTGGTGGGGCCCTCCACCTTCAGCGCCAGCCGAAACTCGCCCTTGTCGTTGACGCGGGCGTAGGTGAGTTGCTCCTTGGGGTCGAGCGGGTGTTCGCGCACCGACACCGCCACCGTATCCGCCGTTTTGCCGTTGATTTTGCCGGTGAGCACCACGGTGCTTTGGGCCTGGCTTAGCAGTGGCGCCAGCAGTGCGGCCGTGAGCAGGCTCAGGGCGGAAAAGTGGGAGGCGAAAGACATCGGCGGCTAGGTATCGGGGTGAGGCAATGCGAACGACAACTCTCATACGCGGCCGAGGCCGCCCCGTTGCGCGCCCGGCCCCTAGGTTGGGAGGGCCAAGCGTTTCGCGGGAAAAGACAATTGTTGCACCGAAGATAAGTCTATTCCGTGCTGAAAGTCCAATCCGGCGCCTCACATTTTCGGGTGAGAGCAGCATTTCATAGCCTTACCCGAATAGACCACTCAAAACTTCATCGAGTCGTCCTACCGGGTGAACCTTTAGTCCAAAGCGGCCCAGATCAAGTCCCCGGCCGTTGAACTGCGAGATGTACATTTCGCGGAAGCCCAGCTTCTCGGCTTCCGACAGGCGCTGATCCAGCCGGCTCACCGCCCGTATTTCACCGCTCAGGCCCACTTCGGCCGCCAGGCATACGTTGCCGGGCACCGGGATGTCGTTCAGCGAGCTGACCACGGCCGCGCACACGGCCGCGTCGAGGGCCGGGTCTTCGAGGCGCAGGCCGCCGGCGATGTTCAGGAACACGTCGTGCTGGCCCAGGCGCAGCCCGCTCCGCTTTTCCAGCACGGCCAGCAGCATCTGCAGGCGCTTGCTGTCGAAGCCGGTGCTGCTGCGCTGCGGCGTGCCGTAGGTGGAGGGCGTCACGAGGGCCTGCACTTCCACCAGTAGCGGGCGGTTGCCTTCCAGCGTAGCCCCGATGGCCACGCCGCTGAGCTGCTCGTCGCGCTGCGAGAGCAGGATTTCGGAGGGGTTTGATACCTGCCGCAGGCCCGTGCCCTGCATCTCGTAGATGCCCAGCTCGGAAGTGCTGCCGAAGCGGTTCTTGATGGTGCGCAGGATGCGGTACGTGAGGTGCCGGTCGCCTTCGAACTGCAGCACCGTATCCACCATGTGCTCCAGGATTTTGGGGCCGGCAATGGAGCCGTCCTTGGTGATGTGCCCGATGAGGAGCACCGGCACGCCGGTTTCCTTGGCGTACTTGAGCAGCTCGGTGGTGCACTCGCGCACCTGGCTCACCGAGCCCGGCCCCGACTCCACCAGCTGCGAGTGCAGCGTCTGAATGGAGTCGACCACCACCACGTTGGGCTGCAGCGCGTCGATCTGCTTGAAGATGTTCTGGGTGCTCGTCTCGGTGAGGATGTAAAGGCCCGCGTGCTGCTGACCCATGCGCTCGGCGCGCATCTTGATCTGCTGCTCGCTCTCCTCGCCCGATACGTACAGGATGCGCAGGTTCTGCAGTTGCATGGCAATCTGCAGCATCAGGGTGCTCTTGCCGATGCCCGGCTCGCCGCCGATGAGCACCAGGGAGCCGGGTACCAGGCCGCCGCCGAGCACGCGGTTCAGCTCGCCGTCGTGGGTGTTTAGGCGGGATTCTTCTTCGTAGAGAATTTCGCCCAGGGGTTTGGGCTTGGCCGCTTTGCTGGTGCCGCCCACCGAGGTGGAGGCCTTCCAGGCGTTGGCAGGCGTTACTTCCTCTTTCTGCACCACCTCCTCCACGTAGGTATTCCACTCGTTGCAGGAGGGGCAGCGGCCGATCCACTTGGCCGACTGCGCGCCGCAGTTTTGACAGAAGTATAGGGTCTTGAGCTTGGCCATTTAGCGGGAGCAGGGTAAAAGAAAAGAATGCTTTTGGATGCTAAAAAGTTTGGCAAGAACGGGGTTTTTGGCGGGTGCCGCCGCTGCCCCGGGCGCCGGGGTTTTTCGGATTGGCAGAAATTTACTAGGCCCCGGCGCGGGGCACCGCGAGTTTTGCAGCGGTACTTCTCCTGCTTTGCCGCCCATGCCCCCCAAGCCTTCCGCCCCGTCGTTGCTGCTGCTGCCCATGCAGGGCCGGGAGTACTCCGACGAGGAGCTGCTGCTGCTGCGCCAGTTCCGGCAGGTGGCGGGCCAGATCATGGACAACCCGCAGTTTACCATTGCCGGCGCTACGCGGCTCATTGGCCTCAGCGAGCGGACGCTGTACCGCAAGTGCAAGGAGCTGACGGGCCTCACACCGGCCGTGTACCTGCGCCTGCTGCGCCTGGACTGCGCCCGTGAGCTGCTGCTCTCCGGCCGGGCGGCCACGGTGGCGGCAGCGGCCTTTGCCGTGGGCTACGAGGATGCCGCCTACTTCGCCCGGGTGTTTTACCGGCACTACCGGCAGCGGGCCAGTGAGTTGGTGCAGCCTGTCAAGTAGCCCCGGCCTGTATTGGCAGAAATTTACTAGGGATGTTGCGGGCCGAGCCGGTAGCTTTACGGGATTAATCCCGGCTTACTTACCAGCTTCTGGCCCGCTATGACAACAGCTTTACCCAACTTTTTTCTGCGCGCCTGTTGCGTGCCCGGCGTGGTGTTGGGGCTGGGCCTGCTCGGCCCGGCGGCCCGGGCCCAGGTGGGCATCGGTACCACCACGCCCGATGCCTCGGCCCTGCTGGAGCTGAGCACCACCAACAAGGGCCTGCTGCTGCCGCGCCTGACGCAGGCGCAGCGCGACGCCATCCAGAGCCCGGCCGCGGGCCTCATGGTGTACCAGACCGACCAGACGGCCGGCTTGTATATCTACGGCGGCACGAGCTGGAGCCTGCTGCCGGCCGCCACCCAGGTAGCCGACCACCTGGGCAACCACACCGCCACGCAGGCCCTGAATCTAGCCGGCCACGCCCTCACCGGTACGGGCAGCAGCATCAGCGGCGTGGGCGTGCGCGCCGACGGTGGCCTGAACCTGGGCGAGAATACGGCCGGCAACAACATTTTCCTGGGCTACTTGGCCGGCAACGGCGCCACCGGCAGCCGCAACCTCCACGCCGGCTACTGGGCCGGCCAATTGGCCAACAGCGGCAGCGACAACGTGCTGCTGGGCTAACGGGCCGGCGCGGCCAACACCGGCAGCACTACCACGGCCGTAGGGGCAGAAGCCGGCCGGCTCAACACGGGCAACGCTAATGCCTTTGTGGGCTACCGGGCCGGCTACGCTAACACCGACGGATTGCAGAACGCCTTCGTGGGCGGCGAGGCCGGCACCAGAAACCAAACCGGCAACAGCAACGCCTTTTTCGGCTACCAGGCCGGCTACGCCAACGACTCCGGCGACGGCAACACGCTGCTGGGCGCGTCGGCGGGCTTCAACACCAGCACGGGCCTGCTCAACACATTCGTCGGCGGCACTGCGGGCGCCGGCAACATCAGCGGCTCGGCCAACACGGCGCTGGGCTTCAACGCTGGCCCGGCCAACGGCAACACCAGTCTGACCAACACCACGGCCCTGGGCTACAACGCCAAAGTCAGCCAGAGCAACAGCCTCGTGCTGGGCGGCACCGGCAGCAACGCCGTGCAGGTGGGCATCGGCACCACCGCCCCGGCCGCCACGCTGCACGTGGAAGGCGCCGCCAGCACCGTGCGCTTGGCCGGGCTGGCCGGCACCGGCACCCGCATGGTGACGGCCGATGCCAGCGGCAACCTGAGCACCGCCCCGCTGGCCACCGACGCGCAGACGCTCAGCCTCAGCGGCGGCACCCTGAGCCTCACCAACGGCGGCAGCGTGACGCTGCCCGACAACTCGGCCACCAACGAGCTGCAGACCTTGAGCAAAACGGGCACCACCGTAACCCTGAGCAACGGCGGCGGCTCGTTTACCGACGCCGACGCGCAAACCCTGAGCCTGAGCGCCGGTACGCTGAGCCTCACCAGCGGCGGCTCGGTTGCCTTGCCCGATGCCTCCAGCACCAACGAGCTGCAGACCCTGAGCCTGAGCGGCACCACCTTGAGCTTGACCAGCGGCGGCAGCGTGAGCCTGCCCACCGGCGGGGCCGACAACCTGGGCAACCACACCGCCACCCAGAACGTGCAGCTGGGCGACCAGTGGCTGAGCAACGACGGCGGCAGCGAGGGGCTGCGCGTGGACAACGCGGGCAACGTGGGCGTGGGCCAGGTGCCCAGCACGGGCTACCAACTGGCGGTGCAAGCCGCGGGCACCAAAAGCGGCCTGGTCGTCGGGCTGACCGGTGCCAGCACCGCGCACTCGCTCAAGCTGGAGCACAACGGCTCGAACTTCATCGTGCGCCCCAGCACGGCCGGCGGCAGCAACACGGTGCTCGAAAACTCGGCCGGCAACCTGCTGCTCAACCCCGCCAACTTCAACGTGGGCATCCGCACCAGCAGCCCCACCGAAGCCCTCGACGTGAGCGGCAACGTGAAGACCAGCGGCACGCTCGCCGTGGGCGGGGCCGCCACCGTCACGGGCAACGCCACGGTGGGCGGCACGGTGTACCTGGGGTACCGGATAATGGAAAATAACTTTTCCATTGACCCCAACTCGTACTACACGCTGAGCGTCGGCTGCCCCAGCGGCTACAAGCTGCTGGGTGGCGGCGGCGGCCACCGCGACTGGAACACCGCCGCTTACGACATCGAGATTTACTACAGCGGCCCCGATACCACCAACCCGGAAACCACCTGGACCATGTACGTGCGCAACAAAGCCAACGGCGACCGGAGCATCCGCCTGTACTGCACCTGCGCCCGCGTGGGCAACTAGGCCGCCGGCCCGGTGGTGGGCTTCGCAACATTGGGCGCAGCCCGTCACCGGACGGCGTTTCGTGCGGCAACCCGGACTGACTACCCAAAAGGCGTTGACAGCATACAAATCGGGCCAGGAATAGTGACCGGCTGTTACTTTCGCCAAGTCATCTGCCCGGCTATGAAACACTTCTCCGCACTACCGCTAACCATCGCTCTGCTGGCCGGCCTCCCGGCTGGTCTGGCCCAGGCCCAGACCACCCAGAACCTGGGCCTCGACGACTACGACCTGCGCCTCCGCTCCGCCTCCGACGGCAACCACGGCCTGGGCTGGTACGGGGCCAGCTTCAGCAGCAAAAACTGGCTGGGCCAGACGGTGGACGGGCCGGTGCTCTACGGCTACACCAGCGGCGTGCTGGGCATCAACCGCGGCGGGGCCCGTGAATCGGTGCTGATGTGGAACTACCTCGGCAACGTGGGCATCGGCCTGATGGACCCGCAGCACCGGCTGCACGTGGCCGGGGCCGGCTACTTCACCGGGGCGCTGACCACCACCGGGGCCCTGAACGTAAGTGGAACCAGCACCTTCAGCGGGGTGGCCGCGTTCAACGGCGGGCTGAGCACCGCCGGGGCCCTGGGCGTGGGCACGACCTCGCCCGGGCTGCTGCTGCACCTGCGCAACAGCAACACGCCCGCCCTGCGCATGGAGCAAACCAACGCCGGCGGCTTTACGGCCCAGACCTGGGACATCGGCGCCAACGAGGCCAACTTCTTCGTGCGCGACCTGACGGGCGGCTCCCGCCTGCCCTTCCGCATCCGGCCCGGCGCGCCCACCAGCTCCCTCGATATCAGCGCCAGCGGTAATGTGGGCCTGGGGCTGACTTCGCCGCAAGCCCGGCTGCACGTGGCCGGCAATGCCAAAATCGACAGCGCCAACACCCTGGAGTTCGGGGCCCGCATCCTCACTAAGGGCCCGCTGTCCGGCACCATCGGCTACGGCAACATCACCACCGACGCGCTCAACATCGTGGGCGCGGGTACCGGCACCGGCAACCAGAAAATCGAGCTGCACGGGGCCGGCGGGGTTACCGCGCAGGGCGGCGCGCAGGGCAGCGGCACCACCCTGCGCGTGGTCAACGGCAACACGCCGGGCGTGCGCCTGGAGCAGCTCGGTGCCGGCGGCTGGGGTACTCAAACCTGGGACGTGGCCGGCAACGAGGCCAACTTCTTCGTGCGCGACCTGACCAACGGCAGCCTGCTGCCCTTTCGCATCCGGCCCGGCGCGCCCACCAGCTCGCTCGACATCAGCGCCCAGGGCAACGTGGGCCTGGGGCTGACTTCGCCGCAGGCCCGGCTGCACGTGGACGGCAGCGTCAAAATCAACGGCGCCAATACCCTGGAGTTCGGGGCCAACGTCAGCGGCAAGCAGGCTCAGGCCGGCACCATCGGCTACGGCAACATCACGGCCGACGCGCTGAACATCGTGGGGGCGGGCACCACCGCTGCCAACCGCAAAGTGGTCATCTATTCCGAAGGGGGTATGGCCGTCAACGGCAACCTGACGCTCCACGGTGTGGTGGCCTCCAGCTCCGATCAGCGGCTGAAAACCGACGTGCGCCCCCTCGGCGGGACCCTGGCCGGCGTGCTGGCGCTGCAGGGCCGCCGCTACCGGTTCCGGGCGGGCAAAGGCCCGCAGGGCGAGCAGCTCGGCTTTATCGCCCAGGAGCTGGAGCAAATCTACCCCGAGCTGGTCAGCACCGGCCCCGACGGGCTCAAGGCCGTGAACTACGCCCAGCTCACGCCGGTGCTCGTGGAGGCGCTCAAGGAACAGCAGCGGCAGATAGAGGCGCTGCGGGCCGAGGTGGCTGCCGGGCAGGCCCAGCTGCGTCAGCAGCAGGCGCAAACCACCGCCGGGGCGGCCGCCTTGGAAGCCCGCCTGAAAGCGGTGGAAGCCCAGCTCGGCGGGCGCGCGGCGCAACCCTAAGCATCTGAGCAAGCGGCGTTTGAAGTCGGATGACTACATGAATATGTCAGGCGTGTCTTGGCTAAATCACAAATTCGGGGGATTGACAGCACCAGCCGGCTGGCCAGCCTCTATCTTCACCCAGGATTTCTTCACGCCTTCCCTCTCAACCGTCATGCGTTATTTTCTCTGCACCGCCGCGCTGGCAGCCGTAGCCAGCACGGGCTACGCCCAGGGCACTGTGCCCACCCCCAAGGCCGACATGGCCACCGTCGTGTTTTACCGGCCGCCCATGCTGGCCCAGGCCGCGACCAACTTTACCGTGCGGGCCAACGGGGCCGAGCTGTGCCGCCTGAGCAACAAGCGCTACTTCGTGACGACGCTCAAGCCGGGCCAGACCGCCTTTACTTCCGTGGCCGGCGGCCTGAACCTGCCCGACCAGGACAAGTTTGAGCTCAACCTGGAGCCCGGCAAGGTGTACTACATCCAGGGCGACGTAAAAACCCGCCTGATGACCGTAAAAATGGTCTTTACGGAAGTCACCGAGTCGACCTACAAAAAGAAAAACGCGGACCTGAAGCCCGACAATTGCGGCGAAGCCGCCCCGACGGGGACGGGGCAGTAGCCCGCCGGCCCGCGCCTCGGTGCCCCCGCGGCCCCGCTCCTTTCCGGCTATGCGGCCGGGTGGGGCGGGGCCGTTTGCTGCCCGGCCGCCAGCCCCTATGAAGGCGCCGAAAAGTAAAACCCGGCGCCGTTCGTCTACCTTAGCAGTCCCCGCCACCGCGGGGCAGTTGCTTTCGTGTCAGACCTTTAAGCCCGACTGCCATGCTTACTGCCGCTACGCTTACCACCGAAGATCTAACTGCGGTGCCGACCCTGCAGGGCCTGCCCGACGATGTGCTCCATTGGCTGCTGGCGCACGGCGAGCCGCGCGATGCGCCCGCGGGCACCGAGCTGTTTCGGCCCGGCGACCCGGCCGACCACCTGCTGATCCTGCTGCGCGGCGCCGTGCAGCTCTGGCGCGAGCAGAACGGGCACCGCGAACCGTTTTTGCGCTTCGAGGCGCCGCAGATAACCGGCGTGCTGCCCTACTCCCGCCTGCGCCAAGCCATGGCCCTGGGCGTGGTGACGAGCGAAGCGCAGTTGCTGATGCTGCACCGCGACCATTTTCCGGAGCTGGAACGCATCAGCCCCGAACTGGTGCAGCGCCTGGTGGGCCTGATGAGCGACCGGGTGCGCGAGGAAGCCCGCACCCAGGAGCGCGACGACAAGCTGCGGGCCCTGGGCAAGCTCTCGGCCGGGCTGGCCCACGAGCTCAACAACCCCGCCGCGGCCATCAGCCGCTCGGCCGCTGAGCTGTCGGACCGCAACGGGGCCGAGCCGATGCTGCTGCAGGAACTGGTAGCCGCCGGCGCGACGGCCGAGCAGCTGCCCGCCCTGTTTGTACTCGCCAGCCATTCCACGCTGCCCGGCGCCTCGCTCTCGGCCCTTGAAAAAGCCGACTGCGAGGAAGAGCTGGAGGACTGGCTTATCCGGCAGGGCATTGCCGACGTGCACGGGCTGGCCACCGGCCTGCTCAGCGGCGGCCTCGACGCCGACGTGCTCGGGCCGGTACTGGCGGGGCTGCCCGCCGCGGCCCGGCGCCCGGCCCTGCGCTGGCTGGAAGCCCAGCTGACCAGCCGCCAGCTGGTGCGCGACGTGCAGGAGGCGGCGCGGCGCATCTCGGAGCTGGTGCACAACGTGAAGGACTACTCGCACATGGACCGCGGCACGGGCTCGGTGCTGACCGATGTGCACGGGGGGCTGGACAGCACCCTGGCCCTGCTCAGCTACCCGCTGCGCCAGCACCGCATCCGCGTCGTGCGCGACTACGCCCCCGGCCTGCTCACCATCCTGGCGCAGCCCGGCGCGCTCAACCAGGTGTGGACCAACCTGCTCGACAACGCCATTGACGTGCTGCCGGCCGAGGGCGTCATCACCCTGCGCACCCGCCGCACGGGCGAGTTCGTGCAGGTCTGCATCGAAGACAACGGCCCGGGCATTCCGCCCGACGTGCTGCCGCACATCTTCGAACCCTTTTTCACCACCAAGCCCATGGGCGAGGGCACCGGCCTGGGGCTCGACATTGCCCGCCGCATCGTGCTCAGCCACGGCGGGCGCGTCAACGTGAGTTCCGTGCCCGGCCGCACGGAGTTCTGCGTGTGGCTGCCCATGGAGGAGTAAGCGGTGAACTGGTGAGTGACGATCTGGCTGCGCAAAATGCGCGGCCCGACGCCTTCCGAACAGCCAACTCACCAGTTCACCATCTCACCATTTCACCACTTCACCCATGGAAAAAAAGCCCGTTCTGCTCGTCATCGACGACGACCCGCAGGTGCTATCGGCCATCGACCGCGACCTGCGGCAGGAGTTTCGGCCTGACTACCGCATCGTGCGGGCCGGTTCGGGGGCCGAGGGGCTGGAGGTCATGCACCAGCTCAAGGCCCGCGCCGAGCCGCTGGCGCTGGTGCTTTCCGATCAGCGCATGCCCGACATGGAAGGCGTGCAGCTGCTGGAGCAGGCCCGCACGCTGTTTCCGGACGCCAAGCGCGTGCTGCTCACCGCTTACGCCGACACGGAAGCCGCCATCCGCGCCATCAACGACGCCCGACTCGATTACTACCTGATGAAGCCCTGGGACCCGCCCCAGCAGCTGCTCTACCCCACCCTGCACGACCTGCTCAGGGCCTGGCAGGCGCAGTACCAGCCGCCGTTTCGTGGCGTACGCCTCATCGGCTTCCAATGGTCGCCGCTTTCCCACGAGCTCAAGGATTTTCTGGCGGGCTACATGGTGGCGTTTCAGTGGCTGGACTTCGAAACCAACGCCGAGGCGGCGCTGCTGCTCGACAGCCTCGGGCTGACCGCCCAGGACCTGCCCGTGGTGGTCACAGAAACCGGCACCGTGCTGGCCCAACCCACGCGCACGGAGCTGGCCACGCAACTGGGCCTGGCCCGGCAGGCCTCGCAGGCGCTCTACGACGTGGTGGTGGTCGGCGCCGGCCCCTCGGGCCTGGGCGCGGCCGTGTACGGCGCCTCCGAAGGACTAAAGACGCTGCTCATCGAGCGGCAAAACCCCGGCGGGCAGGCCGGCACTTCCTCGCGCATCGAAAATTACCTGGGCTTCCCCACGGGCCTGAGCGGGGCCGAGCTGGCCCACCGCGCCTGGGCCCAGGCCGTGCGCCTGGGCGCCGAAATCCTCAGCGCACAGGAGGTCACCAAGCTGTGCGTGCAGGACGAGTACAAGGTGCTGACCCTGGCCGACGGCAGCGAAGTGCGCAGCCGGGCCGTGGTGCTGACCACCGGCGTGAGCTACCGGCAGCTGGCCGTGCCGGGCATCGAGCACCTCACCGGGGCCGGCGTGTACTACGGCGCGGCCCGCACCGAAGCCCGCTCCTGCGCCCAGCAGGACGTGTACGTGGTGGGCGGCGGCAACTCGGCCGGGCAGGCAGCCATGTACCTGGCCGGCTACGCCCGGCACGTGTACATCGTGATTCGCGGCGCCTCGCTGGCCGCGTCCATGTCGGCCTACCTCATCGAGCAGATCGGCCGCACGCCCAACATCCGGCTGCTGCCCTTCACCGAAATCCAGGAAGTGCGCGGGCAGGACCACCTCGAATCGGTGGTGCTGCGCCAGAATCAGTCGGGCGAAGTGCAGGAGTGCCCGGCGCGGGCCGTGTTCGTGTTTATCGGAGCGCGCCCGAGCACCGAGTGGATGTGCGAAGTGCTCCTCTGCGACGCGCGCGGCTACGTGCTGACCGGCCGTGACCTGGTGGCCGATCCGCGCTTTGCGCTGCGCTGGAAAAAGCCCCGGGAGCCGTACGCGCTGGAAACCTCGGTGCCGGGCATCTTCGCAGCCGGCGACTCGCGCGCCGGCGCCATGGCCCGCGTGGCCTCGGCCGTGGGCGAGGGGGCCATGGCCATCAAGTTCGTGCACCAGTACCTCGACGAGTAAGTCCCACCCGGCGCCAGTTGCGGCGCGGCGGAAGGGCGCAGCCCCGGCCGGGTTTCAGCACCCGGCCGGGGTTTTTGTTTGGGGCCTGTCGGGGCCAAAGGCACCCTGCAAAGCCGCTGGGGGCTTTGGCCCCACTGGTCGGGATATTCCGGGGCCGGCTCCACGCCGAGCGGGGGCTTTTCGCTATTTTAACCGCCCCAACCACATCACCTAAGCCTCTTTTCCTGACTGCATGAAACACTTCGACGCGCTGTTGTTGGCGGCGCTGGCCCTGGGTAGCTCCGCGCTGCACGCCCAAACGCCCCCCCCCGACACCCCCCGGCTGCTGCTGGCCAGCGGCACCCCCACCCCACCGGCCAACTTCAGCGCCTGGATGGCCGCCGGCCGCACCGAGCAGCTGGGCGCTGCCGAGGTCTGGCAGGCCAAGTACTACCGGGTCATTCAGTTTGAGCGGCTGCCCACGGCCGCCGAGCACCGGGCCCTGGCCGCGCTGGGCGTGCAGCTGCTCGATTACCTGCCGCAGAACGCCTACACCGCCGCCCTGCCCACTACCCTCGACCGCACCCGCCTGCGCGGCTTCGGCATCCGCAGCGTGGTGCCCGTGGAGGCCCGCTGGAAGTACGCCGGCCTGCTGGCCACGCAGGACCAGCCGCCGGCCCACGCCCTGCGCGGCAGCGGCCGCGTGGCCGTGGTGGTGAGCTACCACCCCACCATTCAGCCCGGCGAAGCGGCGGCCAGCCTCGCGGCCGCCGGCTACGCGGTGGGCGAGCGGCTGGACTTTTCGCGCCAAGTAACCATAACCCTGCCCAGCGCCCAACTGGCCAGCCTGGCCGCCCGCCCCTGGGTGGCCAGCGTGGAGTACGTGGCGGCCGACCCCGTGCCAGAAGACACCCGCGCCCGCACCAACCACCGCGCCAACGCGCTGGCCACCGATTACGGCGCCGGCCGCCGCTACGACGGCCGCGGCATCAACGTGGCCCACGGCGACGACGGGCTGATCGGACCGCACATCGACTTCCGGGGCCGCGTGGACCAGAGCAGCGCCGGCCCCGATGGCGGCACCCACGGCGACCACGTGGCTGGCATCATTATGGGCGCCGGCAACCTGGACCCGCGCTACCGCGGGCAGGCCACCGGCGCCTTCAACTACTACTACAGCTACCCCGGCAACCTCACCAACGCCGCCGCCCACTACTTCACGCGCAGCATCCGCGTGACCAACAGCTCGTACGGCGAGACCTGCAATGCCGGCTACACCTCCGGCGCCCGCGACATGGACCAGCAGGCGCGGCGCCTGCCGCTGATGCTGCACGTGTTTTCGGCCGGCAACTCCGGCACCAGCGACTGCGGCTACGGCGCCGGCACCACCTGGGGCAACGTGACGGGCGGCCGCAAGGCCGGCAAGAACGTGCTGACCGTGGGCAACGTGACGAACCTGGACGTGCTCTCGTCGTCCTCCTCGCGCGGGCCCGCCACCGACGGGCGCATCAAGCCCGAAGTATGCGCCGTGGGCAGCAGCGTGATATCGACCATGCCCAACAACACCTACGCGGCCCTGAGCGGCACATCCATGGCCTGCCCGGCGGTGGTGGGCGTGGCGGCGCAGCTGATGCACGCCCACAAGGCCCTGAACGGCGGCGCCGAAGCCCCAGCCGCTCTCATCAAGGCCGCCCTGATGAACACCGCCGAGGACCTGGGCAACGCCGGACCCGACTTCCGCTTCGGCTACGGCCGGGTGGACGCGCTGCGGGCCGTGCGCGTGCTGGAGCAGCGCACCTACCTGCAAGACAGCCTCACCCAGGGCCAAACGCGCACCCACACCATCACGGTGCCCGCCGGCCAGCGGCAGCTGCGCGTGATGCTGTACTGGCCCGACTACGAGGCCGCCGCCAGCTCCCGCGTGAACCTGGTGAACAACCTGGACCTGACCCTGACAGCCCCCAACGGCACCGTGTATCAGCCCTGGGTGCTCGACTCGCGCCCCACGGCCGCGGCCCTGAACACCCTGGCCGTGCGCGGCCGCGACACGCTCAACAACGCCGAGCAGGTAACCCTGGATGTGCCCGCCGCCGGCACGTACACCCTCACGGTGCGCGGCGCTGCTGTGCCGCAGGGCACGCAGCCCTACTTCCTGCTCCACACCGTGCTCGATGAGCAGGTGGAAATGACCTACCCGCTGGGCGGCGAAGGCTTCGTGCCCGGCGAGACCGAAGTGGTGCGCTGGAACGCCGCCCCCGGCACCGACCCCTTCACGCTGGAGTACACCCTCGACAACGGCGCTACTTGGACGAATATCGCCTCGGGCATTGCAGCCACCACGCGCTTCTTCAACTGGTCGGTGCCGGCCAGCGCCACGCCCACGGGGCAGGCCCGCCTGCGCGTGCGCCGCGGCACCCAGCAGGACGAATCCGACGCCAACTTCAGCATCGTGAGCGTGCCCGCTAACCTGCGCACCACTGCCGTGTGCCGCACCGGCACCACCCTGGCCTGGGACGCCGTGCCCGGGGTCACGGGCTACGACGTGCTGCGCCTCGGCACGATGTACATGGACTCGGTAATGACCGTGACCGGGCTGAGCGCCACGCTGCCCATGGTGACGGGTGAGCAGTGGTTTGCCGTGCGCGCCCGCGGCGCGGGCGGCGCCGTGGGCCGCCGCACCCGCGCCCTGCTGCGCCCGACCGCGCTCAGCAACTGCAACGACGCGCCCCTGGCGCTGCTGGAGGTGCTGAGTCGGCAAGCCTGCGTGGGTACGCCCGTGCAGCTGCAGGACCGCTCGCAGCTGCAGCCCAGCGGCTGGCAGTGGAGCGTGACGCCCACGGCGGGCGTCACCTTCGTGGGGGGCACCTCGGCCACCTCGCAAAACCCGCAGGTGCAGTTTGCGCAGCCCGGCACTTACAGCGTTACGCTGCTGGCTACCAACGGCTTTGGCACGGATACGCGCACCGAAACCAACCTGCTGACGGTGGTGGCAGCCCAGCCGACGCCGCTGGTGCAGGAGTTCCGCACCAGCACCTTCCCGCCCGCCGGCTGGCAGGTCATCGACCCGAACGGCGACTTCACCTGGCAGCTTAGTCCGCTGGTGACCGGCCCGGACAGCGTGCGGCGGCAGGTGCCCTACGTGAACGACTACGAGTACAGCAACCGCACCGCCGAGGAGTACCTGCTGGCCCCGCCCGTGCAGGGCGGCGCGGGCCGGCTCGTGGCGGCACACTTCGCCGTGGCGCACGCGGCCTACAGCGCGGCCTACCGCGACGGGCTGCGCCTGGACATCAGCACCGACTGCGGCCAGACCTTCCAGCCGACCAGCTACCTGAAGCGCGGCACGCAGTTGGCGACCGTGTCCACGTTCGTTACCCAGCGCTGGGCCCCCACCAGCCCGCGCCACTGGCGCCAGGAAGTGGTAGACCTGCAGCCCTACCTGCCCGCCGGCTACAGCGGCAACGTGGTGGTGCGCTTCACCAACCTGAACGACAACGGCAACAACGTGTACCTCGCCGACGTGCGCCTGGTGCCCGTGGTGACTGGCACCCGGCCCACGGCGGGCCTACTGCAGTTTTCCGCCTACCCTGTGCCCTTTGACAACCAGCTGCGCGTAGCCGTGCAGGCGCCCCAGGCCGGGGCCGCCACCCTGCTGCTCACCGATGCCCTGGGCCGCGAGCTGCG
Organism: Hymenobacter coalescens; assembly: GCF_054783195.1. NCBI lineage: Bacteria > Pseudomonadati > Bacteroidota > Cytophagia > Cytophagales > Hymenobacteraceae > Hymenobacter > Hymenobacter coalescens. The sequence goes on along the minus strand of NZ_BAAGRA010000004.1, from coordinate 60,976 downwards.
GCGCCAGCCGGTACAGCTTACGGGCCAGCCCCAACAGTTGCAACTGAGCACCGAGGCAGTAGCGGCCGGTGTGTATTCCTTGCGCCTGCTGCTGCCCGACGGCCGCAGCCAGGCCCTGCAGGTGCTCAAGTAGCACCGGGGCGAACCAGCTCGTTTCGGCGGGCCTTGGCAGGTACTACGGCCTGCCTCTTCCAAGCGAAGAGGCAGGCCGTTTTTATTGAACATTTGAGGGCCTGATGAGCCGCTAGAGCGCATGATTAAAGATTAAAAATAATTATACGACTAAACTTGGATTGTTTTGAAAAATTAATTAACAAAAAGCCCGGGCAGTAGGTATATGCTGCTGACACAACCGGCCGATACACCCTTAACGCGGCCTTGTGCAGCCATATGCCGCAACTTTCCTCTTCCTCTCATACTCCTGCCTGGCTGCGCCGGGGCCTGATGGCCCTGACCGGCCTGTGGCTGCTCGCCGGTTGCGACCTGATCGAGTTCAGCCCCAACGAAACCCGCACGCCGGAAGCCTACCGCGACCTGACGCGTAAAAACCTGGAGCGCCTGCAGCAGCAGTCCAACCCCATGGGCGGCGATACGCTGCGCTTCGTGTTCATCGGCGACTCGCAGCGCTTTTACGAGGAGGCCGAGCCCTTCGTGCAGAGCGTGAACCAGCAGCGCGGCGTGGCGTTCGTGGCCATTGCCGGCGACATTTCCGATTTCGGCCTGATCCGCGAGATGCGCTGGGTGCACGACCGACTCAAGAAGCTCCGCGTGCCCTACCTGACCGTCATCGGCAACCACGACCACGTGGCCAACGGCCGCGAGGCCTACCAGAAAGTGTACGGCCCGCTCAACTACAGCTTCGAGTACGGGGCTACCCGCTTCGTCTTCGTCGATACCAACGGGCGCGAGTACGGCTTCAACGGCCGCGTGCCCGACGTGAGCTGGGTGCAGCAAGCGCTCAGCAGCCCCGCCCCCGGCATCAAGCGCCAGGTGGTGATGAGCCACGTGCCGCCCCACGACGCCGACTTCGACCCGCAGCTGGAAATGCCCTACGTGCAGGCGCTGAGCAATGCCCCGCGCATCGCCTTCGAGCTGAACGGCCACAAGCACGACTTCGGCTTCGGCTACCCCTACGAAAACGGCCTGCCCTTCATCAACTCCTACAGCTTCGAGAAGCGCCAGTACGTGGTGCTCACGGTGTGGGGCGCGGGCGAGTTCAAACTGGATAAAGTTCAGTACTGATGCGCTGCCTGCTTCTGCTTCCGCCCCTGCTGGCCGCGCTGCTCCCCGCCCGCGCCGCCGCTCCCGATACCCTCGGCCGCGCCAGTGCCCCCGCCGCTGCGCCCGTAGGCCTGACGGCCCAGCCCTGGTACCGCCCGCACCACGTCATCGTGCAAACGGCGGCCGGCCAGGGCATGGTGGCCGCCGGCGTGGGCTACACCACCCTGCGCGGCCGCGTCGACGTGGACGTGCTAGGGGGCTACGTACCTAGCCGGTACAGCATCACGCCCATGGGCATCTTCACCGCCAAAGCCGGCTATTCGCCCTGGACCATCGACCTCGGCCCGCAACGCCACTGGCAGGTGCGCCCGTTTACGGTGGGCGCGCTGGTGAGCCACACCGCCAGCCGGGGCATGAACAACTCCCGCGACGGCAAATACGAGAAAGGCTACTACTGGTGGTCGTCGCGTACGCGCATCGGCGGCTTCGTGGGCGGCAAGGTCAGCCGCGTCATCGGCACCACGCGCCACGGGCACCCGCGCACCCTTGGGGCTTACTACGAGTTGGGGACCAACGACCTTTACTTATCCAGCATCTTCACCAACCTCGGGGGCCTAGGCGTGCACGAAATCCTTACGCTGGGCTTCGGGGTGAAGCTGGACCTGTAGTGCAAAGCAGGCCCCGGGGCAAAGTACCCGCCTGGCCTTTTGGCATAAGCTTTCTAAAACGCGCCAGGCCCATCCCCACCGGGGACGGGCCTGGCTTTTTGGGGCCGTGCTGATTGCCGCCGCAGTGCGTTTGCCGCTACGAGGCGGTTTGGGCGCTGACGTAGGCGTCGCGGGCTTCGGCCAGCAACTGCAGAATGCGGCTGCGCTGCCGCAGCAGGTCCTCGACCACCACCGGCTGCCGGCGGAAAAGGCGCAGCAGCCGCAGCCGCTGCAGGCGCAGCGTGAGGCGGTTCCAGTAGTACAGGGCGTAGAAACCCGTAACCGGCAGGCTCAGGGCGTAGAGCAACGTAAGCCAGCCGTTGCCGGTGAGGCGGTGCACCAGCCCGATCTGCAGCGGGTAAAGCAGCCCGAAGGTGAGCATGCCCGTCACCATCATCAGCGGGGCAATGAACTCCACGTCCTGGGTCGCGCGCTTGGCCACCAAGGAAGGAATGATGTAGGGGAGGTAGTTATTCAGCGCCCCGTAGGCATACACCGGGAAGCCCAGCAGCACTTTCAGGGCGTTGACGAAGCCGCGTCGGAGCCGGTTGCCGGGCAAAGAGCTACGCTGCAGGGCTTCGTCGGAAAGGCGCAGGCGGTGCAGCGCGGCGCTGTAATCGGTTACCTGCTGGCGCAGCTCGTGCAGGTGCTCGGGGTCGTGGTGCTCAAACCACGCCACGCCCTGCAGCAGGGTGCGCGTAAGCTGAAACTCCTCGTAGGGGCTGCCCTCGTCGTGCTCGGGCACCAGGTACTGGCCGAACGTGGCTTCCACCTGCCGCACCAGCGCGTCCTCGGCGTCGTCGCGGGTCACCACCAGGTGAGCCTCCAGGCGGCGGCGCAGTTCCTCGGTGAGGGCGTCGGCGGCCGCTTCGGGGTCCTGGCGGTACTGCGCGGCGTAGTCGGCCACCACGATGGGCTCGGCGGGAAAGATGAGCACGTCGGAGCGGAAGCGCGTGGAGGCGGAGTAGTTCAGGCCTACGGGCAGGATGCGCACGCCCAGGCGGAAGTCGTGGCGGGCCTCGGCCCCCAGCGCAATGCGCGCCGCGCCGGTTTTGAGCGGGCGCAGGCGGCGTTCGGCAATGCTGGTGCCCTCCGGGAAAATCATCAGCAGCCCGCCGCGCCCGAGGTGGTCGTAGCTGCGGCCAAAGGCTTTTTCGTTGAGGGCCGCCAGCTCGTCGGGGCTGATCTGGGCGTCGCCGGTTTCCACGTCCTGCCGCCGGTACACCGGAATGCAGTTGGAGCGCTCGAAAAACCAGCGCGAAACCGGGTTCTGAAAAAAGGTGCTTTTGGCGAGAAAAAACAGCTGGCCTCGGCGGCGGTTGGCGGCCACCAGCAGCGGGTCCATGAGGGTGTTGGGGTGGTTGGCGGCCACCAGCAGCGGCCCGGGCGTCTGCAGGCGCTCGGGGTGGCGGATTTCGAGGCGGCGGAAGAACACGCGCAGCGCCAGCTGCACGGGGGGCTTCATCAGGGAGTAAAACAGCGGCATAGCGGAGCGAGGCGGGCGGGCCCGGCGCAGAAATACGGCATTTTTCGCCGAACAGCCGGGCCGCTCGGCCACTGACGGCCGCCAAAGACCAAACGAATGCCGCCGGGAAATGCCGCTAAAGACCAGCGCCCACGCGGCAGAGCCGGCCAAACCCGCGCATTGGTTAGCTGCCGTCACGCGCCACAGTGCCGTAAAGCGGGTTGCTTGCGTGACCGGCGCTGCCGCCGGATGAGTCGCCCGGACACGCAGCGACCCGCCAGAAGCGGGCCGTTGCGGGAGTGAGTGAATGGTGAGTGAGTGTAAAATGCGGGAAGCCATGCACTGCGCCTACCAGCGCCCGGTGATGCGGCGGGGCAGGCTGCGGAGGTTGTACCACAGGCCCCGGGGCGAGTACCAAGGGTATTGGATTTCGATAGCGCCTAATACTACAGTCGACATCTCAACCAGTAGCTGCGTTTCCAGGGCTAAGGCTACGGCAGGCATCGTGGCCGCCGGCCCCGGTACGGGCAGCTCTTGCGTGTTGTAGCCAACGGACGAAAACACCAGGCTTGCGTTGATCGGCAGCTGCGCTTCGAGCACAAAGTTGCCGTCCGCATTCGTGTTAGTCCCGGTGGTTGTGCCCTTAATGAGTACCGTTACGCCTGGTAGCCCCTCCCCACTAGCCTGGTCGATGACACGACCCATTAGCTTCTCCGTCGATTTGATGGCCGCGGGCTCCCCAGGCGCAACCCGGCTGGCATCCGGCGAAGTTCCGGCCCGGTCTGATTCCGTTGCGGCCGCCGGCTGCTTCTGGATGGCGGCTCGGGCACCGGCGGGCGTGGGGCCGCCGGAGTGGCTACCGCGCAGTTGCTGCGCCGCCGCCGGCGCGCCCCAAAGCGTGGCGGCGGCCAGCAGCCAGGCCTGCCAGCGCGGAGCAGCGGCGGGGGCATGCACCAACCCCCGGCCCAGCTGCTCCGCCCGGAACCGCCCGCATACCCGCCCACCTGCGGCGTGGCGGAGCAGGGCCAGCACTTCGGCGTCGGAGCGCTGACTGAAGTCGGTTACGGTAAGCTGACAGGCCGCGCAGTGGCGTCCCTGGGCCATAGGCGTCATAGTCGCCCAGTCCTCGGCGCAGGGCCGCGGTAGTTGCAATTGAACGATAGCACGAGTCATAGACCACTAAAAGTTGAAAGGGCTGCGGGAAACGGCGAAAATGGTTGCGTTGGAGTCGGCCGGGGCGTTGGGGCGGGCGCTTTCCGCCCGGTGTTCGGTTCCGACCAGCGGCATTGATTCGGCGCCGAAGGGCGCGAGGCCGGAGAAGCGGCGGTTGCCCGGCTCAGCGGGCGGCTTAGCGCTGCCCGTAGGTTTCGGGGCCGGGCAGCAGGCCCGCGGCCACTTCCATCAGGCGGATGCACTCGGCGCGGTAGCCGTCGTCGTCGTGGCCGCGGGCGGCGCGGGCCAGGGCCAGCGTGGCGGGCCAGGTAGCGGTGCCGCGCCGCTCCGACTGCCGCAGCAGCAGGCTCATCTGCGCCACGGCGGCGGCCCAGCGCAGGTTGTCGGAGGCCCCGGTCAGCTCGGCCGGGGCGGCGGCAGGCAGGGCGCGGCTGAGCAGGCTGCTCCGCTGGCCTTGCGGCTGCTTGTAGCGCATCTTCACGGTCAATAACTCGGTGGCGGTGGCCCCGGCGGTTGCCTGCGGGGCCACTGGCTGGTACTTCAGCCCATCCACCACTGCAGGAGCACCCACGGGCACCACTTCGTAGAGGGCCGTTACCTGCTGGCCCGCGCCCAGCTCGCCGGCGTCTTTCCGGTCGTTGTTGAAGTCCTCGTCGGCCAGGAGGCGGTTTTCGTAGCCGATGAGGCGGTAGGCCTGCACCCGGGCGGGGTTAAATTCCACCTGCAGCTTCACGTCTTTGGCCAGCGTGAAGAGCGTGCCGCCGAACTGCTGCACCAGCACGCGCCGCGCCTCGGCCAGGTGGTCGATGTAGGCGTAATTGCCGTTGCCCTTATCGGCCAGGCGCTCCATTTTGCTGTCCTGCAGGTTGCCGGTGCCGAAGCCCAGCACCGAGAGAAACACGCCGGATTCCCGCTCCTGCTGAATCAGGTGCTCCATGGCGTCGTCGGAGGATTCGCCCACGTTGAAGTCGCCGTCGGAGCACAGAATCACGCGGTTGTTGCTATCCTTTTTAAAGTGCTGCCGGGCCGTGGCGTAGGCCAAGCGCAGCCCCGCGCCGCCGGCCGTGGAGCCGCCCGCTTCCAGGCGCTCCAGCGCCGCCAGGATATCGGCGCGGCGCGTGCCGGGCGTGGGCGGCAGCACCAGCCCGGCGGCCCCGGCGTACACCACCAGCGCCACCTGGTCCTGCGGCCGCAGCTCACGCACCAGCTGCGCGAGGGCCGCCTTCACCAGCGGCAGCTTATCAGCCGACTGCATAGAACCCGACACGTCGATGAGAAACACCAGGTTGGCCGGCGGCAGCTGGGCGGTGGGCACGGTGCGCGCCTGCAGGCCCACCAGCACCAGCTGGTGCTCGGGTGCCCAGGGGCAGCGGGCCTGCTCCAGGTGCAGGGCCGCAGGGGCATCATCAGGAGCCGGCTGCGGGTACTGGTAGCGGAAGTAGTTCACCAGCTCCTCGGTACGCACCGCGTCGGGCGGGGGCAGCTGGCCATCCTGCAGCAGAAAGCGGCGCACGTTGCTGTAAGAGGCTGCGTCCACGTCGATGCTGAAGGTGCTTAGCGGCGCCTTGCTCACCGCGTGGAAGGGATTTTCGGTCTGGTGCGCGTACGATTCACCGTCGCTGCGCCGGGCGCGGGCGCCGGTGTAGTCGGCGTAGCCGCTGGCCGGGGCTGCTGCGGCCTTGCCCGCGCGCCGGGCCTTGCGGCCGGCCTGGCCCGAGGTGATGCTGACCCCAGCCGCGCGGCCCTGAAGCGACTGCTCCTGCTGCGTGACGGTGGCCGACGAATAGCTGACGCTGGCCTTGGTAGTGACCGGCGCCACTCCGCTTACCACCACCTCGTTCAACTGGTTTTCGGCGGGCGCCAGGGCGATGCGGACGCGCTGTCCCGGCCGCACTGGCAACTCGCGGGGGGCGTACCCGAGGGCGTTGACCAGCAGCGTGGCGCGGGTAGCCCGGCCGGGCCAGGGCAGGTGAAAAGTCCCGTCGGCCGCCGTGCCGGCGCCGGTGCCCTTCAGCACCACCGTGGCGCCCGGCAGCGGCTGGCCGCTGAGGCTGTCGGTGATGATGCCCCGAACGACCTGGGCCGGAGCCTGTGCGGCGGTTCGGGCAGTGGACTTCGGCGTTTGGGCCAGAGCGGCCTGCTGGGTGCCGGCGAGCAGGCCGGCCAGCCCCAGGGCCCCCATAGTGAATGCGCGTGACGTGCAGAGCATAATCGGTGGCGGGAAGTGGTGAGGTTATGGGTTGGATGCAGGCCTGCCGGGAATTCCACATCACCTTTCCGATATTTTTTACCACCCTTGCGAAGTCGTACCTTTCATTCGCCGCCCCGCCCATGTTCCTCTTTCGCCGCCCTAAGCCCACCGAGCCGCCGCCTCCGACCGAGGCCGAACTACTCGCGCGCTACCGGCAGCACGGCGACGTGCAGGACCTCGGCCGCCTCTACGAGCCCTACTTTCACCTCGTGTACGGCGTGTGCCTGCGCTACCTGCGCGACGAGGCCGACGCCAAGGACGCCGTCATGCAGATCTTCGAGAAGCTGGTCACCGACCTACGCCGCCACGAGGTGCAGCACCTGAGCAGCTGGTTGCACACCACCGCCCGCAACCACTGCCTGATGGAGCTGCGCCGCCGCAAAGCCGCCCCGGATACCGTGGAATTCAGCCTGCCCGGCGGCCCTGGTGTGGAATCGGAAGCGGCCCTGCATCTGACAGGCGATGATGACGATTTTCCCACCGAAGAGCACCTGCAGCAGCTCGAAGCGGCCATGGCCCGGTTGCCCGTCGAGCAGCAGCGCTGCCTCGATTTGTTTTACCGCCAACAACAGTCCTACCAGGAAATTGCCGCCGCCACCGGCTACGACCTCAAACAGGTGAAAAGCTACCTGCAAAACGGGAAGCGCAACCTCAAACTCTCCCTCGCCCCGCATGTCGCCCGCTGATCCGCACTTTCAGGCCCCGGCTCCGGCCGCCGCGCACCTGCCCGCGGCGGTGCTCCGGCAATACGCCGCCGGCACGCTCCCGGCGGCCGAGCGGCGGCGGGTGGAGCGGCACACGCTCGACTGCGCCCTCTGCGCCGACGCCCTCGACGGCTACCTGGCCGAACCCGCCGCTACCAGCCCAGCCGCCCTGGCCGAGCTGCAGCAGCGCCTGCACGCGCGGGTAGCCACCGAGCCCGCCCGCGCGCTACGCCCGGCGCCGGCCTGGTGGCTGGCGGCCGCCGCGGCCGCGGTCCTGCTGCTGGTATTCGTAGGGCTGTGGCAGCAGCGGCCGGCGCGCGTCGCCGCCTCCCGCCAAACGGCCCGCACACCGGCTGCCCGTTCCCAGCCCGCCGCCCCGGTCTCGGCGGCTGACCAAGCCGTTTCGGCTGCCCCCGAGCCCGCAGCGCCCCTGGCCGAGGCGGCTCCTGCTGCCCCAGCGCCCGTAGCCGAGGCCGCCGTGCAGGACAAGGCCGTGGCGCCTCCCTCCTACGCGGTGGCCCGGCCGCCGCGCCGGCGTGCGCGCCCGGCACCTACCCGGCCGGCCCGGGTGAGCGAAGACGTAGCCCTGCAGAGCGAAATGGCCGCAGCCCCGGCCGGCAACGCGGCCCCGGTGAGTACTGCCACGGTGGCAGCTGTGGCCGATACGCCTGCGGCGGCCGTCGAAAGTCCGGTAGCCGGCACCGTGGCGGCGGCGGGGGCGCCGCCCGTGGCCGCTAAGGCCGGGGGCGGCGCGCCGGCCGCGGCCAACGCCAGTGCACCCGCCGAATCGGGGCCGGTGCGCGAGGAAGGCAGCGCCCGCAAATCGGCCCTGCCCCCGGCGCCGGCGCTGGCCCCCTTCCCCAACGGCGGCTACCCGGCCCTGCGCCAGTACCTGATCCGGGAGCAGCGGCGCCCGCCCGGCGCCCCGCTCACCGACGGCGTGGTGAAGCTGAAGTTTACCGTGGAAGCCGACGGCTCGGTGCAGAACATTCAGGTGGTGCGCGGCATGAGCCCGGAGCTCGACGAGGAGGCCATCCGCCTGATCTGCGACGGTCCGGCCTGGCGCCCCGGCATTGTGGGCGGCCGCCGCGCCAGCCAGACGGTGCTGCTCGACGTGCCTTTCCGCTAAGCCCGCCTTGAGCCTAAAAAACCGCCCGCCGGGGCCGCTCCAGGGTTGGAGCGGCCCCGGCGGGCGGTTTTGGGAAGCCGGTTGGCGCTAGCCGCTGTAGCCGCCGCCGCTTTCGGGGGCCGTGGCGCTACCGCCGGGCTCCACCGGCCGCGGCAGCTGGGGGGCCGCGTTCAGATCGACGCCGGAATAATCGGGTACGCCGCCGCCATCGACCTCTTCCGCGCTGGCGGTGGCATGACCGGGCTGCCAGCGGTGCATGACTTCGAACGTGATTTTGGCCGTGACGCGGTACTCCACAATCTTGTTGTCCTCCACCGCGCAGCTCTGCTCCTTCACATAAATGGATTTGATGCCCTTCAGGGTGGTGCTGGCTTCGGTGAGGGCCCGTTGCAGGGCGTCCTCAAAGCTCTTATCGGACGAGGCCAGCACTTCGATGACTTTCTTGATGGTGCTCATGAGTCAGGGAGTTGGAGGTAAAACAAACCCGGCGTGGGGCGGGGTAAGCCGGAAAGGGTATACGCGCCGCCGGCGGAAAAAGCCGGGTGCGGGAAAACGCGCTTAGGCCACAAGCCGGCTACCTTCAGCAGCCGGCTTGCGGCCTGGGTGCTCCCCAGGGCCGACGGTCACCAGTCTTCAATGGGTAGGGCCATGAATACGCCCGGTGCGCAGCTCCGACGATTACCACCACGCCTGGACCGCCGCTGGCCAGTCCACGGACTCTCATTACTGCCTGCTGAAAAATGAGTAGTTCTGCTTCTGGCGCTTGAAAGGCCGGGGGGAAGCGGCTGATTAGCTTATATATCAATCATTTATAATTAAGTAAATATGCTTACAAATAAGAAAATTTATGCCAATTGTCTTTATGTAAACAAGTTTACATTGTAGGAAATGTGCTGTTGAGCAGTTCCCGCTGTCGGCGCTTTTGTCACGTTAATCCACTTCCGCTTTAGCGCACCGTGCTACCTTTGCCCGCGCAATTCCCTTCGTTTCACCGAGTCTGCTGCAGCCGATGCAATTCCGCACTGAAAAAGACACCATGGGCACCGTACAGGTACCCGTCGACGCCTACTGGGGCGCCCAAACCCAACGCTCCATCGAGAACTTCCAGATTGCGCAGGACATCAACCGGATGCCCAAGGAAATCATCCGCGCTTTCGCCTACCTCAAGAAAGCGGCCGCGCTGACCAACCGCGACGCGGGCGTGCTGCCGGCCGAAAAAGCCGAGCTGATCGGGCGCGTAGCCGACGAAATTCTGGAAGGCAAGCTGGACGACCAGTTTCCGCTGGTGGTGTGGCAGACGGGCTCGGGCACGCAGTCGAACATGAACGTGAACGAGGTCATTGCTTACCGCGGCCACGTGCTGCAGGGCGGCAACCTGCTCGACGAGAAGAAGGCCCTGGCGCCGAACGACGACGTGAACAAGTCGCAGTCGTCGAACGACACCTTCCCGACGGCCATGCACATCGCGGCCTACAAGATTCTGGTGGAAGTGACCATTCCCGGCATCGAGAAGCTGCGCGACACCCTGGCTGCCAAGTCCCGGGAGTACATGCACATCGTCAAGATCGGGCGTACGCACCTGATGGACGCGACCCCCCTGACGGTAGGGCAGGAGTTCAGCGGCTACGCCTCGCAGCTCGACCACGGCCTGCGCGCCATCAAGAACACGCTGGCGCACCTCTCGGAGCTGGCCCTGGGCGGCACCGCCGTGGGCACCGGCATCAACACGCCTCCCGGCTACTCGGAAAACGTAGCCAAGCACATCGCCGACCTCACCGGCCTGCCCTTCGTCACGGCCGAAAACAAGTTTGAGGCCCTGGCCGCCCACGACGCCATCGTGGAAGCCCACGGCGCGCTCAAGACGGTGGCCGCTTCGCTGATGAAAATTGCCAACGACATCCGCCTGCTGGCCTCGGGCCCGCGCGCGGGCATCGGCGAGCTGTTCATCCCCGACAACGAGCCCGGCTCCTCCATCATGCCCGGCAAGGTGAACCCCACGCAGTCGGAAGCCATGACCATGGTGGCCGCGCAGGTGATGGGCAACGACGTAGCCATCAACATCGGCGGCATGAACGGGCACTTCGAGCTGAACGTGTTCAAGCCCGTCATGATCTACAACTTCCTGCACTCGGCCCGCCTCATCGGCGACGTGTGCGTGTCGTTCAACGACAAGTGTGCCGTGGGCATCCGCCCGCTCGAGGACAACATCCGCAAACACGTGGAGTCGTCTTTGATGCTGGTGACGGCCCTGAACCCGCACATCGGCTACTACAAGGCCGCCGAAATTGCGCAGACGGCCCACAAGAACGGCTCGACGCTGAAGGAAACTGCCCTGCAATTGGGCTACCTTACCGAGGAGCAGTTCAACGAGTGGCTCCGGCCCGAAGACATGGTAGGCGAGCTGCCCCGTTAAATAAAAAATTGCTGGTCGACGTTAAAACGCCGCAGCCCCAACGGGTTGCGGCGTTTCTATTGAAACGCGGTACGCCGAACAAATCACCGGTAGTTCCCGTTGTGGGAAAACTGTTATTACGATTGGTGTTGATACATGATTAAGCTGTACGAAACTCCCGCGCTCCTTATTCATTACGAGCCCCGGCTGCGGCTGCTGGAACTGCAGTGGCTCAGCCACGAGGTTTCGCCGGCCGATTTTCGGGAGGCCTACTGGCAGGCGCTGCTGCTGGCCGAGCGCTACCAAACCCGCTGCTGGCTGTCCGACTTCCGGGTGGTGCCCACGCCCCAGCCGGCCGAGGTGCAATGGCTGGCCAAGCATTGGTACCCGCGCTACGTGCAACTCAAGCTCGACAAAGTGGCCATCATCAATGCCCTGACCCCGGCGGGCCGGGAGGCCGTGGCCGAAGTGGTGCGCCAGGCCAACGCCGCGGGCCACACCAACCGCCCGGACGCGCGCTACTTCGACGACCCCGAGGCCGCCCGCGCCTGGATTCAGCAGCCGTTCACCACGGGCCTGCTGCCCTCGCTCGGCTGAAGCCCGCAGCTGCCGCCTGCGCCGCCGAATAGGGGAGAGGCGGGTATTTCCTAAATTGCCCGATGGTTGGGTGGCTGAGTGGCTGGTCGTTCCGTTGAATTGAGCTTGCCCCCGCTTCCCCGTTTAGCCGTTCCGCCTTTTTTAGCTCCGTGCGCTACCTTTTGCCCCTTCTGCTGCTGCTTTCCCTGCTGACCACCGTGGTTCTACCCGGCTGTGAGCCCAAGGAAGAACTCATCACCACCGACGGCATCGCCCAGCTGGAATTTGCCCAGGACACCGTCAAGTTCGACACCGTGTTCGTGCAGACGCGCACCGTGAGCAAGCGCCTGTGGGTGTACAACCGCAACAAGCGCGCCGTACAGGTGGCCGAAATCCGCCTGGCCGGGACCTACGGCCAGCCTTACAAACTCATCATCGACGGCGACTCGGGCGCCGTGCGCCGCGACGTGCTGATCCGGGGCGAGGACAGCCTGCTGGTGCTCATCAAAGCCACGCTCGGCCCGAACGCGCAGCCCGAGAACAAGCCCTTCCTGACCGAAGACCAGATCCTGTTCCGCACCAACGGCAATGAGCAGCATGTGCGCCTGCTGGCCTACGGCCAGAACGCCTATTTCCACATCGGGGAGCGGCTGGCCTGCAACACCGTCTGGCGCAACGACAAGCCCCACGTCATCTACGATGCGGCCGTGGTGCCGCCGGGCTGCACGCTCACCATCGAGGAGGGCACGCGCATTTATTGCCACGCCGGGGCGGTGCTGGCCGTGCAGGGGCGCCTGCTCATCAACCCCACGCTGCAGCCCGCCGACGAGGTGAAGCCCGACGACCGGCGCATCGTGCGTTTCCAGGGCGACCGGCTGGAGGCCTTCTACAGCGACATTCCGGGTCAGTGGGGTGGCATCCAGTTTCTGGCCGGCAGCAGCCGCGGCAGCGTGGTGCGCTTCTGCGACATCAAAAACGCTTCGTATGGCCTGCTGGTGTACAACATCGATGCCCAGCAGCCGTTTCCCAAGGTGACGGTGGACAACACCTCGTTCCGTAACATCTCGGGCTTCGGCCTCACCTTCGCCAGCGGCGGCAGCCGGTTTGCCGGGGGCGGCGTGCTGAGCTTCTCCGGCGACTTCGACCTGCGCAACTGCCTCTTTACCAACTGCGGAGAATACGCCGTGGCGGGTTTTCAGGGCGGCACCTACGCGCTGCAATACTGCACCGTGGCCAACTACACGCCGCAGTTTCAGCGCAAGACCGCGTCGCTCACCTTCTCCGACGTGCTGCCCGGCGACGCCCCGCCGCGTCAGGTGGCGCCCACGGTGACCATTGAGAACAGCATTGTGTGGGGTTCCACCGAGGACGAGTTGCTGTTCGACAACAGCGGCCGTTACCTTGGGCAGATTGCGGTGCGCAACAGCGTGCTGCGCACGAAGGAGTACGCCACCCCGGCCGACGCCGGCGGCAAGCCCGGCCTGGCCCGCGCCGGCAACCTACTGAACACGGACCCCAAGTTTCGCCGCACGCCCGACAACGCCGCCAACCGCTACGACTACCGCCTCGACACGCTCTCGCCGGCCAGCAACCGCGCCCTGCCTCTGCCCCAGCTCAGCCGCGACCTGCGCAACCTGCCACGCAGCGGCGCCACCCCCGACCCCGGCGCCTACGAGCGGGTAAACCCGTAAAAGGGAAATTGGTGGGGTGATGAATGGGGGCGTTCTGGTTGCGCAACCTGCGCGGCCCCGGCCTCCCTAGCGTCAAGCTCGCCAGTTCGCCTCCTCATTATTTCGCCGCATGATCTGCGTTCAGAAAAGACTGCGCCTACCGGCCGTGCGCCGGGGCTTCCACCTCATCACCGACCTCGTCACGGCTGAGCTGCCCGAGCTGGAGCAGGTGAAGGCGGGCACGCTGCACGTATTCATCCAGCACACCTCGGCCAGCCTCTGCCTCAACGAAAACGCCGACCCCACGGTACGTCACGACTTCGAGCAGTTCTTCAACCGCACGGCCCCCGAAAACGCCCCGTACTTCCGTCACACGCTGGAAGGCCCCGACGATATGCCCGCGCACCTGAAAGCGGCCATGCTCGGCAGTAGCGTTACCATTCCGGTGACCAACGGCGCGTTGGCGCTAGGCACCTGGCAGGGCGTTTACCTCGGAGAGCACCGCAACGACGGCGGCCGCCGCTGGATCGTGCTGACGCTGCTGGGGACGTAGCCTTGCTGTTCCGGCCGTTTTTGGAGGATATCACGTCTGCCTGCGCTACGAGGCTAGCCCTGAGCGCGGCGGAGCAAAAGGCCCGCAGCAGAAACGATCGAGGCGTAGCGTCGCGAGCAACGACTGCGCCCCGCCAACACGGGGCCTACCGCAGTACCTGCCCTTGCGCCCCGTAGCGCGTGGTGTCGAAGCCGATCAGCTTCTGCTGGCCGAGCACCTGGTAGCTGCTGAGCGCCCCATCGGGGCCGAAGCGGAGGCGCAGCTGCTTGCCCGAGAAGAACAGTGGGTTGTCCTGCTGCACCGTGGCCCGCAGCTCGCGCACCACCGAGCCGGCTTGCGTGACGCTCAGCTCCACCACGGAATGGTCCACGTCGGGGCGGCGGCGGAAGGTGCGCTGCGTCAGGCCGGCCGAGTCGGTGCTCACGACCTCATAGGCCCCGCGCAGGGCTGGTTTGTTGATGTCGGCCTGGTAAAACAGCTGCAGCTCGTCGGCCCAGTTGGGCTGGGTGAGTTGCGCGGTTTCGGTGGTGCCACCGCGCAGCGTCACGTGCTTCTGCAGGGCCGGGCGCCGCTGCTGCAGCTGGCTGATCTGCGCGTCGAGCAGGGCGGGCGTATCGAAGTAGCCGGCCGGACGACGGGCCGGCCGCTCCCCGGAGTCGCCCCCCGACGAGCAAGCGGCGCCAACCCCGCTTCCGAGAAGCAAGATCAGCGCCGCCTGGGCTGCCCGGTAGGGGCGGGGCTTACGCATTGCCGGGGCGCAGCAGCGATTCACCGGTCATGTCGGCGGGCTGCGGCAGGCCCATGAGTGCCAGCACGGTGGGGGCGATGTCGCCCAGCTTGCCGTCGGCCAGGGTGCCGCGGTAGTCGCTGTCGGCCAGAATGCACGGCACCAGGTTGGTGGTGTGCGCCGTGTTGGGCGAGCCGTCCTCGTTGATCATCATGTCGGCGTTGCCGTGGTCGGCGATGATGATGCTGGCGTAGCCGCTTTCAAGGGCTGCCGTTACCACGTCCTTGGCGCACTCATCCACGGCTTCCACGGCCTTCACGGCCGCCGCAAACACGCCGGTGTGGCCCACCATATCAGGGTTGGCGAAGTTCAGCACCACGAAGTCTGCGGTCCGCGCGCGCAGCTCGGGCACCAGCGCGTCGCGCAGCTCGTAGGCGCTCATTTCAGGCTGCAGGTCGTAGGTGGCTACCTTGGGCGAAGCACGCAGGATGCGCTGCTCGCCCTCGAACTCGGCCTCGCGGCCGCCCGAGAAGAAGAACGTCACGTGCGGGTACTTTTCCGTTTCCGCAATCCGGATCTGCTTTTTCCCATTTTCGGCCAGCACCTGCCCGAGCGTGTGCTCCAGGTTGTCCTTGTCGAAAATCGGCTGCACGCCCACGAACGTCGCGTCGTAGTTCGTCATCGTGAGGTAGTGCAGGTTCAGCCGGTGCATGTTGAAGGCGTGGAAATCCTGCTGGGTCAGCGCCTGCGTGATTTCGCGGCCGCGGTCGGTGCGGAAGTTGAAGCAGATGACCACGTCGCCGTCCTTGACGGTAGCCAGCGGCTGGTCGTCGGCGCCGGTTTTCACCAGCGGCTTCAGAAATTCATCGGTTACGCCGGCCTTGTAGGAGTCGAGCATGGCCCCAATCAGGTTGGTGCAGCGCTGACCTTTGCCGTTCACGAGCAGGTCGTAGGCGACTTGCACCCGCTCCCAACGGTTGTCGCGGTCCATGGCGTAGTAGCGCCCCACGATGGAGGCAATCTTGCCGCTGGCGCCGTGCTGCAGGTGCTGCTCCAGGTCGTTGACGTAGCGCACGCCGGCCTTGGGGTCGGTGTCGCGGCCATCGGTAAAAGCATGAATAAACACGCGGTGCACGTCCTCGTCGTGGGCCAGGGTGCAGAGGGCCTTCAGGTGGTCGATGTGCGAATGCACGCCGCCGTCCGAGAGCAGGCCCATCAGGTGCAGGTTTTTGTCCGGGTGCTGGCGCAAGTACTCAAATGCCTGCTTCAGCGCCGGCATAGCGGCCAGTTTCCGCTCGCGCACGGCCTTGTTGATGCGCACCAGATCTTGGTACACCACACGGCCCGCGCCCAGGTTCATGTGTCCGACTTCCGAGTTGCCCATCTGCCCGTCGGGCAGCCCGACGGCTTCGCCCGAGGCCTGCAAACGGCTGTGGGGAAAACGTTGGAAAAGCGAATCCACGAAAGGCGTCTTGGCGGCGGCAATAGCCGACACAGCCGGGTTGGTGCCCAAACCCCACCCATCAAGGATTACCAACAGTACCGGTTTATTCATGCCCGCAAAGATAAGAGGTGGGCGCTGCCAAGCGGCACCGATTCACTATTTTGCCCGCCGCCGCATCAATCCGCGCCGGGCGCTTTGCGTATCCGATTGGCACCATTTTGGCATACGCGCCGCAGCAATCCAGCTTACCCCATGAAACGATTATTCATCCGAGCCCTGACCGTGCTGTGCCTGGCCCTGCTGGCGCCCACGGTTCATGCCCAGAACGACACGTTCGGGGCGGTGCGCTCGGCCATTCAAAACGGCTCGTCGCGGGCTGTCTCCCAGTACTTTGGCGGTACGGTGGAGATTGGCTTCGACGGTGAGAAGCAGAGCTACAGCGCCACGCAGGCCGAGTTTGTGCTGAAGGATTTCTTCGCCAAGAACTCGCCCGCCACGTTCGAGCTGGTGCACCAGGGTTCCTCCAACGAGGGCATTCGGTACGCCATCGGCAAGTACGCCGGCAAAAGCGGCAGCTACCGCGTCTTCATCAAGATGAAGGGTGGGCAGGGCGCCACGCAGATCGACACCATTGATTTTACGCACGAGTAGATGGATTGAACGGCTACTTGCTTCATTGATTTCTTCTCCTTCCGCTGGGTCAGGTCCCGACTGTAAGTCGGGGCCTTTTCCTATTTTTGCACCCGTGCAAACCCCGCCCTACCTCACACCCGAAGCGCTTCGCGCCTTTATTCAATCGGCCCTCGCTGAAGATGTGGGCGACGGGGACCACTCCTCGCTGGCGGGCGTACCCGCCGATGCCCGCAAGCAAGCCCGCCTGCTGGTGAAGGACGAAGGGGTGCTGGCCGGCGTGGCCCTGGCCGAACGCATCTTCCACGAGGTGGACCCCGCGCTGACGGTAACCGTGCTGTTGCCCGACGGCACGCGCGTGAAGCACGGCGACGTAGCCCTGACGGTGGAAGGCCCGGCCCGCAGCATTCTGACGGCGGAGCGGCTGGTGCTCAACAGCATGCAGCGCATGAGCGGTATAGCCACCCACACGGCCTACCTGACCAGCCTGCTGGCCGGCACCAAGGCCCGGCTGCTCGACACGCGCAAAACCACGCCCAATTTCCGGCTTTGCGAGAAGTGGGCGGTGCTGATCGGCGGCGGCGTCAACCACCGCTTCGGGCTGTTCGACATGATCATGCTGAAGGACAACCACGTGGACTACGCCGGCGGCATTCGCCCCGCCATCGAGGCCACGCACGCGTACCTGCAGCGGCTGGGGCGCCCGCTCCCCATTGTGGTGGAGACGCGCACGCTCACCGAGGTGCAGCAGGTGCTTGAGGTAGGCGGCATCGACCGCATCATGCTCGACAACATGCCGCCCGACACGCTGCGCGAAGCGGTGGCACTGGTGGCCGGGCGCTTCCCCACGGAGGCCTCGGGCGGCATCACCGAGCACACCATCCGGGAAGTAGCCGCCACGGGTGTCGATTACATTTCGGTGGGCGCCCTCACGCATTCCGCCGACATCCTGGACCTGAGCCTTAAGGCTTTCTGAATTGTCAAATTGTTGAATGGCTAAATTGTTGTCGATGAACGATTAGCAATTTAACGATACGGCCATTTAACCATCAACAAGCAATATGCAACCACCCATTTCCCGCGGCGGCGGGGGCCGACAGTTTACCCAGCAGCCGCAGCCTTCGCCGCTGGCCATCCGCACCAAGAAGTACCAGCTCGACAAGGAGACGTATACCCGCATGGCCCTCACGCACGTGTGGAAAAAGGACTGGTGGCAGGCCGTAATTCCGCTGATCGTGCTGCTGCTGCCGGCGCTGGTCAGCTTCTCGTGGTGGTGGGTGGCCGCGGCCGTGGTGGTCACGGTGCTTTACGTGCTCCTGCGCTCGGCCCAAGTCACGGGCGTCACGCAGCTGGAGCAGGGCAAGGTGCTGTTTGAGCGCCTGAGCTACGAGTTTGATCCGCGCTACATTGCCTTCCGCGCCAACGAAAAGGATCAGCCGCGCGGCATGACCTGGGACATGATCGAGACGGTGAAGCGCAGCAAGGACGCGTACATTCTGTACCTGAAGCAGCCCGACGTGGCCGATCAGGTAGCGGGCTGGCGCGCGTGGCTGGCCAAGCTCATGTGGGTGCCCGTGTTCATTCACCTGCCGCTGCGCATCTTCAACGCGCCCAAAGACCTGACCATGTTCGAGAGCCTGCTGCGCCGCAAAAACCTGCTGCCGACCGATGCCGCTGGCAGCCCTGACGCGCCGAAAGCGGCCTAAACCGACGTTTTGTCCGTACTTCGCACTGAGAACTTCTTCCGCTTTTTGTATATGACTTCTAACAAACTCGTTTCGGGCCTGGCGGCCGTCGCTCTGCTGGCCCTCGCTTCGTGCAGCAGCGAACCGTCTGACTGGCGCCCCGGCCAGAAGGTGTCCGTCGACATGGTAGCTCCCGGCACCCGCAGCTCCGACAACTTCGACATGGCCACCGACGCACCCAGCCAGCACAAGGGCGGCGCCATCGAAAACCCGATCAGCGACAACGACCACAGCGTGCCCCAGACCCTGGACGCCGGTGCCGGCAAGCCCGACCGCATGACGGCGCAGGAAGGCCAGACGGCCGAAGCGCGGGAAGTGGAAGGCGGCGACAACGCCGCGGCCGCCAAGGCGCCGGTGGAAACCCAGCACGACCTGAACGATAAGGACGGCGAGCAAAAGCAGCGCTAACCGCCCGGCTGCGGCCGCCTACTCCTGCCCGAGCGCCCCGGCACAGGGCCGGCCCCCGTGGCCGGCGGCTGCGCCGGGGCGTCCGCGTCCTTTGGCCGCTGCGGGGCGCGCATTTCTGCTTACTTAGCCGTCCTGTTTCCTTTTCCTCTGCGCCATGCCGCACCACACCTATGCCCAGTCGGCGGAGTGGTTTAGTACGTGGTTTGATTCGCCGTACTACCATTTGCTGTACCACAACCGCGACCAGGACGAGGCCAACTACTTCCTCGACAACCTGCTGCGGCACCTGCACCCCAAGCCCCAGGAGCGGCTGCTGGACCTGGCCTGCGGCCGGGGCCGCCACGCCATTTACCTGAACCGGCAGGGCTTCGACGTGACCGGCATCGACCTCTCGCCCGAGAGCATCGACGCGGCCCGGGCCTACGAAAACGAGCGGCTGCATTTTCATGTGCACGACATGCGGGCGCCGCTGCCTTACGGGCCTTTCGACTTCGTGCTGAACCTGTTCACCTCTTTTGGGTACTTCGACGAAGAGGCCGAAAACGTGGTGGCCCTGCGCAACGCCACCGACGCGCTGCACTACGGTGGTAAACTGGTCATCGACTTCATGAACACCGAGCGCACCGTACGCGAGCTGGTGGCCCACGAAACCAAGCAAGTCGATGGCATCACCTTCGAGCTGCACCGCCACCTCGACCGCGACTTCGTGGTGAAGGACATCCGTTTTACGGACCGCGAAGGCCAGCCGCAGCATTTTCAGGAACGCGTGCGCGCTTTGAGCGTAGAACGGTTCCGCGAGTACTTTTACCTGGCCGGTCTGCGGCTGGGCGAGGTGCTGGGCGACTACAACCTGCGGCCCTACGTCGAGGAAGAAAGCCCGCGCATGATTTTTATTCTCAAGAAATAAGCCCGCCGCCGGCTTGCTTGCCGGGTCGGCTGGGCGGGGTCTTTCCATGCTCGTAGCCCTTTTGCTGCTGTTTGCGACGGTGCTCGGCGCCGGCTGGCTGACGCGCTTTGTTCCCACGGCTCATACCACTTGGCTGCGGCCGCTGCTGGCTTTCAGCGGGGCCTATTTGGTCACGCTAACGCTTACGCACCTGCTGCCCGAAGCGCTGGAGCTCGACACGTCGGCGCATCGCGTGGGCTACTTTGTGCTGGCCGGCTTTTTCGGGCAACTGGTGCTGGAGCTGTTCTCGCAGGGCGTGGAGCACGGCCACCAGCACGTGCACGCCGAGCACCCGCACGCGGGCGTGCCGTGGCTGCTGCTGGGGTCCCTCACGGTACACGCCTTCCTGGAAGGCAGCATCCTGGTGCAGAATCCCCACGGCGAGGTGCCCGGCGGGTTCTACGCGGTGCTCACCGGCGTGGCGCTGCACCACATTCCGGCCGCGTTTGCCCTCATGGCGGTGCTCGTCACGCGCCTGGGCGCCTTCCGCAAGGCGCTGCCCTGGCTGACGCTGTTTGCCGCCGCCGCGCCGCTGGGCGTGCTCGTCAGCCACTACGCGGGCATGAACCCGCTGGAGCGCGGCGGCTGGTACCCAGCGCTGCTGGGGCTGGTCAGCGGCAACTTCCTGCACGTGTCCACTACCATCCTCTTCGAGGTCAGCCCCGAGCACAAAATCAACGTGCGCAAGCTGCTGGCCACCCTGCTGGGCGCCGGGCTGGCCCTGCTCATCAATGGGCACTAGGGGATAAGGGTGTGAAGGTAAGAGGGTAGGATTTTGGGAGGGGCAGGGCTTTCACTCCATCCCGTTCCCGGGTCCAGAAAACCTGCCTTCAAACCGCCCTAACTCATACCCTCCTGCCTTCTTACCCTCATACCCTCACACCCTACTCCGCGTCGGTGGCGGGGTGGCGCCGGATCCAGGCTTCGAGCTGGGCGGCGCGGGCCGACTGGCGCGTCAGCTCGTACTGCAGCTGCAGCATGCGGTGGCGCATGTTCAGGATCAGGTCGATGCCTTCCGGAGCGAGGTGCAGTTCGTGGTGCAGGCGGGCGAGGCGGGCCAGGTGGTCGGCTTCGTCCTCGATGAGGGGCTCGGCGGGCGCTTCGGGCTGCGGCATCAGGCGGAGCCAGCCCAGTTCGGCCAACTCGTGCAGGGCGCTTTCGGAAAGGCCGTAGGTGGTGGCGCAGTCGCGGAAGGTGAGGGTGATAAACTGGGGCATGGCTG
This sequence comes from Hymenobacter coalescens, assembly GCF_054783195.1. NCBI lineage: Bacteria > Pseudomonadati > Bacteroidota > Cytophagia > Cytophagales > Hymenobacteraceae > Hymenobacter > Hymenobacter coalescens. The sequence continues at coordinate 40,013 of NZ_BAAGRA010000004.1, read as the reverse complement.
GAGCGCGGGGTGGTTAGGCGGACGGGGCAGGCACCGGTTCGCCGCGGAGCTGGGCCAACTGGCGCACAAGGTCTTTTTCCTTCTCGGATAGATGCTGGGGCAGTTCCACCTGCAGGCGCAGGTACAGGTCGCCGTGCTGGTCGGCGCGGCCGTACACCGGGAAGCCTTTGCCGCGCAGGCGCAGGCGGGTGTTGTTGGCGGTTTCGGGCTTGAGCTTGATTTTGACCGGCCCCCCGAGCGTGTCGACCACCTGCTCGCCGCCCAGCAGCGCCTTGAAGAGGCTCACGGGCACGTCCATGGTCAGGTCGTGACCGGTGCGCACGTAGCGCGCGTCGGGCCGAAGGCGGAAGGTGATGAGCAGGGAACCGTTGGGGCCGCCGTGGCGGCCGGGAGCACCCTGGTCACGTAGCCGGATGGTCTGCCCGTCTTCCACGCCGGGCTTGATGGTCAGGCGCAGGCTTTTGCCGTTCACGTTCACGGTGCGCGGGCCGCCGTGGTACGCCTCTTCCAGGGTCAGCTCCATGTCGGCCTGGTAGTCGTGGCCGGCGGCGGGGCGGGTGCCGCGGCCCCGGCCGCCGGCGCCGTGCATGTTGCCGAAGATCGAGCCAAAGAAGTCGGAGAAGTCACCCGCGTCGCCGAAGTCGGCGCCGCCATACCCTCCGCCGAAGCCACCCTGCCCGGCGTACTGCGACCAATCGAAGCCACCCGCGCCGCTGCGGCCGCCGGCCTGCTGATAGCGCTGCCAGTCGGCCCCGAGCTGGTCGTACTTCTGACGCTTCTCGTCGTCGGACAGTACTTCGTTGGCTTCGTTTACTTCCTTGAACTTGCGCTCCGCTTCCGCGTCGTTGGGATTCACGTCGGGGTGGTACTGGCGGGCCAGCTTGCGGTACGCTTTCTTGATCTGGTCTTTGGTGGCCGTTTTCTCCACCCCCAGAATCTTGTAGTAGTCTTTGTAGTCCATCGGATGACCTGTCAAAAGGCGGACCGGTTACGTGGCGGGCCGACCCACTCGTGCAAGTAATAACAAGTAGCCGTGTAACCGTCGTGCCGGGCAGGCAATCATTTTTTCAGCGGGTCGTGTCCCCAGTTCATGAGTGAATAGCGCCAGCGTGAGGTGGCTTCGTCCTGTTTATTGTGCGGGCCCTGCGCGGCATGCCGGCTCACGTAGCTGTGCACCTTGTGCATGTGCGTTTCGTCGTCGGCCGTGAGGTCGACCTTTTTCTTGCCCAGAATCTCGATGATGCGCCGGCCGGAATGGTGCCCGATGCTTTCCCCGTCGCCGCTGTCAAGCCCGACAGTTTTGGATTCTTCCGTTTCGAGCCACTTAGCCAATTCCGTCGCGCTCATGTTGACGTCGGCGTGAAATTGCTGGTAAATGTCACTTGGGGCTTTCGTAGTCATGATTTTGTGAATGGGGGATGAACGAAAACACAGGTTGGTCCGTTTGTTGCCAAAACGCACCAGCGGGCGAATGGGTTGTACTTGCCGAGTATGCCGCTTCGCCGTATCTTTCCTCTCTTACCCTTTTTTACTCCCATTCTCCCATGAAGTTTTTCTCCACTCTCCTGACCCTGGGCCTGCTCACGTTGGGCGTGGCAGCGCAAGCTCAGACGCGCCCGGCCCCGCGTAAAGCTGCTGTGCCGCAGCGTCCCGTCATGGGCACCGCCGGAGTGAAAGATGGTTTTGCCATGAAGGAAGGCAAAGTGATGCACACCCAGCACGGCCACACCATGCCCGTAACGGCGCTGACCGCGCTACCCAACGGCACCAAAGTGCAGCCCGACGGGGTGGTCATCCTGGCCGACGGCAGCACCGCCCAACTCCAGGAAGGCGACTACATGTCCTTGAGCGGCCGCCTGACGACGGTCCGTATGAAAGCCGAGCAGGACAGCCTGATGCGGGCGGCCAAGCTCGACCCGAAAGGCAAAAACAAGAAGCGCAACAAATAAGCGGAGGCCGCCTGCCAGCCACCGAAACACGCTAAAAAGCCCGCGGCACTGCGCCGCGGGCTTTTTTAGTGCTGATAAATAGCTGCGCGGGCTACCGAAACGTGTAGTCCAGCAAAATTTCGCGGGCTTCTTCGTCGCTGGTAGCTTCCACCACTTCGTCGATGACGAACTGCACTTCGGCCTCGGTCCAGGTCTGTTGCTCGGCGGCTTTCACGAACTGGCCCAGGGTTTCGAACCGGCTGGTGGTGGCCGGGGGCAATGTCCATTTTACTTTTTTGCGGATGCGCATAGCAGGCTAGGAGTGAGGTGAAATCAGCGGCTGGTAGCGCGGCGCACGACCTGCACCTTCACGGGCGCCACGCCGGCCTTGTCCACGCCAATCTTGCGGGCGGCCTTCTTCGAGAGGTCGATGATGCGGCCTTTCACGTGCGGCCCCCGGTCGTTGACGGTGACTTTGACGGAGCGGCCGTTGGCGGGGTTGGTCACGCGCACCACCGTGCCGAAGGGCAGCGTGTTGTGCGCCGCCGTACGCTTGCCGGGGCGGTAAGGCACGCCGCTGGCCGTTTTGCGGCCGTTAAACTTGTCGGCGTAGTACGAGGCCTTGCCGGTTTCGGTGTACGCCCCGCCGGCGCAGGCGCCGAGCAGCGCGGCGGTGAGGCTGGCGAGCAGCAGGCTGAAAAGACGGCCGAAAAGGTGGGGCATGAGTCGGAGAAACGAGGTGGAAGCGGGCTAACGGCGAGCTGGGCTGGCGGTGGTACGCTTGGGCGGCACCCGCAGCGCCAGCAGGTTGGCGTAGCTGCCTTGGTATACGTTGAAGTCTACCGTGCCGCGGATGCCGGGTACGTATGCCTCGTCCGAATGCTGCCAGATGATCCACTTGTCGCGGGCCAGGGCCGGGCGTTCTACTTCGTAGTGGGCCAGCCAGAGCGGGTAGTTGTCGAAGTGCCCGGCCAGGTAGCGGCGGTAGAAGCTATAGTTGGAGTACACGATGGGGCGCACACCATAATGCCGCTCCACCAGCCGCAGCCAGGTGGCAATGCCCCGGCGCATCACGGCCACGTCGTGAAACTCGGGGGCTTCCACGTCGAGCACCGGCGGCAGGTCGCCGGGGCCGATGTCGGCCGTGCGCACGAACAGATCGGCTTGCGCGGCCCCGTCGTAGTTGGGCTGAAAGAAGTGGTAGGCCCCGCGGCAGATGCCCGCTTTTTTGGCTTCGCGCCAATTGCGCGCAAAGCGCCGGTCGCGCAGCGTCACGCCCTCGGTGGCCTTAATGAAAGCGAAGCGCACCCGGTGCTGGGCCACCTCTGGCCAGTCGATGGTGCCCTGGTACGACGACACGTCGATGCCGTGCACGGAATAGCCGGCAAGCAGCGGCGTTTTTTCGCGGCCCGTCAGGCGCTCGGCTACCAGCGTGGCCCAGGCCCGGCGGGCGTAGCGGTTGAGCTGCCGGCGGTAGTAGCCGTAGAACAGCGCTGTGCCCAGCAGCAGGAGCACCAGCAGGGCCAGCAGCCACCGGCGGCCGTGCCCGGGCTGCCGCGTGGCGCGGCGCGGAGCCGGCCGGCGGGCGGCAGAAGCGGGGTAACGGCGGGTGCGGGGCATAGGCGACAGGGTGGTCGGAGAGCGAAGATAACGCCAACTGGAGCCTTACTCGTGCCCGGGTGCGGGGCGCGTTGTCGCCAAACCGGTATTTTGGCGCCTCCAACTGCTCTCCACTATGGCTGCCGACGTCCGCAACGAAGCTTCCGGCCCCCGGGTCTTTCTGATTGGTCTGGCCGGCTTCGTGGCCTTCGAAACCGTGGCCTACTACCTGCTGCGCTGGCTGACCTCGGGTCTGGGCGAAAGCAACCAGTTTCAGCCCGAAAACACCATCGTCAGCAACTGGGTGAAGACCACCGCCTTTCTGCTGGGGCACCTCACGCTGGTGGTCATTGCCCTGCTGCTGCTCAGCAACCTGCTGCCGCGCCACTTCCGCGGCCAGATTATGCGCTGGTTTCTGCTGTCGTTGGTGGTCATGTTTCTGCTGCTCTGGCCGCTGTTCGACTAAACGCCGCACGCCCGACCGAAGCATTGGCCGCGTGCGCCAGAATGCAGCACGGCGGGCACAAAAAAGCCACTGCGGCAAGGCAGTGGCGGTGAAACCATCGGTGTCCGGTCGGTCCCGGCGTTATGTATAGCGAGTGGGCCGCGGCCCGGAAAGCTTACTGGTAGCGGATGTCGATTTCGCGCTGGCTGTTGCCTGGGTCCTGGTACGGGATGCGCACGCGCAATTCCCCTTGCCGGTGCACCGCGTCGATGCGGGTCAGGTCCAAGCCGTTGGGCAGTTGGAAGTTGTGCACGAACAGCGGCGCAACCAGTTCGTCGTCGGGCGCATGGCGGTACTCGGCAAAAACGTCCAGCCGGTTGTTGTTCAGCACGACGTGGAACGTCTCGGGCCGCACGCTCGGGGCCGACACTCGGATGACCACGTCCTGCTCGCGCTTCTGCACGCGCACCAACGGCTGCGCCACCCCACCGCCCAGGGTGTTGAGCAGGTTGAGCTGGGGAGCAATGTTGTGCAGAAATTCCTGGCTTATGAGTTTCATGGGGTTGTTCCTCTTTCTGGTTTTCAGAGGGTTGGATGCAAACCATGTACCAACCCGGATACTAGGCGGATCAATGGGTTTTGTTGCCATAATGGCTGTAACCGGCGCTAAAAGGGCCTAATGCCCGTGCCAGCCTGGCAGCTCTAGGTTACAGTGCTGGTGAGTTGTGCGGCCTTGGTGAGGACCAATCAAACCACAAAAAAGCCCTTCTGCCAACGCAGAAGGGCTGAATGCAAACGGCGAGCCGGGCGTCAACGCTGTAGCTGTACCCGATGCACTTCCGTCAGCTCACCCAGTGTAAGACGGATGAGGTAAGTACCCGCCGCCAAGTCCTGCAGGTCGATGTAGCCGGTCGCGCTGAGCGGGCGCTGGCCCAGTACGCGGCCCGTCGCGTCGAGCACGGTGACCTGGGTTTTCCGGCCCCGGAAAGCCGAGTTCAGTTGCAGGCGCACCGGGCCCGCCGTGGGGTTGGGGTAGGCGCCACCCGATAGCAAGACGCGGGTTTTGGCGCCGGTAACGCGCGTGTAGGTGAAGGTAGTTTTGGGGCGCCGGTCGTCCACGGAGCTGGGGCCGTTGCTGGTGGGTGACAGAGCGGTGGTAAACGGCGCGGCCGCAGCAAAGCCTAGGATCCGGTCGGGCACGGTGTACTGCGCCCACAGGAACGAGCCGGTCGAGGGGTTGCCGGTGCCGGTGCTGCTCAGCAGCCAGTCGGTAAAGACTTCCAACGAACGGCCGGTGTAGGTAAACGGCGTCGAGAAGGGAAACGACACGTTACCGACGGTGGCGGGGACCAGATACACCGCGTCGGCGAAGACCTGGGTGGCGCCCGTGGTCAGGTCTGCGAAGCCGGCGGGGGCCGTGTACGTGGTCTGGGTGGAGTTCTTCAGCAGAATGCGAAAGGTGGCGGGGCGGTTGCTGGCGCCGTTGCTGGTCTTTTCCCAGGCAATGGCGGTAATCCGGTCGCCGGGCAGCAGGCCAGCCGCCGCCAGCTCCGCGTTGTCGAACACGTACGCGTATTGGCTTGCCAGAAAGGAGCTGGCCGCCGTGGAGCGGTAGATGGGGCCAGGGTTGGTGCTGGCCAGCGACGAAAATCCGGTGGTGACGGTGGCCGTCGGTTGGGCCTGCGCGGTGAGGGCCGCCGCAGCCGCGAGCCATACCAAGCCGGAGCGCTTCAGCAGGAAAGAGAAAGAGGCGCAGAGCTGCGTCATAACAAGACGTAAGGCAAAGAAGACAACCCAAAAAAAGCCCCGGAGCAGCGACAGCGCCCCGGGGCGGGTACAAATATCGGCAAGGCCAGCCTTAGCGGCGCGCACCCGAGCCGGCGCCGTCGTCGGGGTGGCCGTCGCCGTAGCTGTCAGCCGCCGCGGTGGGGCTGCTCCACGACGGGGCGTTGCTGCCGGCCGCGCCGCCGGCGTTGGCCATGGTGGCGTTGCTGTACGCGGGTTCGCGCGGCTGGCTTACACCCGCCGGGCGCGGCTCGCCGCTTTCCACGGGCACATCGGTGGCCTGCTGGCCCACGCGCTCCGACATCTGCCCGCCGGCCGCGCCTTGGCCGGCCTGGCCGGCGCGTACCTGGATCTGGTGGCGCATGGTTTTCTGCTGGTCCTTGGGCACCGAAATGCGCAGCACTCCATCCTCGAACTGCGCCTCAATGCCTTGGGCGTTGGCTACCTCGGGCAGCTGGAAGGAACGGTGAAACGAGCCGTACTGGCTTTCCAGCACATGGTAGCGCCGGTCGTTGCGTTCCTGCTGCATCCGTCGCTCGCCCGAAATACTCAGCCGCCCCTGTTGAAATTCCACCTTGATGTCGTCGCGCTTCATGCCCGGCAGCGAGGCCTCTATTTCGTAGCTTTTCTCCGTTTCGTAGGCGTCTACGTGTGGCGTGAAGGCGTTGAGTTGCCCGCGCGCGTTCATCGAGTCGTTGAAAAAACGGTCCATCATTGCCGAAAAGCTTTGCGGCATCAGGTCTCCGAACGAATCGGAATAACGTTGAATGGCCATGGCGTTTACTGGTTGAGGGTTGGGAAATGAGAATCAGGGTCGCCTAGCTTTTTTTACTACAGCGAGCAACGTTAGGTTGCAATTGAAATTAGCTGTAACTATCTATTGATCAAATGATAATAGTCATAAAAAAAGCGGCCTGCGCCGGTCCCGGGCAGGACTGGCGCAGGCCGCATCGGGCCGCTTAAGAGCTAAGCAGGCAGTTGGAAGTGGGGATTCTGAATGATGCCGAACGCGTTGCCGAACGGGTCGAGCACCGAGCCGACCAAGATGCCGCCGCCCACCTCGTACACCGCCTCGTGCGGCTGGGCGCCAAGCTCCAGCAGGCGCTGGTAGGCCCCGGCGGCGTCGGGCACGCCCCAGTAAGTGACAGGGCCACCGCCCTGCGCGGCCGTGCCGTTCGGGTCGAGCCCCAACTCGTAACCGCCCACGTTGAATCCCACGTAGAAAGGCTCGTCGAAATAAGGCGCCTGCTCCAGCACCTGGGTGTACCAGTGCCGGGCCCGGGCCAAATCGCCGACGGGGTACACGATGGTGCGTAAACCTTGCATCATAAAAAAGAGGAATGTCGATGAGTTGGCAAGTACCGGCTCCGGCCCGTCAAAATCAAGGCCCGCGTCAACCCCATGGCGCACCAGCCCGGCCGCGCAAGCGCCGTGCAGCCCGTACCTTCGCCGAAGTGTCCTCTAGCCCCTATGTCCCACCACGCTTTCCTGCAGATTGACTACCGGCCCGACCTCGACATGCTGGTCGGGCGCTGGCTGCGTGCGGTAAGCGAGGGAGAACTGTACGCCAGCTACCCCGCCCTGCTCGAAACCGCCCGACACTACGGCTGCCGCTACTGGCTCCTCGACGCGCGCCGCCGCCTCAACGTCGAAGTGGCCATCACGCCTTGGCTGCTCAACGACTTTGTGCCACGGCTGGGCCAGCACCTGAACGGGCGCACCTACCTGGCGTACTTGGTGGCCCCCCTGCAGCTGACCAGGGCGGTTCCGGCCGCGCAAATCATTCCGCCGCAGGTATACTTTGAAGGTAAGGCGGCCCTCATGCAGCGCTTCACCGAGGAAGCAGCGGCCCTGGCGTGGCTGCGACAGCAGCGTGTTGAGAATTAGCAATTTCGGCTAAATATATTGGCATTTTGTTGTTGATATAGTTGGCAATCTGTTACTTGAGGCTTTGTTTTACGTGACCCCGCATCATGGCCGTTGAACCCCGCCGAGCCGCCCTGGGCTTCATTTTCGTTACGCTGCTCGTCGACGTCATCGGGTTCGGCATCATCATCCCGGTGGTGCCTTCGCTGATCCGGCAGCTCACCGGCGGGACCATCAGCGACGCGGCCCGCTACGGCGGCTGGCTGGTGTTTGCCTTTGCCGTGATGCAGTTTCTGTTTTCGCCGGTGCTCGGCAACCTCAGCGACCGGTACGGGCGCCGGCCGGTGTTGCTTTTTTCGCTGTTCGGCTTCGGGCTCGACTACCTGCTGCTGGTATTTGCGCCCACCATTTCCTGGCTATTCGTGGGCCGGCTGCTGGCGGGCATCACCGGAGCCAGCATGACCACTGCCACCGCCTACATTGCCGACGTGAGCCCGCCCGAAAAGCGGGCCCAGAACTTCGGGATGGTTGGGGCCGCTTTCGGCCTGGGCTTCATCATCGGCCCGGCCATTGGCGGGCTGCTGAGCCGCTGGGCCCCGCAGATCCTGACCCAGCTCAGCGTCTTTGCGGCCGCGCCGCTGGACGTGGCGCAGTGGGGGCCGCGGGTGCCGTTTATGGTGGCCGCCGCGCTGACGTTTCTGAACTGGCTGTACGGCTACTTCGTGCTGCCCGAGTCGCTGGACGCGGCGCACCGCCGGCCCTTTGAGCTGGGACGGGCCAACCCCGTCGGCTCGCTGCGGCAGCTGCAGCGCTACCCGGTGATTTTTGGGCTGGTGGGCTCTCTGATCTTCATCTACGTCGCAGCCCACGCCACCCAAAGCACGTGGTCGTACTTCACCATGGAGAAGTTTCACTGGAACGAAGCCTGGGTCGGCGGTTCACTGGCCGTTATCGGTGCCCTGGTAGCCATTGTGCAAGGCGGGCTGATCCGCTTCATCAACCCGCGCCTGGGGTCGGAGCGTTCGGTGTACCTGGGCATGGCCCTGTACGCGGTGGGCTTTCTGCTGTTTGCCTTTGCCTCGCGGGGGTGGATGATGTTCCTGTTTTCGGTGCCGTACTGCCTCGGCGGCATTGCCGGCCCGGCCATTCAGGGACTGATTTCGGCCCAGGTGCCGCCCAACGAGCAGGGCGAGCTGCAGGGCGGGCTCACCAGCCTGGTCAGCGCCACCTCTATCGTTGGGCCGCCGCTGATGACTGGGCTGTTTGCTTACTTCACCGGCCCCAAAGCCCCACTGTACTTTCCCGGCGCGCCTTTTCTCTTGGCCGCCGTGCTTACGGTCATCAGCGCGCTGCTGGCGGCCCGCTCATTGCGCGGCACCGCTCACCTGCGTCAGCCCGCCACCGCACCTGCCGAAGCCTTGGTGGACTAGCAGCACCGGTCCATTGGCCCAGAGCGGCGCGTAGCGGAATTTCGCGACGCTGTTTTTGCTCGGCCACCTCCGCTACCCCAAGTAGCCCAGGGCTATTTTTGCGCCTCAGTCCTTCTGCTCATGCCCATCACTCGCCTTGCTACCGCCGCCGACCTGCCCGCCATTCTCGCCATTGTGCGCCGGGTGGTGCCGCTGATGCAGGCCGCCGGCAACTTTCAGTGGGAAGCAACTTACCCCAACGAGCAGGTATTCCGGCAGGACCTCGAGCGGGCGCAGCTCTGGGTAGCCGAGGCCGAGGGCGCCGTGGTCGGCGTAGCGGCCCTCACTACCGACCAGGACCCCGAGTACGCCCAGGCGGATTGGGACCCCGCGGAAACGGCCATCGTGACCCACCGCCTCGCCGTGGACCCGGCGGCGCAGGGCCGTGGGGTGGCGGCCGCGCTGCTGGCGCAGGCCGAGCAGCTGGCCCTGCAGCGTGGGTTCGCGTCGTTGCGCGTGGATACCAACTCGGAGAACCAGGCCACGCAACGTCTGTTTCCGAAGCTCGGTTACCGCTTCGCGGGCGAAATCACCTTAGCCTTTCGGCCCGGTCTGCGCTTTTTCTGCTACGAGAAACGGCTGGACAACCGCTAGCAGTGTCCGTACGCCCTGGCGGCCAGCGCTACAGGTGCTCGAAGGGCAGGTCCAGGCACACGGCCGTAATGGCGGCCGGGCCATCGGAGCCCACCAGGTAGAGGCATTCGTCGCAGCCGCCGCCGTACACGCGCCCGCGTCCGTCCATCAGCAACACCAGGTCTTCGTCGTACGCCAGTCCGATCACGGTGAGGGAGGGCAGCGCCAAGCGGGTGGCAAACTCCTGCTGCGCGTTGGACGTCTGGCGGTGCGCTACGGCCGGAGCTACCTGAAACTGCAGGTTGCTGATGCTGCCATCGTGCCGAAAAAAGCGCAGCTGCAGACCGCCGAATTCACGCAGAAAAGCATCCGCTGCTCCCGACCAAGGGTAGCCCGCGGACGCGTTGGCCAGCGCGTACGGGCTGGTGTTGACGCTCCGCCCTTCCTGCCAGCCCGCCTCCCGCAGGATGTGCCACACTTCGTCCGAAAACCTGCTCATTATCTGGATAGCGTCACGAAGTACAAATCTATCCGGAAATAACAAGGGAGCCACACAAGTCGCTCATAATCTGCCAGGAATGTGTGGCCCTTATTTTAGTAGGTCGCGGCCAGCGGCTAGCAGGCGCGACCAGTAGGAGGGAGCAGGCGAGGCCGCAGGCTTAGCGCTGGCGGCCGGAGTCGCCGCGGCCGGCGCGGGGCGAGCCGTTGTAACGGCGGTTCGGCTGGTAGGCTTAGCGGCGCGTTTGCGGCGGGTAGCGGCGGTGGTGCGGTTCGCCTTGCCGCGGCGTGCCACCACCGGCGGCAAGGCCGGCGTGCGGAACGTCACCACGGGGTTGCCGTCGAGGGCGTACACGGGGTGCTGGCCGGTAGCCGCGCTCTGGCGGTACTCCACCAGGCGGGCGTAGTAGATCTGGCCGGGCTGCAAGTCGCGCACGGTGATGGCGCTGTCGGGGCCGGCGGCCACCACGGTGCCTGTGCCCAAGGTGGCGCCGCGGCCGAAGCTGGCGTCGGCCACGTAGTTGGTGCCGTCGTGGGGCAACGCGGCCACGGGGTTCTTTTCCTGAAGCACCAGCAGGCGGTCGGTGCCGTTGCCGTTGCGCCAGGTGAAGCGCACCGTCGTCGGATTCAGGGCTTTGGCCTGCAGCTGGACCGCGTTCTGCTCGGGCGCAAACAAGTCGTAGGCGGGCCACTGGCCATCGGCGGCGCGCAGGCAGTCCCAGCCCACTTCTTCCAGGTCGTGCCAGAAACGGTTGGGCACGGCGCGGCTGTTGAGCAGGATGGCCCAGGTGTAGCCCGAGGCCGTGCGCACCACGCAGCTGGCGGTGCCGTCGAGGGAGCCGGTGTGCCACCACGTCGTACGGTCCTTGTTCACCAGCCAGCCCTTGGCGTAGCGGCGGTTGGGCTCGTCGGAAGTCGTCATCGTGTCGATGGTGGAGGCTTGCAGCAGCGCCGGGCGGGCGCCTTTGCCCTCCACGGCCAAGGTGAGGCGCACCAGGTCGCGGGCCGAAAACAGCCAGCCGCCGTGGGCGCCCATGGCTTCCAGGTTCCAGCCGCCGTAGGGCATGGGCACGCGCTTGCCGTTGCCGTAGCACGACTCGCGGCTGCCCTTGCTGAAGTATTCGGCTTCGCGTTCGTGCTTGTCGGCCAGCAGGTTGCGCCCCAGGTGGGCTTCGCGCACCCCGGCCGGGGCCAGGATGTGCTGCTGCACCCAGGCCGCGTAGGGTTGGCCGGTAAGCTGTTCGATGACCTTCCCCAGGATCAGGTAGCCCATGTTGGAGTAGGCGAAGCGGCTGCCGGGCGCGAAATTCAGCCCGCGGCTGAGCACGAAGCGCACCAGGGCCGAATCGGCCACGGGGTTACTGACCTGCATGGCCTGGGCCACGTGCAGCGGGAAGTCAATGGGGTCGGAGCTGGGCTGGTCGTCCACGCTCACGTTGCGGTTCCAGCCGCCGGTGTGCTCCAGCAGTTGCCGCACGGTGATGTCGTAGATGCGGCGGTCCTGGATAACCTCGTTGTAGTAGGAGCCCTGCAGGTAGCCCTCGGGGCCGAATACGCGGTGGTTCAGCGTGAGGCGCCCTTCTTCGAGCAGCTTCATGATGGCAAGGGCCGTTACCGGTTTCGACACGCTGGCTACCCGCAGCAGGTGCGCGGGCTGCATGGGCTCGGTGCGGGCCAGATCGGCGTGGCCAAAGCCGCGCTCATACACCAGGCGGCCGTCCTTGCTGATGGCCACCGAAGCGCCGGGGATGTCCCAGCGGTCCAGAAAGGCCTGCACCACCGCGTCGCAGGGCGCCAGCTGCGGCTCGGCAATGCCCGTTTGAGCCGCCGCCCGCAGCGCTGTCATTATTACTAGTCCCCACAGGGTAAACCACTTCCTCACGCCCCGACTTGTTGGTAATGTTCTAAACCAGCTCGTTGCATCGCCAGCAGTAGGCTGGACGATTCTACAAGTTTATCGGATTGTTATAAGAAAATGGTAATATTAAAAGGCAAATTATTTGTTATTTTTTTAGTTTGAATAAGTAATGCGCGCTATATGGTTCAGCAGACGCGTTGTTAACCTAGGTGAGCTTAAAGATTCGGAGTGAACCGGTTTGCAAGAAATTGTGTTTTTTGGCGAGGCATAACGGCGCAAGTGCTCTGGGCGAAGCCGCAATTGGTCGGTGGCAGCCCGCGGTTGGCCCTTATCCGTTACCCCGCAAGATGGAGCAGTATTCCCCTTTTTTTGAAAACAGCGCCGGGCGGCTCGTCGACGACCCCCGGGGGTTCCTGCGCATTGTGTGGCACCCCAGCGTGACGGACGTGGCCACGCGCCGCGAGCTGATGGACCAGGTGCTGGCCTGGCTGGTGCGGTATCAGAAGGGCAAGGTGTACGCCGACCAGCGCTTCATGGCGCCCTTTTCCATCGCCGAGCAGCGGTGGATTCAGGAACAGTGGACGCCGCGCGCCGTGCGCGAGGGCAACTACCGCTGCCGCGCCATCCTCGGCGCCCGTGATGCCAAAGCCCGCCTTTCCTCGGCGGCCGTAACCACGCCGGCGCGCGAACAGATCAGCTATTGTTACTTCGATAATGAACCTGAAGCCGTGGCCTGGCTGCTGGCGCAGTAAGTCCAAATGCTTTTAGGGGTAAATAAAAACGTCCCGCTGGGCTCAGGCCCAGCGGGACGTTTTTGATAAGAGTAACTACGCCTATCCCCGCCACTGCCCGAACTTGCCGGCCTGGTAGTCACGGTAAGCCTGCTGAATTTCCTCAGCGGTGTTCATCACGAAGGGGCCGTAGGCCACGATGGGCTCGTTGAAGGGCCGGGCGTGGCCCAGCAGCAGCACCGCGTCGCTCAGCGCTTCGATCTGCAGCTCGTCGCCGTCGTGGTTAAATTCCACGAGGCGGAGCGCCTCGGTGTCCTGCCCGTTCACGCGCAGCTGCCCGCGCACGGTGTAGAAAAAGATGGTGTGCGCGGCCGGAATCGGCAGCGTGAGCCGGCCGCCCGGCCGGAAGTTGATGGTGGCCAGCTGAATGTCGGCCAGGGGCTGCACCGCGCCGCGGGTGCCCGCCCACTCGCCCGATACGGCGTGCACCGTCACGCGGCCTTCGTCGAGGGTGGCGGCGGGAATCTCGGGGGCCTGCAGGCCGATGTAGCGCGGCTCGGTCAGCTTGTCCTTGGCGGGCAGGTTTACCCACAGCTGCAGAATTTCGAGCGGGCCGCCGGTCCGCTTAAACTCCGGCGACGACACCTCGGCGTGGATCAGCCCGCGGCCGGCCGTCATCCACTGGATGCCGCCCGCATTGATGACGCTTTGGTGGCCGCCGGTGTCCTCGTGCATGATGTCGCCTTCGAGGATAAACGTCACCGTCTCGAAGCCGCGGTGCGGGTGCGGGCCGAAGGGCAGGCCGCGGTTGTGGGGCTTGTAGGTCTGCGGGCCATGGTGGTTCAGAAACAGGAAGGGGTCGAGGTGCTCGACGGCGGGCGTGGGCAGGGCCCGGTACGTAACCAGGTCGTCGATGGGGGCGCTGACGGCGCGGTGCTGCTGCTTAATGGTGCGCATGGCAAAAGGCGGTTCCGCGGTGAATGGCGCGGCATCCTAGTACCCACGGGGCGCCCAATAGGTTTGCCGCTCGGCGCAGACTTCCGGGTAACCGCCCGGTCCGCCCAATGCCAGGACGTGCCCGCTTTACCAAACCCGCGGCAGGGTTGCCTGTTGTGAGGGCTGACGCGCCGGGGCGACGTTTCAGCCGTGAACCACAGCCGCCGGCCCCGGCCGCGTCGTTTTTCCGCAAGCTTCCTCTTTCTATGGCTCATCTGTTCACGCCGCTGACCCTGCGCGGCGTCACGCTCAAAAACCGCATTGCCGTTTCGCCGATGTGCATGTACTCGGCCGAAGATGGCTTCGCCAACGACTGGCACCTGGTGCACCTGGGCAGCCGCGCCGTGGGCGGGGCCGCCCTGGTTATTCAGGAGGCTACGGCCGTAGCCCCCGAAGGCCGCATCACCCCCGACGACCTGGGCATCTGGAAAGACGAGCACCTGCCCTTCCTGCGGCGCATCACGGCGTTTATCGAGGCGCAGGGGGCGGTGCCGGGCATTCAGCTGGCCCACGCCGGCCGCAAAGCCAGCCACGCCAGCCCCTGGAAAGGCGGCGCCGAAGTCGGCCCCGAAGCCGGCGGCTGGCCCACCGTGGCCCCGAGCGCCCTGCCGTTCGGGCCCGCCGAAACCGCCCCGCAAGCGCTGGATCAGGCCGGCATCGATAAGGTTATTGTCGACTTTCGGGCGGCTACGCTTCGCGCGCTGGCGGCCGGCTACCGCGTCATCGAGGTGCACGCGGCGCACGGCTACCTGCTGCACGAGTTCCTCTCGCCGCTGAGCAACCAGCGCACCGATGCCTACGGCGGCTCCTTCGAAAACCGCTGCCGCCTGCTGGTGCAGGTAACCGAGGCCGTGCGTGCCGCGCTGCCCGCCGACCTGCCCCTGCTGGTGCGCATCTCGGCTACCGACTGGACCGAGGGCGGCTGGTCGGCCGACGATTCGGTGCAGCTGGCCCGCGTGCTGCAGGGCCTGGGTGTGGACCTGCTCGACTGCTCCACCGGCGGCAACGTCCCGCGCGCCCCGATTCCCGTCGGGCCCGGCTACCAAGTGGAGTTTGCGGCCCGCGTGCGGCGGAAAACGGGCCTGGCCACCGGCGCCGTGGGGCTCATCACCGACGCCGGGCAGGCCGAGCAGATCGTGGCGTCGGGCCAGGCCGATGTGGTGCTGCTGGCGCGCGAACTGCTGCGCGACCCGTACTTCCCGCTGCACGCCGCCCGCGAGCTGGGCGCCGACGTGCCGTGGCCAAACCAGTACGAGCGGGCCAAGCCGCGCTAGCCGCCGCAGGCTCCTGCGCCAAAGCGGAATCGGCAGTACCACTCCGGCCTGCGCCGGTTCGCCCCGGACAGAATGTTCTTCGGGAGTCGGCCGCCCGGCGATGGTCCGGCAGCTTACTGCCGCTCGAAGTCCAGGGCGTTGAGCAGGGCCAGCATCATATCGGCGGCGGCGGGGCTGGTCTTGTAGCGGGCCTCGAACTTCGGGTCGTATTGCAGCGGCCCGAAGTACTGCACGAAGGCGCTGGCTTTCAGGTGCTGCACAGCCGTGCGCAGCTCGTCTTTGGAGAGGCCGCGCAGCCACTGCCCGTAGGCAGGCGTGACCTGGCGGCCGCGCTGGCAAATGGCGGCGCACTCGCGCAGCAGCGGCGCCTCGGCCTTGGCGGTGGCGGGCTGGGCCATCAGGCGCTTCATCAGGGCCGCGGCGGCGTTGGCCACGCTCAGGAAGTCTTCCTCCACGCTGCCGGCGGAGGCGGTGGCCGCGGCGGGGGGCGGCGCCTGAGCCGTGGCCGCCCCGGCGCTGAGCAGCGCGGTCGATAGCAGAAGTAAAAAGCGTTTCATGTGAGCGGCGGCAGGAGGGCAGAGTTCGGCAGGCAAGATACGCAGCTTGGCGGGCTAAACACGGTGCCGGCCTCGCCCTGTGCGCCGGAAACCGTATGTTCGAGAAAAGGGCCCGCTACGCTGGGCCGCGGCCGCCAATGCAGCCCCGGCAGCGCGGCGCGGTCTTTTGCCTCCTCACCTAAGCTGCCCCTTAACCAAGCTTGTCCCACCGTATGAAACACAACGCCGTTCTGCCCCGGCTGGCCGCCGCGGCCGGCCTGCTGGCCCTGGCGGGCTGCGCATCCACCGCGCCCACTACCGCCCCGGCCAGTGCCGCCGCCCCCAACGCCCAGCCCGCCGCCGAGCCGGTGGTGCGCGGCCTCAGCATCGACGTGGCCGACATCGACCGCGCCGTGGAGCCCTGCGAAGACTTCTACCGCTTTTCGGGCGGCAACTGGCTGAAGGCGAACCCCATTCCGGGGTACGCCTCGCGCTGGGGCCCGCGCAACCTGCTGCAGGACCGTAACCAGGCGCTGATGCGCCGCATTCTGGAGGAAGCGGCCGCCAACACCACGGCCGCCAAGGGCTCGAACACCCAGAAAGTGGGCGACTTCTATGCCTCCGCCATGGACACAGTGGCCATCGAAAAGGCCGGGCTGGCCCCGCTGAAGCCCGAGCTTGACCGAATTGCCGCCGTGAAGGACCGACGCGGGCTGCTCAGCGCCCTGGCCCGGCAGAAGGCGCTGCAGACCGGCGCCTACTTCCGCGGCGGCGTCGACATCGACGACAAGCAGAGCACGCAGTACATCGTGAGCCTCTACCAGGGCGGCCTGACGCTGCCCGACCGCGACTACTACCTGAAAGACGACGCGCGCTCCAAGAACATCCGCGAGGCGTACCGCACTTACCTGCGCAACACCTTTAAGCTGCTCGGCGACAACGAGACTACCGCAGCCAAAAACGCTGCCGCCGTGGAGCGCCTGGAAACGCGCCTGGCCAAAGCCTCGCGCAGCCGCGTGGAGCTGCGCGACCCGCAGGCCAACTACAACAAGATGACGGTGGCCGCGGCCGCCAAGCGCTACCCTAATCTGGAGCTGCCGCGCCTGCTCGGCGAACTGCAGTTGGGCGCGGCCCAGGAGCTGATTGTGGGCCAGCCGGCGTTCTTCGACGAGCTGAACAAGGTGATGCAGGCCGAGCCGGTGGCCGACCAGAAAACCTACCTGCGCTGGCACCTGGTGCGCTCCGTGTCGGGCGCGCTGCCCGCCGCGTACGTGGATGAGGCGTTCCGCTTCCAGCAGGTGCTGGCCGGCACCAAGCAGCAGACCGTGCGCTGGAAGCGCATGCTGGCCGCTACCGATGCTACCCTGGGCGAAGCCTTCGGCCAACTGTACGTCGATAAAGCCTTCTCGCCCCGGGCCAAGGCCAAAGCTCTGGAAATGGTGGCCAACGTGAAGGAATCGATGGCTGAGCATATCCAGACCAACACCTGGATGAGCCCGGCCACCAAGCAGGAAGCCCTGAAAAAGCTCAACGCGCTGCGCGTCAAAATCGGCTACCCGGACGTGTGGAAGGACTACTCGGGCCTGAGCATCTCGCGCGACTCGTACCTGCAGAACGTGCTGGCCGCCCGGCAGTGGGACTACCGGGACAACGTGAAGAAGCTCGGGCAGCCCATCGACCGCAACGAGTGGGGCATGACGCCGCCCACGGTGAATGCCTACTACAACCCGCCGATGAACGAAATCGTGTTTCCGGCCGGGTACCTGCAGCCGCCCTTCTTCAACCCCGAAGCCGATGACGCGGTCAACTACGGCGCCATCGGCGGGGTGATTGGCCACGAAATGACCCACGGCTTCGACGACCAGGGCCGCCAGTACGACTCGGAGGGCAACCTGCGCGACTGGTGGACCAAGGAAGACGGGGAGGAGTTCATGCGCCGCGCCGCCGTGGTGGGCACCCAGTACTCGGCCTTCCAGCCCCTGGACTCGGTGTACGTGAACGGCAAGCTGACCATGGGCGAAAACCTGGCCGACTTCGCCGGGCTGACCATCGTGTACGGCGCCCTGCAAAAGCAGCTGCAGAAGCAGTACGGCAACGGCCCGCGCCCCAAAATCGACGGTTTCACGCCCGAGCAGCGCTTTTTCCTCTCCTGGGCCCAGCTGCGGCGCTCCAACATTCGCCCCGAGGCCCTGCGCCAGCAGATCCAAACGGATCCGCACTCCCCCGACCAGTACCGCACCATCGGGCCGCTGATGAACATGCCCGAGTTTTACCAGGCCTTCGGTTGCCAGCCCGGCCAGAAAATGGTGCGCGCCGAGGGCGAGCGGGCCAAAATCTGGTAGTCGCCCCGTCGCCTGATTTTCACGCGCGTCCTGCTGAGCCCGGCTCGGCAGGACGCGCTGTTTAGGCCGGGGTGCGCCGGCCGGGCTGGCCGTTACGGCCGTAGTTGGCTAACTTCAGAGCACCGTTCCTTATTTCCCACCGTTTCGTTTACCGTTTCCGATGACGAACCCCAACAAGTACCTGCTGCTCGCTGCCGGCGCGCTGGCCGGCTTTCTGAGCAGCTGCGCCTCCAGCAGCTCCACGCCCGCGAGTGGCACCGCCGCCACCGCGCCCACAGCCGCCACGGCCACCAATACGCAGGCCGAGCAGCCCAGCCAGCCGGGCGTGGGCCTCGACGTGTCGACCATCGATAAGTCGGTGGCGCCCTGCGACAACTTCTTCCAGTACGCCGCCGGCACCTGGCTCAAGAACACCCCGGTGCCCGCCACGGAGTCGTCGTGGGGCTCCTGGAACACGCTCATCGACCAGAACAACGCCGTGCTGCGCCAGATTCTGACCGAAGCGGCCGCCAACACCACGGCCGCTAAAGGATCGAATGCGCAGAAAGTGGGTGATTTCTACGCCTCGGCCATGGACACCGTGGCCATTGAAAAGGCCGGGCTGAAGTACCTGCAGCCCGAGCTGGCGCGCATCACGGCCATCAAGGACCTGAAGGGCCTGCAAACGGTGCTGGCCCGCCAGCAGATGCTGCAGACCCGCTCGGTGCTGGGCGTGGGCGTCAACCAGGACCGCAAAATCAGCACGCAGTACGCCGTGTACCTCTCGCAGGGCGGCCTGACGCTGCCCGACCGCGACTACTACCTGAAGGACGACGCGCGCTCCAAAACCATCCGCACGGCCTACACCACTTACTTGGTAAACACCTTCCGCATGCTCGGCGACAGCGAAGCCGCAGCCCGGAAGAACGCCGAAACGGTGCTGCGCCTCGAAACGCGCTTTGCCAAGGCCGCCAAAGACCGCGTGGCCCTGCGCGACCCGTACGCGAACTACAACAAGATGACGGTGGCCGAAGCGGGCCAGCAGTTTCCCAACCTGGGCGTGCCGACCATGCTGCAGCAGCTGGGCCTGGGCGCCGCCAAGGAGGTCATTGTAGGCCAGCCCGACTTCCTGAAGGAAGCCAGCGCCGCCCTGAAGGCCGAGCCGCTGAATGACTGGAAAACCTACCTGCGCTGGCACATGGTGTCGTCGTACGCGGCGGCCCTGCCCAAGGCGTACGTGGACGAGGCCTTCCGCTTCAACCAGGTGCTGAGCGGCGCCAAGCAGCAGCAGCCCCGCTGGAAGCGCATGCTCCGCTCCACCGACGCAGCACTGGGCGAGGCGTTCGGCCAGCTGTACGTGGATAAGGCCTTTACGCCCGCCACCAAGCAGAAGGCGCTGGAAATGGTGACCAACATCAAGGAAGCCATGGCCGAGCACATCCAGCAGCTGGACTGGATGAGCGCGGGCACCAAGCAGGAGGCGCTCAAGAAGCTGAACGCCTTCACGGTGAAAATCGGCTACCCGGATAAGTGGAAGGACTACTCGGCGCTGAGCATCTCGCGCGAGTCGTACTTGCAGAACCTGCTCAACGCCCGGCAGTGGGAGTACAAGGACAACGTGCAGCGCTACGGCAAACCGATTGACCGCTCGGTGTGGGGCATGACGCCGCCCACGGTGAATGCCTACTACAACTCCTCGCTCAACGAAATCGTGTTCCCGGCCGGCATCATGCAGCCCCCGTTCTTCGACCCCAAGGCCGATGACGCGGTCAACTACGGCGGCATGGGGGCCGTCATCGGCCACGAAATCACCCACGGCTTTGATGACCGCGGCCGGCAGTCGGACGCTGAGGGCAACCTGCGCGACTGGTGGACCAAGGAGGACGCAGCCGAATTTCAGAAACGCGCCGACCTGGTGGGTGCGCAGTACTCGGCCTTCCAGCCCCTGGATTCGGTGTTCGTGAACGGCAAGCTGACCATGGGCGAAAACCTGGCCGACTTCGGCGGCACGGCCCTGGCCTACTCGGCCCTGCAAAAGCAGCTGCAGAAGCAGTACGGCGCGGCCCCGCGGCCCAAGTACGACGGCTACACGCCCGAGCAGCGCTTCTTCCTGGCCTGGGCGCAGATCTGGCGCACCAACGCCCGCCCCGAGTACCTGCGCCAGCAGGTGCTCACGGACCCGCACTCCCCGGCCCAGTTCCGCGTGAACGGCCCCTTGATGAACATGCCGGAGTTCTACCAGGCCTTCGGCTGCAAGCCCGGCGACAAGATGGTGCGCAACGACCAGCAGCGCGCCAAAGTTTGGTAACCGGCTGGCCACGACGCAACACCAAAAACGACCTTCTGCACCGTGCAGAAGGTCGTTTTTTTATGGTAGCCAAGCGCAAGTCGGCTCCTGCACGGGCCGTACGGCTAGAACTCCAGCTGGGCCAGGGCGGCGCGCAGCTCCGTGGCCGATTGCAGGGGCCGGAAAACCAGGTTGCTCTCGGTTTTGGCGCCGAGCGTGACGGGCTGCGTGGCGAGGTAATACCGGCCGTTTTCGCGCTTCATGGCTACCAGAGTAGCCGGCTGCGCGTCAGGCACGCCGGGAAACAGGTGGCGGCCCTCGGTGCTGGGCAGGCTGCCGAGCACGGTGCGGGTGTTGCGCAGCACCACGTAGGCCCGCACGGCGGCGTCGCCGGCCAAGGCGGTGAAGAGCACGGCGGGCTGGGCGGCGGGCAGCGGACGGTCGAAGTTGAGCCAGCCCAGGTTCGGGGTAGCAAACAGGGTTCCGTCGAGCGAATCGGTGGAAACGGAGCGGTCCGGCACGCCGGCCAGCTGCCGCCAGCGGCGGCTGGTGCCAATGTTCAGCAGGCCGTTGCCGCTGCTGCTCCCCACGTAGCCCTGGTTGCTGCACTGGATGATTATGCGGCCGTTGCGCCTGACGCTGATCAGGGCTTCGGTGCTGCCCACTACCGGAAACCGGGGAATGGCCGGGCGCGGGCCGCGCTGCTTGCGCGGCACGGTGCTGAGCACCCGCGAGGAACTGGCCCCGACGAGGCGCCGCCGAATGGGGCCCTGCAGGTAAGCCGGCCGAAACCGGGGCAGCTGTTCGGCTGCCCGCTGGATGACCGGCGCCAGCACCTGGGCCGAGTCGCCGGTGAGGCTGACGCGTACGGCGCGCGTGGCGCCGGTAACATCAAAATCGATGAACACCAGGGCGTACGCCAGCAGCTGCGGCCGTAGCCAGCCGCCGCCCACGGTGCGCAGGTCCTGCCGCTGCCGGGCGCTCTGCGGAGCATGTTTGAGCTGCTGGTACATCTCCCAGGAATAGGGAATGGTGCGGCGCAGGTGCTGCCGAAACGCCCCCGCGCCGCCGGGAAACACCACGCCGCGGCCGTTGAACTCGTTGCGGCTCAGGGGCCGGCGGGGCCGCTGCCAGTTAAGGCGGCGATGCGGCGCGGCCGTGGTGCCGCTGTACAGCTGCATGCCGGGCTGCGGCGGCCGCTCCGATGGGGGCATCTGCACCAGCAGCTCGGCCTCGGGGCGCAGCGCGCAAGCCCGCCCGGCGGCGGTGCGAGCCTCTAGGTGCAGCATGCCGCCGGTTTCGAGCAGGGCGCCGTCGGCTGTGGTGGTCAGGTTCTGCAGCAGGATATCGGGCAGCTGGTAAAACTCCCGTACCCGCAGCTCCACCGGCTCGGCGAGGGTGGTATCAGGCGAGCCGGCCAGCTGAAAGGCATAGGCCGGTACGGCCAGCATGGTGCCCTGCGCGCCGTACAGCACCGTGTCGCGGTCGGGCCGCACCCAGAAGCTCTGCGTGGGCGTGTCCGCTTCCGGGGCCGGCGGGCGTGAGGTGGCCGGGCTCGGGATAGCAGCTTGTCGGACCACGAAGGAGGTGGCCGCGCGCCGGCCCGGGCGCCGCCGGCGGGGGAGTGGGGCCGCGGGCAAGGGGCGCGGCCGGACTTGCAGGGCGCGGGGCGGGGCATCGGGCGCGGCTGCGGGCAGGGTGGCGGTGCGTGGAGCCGGCACTTCCGGGCGCGCCGCACGCCGGGTGTCGCGGGTGCAGGCCAGCAGGCCGCTGCAACCGGTAAGGAGCAGGAAAGCGAATAGTCGTAGTGGCATAGGTACGGGTAACGTGGCGCAGGCCACTCCAAGTACGCGAAGTGCGCGCGGCCACCCAAGTCCGCAGAACCGTATTGCGCCGGAAAAACACTTCGGGGCCGGCATCCGTACCACTTCCCGTGCTTCCCCAACCAAGCCGCTGCTTTGCGTATGGTGCTACCCGTACCCGTGACTGACTACCTGCTTCTGCAACACCGACCCGACCTGGGACTGGTAACAGCCCGGTGGAGCCGGCCCGTGGGCTCTAACGAACTGCGCGCCGGCTACCAGGAGATGCTGCGCTATGCCACCGCCTGCGACACGTGCCGCCGCTGGCTGATCGACGCCCGCCGCCGGGTGGAGGTCGATGCCCGCGACGTACACTGGCTCACGGAGGTATTCTACCCCATGCTGCGCCAGCACCTGCACGGCCACGTGTACCTGGCGTTCCTCATCGGGCCGCACCAAATCGACCACGTGCAGGACGAAACGCTGCCCCCGCTGCCCCACACCCACGGCGACAACTGCTCCGTCAACCAGTTTACCGACGAGGGCGAGGCCGTGCGCTGGCTGGTGGCCCAGCGCTGAAGCAAGCTGCCTACTGGAGCCGGGCAGCCGGGTTGACATGCTTGGCTGGCGCGGCGCGGGCGCCCCTGGTGCGCCACCGGAGCCGGCGGTACCTTTGCGTGCCCCACCAGCCCCGCCCCCGCCATGAAACCACGCCGTCCAGTCGCACCTGCTGCGCGCAAGCCCCAGTCGTTCAGCCCCGCGCAGGTAGCCGAGCGGTGGGATCCGGCCCGGCTGGCCGGGCAGTTGGAATTTGAGCAGTACCACTTCGTGGATTGCGACTGGTCGGAGGCAGACCTGAGCCGGAAGCGCTTCATCGACTGCCGGTTTGAGCGCTGCAACCTCTCGCTGGTGGCGCTGAGCGGGACGGGCCTGCAAAACGTGACCTTCGTGAGCTGCAAGCTGGCCGGGGTGCCCTTCACCGCCTGCCGCGACCTGCTGCTGGAGGTACGCTTCGAACACTGCCACCTGCACTACGCCTCCTTCGTGGGTAAGAAGCTGCGCGGCACCCGGTTCGAGCACTGCTCCCTGCACGAGGCCGACTTCACCGGCGCCGACCTCACGGAAGCCGCGTTTGCCGACTGCGTGCTCACCCGCGCGATTTTCCAGCAAACCCAGCTCACTGGTGCCGATCTGACCACCGCGTCCGGCTTCAGCATCGACCCGGAGCAGAACCAGCTGAAAGGCGCCCGCGTGGCGCTCGACGGCTTGCCTGGGCTGCTGAGCCGGCACGGGCTGATCATCGAGTAAGCCCACGGGCGGCATCCGGCGCGGGCGTGGTGCGGGGCAGCCCACTTGAACTATCTATATTCAGGCCTCCCCAACCCTACTTTATCTTACGATGACCGATTTACTTCCTCGCGCCACGCGCAGCTTTCGGCTGCTCGTATTGCTACTCGCCCTGCTGAGCACGGGGCCGCTGCTGGCCCAGCGCCGCGCGGCCGCCCCCGCCAACGGCACGCCCACCATCACCACCACCGACGGCGTGAAGCTGTACGTGAAGCTGGCCGGGCAGGGGCTGCCCTGCGTGTTTGTGCACGGCGGCCCCGGCGCCGGCAGCCACAGCTTTGAGGCGCTGGGCGGCCGGGCATTGGAAAGCCAGTTGCAGATGATTTACCTGGACCAGCGCGGCAGCGGCCGCTCGCCCAGCGACCCGAACGGTAACTACAAGCTCGAGCGCCTCGTGCAGGACCTGGAAGAGCTGCGCCAGCAGCTCGGGCTGGAGCGCTGGGTCGTCATGGCGCATTCCTTCGGGGGCACCATCGCCACCCAATACGCAGCCAAGCACCCCGAGCGCGTGCAGGCGCTGATTCTGGTCAACAGCATTCTGAACCTGCCGGCCACCATGGAGGCCACCACCGCCTACGGGTACAACCTGTTGCCCGAAGCCGCCCGCCCGCCCCTCGATCCGACCGCGCCGCTGCCCCAGCGCTGGGGCATGGTGATGGGCACGCTGACCCAGCAGAAGCTCATGGGCCAGCTCATGTACGTGACCGATACGGCCGCCGTCCGGGCCCGTCGGGTGGTATTCAGCCAACCCCCGAACCGCGCTTTCGCCGCCGCCGTGTACCAGCTGCCCGAATATTTGCAGGACTTTACGCCTGCTTCGGCCGGGCTGCGCATGCCGGTGCTCGTGCTCAGCGGCAAGGACGACTACGTGACCGGCCCGGAGCACTACAAGTCCTTCCGCTTCCCTCAGCAACAAGTGGTGCAGCTGCCCGGCAAGCATTACCCCTTTCAGGAAAACCCCGCTGAGTTTCAGCAGGCCGTCACGGCCTTCGTGCGCAAGCTGCCGCGCAAGGGCTGAGGCCAGCCTTCAGCAGTTTAGTTGATTCAAGCAGCCTGCCCGCCGTGTCCCGGCGGGCAGGCTGCTTTGGGGACAATGGGTACGCCTGCCGCCGACCCCGCAGCCGCTGAATCCCGTACGAAGCCCAGGCTCCGCGCCGCCGCTGGCTGCGGGCATGGGCTTCGTGTTTGTTTTTTATGGCCATTTCTGCTCCTGCCGCGTCCGCTCCGTCCGCCCCCGCTACGCTGTGGACGCCCCTGACGTATGCTATGTTCCGCGCCATCTGGCTGGCCTCGGTCGTGTCGAACGTGGGCACGTGGATGCAGAACGTGGCGGGGGTGTGGCTCGTCACCACGCTCACCACTTCGGCCCTGCTGGTGGCCCTGATGCAGGCCGCCACCAGCCTGCCCGCCTTTCTGCTGAGCATGCCCGCCGGCGCCCTCGGCGACCTGGTGGACCGGCGTAAGATGCTGCTGGTCACCCAGAGCTTCATGGGCGTGGTGGCGTTTTTGCTCGGCGGCCTCACGCTGCTGGGCGAGGTATCGGCCCTGAGCGTGCTGGGCTTCACCTTTCTGTTGGGCATCGGCTCGGCCCTGAACGCGCCCGTGTGGCAAACCATGCCCGCCGAGCTGGTGCCGCGGCCGGTGCTGCCCTTCGCCATTACGCTGAACGGGGTCAGCAACAACATCGCGCGGGCCATCGGGCCGGCGCTGGGCGGGGTTATCATCGCGTACTACTCGCCGGGCTACGTGTTTCTGCTCAATGGCGTCTCGTTCGTGGGCACTTGGCTGGTCGTGTACCGCTGGCAGCGCACCCCGTCGGCCAGCAGCGGCCCGGCCGAAAATTTCACCGGGGCCCTGCGCGCGGGCCTGCGCTACGTGCAGTATTCCCCCGCCATCTACGCCGTGCTGGTGCGGGCCTTTGCCTTCTCGTTCGGGGCCAGCGCCATGTGGGCGCTGCTGTCGGTGGTCACGGCGCGGCGGCTGCTGCTCAGCTCCGGCTCCTACGGCGTGCTGCTGTCCTGGCTGGGGGCGGGCGCCATCACCGGGGCCTTTCTGATGGGGCGCGTCGGCGGCCGGCTGTCGTTCAATGTGCGGGTGCTGCTGGGCACGCTGGCCTTCGTGGGTACCAACGTGAGCCTGGCCCTGATGCCCACCGAGTACGGGCTGTTTCCGGTGATGTTCCTCTCCGGCGTGGCCTGGCTGATGGTCATGACGAGCCTCAGCACCACCGTGCAGCTGCACGTGCCCAAGTGGGTGCAGGCGCGGGTGGTAAGCATGTACATGCTCGTGTTCCAGGCCGGCCTCTCCCTGGGCAGCATCGCGTGGGGCGGGCTGGCCGACCGGGTGGGGCTGGTGCCGGCCCTGCTGGGGGCCGCCGGCTGGATGCTGCTGAGCGTTGGGCTGGCCATGCCCTTTCCCCTGCGCCCGGCCGACAACCTGGACCTGGCCCCGGCCGAGCACTGGCCCGAGCCGGAGGTGCACGCCGCCGTCGACCCCGACGACGGCCCCGTGGTCGTAATGATCGAGTACGAAGTGCCGGCCGCCGAACAGCCGGCTTTCCGCGAGGCGGTGGCCCCGCTCACCCGCCTGCGCCTGCGCGACGGCGCCCTGCGGGCCGGCGTATTCACCGATCTGGCCCGGCCCGAGTGCATCACGGAGTTTTTTTACGTGGCCACCTGGGGCGAACATCAGCGCCAGCACCACCGCTTCACCCGCGAAGACGTGACCGTGGAAGCCCAGGTGCGGCAGTTTCACCGCGGCAGCGCCCCGCCGCGCGTCACGCACTTTCTGGCCTTCCCGCAGACCCCGAACGTGGAAGTGCCTACTCCGCCCGAAAACCTGCACGGCCAGCAGTAGCGGCCGCCTTCTTGTTGGCTCGCTGCCGCCCGGCGAGGCCGGTTGGGGCGGTCCTCCGTTCACTTCCGTGGAAGCGGAGCGGGCGGTTTGCGCTTTACCTTTGCACCCGATGCCACTCGATTCCGCTCCCATTGTGTACTTCGAAAATATGGCCGGGCGCCTGTTGGAGGACCCTGCTGGGTTCTTGCGCGTGGAGTGGCGCAGCGAACCGCGGCCGCCGGGTGCGGCCCGGGAGCTGTTTGATCAGATGGGGCTGGCCCTGCGGCAGCACGGCTGGAGCCGGATTCTGATCAACCAAGGGCAGATGCAGCCCTTCAGCCGCGAGGAGCAGCAGTGGGTGACGGAGCACTGGTTGCCGAACACCGTACGCGAGGCCGGTTACCGGTTTGGGGCCGTAGTCGTGTCTTCGTCGGTGCTCACGCGCCTAGCCACCGCCTAC
The DNA here is from genome assembly GCF_054783195.1 of Hymenobacter coalescens. Lineage (NCBI taxonomy): Bacteria > Pseudomonadati > Bacteroidota > Cytophagia > Cytophagales > Hymenobacteraceae > Hymenobacter > Hymenobacter coalescens. The sequence goes on along the minus strand of NZ_BAAGRA010000004.1, from coordinate 13,403 downwards.
ATCACCACGCACGTGCAGGGCCTGCCGCTGACCTACCGCTCCTTCGACTCCGACGCGGCGGCCGCGGCTTGGCTGGAGCAGCAGCCCGGGTAGCCTTGGGCCGGCGCGACCGGGGCGTGAAAAACAAGCCGCGCCGCGGCTGGAGCGGGCTGCCGGGTGCCGGTTTGGGGCACGGCGCCCGGCTGCGGGCCGAGCCCGAAGCGCAAGTGTGCTGATTCGCCAAACAGAACGCGTAACTTGCTGCCGCAAAGCCGTTGGTATAGGATAATTCCAGTTGACGGTTGCTGTGACGTGGTGTTCACGTGGTTTTGCTTTCACCTTTTTTATGTACAAACTTCTCCTCCTGTTGCTCTGCATCTGCATGTCAGTGCTCGATGCAGATGCTGTTCCGGCTGAGCTGGAAACCGGCGCGGCTGCGCCCGTCGAGGCTGCCACGGTCAGCCAAAAAGTACCCCGCCCGCGCTACAAGCGCTACGCCCGCCGCCGGCGCAACCGCAAGGCGCGCCGCAAGGCCCGCCGGGAGCGGAGAGGCAAAGCGCCGGTGCGCAAAGGCGTCATCACCGTTGATCCGCCCATCCGCAACAACAAGTAGCCTCGGCTGCTGCCGGTCCGTCGCCGGGGTTTGGAGCCGCTCGGCTGCCAGACCCCGGCGACAGTTGCTTTCGGCCCGTTACAACGGCCCCGCCGCCTGGGGCCGGGCCACTACTCAACCGTTCCCGTACACCATTCCTGGTATTCTCCCCTCATCCCAACCGCTTGCCATGAACGCATCCCGGATTGAACACGACTTCCTGGGCGAACGAGCCATTCCGGCCGACGCCTACTACGGTATCCAGACTCTGCGGGCTCTCGAAAATTTTCACATCACCGGCATTCCGCTGCGCGCCGAGCCGCTGTTCGTGCAGGCCTTGGCCTACGTGAAGAAAGGCGCCGCGCTGGCCAACCGCGACCTGGGCGTGCTCGATGCCAAGCTGACCGATTACATCGCCCAGGCCTGCGACCGGGTGGCCACCGGGGCGCTGGACAACCAGTTTCTGACCGACATGATTCAGGGTGGGGCCGGCACTTCCGTCAACATGAACGCCAACGAGGTCATTGCCAACGTGGCGCTGGAGCTGATGGGCAAGCAGCGGGGCGAGTACGAGTTCTGCCACCCCAACAACCACGTCAACTGCTCGCAGTCGACCAACGACGCTTATCCCACGGCTTTTCGCATCGCGCTGAACAACAAGCTGGTGGGCTACCGCGACGCCCTGGCGCAGCTGGCCGACGCCTTCGCCGCCAAGGGCGAAGAGTTTCGCAACGTGCTCAAGATGGGCCGCACCCAGCTGCAGGACGCGGTGCCCATGAGCATGGGCGACGAGTTCAAGGCCTTTGCCACCAACCTGCGCGAGGAGCTGCTGCGCATCGAGGACTCGCGCCGTCTCATCTGCGAAATCAACATGGGCGCTACCGCCATCGGCACGCGGGTGAATGCGCCGGAGGGCTACGCCGAGTTGGTGACCCAGCACCTGCGCACCATCACCGGGCTGGAGCTGGTGCTGGCCGGCGACCTGATCGAGGCCACCTACGATACCGGGGCCTACGTGCAGCTGTCGGGCGTGCTGAAGCGCACGGCCGTGAAGCTCTCCAAGATCTGCAACGACCTGCGCCTGCTCTCCTCGGGCCCGCGCGCCGGCCTGAATGAAATCAACCTGCCGCCCCTGCAGCCGGGCTCCAGCATCATGCCCGGCAAGGTGAACCCCGTGGTGCCGGAAGTGGTCAACCAGACGGCCTTCTATGTCATCGGCGCCGACCTCACCGTGACCATGGCCGCCGAGGCCGGACAGCTGCAGCTCAACGTGATGGAGCCCGTTATCAGCTTCGCCCTGTTTACCTCCATTTCCTACATGACCAACGCCTGCCACACCCTGCGCGAAAAGTGCGTGGTGGGCATCACCGCCAACGCCAAGCACGCCGAGGAGCTGGTGCGCAACAGCGTGGGCATCGTCACGCAGCTGAACCCGGTGCTGGGCTACGAAACCGCCGCCGAAATTGCGAAGGAAGCGCTGCGCACCGGCAAGTCGGTGTACCAGATTTCCGTGGTGGAGCGGCAGCTGCTGAGCCAGGCTAAGTGGGATGAAATCTTCACCTTCGAAAACCTGATCCGCCCGCACTTCATTCAGTAAAGCCCGGGCCGAAAATGCCAACGCCCCGCCGCGCCAGTCAGGCGCAGCGGGGCGTTTTGGTTAAGTGGTGGGCGGGCCGGGCTATTCCACCAGCGTGGGGTCCCAGCCGTGCATGGCCGCCGCCGGCGTGTACAGGGCCGCCTGCTGCGGGTTGAGCTGCTTCGACCAGAGGGCGCGCTGCTTGGGGGCCGCCCCGGGGCCTTTGGATTTGAACTCGGCGAAAAACGCGTCCTGCTTGTTTTCTTCCTTGCCCCAATGGTCCCAGCCTTTGGCCTTGATGACGGCGCTCATCTCGCAGTTCAGGAACACGGCCTTGCCAAAGGGCTTCCAGGGCCGGGCCAGAAAGTAGGAAGCCTCTGGCGCGTCGCCCACGATTTTGCAGCGCTGAAAAACGTAGCCGAACGTGACCGTATCGGGCGTGGACGGGGCCATGATGCAGGTGCCCTTGGGCTTGCAGAACAGGGTGCAGTCCTCAAACCACGCCGTGCCGGCCCCCAGGATGTAGTCGGTCGTGCCTTCGATGTAGCAGTTCTTGTAGTACTGCCGGCTGCCGTAGCCATATACGTAGAGCGTGTCGCGGTAGCCCAGGAAGCGGCAGTTGCGGAACTGCGCCTTGTCGCCGTAGACCCACATGGCCGGGGCTTGCCCGGCCAGGCCGGCCGTGTTTTGAAACGTCAGGTTCTCAGCCGAAAAATCGTCGGCAAACACCCGGAACGAGGAGGCCTCGGAGGTGCCCAGCGGTTCGGTAGCGCCTTCTACCACCCGGCCGTTGTAGTCGTCGTACTGCAGGATGGTTTCCTCCAGCGACTCGCCCACCAGCTTCACAAAGTTTTGCTTTTTGCCGAGGTTAAGCTTCTCCTTGTAGGTGCCCTTTTTGATGAAGATGGTGATGGGCGACGTATTGCCTTTGGGTACGGCATCGAGGGCAGACTGCACGGTTAGGTGGGTGCCACTGCCGTCGGCGGCTACGGTCAACTGCTGTGCCTGCAGCAAGCCCGCCACGAAGCACAATAAGAAAGTTAGGAGTAGAACTTTTTTCATATTTAGCAGGATGGGTGGAATGACGGTGCAGTGGTATTTTATAAGATTAGTTCGCTGAGGTGCGGTCGGTTTCAATAAGTCAATAAACCGCACAAGAAAATTGATAAAGCTTCAATTGAAATAAATGGCGCAACTATTAGGGGTGTATGTTTCTTTGGCGGTGTTGAGTGGCTAAAGGCCTTGCCGTAGAATCCGAGCGGTTTCAATTGAGTTAAAATAAGTCGGGCCAATATAGAGGAATTTGGACAAAATACAGCGAGTTGCCTTTTGGGTATAGTCTTTTCTCTTCAGGAATGAACCCGCCAGCGAAAGCCCGCACCGAGCAGAAACCAGGCTTCTGGTAACAACAGTAGCGACTTGGCCCCGGCGCTTTCATGAGCGCACGTCGGGCATCGTTAGGCATGGGCTGCGGCGTGCGCCGCCGTGGTGGCGCACGCGGACATGCGGCGCAACGGGCCTGCCCGCTCGCGGCCCGGCTTGACGGTGGCTGCTGAGGGGCGGCCGTAGCAGCGCCGCGGTGGGCGGGGCTGGGTAGGGCCGGGTGCCGCCTTCGCGAGGTGGAACCGGGGGCTCAGGCTACCGAACGCTCATCTGACGCTTGGAAAAATGCCGCCGAGAGCGAACAGCCCCGGCCCGGCTGCCAGATGGCAGCCGGGCCGGGGCTGTTCGCTCTCGGCGGCGCATGCTCTGCGCGTGGGGTTATTGGGGTTGCGGAACCTCGTTCAGGGAGGTGGTGCGCTGCATCGTCGTTTGCAGGTTCAGGGTGTAGCGGTGCGTGGTGCTGCCGGTCGTCACAACGATGGCGTACTGACCATCTTCCAGGTTCTTGATGTTGAACTTGCGCCCAAACGAAGCGGCCGAGCTGTTGCCTTGGTAGAGCACCCCACCGTTGTCTAGGCGCAGCAGCTGCAGTTGGGTGGGCTTTTGCGAGGGGTTGCTCACGCGCACCACATACGTGAAATCGGAGACTTGCTCGACGCACACGGGCTGACCGTCGCCGGTAGCGGCATGGGCGGGGTTGCTGAAGCCGAGACCAGCGCAAGCGGCCAGCAGCAGGAGGCGGGGGATGAAGGAGGTTTTCATAGGTAGGGTAGGGAAGGGTGAGAAAGGCAGGTGCGGCAGTTGCCGGGCTTGGCCGGCTGGGTTGATCAACCGCTCGATCAGTAGGTGCAAAGTTAGGCCGAACCGTTGCCTGGTGTTCTCACATAATCGTGTGAAGCAGCTGATAACAAGCACCAAAGAATTTTGACCACCGCTCCGGCATGGGCAAGGCGGCGCCAAAGGCCGCCCGTCAGCAGACAAGTGTTCCGTAGCGGACAAGGCGTCCAATTCCGGACGCATTCGCGCCGTGGACATACCAATGGGATTGAGTGTATACATATGATAATCAACTGTTTGCGCTTATGGCATGGGCTTTGGCTACATAGTGGGGCAGCCAGTTAGCAATTGCCCGGAAGCGTACACTGCTCCGCGCTAGGGCTGCTTCACCCGATTTTCTTCCAACCCTTTTCTGCCTACTGCTATGAAACATTCTGTGTCCCTCCGCTTCCGTCAGGCTGCCCACCAATACCGCTCGGTGGTGCAAGTCAGCTGCGTCGCCCTGCTGACCTTGGGCGTGCACGCAGCTGCTTCGGCTGCACCCGGAGTACCCGCACCGCAGCCGCCCGTGTCGGTGCAGGCCATTGACCACGAAAGCGTGCGCGTGCGCATCGCCAATCCGGCGCAACAGACCAGCCGGGTACAGGTGGTGCGGCTCAGCAGCGGGCAGGTCCTGTTCGACGAAGCACACGCGGATGTGGCCTACGGCCACCGCTTCAACTTCCGCCACCTGCCCGCGGGCCGTTACTCCCTGCTCATGACGGTGGGCCCGCAGCAGTACCGCTACACCATGGAAGTGCAGAGCGGCGGCAGCACCCCGGCCGTGGCTATCCGCAGCATAAAAGTGCGGCTGCCCAAAGCCACGGCGGCCACGGCGGCGCTGTAGCTGCTGCCTCTACGGCAAAGCCCCGGCCGGCGCAACACGTGTTGCGCCGGCCGGGGCTTTGCTATTCCGGCGTCGGCCGGCCCGCACTGCAGGGAGCGGCCCCTAGGGCAGAGGCATGTGCTCGAACTGGCCTTCCAGCCGAATTTGCCGGTCGGCAGGGCCGGGAAAGGCGGCGCTTCTGGGGTTCGGAACGAAGGAGTACGACACGTAGTAGCTGCCGCTGAGCAGGCGCTTGCGGGCGTCGTACTTGGTTATAGTCACCGCGCCGCTCGTGGGAAAGGCGGCGCCCGGCTGGTTGCTAAACACCCGCGACTCCACGGAGGCGCCCGTGTTGAACAGGTAAGTGTACGTGGCGGCAGCGCCGGCCGTCGCAAACTGCGGCTCGGCCAACGCGTACTGCCCGACGAAGTCGCCCGCCAGGTGCTCCCGGGCGATGCTAAACCGGATGTTTTCCTCCTGCGACGCGCTCAGCGTCAGCTCCAGCGCCGCTGCTGAAAGCTGCGCGCCGCCGCTGAGCCGGCTGGCGGGCTGCTGCTGGCGTACCCGCTCGGCAGGCGTCACGCCCAGGAGCGTCTCAAAGGTGTACGTGTGGGCATAGCGGGGCGTCGGGGCCGGGTCGTTTTGCTGACAGGCGCTAAAGAGCAGGGCTACGGCGGCGGAAAGGGGCCGTGTACGCAGGGAAAGTGGCATACGGTCAAGCATGAGTAAGGAGTTGTTTGTCCTTAGGGGCGTGCTGGTGACCATGCGGTTGTATCGCCGCCGCTCACATGATCATGTGAGCAGTGGCCAAGGACGGGGTAAGCGTCAGTAAATCAAGTGGTCATTTCGCGGGCCTCGGAGGCTGGGGCGCCGCGTTGGCTTGCGGGCTTCGCACGGTTCGCCTGGTAGCGGCCGCGGGGGCAAGCGGCAAATATGTTGCAGCTGCCACCACCTGAAATTCGGGGTCGGTGGCGAAGATGCTCTGCAGAGAGGTGGTATGCCGGGCGCCAAAAATGGCGAGGACGCGGGTGTTGCGGGTGGCTAGCTGCGTGGTGACGACGTTGGAGTAGATCTTCAGGTCGCGGTTGTAGAGGACGGAGATAAACTCCGCGCCGACGTGCTGCTGGCTGACAAAGGCCGCGTCTACCATGGGGTCGGGCTTAAGCGTGCCCTGCGTGACGCGCGCTGGCGTTCGATACACCAGCGTATGCAGCTGGCGCTGCAGCGCAGGGCTGTTGAGGAACGTCACGTACTGGGCCAGCGTCATGGCGCCACTGCGGAACTGCTCCCCAATGGCTGCGCTGGCCGCCCGCAGCCGGGCTGTGGCCTGCTGGTAAAGCTCAATATTCTTGCCCTCGTGCAGAATGCTTTGCGAAGTGCCGCCCGGCGCGTTGACGCAGTAAATGCGACTCAACCCCAACCGCTTGCCCAGCACAAACCCCAGTTGGAACACTTCGGAGCGGCCGTCGGGCAGGCTGGCCAGGCTGAGCCGGTCTTGCCGGTAAAGCGCGTAGAGGCTGTCGATGCGCCCTTGCTGGTCGGGCAGCTCCTCTACCATGATGGCATCGGGCCGAAACCGCAGCAGTTGCTCGTGCAGAGCCGCCAGCTCGGTTTGTCGGCGGGGGGTAAGGACGTCGGTCAGCGGGTTGTCTTTCCGGTAAAGCTGCGCGAAATGGTCACAGCCCAGCACCCAGATCAAGGCCGGGGCCGACGCGGCGGGCGGGGCACTGGCAGCGGGCTGCGTGGCGGAGCAGCCGCACAGGCCTGCCAGGGACAGCAGGCCGAAAATTAACAAACGAGTCATAGCGCAACGAAAAACAAACAGCGCGGTGAATGTACGCGCTGTTTGTTTTCCGCCGGGCCGGCACCCGGGTGCCGGCCCGGTGCCCGGGTCACGGCGTGGTCATGGCGGTCAGCCCCACGGTGCCCACCCGGGCGGAGCGCTTCATCACCGTGTTCAGGTCGAGGGCATACCGCCGCACGTCGCTGCCGATCTTGACCACAAAGGTGTATTGTCCGTCGGGCAGGTTGGCCACGTTGAATTTCTGCCCGAATGACGCGTTGCGGGTAATGGAGCCCCAGTACATGATGGCCCCGTCGTTGGCGCGCACTATGCGCAGCTGCCCGGGCAGCTGCTTGGGGTTGCTCACGCGTATCAGATACACGAAGTCGTCCATCTGATCAATGCAAATGGGTTGCGGCTTGTGGGCCGACTGCGCTTGCGCGGTTGAGGCAAGGCCAGCGCCGACGCAGGCGACCAGCAGTAGGGAGCGGGAGGCAGTGGATAGCAGGTGTGTTTTCATGGCGGTAAGCAGAAGCGGGTTAGGGTGAAAAAAGCTGCCCTTCGGAAGTCGGGTAGCATTTGCTGTTGCCCTAAAGGCGTGACTTTCAGGGCGGCGCTGCCTGCCGCACGTTGCATCTTTGGAAGAAGGTGGTGTTCTGCAAAAATTGCTGCCGCACCGCTCCCGTCAGCCGCCGCGTGCGGGGTGGGAGCCCAGTGGGCCGCCTGCGGAAAAAGCCAGTAACGCCCCACGTGCGCCAACCGGAGCACTGTCCGGTGGCTTAGGGTTCAGCGGGGCGTACCCCGCCGACGCGGCTACCCGCTCAGGGCCAACGCGACGGGTCGCGGCAGGCCAGCAAAGCCCACGTTGGCATGCCGGCTCCGCCCGCGCGGCCCCGGCGCGGCTATTCGTCCGCCAGCGGTAAGCCCGCCAGGTAGGCGCGCAACTCGGTGTGCGGGCGGCCTTCCAGGGTGAGCAGTGCCGCGTACGGGTCGTCGCCGGGCAGGCGCAGGAGCCGGGCGAAGGCTGGCTCGGTCTTCAGGCCCTGCTGCCGCAGGCGCAGCACCGCCCGGTGCCACCGCTCGCCCCCGGCCTGCAGCACCGCGTGCTCGATGCGCAAATGGCGCACGGCCTGCTGCTCCTGTGCCGGGCAAGGCTGGCCGAATACTTCCCACGCGAAGCCCTCGGCGCGAAAACCGCTCACTACCGTGGGCCGGTTCTGCCAGCAGGTTTCGCGGAGGGAAAAATCCGGAAAGTGGCCATACCGGCGGCGCAGCAGCTGCCCAAAGGCCGGCAATGCGGTCTGCGGCACTTCGCAGATCAGGTCCAGGTCGCTGTCGGGCAGGTCCAGGGCCAGCGGAATGGTGCCCGCCAGCACCGGCCCGTAGGCGCGCAGCGTCGTCAGAATGCCCAGGCGCGTGATGGCCGCATGGGCCTCGCGCTGCCGAATCGTGCCGGTTTGCAGGTAGCTCAGGTCGTTCCAGTCACGCATGAGACCATGATATGCCGCGCCCAGGCTCCGCCCGCCGCGCGGCCGCTTATACCAGCGGCTTGCGCTGGTGCAGAAACCGCTGCTTCAGCCACAAAAATGGCGCGCCGAGCGCCAAGATAAAGCCCCAGTCGGCCCCGAAGCGCTGCAGGCCCTCCAGCGCCAGATCGGGACGGCCGACCACCAGGCCCGCCCCGATAAGGGCCGCGGCCGGAATAAACGCCATGGCGATAAGCGGGCCGGCCTGAAAGCTGCGCCGGAAGGCCGCCAGCATCACCACGCCGCCCAGCGCGCCGGCCGCCGCCACGATCAGCTCCATCAGCTTGGGGTGGGCCAGGTGCTGCACTTCCTTGTTGCCGGCCAGCAGCAGGGCATCGGCCTCGCCGGCGGCGACAAGGGCCCCCATCGTGGCCGCCGCGGCGATGACGAGGGCGGCGTAACCGGCCAGGGCGGAATTCAGGCCGCGGCCCACCAGCGGCCAGCGGCGCAGCACCAGGCCCAGCGCCACGGTGGTCATGGGGTCGAAGCCCGGCGCGATGATGGCCGACGCGACGAAGGCCACCGCCTGCGGCACCGGCTCCGACACCAGCCCCACGGCGGCAATCACGCCGCCCAGCGCCATCAGCAGCAGGTAATTGACGGTGATGCGGCCCTGGTGACGCAGCCCGCTTTCCATTTCCTCCCAAATAGCCTCGTCCCGGTCGCCGCGGATGATGTGGTGGTCCGCGGGCGAAATAAAGCTGGTGGCTTCGCTGGTCACCACGCTCAGCGCCTGCTGGTCCGGCACGGCGGCCCGCACGCGGCGCAGCACCTCGTCGGCGCCGCGGTTGAGCACGTGCACGATGAGCACGTCGCCGCGGGGCTTGAGCGAGGCCCCGCGCTGCAGGGTGAGGCCGATAACTTCGTCCAGGGCCGTCAGCTCGGTGTGGAGGGCATCGGTAACAGCGGGCGGAACGGTGATTTCCAGGGTACGGTGCATAGGGCGGCTAGTAGAAGCGTGCCGCCGGCGTAGGCTTGGCCGGCGGCACACACGTACGACACGCCTACGTAGCGCTTGCCCGTGGGAGTTGCGCGGGCAACTGCTTACGGCAGGCCTTGGTTGGAGCGGAGCCGGTTGAACTTCAGGTACCCGTAGCGGCCGTCCACGTAGACGAAGTAGTAAGAGTGGTCTTCGTCCAGCAGCTTGCTGATGACTTGTACCGGTGCGCCTTCCGCCACCTGCTGCAGGTGACGCGCGGAATTCCAAGGCCGGGCATAGAGCACGCACGGCTGCGCCACCTGATCTTCCAAGACCACGTCCTGCGTACGTGGGGCGTAGCTTTCCTCGTTGTCAGCCATAGTACTGAACAGCGCGTTCGTCACCACAGCCTGCTCGGTGTACGTGGGCGCGTCGTCGCCCAGGGCCGTGTTTTCCTCCGCAGGCTCGGTCGCCGTGTCATCCCCGGCGGTGTCGCTTTCCTCCGCCGCGCCGGCCGCCGACGGGGGAACATAGCTGCTTTTGCGGCCGAGCATGAACGTGTAGACCGGGGCGTGCGTCAGGTCATCGGTGCCGATGCTCACGGTCACATAGTAGTGGGTGCCCATGTACGTGGTGATGATGTAGCCGCTGTGCGCCTCCGAGGCCACTTTGGCCATTTGGTTGGCTACGATGCGGGCTTTGAGCAGCGCGTAGTGCTCCTTGCTGCTGGTCTGGTACGCTATTTTGTTGGCATAGCCGTCGGCGGTCATCAGGCGAAAAAACGCCCGGGCCCGCTCACTGTACGCCCCTTGCCCGTAGCTCCAAATAGCCGTGCTGTAATGACCTTCGGTTTCCGGCTCGGCGTCGTTGAAGCGCCACCCCTTGGCTGTAAGGGTGCTGTTCGCGGTTTCGATATCCTGGCCGCGCAGGTGTATCAAGGATTCCAGGCTTAGGTACTGGGCTTGGGCTTCCAGCGAAAACGCCAGCAACAAACCCGTTAATAGAAGCAGTAACCGCATCGGATAGAAAGGCATGATGAATGAAAGCGGCAAAATTAGCCGCCTGCCCGGCCCTTCCAAGCAATTCGCGCCGCTGCCAGCCCTGCCCGCCGGCTGGATATAAGCCCCTGCCACAGCCGGCTCCGGCCGTTGGCTTAATCTTTGTCCTGGGCTGGCCTCACCGTTTTTTGTTTGCTTCTTACCTCCACCGGTATGCGTCCATCTTTTCTCCTGACTGCCCTGCTGCTCGGGGCTGCGCTGGCCTTTGGCGCCAGCCCCGCCCGTGCGCAGGTAACCATCAACATCGGCCGGCCGGCGCCCCCGCCGCAGGTAATCGTGGTGCGCGAGGCGCATCCGGCCAAGCACAAGCACAAGAAAAAGCACTACTACCGCCACCATTACCAGGCGCGGCCCGTGCTGCTGGTGCCGGCCCAGCCCGTGTACTACGCGCCCCACGGCAAGCACCACGGGCGCGGCCGGGGCCACGGCCGCCACTAAGCAGTGAGGCTCAGAACGGCCCGGCCGGCTTTTGCGCAGGGCAGAAGCCGGCCGGGCCGTTTGGGGGAAGGTGCAAGCAGAAGGTGCCGGCTGTGGCTGGTGACGCGGCACAGTTACCGGGGCGCCCCTGGCTAGCTGCTGAAGCCGTGCCGCGCCAGCCGGGCTAGTTGCTGCTGCTGCCCGTCAGGTTGGTCAGGCGGCCCAGGTCGTCGAAGGTGGCGGTGAGGCTCGCCGCGCCGGCGGTGGCCGTTACCGTGTCCGCGTTTTCCGTCACGGTGTAGCCTTTCAGCGTGGCGTAGCTGATAAACGCGGGCCGGTGGCGCAGCTCAAAAAACGATATGGCCTGCGGAAAGGCGTGCAGCAGGCGGGCCACGTCGTTTTTGCGGAGCCGGTCCACCTGCTCGCTCTGCACGGTGACGAGCATCACGCCCTGCCCGTAGTCGGCCAGGTAGTAGCCGCTGGCGTCGAACATGCCCGAGGCAATGGAGCCGATCAGGTGCAGGTCACCTTCCTCCGCGTCCACGGCGTCGTGCTTGAGCAGGTCGATTTCCTGCTGCTCCCCGTAGGCTTTGAGCTGCCGGGCCTGCGTCAGCAGCCGCTCCGGAATGCCCGATTGGGTATTGGCCCAGGCCCACAGCCAGCTCTCCGAGGCGTGCGAAAACGTGCCCAGAATCTGCACCGGAAACACCCGCTCCGGCCCGAACGAAATCGTGCCCGCGGCCATGTCGAAGCTCCAGTCGTGTTCCCCGATGACCTCGAACAGGTCGTTTTGCTTGTCGTAGGCAATGGCGCAGTAGCGCTCCAGGAGTTCGTGCACCGATTTGCACGGCGTGGCTTCGAGTTCGGCTGGGGTCATAGTAGAAGGAGGAAAAGGAGGCCCGGCGGCTTTGGCAGTGCTTACTACCGGGGGGCGGGCAAAGTTACTGGCGGCGCTGCAAGTGGCCGGCCGGAGGGCTGCAACCACACCGGCCCGGCCGCCGCTACGGGCAACCGGGCCGGGACTTCCTGGCTTACGGCTGCGCCGCTTACCCGCCAAACGTTTCCTTCTGAAACCCGAAGCCGCGCAGCTCGGCCTCGTAAGTGTCGGGGTAGTTGGCCTTGACGTGGTGGATGAGGGCCCGCAGGGCCTTGCGCACCTGCGCCTCGCTCTGGTCCTTCTGGCTCACCTTGCCGCTGCGCGCCCCGCTCACCTGCACCGCATCCTGCACCAGCGACTGGTACTCCTCCAGCAGGGGCTGCCAGTAGGCCGTGCCGTATTTCTTCAGGCCGAAGCCGTGCGCGGCCAGGGCGGTCAGCAGCTTGCCCACGGCCTGCACGCGCTCGGGGCGGGCGCGGGGCAGCTGGTAGGTTTTGCTGACGCGCTCGATGCCAAACTCGCCGTAGTAGGCCCGCGGCGCGTCATATTCTTCGGCCAGGTAGCCCTTCACGTAAGCCACGCCCTGGTCGAGCAGCTTGTCGAGGGCCTGCAGGCGGCGCACCTGCGGGGCGCGGGCGTCGCCGGCGGCATCGGCCGCGGCGTGGCCCCCGGCCAGGGCCGCCACCTGCGCGGCAAACTCGGCCTTGGTCAGCCAGAGCAGGTCGGGCAGGGCGTGGGCCGCCCACTGCCGGGCCACGGCGTCGGCCAGGGCCAGCAGCGCGACGGTGTTGGAGGGGAGCTGGGCGGCGCGGCGCACCACCTTGGCGGGAGCCGGGGCTGCAGCGCCCGAATCCGGAGTAAGTGAGGTAGACATGGATAAGAGAATGGGAATGGTACTACTGCTGGAATATAGCCCGTTACCCGCCGCGGCGCTGCGCCCCGGCGCAAAAAAACATTCGTCGCCGCCCGCCGGGGATTCCCCCGCCGCTTCCGCGCATCGTAGCCGCCCTCCGGGACTTCCCCGGGGGCCAAACCATTCGTAGGAATGCCCCGGGAATTCCCCAGCGCCCGAAAACAATCGTAGGAATGCGCCGGGGCTTCCCCAGGGCATTCCTACGATGGAAGGAAAGCTCCGGGGCGGCTCCGAGTGCGTGTAACGCGGCGCAACGCGGTAAGCAGTCAGGCTACGCTCTTCGTTGACTGGCGCGAGTTTAGCGCAGCGTAACTCGTGCCGGAACATGACGCGAGTTTCCAACTCGCCCGCCCGCCCGACGACGCCCGAACGGCGCGGCTCCGGCTTGCCGCTGGCGCGGCAGGGGAGGTACAACCTCCCCCGCATAGCTGGTTACGAGTTACGCTACGCTAAACTCGCGCCAGATGGGGGCCAGGCACAGACCGTCAAACAGGATCAGGAAGTTGATGAGTAGCCGGTAGAGGAATTTCTGCATAACGAGCGGAAAGATAGGAGGCCGCAGAAGCCAATCAATCACCCTGAACCCCGCCGCCCGGATAGCCAGTATCCGGGCGGCGGTAGTGTCTTGGAGCCTCTTGGGGGCGTTCAGCCCCTTTGTTGCAGTTTGTCAAAAACGGCATTGCTACAGCAGCATAGATAAGGTGCCGTTCTTCTTGGCGCGCAGCAGCAAGACGGCCT
>NZ_BAAGRA010000003.1:0-243177 GCF_054783195.1 Hymenobacter coalescens | reverse complement strand
ACTGCCACACCGCGTACATGTCATGCCCCAAGATACAGATAGCTATGAGGTTGTAGCAATGCCATTATTTCTACATCATTAAATCAGCGTCTCAACCACCTCCCCAGGCACGCTAACCCGCGGCCGTGTGAGCAAAGGCCCGCCCACGCGACGTCACGCGCGCCCGGCCACCAACGCCTGGTTCCGGGCGTTGCTTCGGCGAACGGGCGCATCTTTGCAGGCTCCTACTCCTCCCGTGTCATCCCTTTCCAGCGCCATGATTGACAAATTAGCCTGGCTGCACTTGGTCGACGGCCAGGTGCTCAGCACCCGCAGCCACGGCAAAGACCGGTTCTATTTTCCCGGCGGCAAGCGCGAGGCCGGGGAGTCCGATGCGGAGGCGCTGCTGCGCGAAATCGAGGAGGAGCTGACCGTACGCCTGGACGCCCGCAGCCTGCGCTACCTGGGCACCTTCGAAGCGCAGGCCCACGGCCACCCCGCGGGCGTGCTGGTGCGCATGATATGCTACGCCGCTGCGTACACGGGCACGCTGCAGCCGGCCGCCGAAATTGCCGAAGTAGCGTGGCTCACCTACCGGCACCGCGACCAGGTGTCCGCGGTCGACCAGTTGATTTTTGACTGGCTCCGGGAACAGCGGCTGCTGGTCGACTGAGTTCCGGCTCGCCGGCCTTTACCCTGCCCCGCTGCGTACACGTTCGTCGTACCCGCGCCCTGAGCGCCCTTGTGCCCATGCCCTGCCTCGCCTCCTCCGACCGGTACTCCATCCACCTGCCCGCCGGCCACCGCTTCCCCATTGCCAAGTACGAGCTCATCCGGGAGCAGCTGTTGTGGCAGGGCATTGCCACGCCGGCCGACGTTTACGACCCAGGCTTCTGCGCTGAGGAGGACATTCTGCGCGTGCACACGGCCGAGTACTGGAGCAAGGTCAAGGAGCTGCGCCTCTCCCCCGCCGAGGTGCGTCGGCTGGGTTTGCCGCAGAGCCCGGAGCTGGTGCGCCGCTCCCTCTCTTCGTCGGCCGGCACGGTGCAGTCGGCCCGGCACGCGCTGCGCGACGGCATCGGGCTGAACCTGGCCGGCGGCACGCACCACGCCTTTGCCGACCGGGGCGAGGGCTTCTGCGTGCTCAACGACATAGCCATCGGCGCCGCGCACCTGCTGCACCACGGCCTGGCCCGGCAGGTGCTCATCGTCGACCTGGACGTACACCAGGGCGACGGCACGGCCAGCATCTTCCGCCACGAGCCGCGCGTGTTTACCTTCAGCATGCACGCCGGGGCCAATTACCCGCTGCGCAAGGAGCAGTCGGACCTCGATGTGGCGCTGCCCTTGGGCCTGGACGACGCGGCCTACCTGCAGCTGCTGCGCGACACGCTGCCCGGTCTCATGGAGCGAATTCAGCCTGATTTCATCTTCTTTCAGGCCGGCGTGGATGTGCTGGCCACCGACAAGCTCGGCAAGCTGGCGCTAACGCCCGCGGGCTGCCGGCAGCGCGACGAGTTGGTGCTCGGCCTCTGCCACGCCCGCGGCCTGCCGGTGGCCGTGAGCATGGGCGGCGGCTACTCCGAGCGCCTGGCCGACATCGTCGACGCGCACTGCCAGACCTTCGCCGTGGCCTACGCCTTGTGGGGCGACGCGCCCTGCCGACCTTTGCCCGCCTCCACCGACGCCTCCGCCCATGCCACTGCCCGCGTTTGACGAATTCGACTCCAGCCGCACGCCGCTGACCCAGCGCGGCCTGCGCCCCCACGGCGAGCCGGAGCAGGAGCCCGGCACGCCGGCGCAGCGTGCCTTCCGCGAGGCCGTGCGGGGCGTGGAAAATCTGCGCGAGCAGGCACAGGAGCTGGAAAAAGCGCAGCGCGAAGCCAAAAACAAATACTGGCGGCAGGTGGGCCCGCTGGCCGACGCGGTGGTAGCGGCCCGCCGCGCCCTGTTCGAGCCGCTGGAAACCGCCCTCACCACCGGCTACTTCAGCCGGCTGGAGGAGCAGCGCATCGAGGAGCTGCTACTGCGCAACGCCCGCACCCTGCAGCACCGGTTCGGGGAGGAAGTAGACGAATTGCTGCTGCGCTACGCTCCCAAGCGCCCCGCGCCGAAGTTCGACGAGGACGAGCCGGCCGGCCGCGGCGCCGAGGCGCACCCGCCCCACCACGAGCACCACGCCCACCAGCGCGGCAAGCGCAAAACCAAGGCCGAGCGCGAGCAGGAAGCCGCCGCCAGGGCCCTGGCAGCCGATCAGCAGCGCCTGCAGGCCGGTACCAAGGCCGTGTACCGGCAGCTGGCCCGCGCCAACCACCCCGACCTGGAGCGCGACCCGGAGCTGGCCCGGCAGAAAACCGAGCGCATGCAGCGCATCACCCGCGCTTACGAGGCCGACGACCTCTACGGCCTGCTGCAGCTGCTGGCCGAACACCGCAGCCCCGCCGCCGACGCGGAATCCGATGAGATGCTGGAGCGCTACACCCGCGCCCTGCAGCAGCAGCAAAACGAGCTGAAGCTGCGCCTGCAGCAGCTCAAGTACGGCGACAAAAACGCCTTTATGGGCACCGGCAAAAAGCAGGAAGCCGAGCTGCGCCAGATCAAGCGCGAGCTGCGGGCCGAGGCCGAAGACTTAGAGCTGGTGCAGAAAGCCGTGCAGGAGCCGGACAACCTGCGCCAGCTGCTACGCGAGCTGGATGCGGCTGGCCAGGAGGAAATCTGAGCGGGGAACTGAGGCCCGTCGGAGCAGGAAAGCCTTTGCCAGCGCCGCGGACTGCGGCAGCTGCCCAGCTTCCTACTCCTGCAGAAACGCTACCACCCGGCGAATCACGCCCTGGTCGCGCATGATTTTGTTGTGGCCCAGCCCGGTGGTGGGGTGAAACTCCAGTCCCGGCCAGCTGCGCGCCACGTCCTGCGCTTCCGCGAAGGGCACCGATTCATCCTGGCAGTCGTGGAGCAGCAGCACGCGGACGGCGCTTACCTGCCCAGCGGCCTGCGTCAGGCTGAAGCTTTCCGCGTCGCGGCCGTGCTGCTCCCGCACGTGCCGGGCCATGCGGGCCAGCACCGCGGGTTTGAGCTGCAGCAAGTCGGCGAAGCGCTGCGCCACGGCGGGCGTGCTCCCCGGCGCACTCATCAGCACCAGGCGCGGCAGCTCCCCGCCCCGGTGGCCGTTGAAGCGCACCGGCAGGCCCGCCGTGGTAGCCGCCCCAAACGAATGCCCAACCACGGCCCATACCTCGCCCAGGTAATCGGCGACGGCCTGGGTGGCCCGCCCAAACTGCGGCAGCGTGGTACTGCGGCCCGGCGAGTCGCCGTGCGCGGGCCCGTCAAAGGCCACTACGCGGTAGCCGGCGCGCACCAGCCCGTCGGCAAACACGCCCCAGAACGCGGCGCGGTGCTCCCAGCCGTGCACCAGCAGCACGGTGCGCCGGCCCTGTGGGTTCCACTCGTAGGCTGCCAGCGCGCCGCCTTCAAACGGCACCCGGAAGGCACGGGCCGTGGCCAGCGCCGCGTCCTCCCAGGCCTTGCGCGCCAACCGGCGTGGGGTGCAGAACGTGCGCCAGGCCTCGCGGAAGGCCCATTCGGTGGAAAAGGCCGCCAGCAGCCGAAACTTCAGGCGCACCAGCCCGATGCCCGGCGGCTCGGCGTAGCGGAACTCGGTGGGCGCGGCGGGCAGCGGCTCGCGCGCCGCGCCGATGCCGCCGTAGGCGGGCGAATAGGTATTCACCATAACCATGCAGACGTTAATTGAAACCATGCGGCGACCGGCGCCGCTTCTTCGCGTTACTTGGCGCAGGCCGGTTGGCCTGGCTCCAGCAGCTCGGCGCGTAGCTGCGCCACAATGCGCAGAAACTGTTCCTGCCCGTGCACCCGGGCCACTTGCAGGGCACCGGCCAGGGTGGTGAGCACCAGGGCGGCCTTGCTCAGCGGATGCCCCCGGAAATGCAGGCTGCCGTCGGTGCGGCCCGCGGCCAGCACCCCGGCCAGCCAGGTGGTCAGCTCCTCGTTGAGGATGCGCAGCTCCTGCTGCATGGCCTCCGGCAGCGTTTGAAACTCGGCCGCCAGGGCCCCGAAAAAGCATACCTGCCGCTGGGTGGCCGCCCGGGCGTCGTAGACCTCCACCAGGGCTTCAAACTGCTGGGCGGGCGTCAGGTCGGTCACGCGGGGCAGGCCGCGCCACTTGCGCAGGCGCCCCAGCTGCCGGCGGATGACGGCCGTGCCCAGGTCTTCCTTGGCCGGGAAATGGTAGTGGATGGCGGCCGGCTTCACCGCCAGCTCCTTGGCAATGTGCTGGTAGCTGAAGGCGTTGAAGCCCCGGGCCAGCAGCAGCTCCTCGGCCAGATTGAGGATGCGCGTGCGGGTATCAAAAGCGGTAGCGGGCTCGGGAGTTGACATAACGCCCAAACGTACTTACTTATTAGTAAGTAAGCAAATTCAAATTTCCGTAATTAATTTAGAAGCGGCTTAGAACCTCACCCTTAATACCGATCAAACCGCCGGCGCAGCCTCGTTTCAGCGCTTACGCCTTCTGCCAAAACGCACACCCCGACTACGGGCTAATCCGGCATCTGATACCCCAAACGGGTCTGGGCCCGGCGGAAACACGCGTTTCCGCCGGGCCCAGGCCCGTTCCTATCATTAATGGTTTACTCGGCGAAGTGGTACAAGAACGTCACCACGCCCGTGTACGCAGGCTTCTTCTGGTCCTGGATTTCCAGCGTGACTTCAATCTGCGCCTTGGCAATGCCGCGCAGGTTTTTTACCGACAGCAGTTTGGTACGCAGCCGCACGGCGTTGTCCACGGCCACCGCCTGGTTGAAGCGCAGGCTTTCAATCTCGTAGTTGACCTGCATTTTCAGGTTCTCGATGCTCACGATCTGCGCCCACAGGTACGGCAGCAAGGACAGGGTGAGGTAACCGTGGGCGATGGTGCCGCCGAAAGGCGACTCGGCCTTGGCCCGCGCCGCGTCGAGGTGAATCCACTGGTAATCCAGCGTGGCCTCGGCAAACCGGTTGATTTGCTCCTGCGTGATGGTAAAGTATTCGGAAACGCCCAGTTCCTGGCCTTGGTACTGTTCGAGTTCGGCCAGGCTGCGGATGGTCAGTGTGCTCATGAAGGCGGTGCGGGCGGTTGGTGGAGGCGCGAAGATATCAGCCAGCGCTTATTCCAGCCGGCCCAGCAGCTCCTCCACTTGCCGCTCCAGGCGGCTCACGCGCTCCTCCAGGGCCGAGGGCGGGCGCAGGTGGGTGGTAAACACGGCCTTTACCTCCCAGATTTCCAGCGCCTGATCGAGGCTGAATTCCTGCACGCCGTAGTCGGGGTTGTCGGCGCGCAGCTTGAGCGTGTCGTCGGACAGGCGCTCGGCCAAGCGGCGCACCAGCAGGCGGTTGGGCGTCACGAAAGCGTAGATGCGGCCGGTGCGGAGCGTGGGCGCGGCCTTGTCGATGCGGCGGCAAAGTACCACGTCCTGGTGGCGCAGGCCTTGCTGCTGGTGCTGCATCTCGGCCCCCACTATCTCGAACGCGCGCGTAGCCGGCCCGAGCGCGTGCGGAAACGTCAGCGCCGGCAGCGCATCGACGAAGGCTTTGTCGTGGTAATGCACGATGTACTCTAGTACCCGGTCGGCGCGCACCCAGGGCGTGACGTGGCTGAGCTTATCGGCTTCGGCCACCGGCGCCGGCACCGCGGCGGCCTGCAGATCCTGCTGAAAAATGTCGAAGCCGTAGAGGTCGTTTACTGTCAGCTCTTTGGTAAGTAGCAGGTCGACAGAGAGGCCAAAATGATGAGCAATCTGAATCAGCGTCTCCATCTTGGGTTCGGAGCGGCCTTCTTCGTACGCCCCCACGCTGGGCCGGGCCAGGCCGAACAGCTCCGCAAAAGCCGCCTGGCTCAGCTTCTTAACCGTACGAATCTTGCGGATGTTGTTGCCGATATAGGACATTCTGCCGAAAAATTTTTACGCTCAAACTTTGAGCATAGTCAAAACTTTCAGTATTCTTGCGTCGTAAATCTACAACCAATCGGGCATACCCGTTCAGCCTAACGCTTGTTATTTGAGCACTGCTACCGCTCTTAGCGCTTCTGCTTCCTTGCCTATGGCCCACGCTTACTTCGACGCTATTCATCGCCACCTGCTCACGCTGGGCTTCGACATCCGCCACGCCGACTCGACAGACGGCATTCTGGTGGTCGACAACCCCGCGCTGGGCATCCGCAACCTCGTGCTAGGCTGCGGCGAGCCGCTCCTGATTCTGGAGCAGTACCTCCTGGAGCTGCCGGCTCCCTCGTGCGAGGTGTACCAGCGCCTGCTGCAGAAAAACCGCGACATCATCCACGGCGCCTTTGCCCTCGACGACTCGGGCCGCAAGGTCATTTTCCGCGACACGCTGCAGATCGAAACCCTCGACCTCTCGGAGCTGGAAGCCGTGCTGAACTCGCTGAGCCTGCTGCTGACGGAGTTTTCCGACGAGCTGATCGGGTTTAGCCGGCCGTAGCGCCGCTTACCAAGGGCGTCATATCGAGCCCGTCGGGACACCTCGCCGGCTAGTAATTCCCTCGTTGAACAGTCACACCCCCAGATGTCAGCACGCGCGATTGGCTCCGCCTTCCTGCGGTTCCTCGGCTTTGCTCGGAATGACGTTCTGGTAAACCCACGAAACCTCCCCCCGTCATGAACATCTTCTCCCGCCTCTTCAAAATCGGCCAGGCCGAAACGCATTCGGCCATCGATCAGCTCGAAGACCCCATCAAAATGACTGAGCAGGGCCTGCGCGACCTGCGCCAAGACCTCGACAAGAGCCTGCACGCGCTGGCCGAGGTCAAGGCCATGGCCATCCGCGCCCGCAACGAAGCCGAAGGCTTCCGCAGCAAGGCCCTGGACTACGAAAACAAGGCCGTGCTGCTGCTGCAGCGCGCCCACCGCGGCGACCTGGCGGCTACCGAAGCCGACCGCCTCGCCAGCGAAGCCCTGACCAAAAAGACCGAGAACGAAGCCCACGCCACCCGCGCCGGCGAAGACCAGCAGAAGTTTGAGGCCTCGGCCCAGCAGCTGGACCAGAACGTGCAGACGCTGAAGCAGACCATCGGGCAGTGGGAAAACGAGCTGAAGACGCTCAAGGCCCGCGCCGCCGTCAGCGCGGCCACCCAGACCATCAACAAGCAGCTGGCCCAGCTCGACTCGTCGGGCACGGTGGCCTTGCTGGAGCGCATGAAGGAAAAGGTGGCCGTGGAAGAAGCCCTGGCCGAGTCGTACGGGCAGATAGCGCAAGAAAGCAAGACCGTCGACCAGGAAATCGACAAGGCCCTGCAAACCAGCGCCGGCGGGCAGACCGCGGCCGATTTGCAGGCACTCAAGCAGAAGCTGGGGCTATCATCGGAGCCGCAGCAGTAACTTAAGCATTCCTCCAACCGAACCCGTCATGAACCGCCACGAGAAGAACCTGCTGCTGATCGGCACGGTGCTGATAATCAGCATGGCCGTACTGCGCATCAGCCACCACATCAGCAGCAGCGCAGCCCAGGCCCTGCTGGTCTTCGGGGGCCTGTTTGCCGTGGCGGCCATCGTCCGCTACAACCGGCGCCTGAAGGCGGAAAACCACGCCCTGCAGGCGCGCCAGAAGCCCGACGAGCGGCCCCGCTATTAGCCTGGGAGCCCGTGCTCTTTTGAGGGCGCCGCGCTTTGCCTACCTTTAAGCTGCCCTGCATATGCCTATGACCGAACTACTACAAGCGGCGGTTGCTCCGCCTAATCTACCGGCCACGGGCTTCCTGATTTTTGTGTTGCTCTACTGGCTTACGGTTATCGTGGGCCTGCTCGATTTCAAGACCCTGGACCTCGGCCTGGACCACGACACCGGGCACAACGCCCACCTGGGCGTGACCTGGCTCAACCACGCGCTGGCCTTCTTCAACCTGGGGCGGGTGCCGCTGATGGTGTTTCTCAGCTTCGTGGCCCTGCCGCTGTGGGTGGGCAGCATCCTCACGAACTACTACACCGGCAACACGTCGGGGCTGCTGGGCCTGCTGTTTGCCGTGCCGCTGCTACTCGGCAGCCTCTTGCTGGCCAAAGTGCTGACCAGCCCCTTCGTGCGCCTGTTCGCCACGCTGGAGCGCGACCACGCCGACCACACCAACCCGGTGGGCAAGATCTGCACGGTGCTGCTGCCCACCACGCGGGAGCGGCTGGGACAGGCCGCCGTGCGCACCGGCGAAGTAGCCCTGACGCTGAACGTGAAAGCCGCTTCCGCCGCCGAGCTGCGGAAGGGCGATACGGCCCTGGTCATCGATTACGACCAGCAAAGCCGCTGCTACCTGATCGAACCCTACGACGCGGCCTGAGCCACCCTACCCTAACTTTTCTCATCCGATGCTGGACCACCTGAACGCCACCGCCAAGAACATTGCGGATTTCTTCACCGAAATCTTTGCCGGCGGCGTGCTCGACGCGCTCCTGGCCACGGCCGGCCGGCTGGTCGGGGTGCTGCTGCACCTGTTGACTGTGCTGATCGAAGGGCTGCTTGCCTGATTTTCCGGATTTCCTTTCTCCTCTCCGCTGACATTACTCCTACCCTCCTAACTGTTATGGTTGGTCAACTTTCCCTGGTCGTGCTCGTCGTGCTCGGCCTCTTCTTACTCGGCATCATTGCCATCATTGCGCGCATGTACCACAAGGCCGCGCAGGGCGAAGCCCTGGTGCGCACCGGCATGGGCGACACCAAAGTGTCCTTCTCCGGCATCTTCGTGGTACCCATCCTGCACCGAATGGAGGTGATGGACATCAAGCTGAAAACCATCGTCATCGGCCGGGCCGGCAAGGAAGGGCTGGTGTGCAAGGACAACCTGCGGGCCGACGTGAAGGTGAACTTCTTCGTGCGCGTCAACAAAACCCACGAGGACGTGATGAACGTGGCCCAGAGCATCGGCGCGCACCGCGCTTCGGACCCGGCGGCGCTGGAAAACTTGTTCGACGCCAAGTTCTCGGAGGCGCTCAAGACCGTCGGCAAGCATTTCGATTTCATCGAGCTGTACAACTCCCGCGACCAGTTCAAGCAGGAAATCGTGCGCATCATCGGCACCGACCTCAACGGCTACGTGCTCGACGACTGCGCCATCGACTACCTGGAACAGACGCCGCTCACGGCCTTGAACCACGACAACATCCTCGACGCGGAGGGCATCAAGAAGATCATTGCCCTGACCTCGGAGCAGAAGATTCAGGCCAACAACATCGAGCGGGAGACGCAGAAAACCATCAAGAAGCAGGACGTGGAGGCGCAGGAAACCATCCTGCAGCTGGAAAAGCAACTGCTGGAAAACCAGGAAAAGCAGCGCCGCGAGGTAGCCAGCATCAAGGCCCGCGAAACCGCCGAAATTGCCAAGGTGCAGCAGGAGGAACTGCTCAAATCGGAACGCGCCCGCCTCGCGACCGAGGAAGAAGTAAAGGTGGCCGAGCAGAACCGCGACCGGCAGATTCTGGTGGCCGAGCGCAACAAGCAGCGCACCGACGCGGTGGAAACCGAGCGCGTGGCGCAGGCCAAAGCCCTCGAAATCAACGAGCGGGAGCGGATCGTGGCCCTGGCGCAGATTGAGAAGGACAAGGCCGTGGAAGAGGAGCGCAAAAACATCCAGGCCATCATCCGGGAGCGGATTGCGGTGGAAAAAGCCACCGTGCAGGAAGAGGAAAAAATCAAGGACACCCGCGCCCAGGCCCAGGCCGAGCGCGACAAGCTGGTGGCCATTACGGCCGCCAAGCAGCAGGCCGAAGCTGCTACGGTGAGCTTGGTGGGCGAAGCCGACATGGCCAAGCAGGCCGCCGAGTTCCGCGCCAAGCAGGCCCTCATCGACGCCGAAGCCGAGAAGGCCTCGGCTGAGTTCAAGGCCCAGGCCATCCGCACGCTGGCCGAAGCCGAAGCCTCCAAGGCCACGGCCGTGGGCCTGGCCGAAGCCCAGGTGATGCAGGCCAAGGCCACCGCCCGCCAGAAGGAAGGCGAAACCGAGGCCACCGTGCTGCAGCTCACCGCCTCGGCCGAAGCGCAGGCCATTCAGGCCAAAGCCGGCGCCCAGGCCGAAGCCGACGAGAAGCTGGGCATCGTGGCCGCCAAGGTGAACCGCGAGAAGGCCATGGTGGAAGTGGAAGTCATCGACGCCATGGCCGACGCCCAGCAGAAGAAGGGCCTGGCCGAGGTGCGCGTGAACCAGGAGCGGTTTGCGGTGGAAGCCAAGGGCATCGAAGCCAAGGCCGACGCCATGAAGAAGCTCGACGGCGTGGGCAAGGAGCACGAGGAATTCAAGCTACGCCTGGCCAAGGACCAGGCCGTGGAGCTGGCCGAAATCAGCATCCAGAAGGACATTGCGGCCGCGCAGTCGGGTGTCATTGCCGAGGCGCTGAAGGCCGCCAAAATCGACATCGTGGGCGGAGAAACCATGTTCTTCGACCAGATCATCGGCTCCATCACCAAGGGCAAGAGCGTGGACCGCACGGTGGGCAACTCGCAGGTGCTGACCACGGTGAAGGACACGTTCTTTCCGCTCGACGGCCACGGCGGCGACTTCAAAACCAACATCACCCGGTTCGTAAATCAGTTCGGCCTCAGCTCCGACGACGTGAAGAACCTGAGCATCTCGGCTTTGCTCTTGCAGATGATGAACAAGGCCGGCGACGACGCCACGCGCAACACGATTACCCAGCTGGCGGGCACGGCCAAGATGCTGGGGCTGTCGGATAAGATGGTGAGTTCGTTGAACTAGCGGACCTCACCCCCTAGCCCCCTCTCCCTGAGGAGAGGGGGAACTAGTTTCTGACTGTTATGTCGTCTCGCTTTGGTGTTACGCTGTTAGTTGCGGCAACCTGCTCGTTCAACGGGCTTGCGCAGGGTCATCAACCTGACCTGATGGCCGATAGCGCGCAAACCTCTTCCATCTATTGTGGCCCGTTGGTTTCACCTGACAAGCCGATCAAGTCACTGGCTGAGTTGCCGGACAATGTTCGCTACAAGCTTACCGGGTACATGAACGACTGGTTGGGTGAAGCAGTTTATTTGCAAGTCAGGTTCCTTGAAGGGCGCGCCGTCGATGTCGATAGTTTACTCAAGCAGCGTAACGACATTCAGTGGACGGTCTGCAGCTATTACCTCTGCTTTGCCTTTCAGGACGCTGTTGCTCAGGTAGGACTCGATAAGTGGGGCCAAACGCTCAACGAGCTTACCCTGCCGGATGTACGCCGATACCCGGACAGGGCTGGCTTAATTTCAAAAGCTGCAGCGCTTCAGATGGCACGACGCCGGGGAGTAATTCGCCGGGATGACCTCCCCGAAAGCATTAGCACAGAGCTCAGTTATGCTTCCGAACCAGGCATTTTGCGGTGGATTATTACCGTTCGCCGACGCAAAACGGATTACGCATCGGACATACAACGAATTGTGCTGAACGCACATAACGGCGCAGTGCTTCGCATCCGAAAATACGAGGAGCGCCAGATCTTTTAAGATGCAAACAAACGCCTTGTTTACCACCCGCAAGCAAGTAGCGGCTATCCTGTTGGGCGTAGTGCTGGTCGTTGCCCTGTGCGTAGGCATTGTCTACAAAGTCAATCAGGCGACCCGGCAAAAGCGGGCGTTCATTCTAAAAGATCCGGGCGTGGTCACGGGCATCATCACCCGGCGGCGGACCATCAAGGGCCGGCGCATTACCGTCAGGTACCGCGTGGGCGGGCGGGACTACACGCTGCGGACCCGCACCAGCCGCGCCTTCCTGCGCAGCCACCAGAAGGGCGACACCACGGCCGTCGTGTACGCCAAAGCCGACCCGTCCAAAGCCCTGCTGAAGGCCAACCTGCGGCGCAACGACTAATTACACCCCGACGCTCCCGTGTCGGGCTCTTACCGTACCCATGGAAACTACCGCCGCTCCTCAACTCGAAACCGGCACCTACGAAATCCTGCGCAACCGCCTCACAAAGGGCGGCTCGGAGCTGCGCGTGCGGCTGGACAAGCTCAATACCGCCCGCAAGCAGGTGTTCGGCGCGCTGGACTGGCAGCTGCTGGGCACCGGGCGCCTCACCACCGAGCACAACTGCGTGCCCATGGACATGGTGGCGCTGGGCGACCAGTTTCTGTTCGGCTACAACGTGCTGCTGGGCCTGAAGACTGAGGTGGAGCTGTCGGACATTTTCGGGGTGTACCAGTACCAGCGGCCGGAGTTTCGGCCCGTGGGCCTGGAGTTGCTCAACGACAAGACCTTTCTGGAAGAGCTGCGCAACCTGTATAAGTACTACAAGAAGACGCGCTTCGTGAAGTTTGCCCAGCGCGCCGAGCACCTGTTCATGGTGTTTCGGGTGGGCAAAACGGCCAACGACATTAAGACCTTCAAGTGGCTGGTGCAGGGCGAGTCGCTGACTTACCTCGACAACCGCTCCGACCACGAGTACACCTTTCCGCCCCAGCACGAGTTCAGCTGGAAGCGCGCCACCCGCGACATGCACCGGGCCGGCAAGCACCCGCACATCAGCATCGAAGACAAGGTGTTCGTGGAAACGGTGGGCGGTGACCTGACCATCAAGGTCGAGGACAACACCAAGACCGGGCAGGGCATCTACGCCGAGCCCGTCGACAACAAGGACCAGACCCTGGACGACGCCGAAATCCACTACGCGGTGGTGGGGCAGCTGGTCTTGCTCAAGATTCGGCCCTACCAGGAGCCGGGCTTTCGCTACTTCCTCTACAACACCAAGCTGCGCCAGGCCCAGCGCCTCGACGCCCTGGCCGACGCCTGCGTGCTGCTGCCCGACGGCCACGGCCTGATTTTCCCGCACGGCTACTACCTGCAGACCGGCGACGGGAAGCAGTTCGAGCAGGTGCCCGCGGAGCTGGTGTTTGAGCGCCGCGTGGCCGCACCCAACGGCGAGGACTTTCTGTACGTGTTCTTCCAGAAGGACAACGGCCTGTACCTGCTCCTCTCCTACAACCTCATCAGCCAGAAGGTGGCCGCGCCCATCGTCTGCCACGGCTACGCGCTGTTCGAGAACGGCGAGCTGTGCTACTTCCGCGCCGACGAGGAGCCCAAAAAGCACCACACCGTGCAGATCTGGCAAACGCCCTACACGGCGCCCGACTTCCAGCTGCCCGCCGCCCAGGACGGCTACCTCGGCAAGCTCGGCAACAAGGAAATAGTGCGGGCCATGGCCGAGGCACAGGAGGTGCTGACGCTCATCGGCAAGGACGACTCCTACACCGGCCTCTACCTCGACCTGATCCGCCGCACCACCTCCCTCACCGACTCCTACCACTGGCTCGCGGAGCCCGGCGCCGAAAAGCTGGTCGAGCCGCTGCAAGAAATCCGCCAGGCCGCCACCGCCGCCGTGGAGGAGTTCGACAAGGTGCAGCGCATCCGTCGCAGCACCCAGGAGCAAACCCAGCAGACGCTCGGCCGCGCCCAGGAGCTGCGCGAGCAAATCAAGCGCAGCGCCGATGCCACCGACGTGCAAACCTACGTGCTGCAGCTGGCCGATCTGCGTCAGGTGCGCGGGCAGGTGATTTCGCTGAAAGAGCTGCGCTACGTGGACGCGGCGGCCGTCGACAAGGCCGCCGAGGAGCTACAGGGCCTGTCGCAGGAAGTGGCCCAGCGCACGGTGGATTTTCTCTTGCGCGACGACGCCCTGACGCCTTATGCGGACCGCGTGCAGGCCCTGGGCGCGGGCATCGACCAGCTGCCGACGGTGACCGAGGCAGGCAAGCTGGAACAAGAGCTGAACGGCGTGGCCACCGAGCTGGAATTGCTCATCGACGTGGTGGGCAACCTGCCCATTGCCGACCCGACGCAGACCACCCGCATCATCGACAACATTTCGGGCATCTACGCGGGCTTCAACCAGCTGCGGGCCGCCCTCAAGCGCCGCCGCCAGACCCTGGCCGGCACCGAAGCCCAGGCCGAGTTTGCCGCCCAGCTCAAGCTGCTGGAACAGTCCTTGGTGAATTACTTGGACCTGTCGGACACGCCCGCCAAGTGCGACGAGTACCTCTCGCGCCTGATGGTGCAGCTGGAGGAGCTGGAGGGCAAGTTTCCGGAGTTCGACCAGTTTCTGAGCCAGCTGGCCTCCCGCCGCGAGGAAGCCTACGAAGCCTTCGAGGCCCGCAAGCAGAGCCTGGTGGCGGCCCGCAACCAGCGCGCCACGGCTCTGCTCCAAGCCGCCGAGCGCATGCTCAAAGCCGTGCACGGCCGCGTGAGCAAGCTCTCGAGCATTGCCGACATCAACAGCTACTTCGCCGCCGATTTGATGGTGGAAAAAGTACGCCGCACCGTGGAGGAGCTGCTGGCCCTGGGCGACGCCGTCAAGGCCGACGACCTCCAATCCCGCCTCAAAACCGTGCGCGAGGACGCCGTGCGCCAGCTCAAGGACCGCGCCGACCTCTTCACCGACGGCGGCCAGGCCGTGCGCTTCGGCCCCTACACCTTCTCCGTCAACACCCAGCCGCTGGAGCTGACCCTGGTGCTGCGCGACGGGCAGTTGCACTACCACCTGACCGGCACCAACTTCTTCCGGCCCGTGGAGAGCGAAGCCGTGCAGCAGGCGCGGCCCGTCTGGGAGCAGACGCTGCCCTCGGAAAACCCCGACGTGTACCGCGCCGAGTTCCTGGCCGATTACCTGCTGCGCGCCGCCCAGCACCCACGCCCCGCCACCGACGGTGCCCCGGCCGTGCTGTCGGTGCCCGAGCTGGAACGGCTGAGCCCGGCCGAGCTGCTCAGCTACGTGCAGCAGCACATGGCCCCGCGCTACGCCGAGGGCTACCTCAAAGGCGTGCACGACCACGACGCGGCCCTGATGCTGGCCGCGCTGGTGCGCCTCACCCGCACTGCTGGCCTGCTGCGCTACCCCGCCGACACCCGCGCCGCCGCCGCGCTCTACTGGCACCGCTTCGCCGAGGCCGGCTCGAAAGCCCACTGGCAGCGCCAGATTCAGGGCTTGGCCTTGCTGCTGCAGGTGTTTCCCGAGGCCCAGGAAACCGGCCAGCTCACTGCCGAGCTGCAAGCAACCATCGAGCAATTCGCCCAGGAAACCGGCCTCTTCACCCCGGCCGAGGTAGCCGAAGCCGGTGAGTACCTACTGCACGAGTTGATTCAGCAGAGCAGCGCGCCTTCCCTCGCCGCACCCCAACCGGCCGGCGGCCCGGGCGGCCTGGTAGAAGGCCGGGGCAGCATCAGCGTAGAGCAGCTTCAGTCGCCGCCGACGCCCTTTACCACCTCCGCCGAAGCCGCCGACCTGTACGACGCCTTCCAGAAGCAGCTCAAGGAGCGCCGCGCCAGCGAAACCTTCGACGCCTCGGTCGCCGCGCTGGGCCAGCAGCCGACGGCGCAGTTCCAGCTGATTCGGCAGTGGCTGCAGGCTTTCCGCCCGCAAACCGCCGCGGACGCCTACTGCGACGAAGCCGCCGCGCTGCTTGCCACCCGCAGCTACGCCCCGGAGCGCGTGGTGCGCACCCCGCTGACCGACGTGCTGGCCAACATGCGCGGCAACCACGCCCGCATTGTTGCCAACAATCAAGAAGCAAAAACCAACCACCAGGAATACCACCTCAACTTCCCCGCCTTCCGCCGCCGGCTGCACCAGTACCGCACGCACACGCTGCCGCAGTTTGAGGCCTACCAGGCGCTGAAAAAGGAGCTGCTGCAGCAAGCAGCCGAGGACATGCGCCTGGAAGACTTCCGCCCGCGGGTGCTGACTTCCTTCGTGCGCAACCAGCTCATCGACCAGGTGTATCTGCCGCTTATCGGGGCGAACCTGGCCAAGCAGATCGGCACGGCCGGGGAAGGCAAACGGACGGACCTGATGGGCCTGCTGCTGCTCATCTCGCCGCCGGGCTACGGCAAGACGACCCTGCTGGAGTACGTGGCCAACCGCCTGGGGCTGATTTTCATGAAAATCAACGGGCCGGCCATCGGGCACGCGGTAACGAGCGTGGATCCGGCGCAGGCGCCCAACGCGGGCGCGCGGCAGGAGCTGGAGAAGCTGAACCTGGCCTTCGAGATGGGCGACAACGTGATGATTTACGTCGACGACATCCAGCACTGCCACCCGGAGTTTCTGCAGAAGTTCATCTCGCTCTGCGACGCCCAGCGCAAAATCGAGGGGGTGTACCAGGGCCGGGCCCGCACCTACGATTTCCGCGGCCGCAAGGTGTGCGTGGTCATGGCAGGCAACCCCTACACCGAAACCGGCGACGTGTTCAAGCTGCCCGACATGCTGGCCAACCGCGCCGACATCTACAACCTGGGCGACGTACTGACGGCCGGCTCGGAGGAAGCCTTCCGCCGCTCCTACCTCGAAAACGCCCTCACCAGCCACCCCACCCTGGCCCGCCTCGCCGCCCAGGCCCCGCAGGACGTGCCCACCTTGCTGGGCCTGGCCGAAACCAACTCAGCCGAAGGCCTAAGCTTCGAAGGCAACCACGCCCCCGAGGAGCTGAATGAGTACGTGGCCGTGCTCCAGAAGCTGCTGCGCCTGCGCGACGTAGTGGCCCGCGTCAACGCCGCCTACATTGCCAGCGCCGCCCAGGCCGATGCCTACCGCACCGAGCCGCCCTTCAAGTTGCAGGGCTCCTACCGCAACATGAACAAGCTGGCCGAGAAAGTGCGCCCCGTCATGAACGAGCAGGAAATCGAGCAGCTGCTGGCTTCCCACTACGAAGGCGAAGCCCAGACCTTGACCAGCGCCACCGAAGCCAACCTGCTCAAGCTCCGCGAGCTGCTGGGCTGGCTCACTCCCGAGCAAGCCGCGCGCTGGCAGCAGATCAAGCAGACCTACCAGGAAAACCTGCGCAACTCCCAAGCCGGCCAGGTGCTGCAGGTGCTCACTAGGCTGGAGGCTATTGCGGGCGGGTTGAGTGGGATTCGGGAGGCGCTGAAAGGCCCATCTATAAACTAAAGCCGAAACTAGTTCCCCTCATCAGCTGAGGAGGGGCTAGGGGTGGTTGCTCGCGTACGTCATTGAAGTTCACGTCCACATGTCACTTGTTGTCAATCACTCTAGCCCCACTTATGCAGACAACAGATTGAGGGATGTTGAAAGCACCAAATGATGGAAAACCCTATGCCAATAGAGTAACGTACTATTTTCCAATACCACTCATGTACTCATTGTACATCAAATAGACGTGACTAAATTGCCAAGAACTTACACTTACTTAACAAACTTCCAGTGGAAGAAATAAAATCACAAAGCCCAGGCGCCATATTTGTAAGAGCAGACTTACATATACATTCTTTTGGAGATGAAGGGTCGTTTGATGTCACAGACCCAGATATGACTCCTGAAAACATTGTTGATACAGCTATTGCTAATGGATTAAAGCTCATTGCAATAACAGACCATAATGAAATAGGGAATGTTAAACGAGCCATCAAGTATGCCGAAGGCAAGCCAATATTAGTTATACCTGGCATAGAAGTTAGCACTACACAAGGACATTTATTAGTTTATTTCAATGATTTTGATAATCTAAAAAAATTCTATGGAAAGTTGACAATTTCTAAGAACAGAGAAACATGTTCAGAAGGCATTGTAAATTGCCTAGATATTGCTTATCAATTTGAAGGAATTGGTATACTAGCACACATAGAGCTTACCTCAGGCTTCGAAAAGAGCATTGGGCGATTCGGCCCTGCATTTGAAGAAGTATTTACCCACAATAATCTATGGGGTTTAGAAATCAGTAGTAAGTCGAGCTATAAATTCTATACAGATGAGGATGAAAGTGCTGACAGAAAACGAATGATCAACCTTCGCCGTGCAAAGTTGGGCCTCGCCGCAGACTTTGAATTAGCAAAATTGATGTCGTCTGATTCTCACGTCCTCTCAAAGCTTGGCACAAATGCAAATGGCGAAAAAAAATTAACACGTTTCAAAATCGATCATTTAAATTTCCAAGCCTTTAAAGTGGCTCTAATTAGCCACAACTCTAGAGTGCGTCTAGAAGAACTAATTCCTGAGCGAACCCCGAAATTTATTGGAATTAAAATACAGGGAGGGCTATTAGACAACCAAGTTGTACAATTCAGTTCTAACCTTACTTGTATTATAGGAGGACGAGGAGCCGGAAAATCTACTTTCCTTGAATCACTAAGGGAATCATCTGGCAACGCATCTACTTCAAGAGTTGTTGATAGTGATGTTTGGCCAGAAACAATAAGCTTATATTATGAAGACGAAACTGGCCGAGTTCTTAATTTTGTGCGCGAAAAAAACGGCAAAACAATCAATTATACTGACCCTGTAAATGGGATTACAAAAATTCCCATTGAAAGTTATGGACAAGGTCAAACTGCAGACACTATACAGAATAGCGACCAAGACCCAAGCGTTTTGATTGATTTTTTGGATTCGTTTATAGATGTTGAAGTATTAAAGACAGAAGAGGACGAAACTAGAGCATTACTTATCGAGAACAAACTAATAATTAACAAATTAAGAATAGAAGTTAGTGGAATTGAAGAAACAGAACGGGAGAAGATTAATCTTGAAAAGAAACTAGAACAACTCAAAACCGACAAAATAGGCGAATTAGTTGAACTCCAAACTGCCTTAATCACAGAAAGAGAAATTAGAAACACCATAGTCAATGAACTCAAGCAACTCATTGACAAATACAAGAAAATCCTTTCAGACAAAGATGTATTTTTACGATTTGATGCTCTTGAATACAAAAATATTATTGTAGGAAAAGATCATTTTCTTCATGTTAAAAACACTGTAAAGGAATTTGCGGATGCGGTAGAACTTAAATCAAATGAATTAAATTATATTTTAACTGAAAAGATAAATGATTTAAGAACACAACTTACCAATTGGGCCAGTAAAGAAGCAGAAATACAAACAAGAATTGATACTAAAAAACATGAACTTGATCAAAAAGGCATACCTTTTGACTTAGGCAAAATTAACCAAATGGCTAAGGATGCCAACCATTACAGTAGCAGGCTAAATAAACTTTTGCAACAAAAGAAAGAGCTAGGAAATTTGCTTAATCGCAGGACAGAGTTAGCAACCAAACTACGTGATGTAAGGAACAAGATTTATTATACAAGATCAGCATTCGCAAGTTTAATAAACGATAATTTAAAGAACAGTGTTGATGGCCTTCATGTGTCGGTAAAGTATGAAAAAGGCTTGTATTCTCCAGAATTTGAAGACAAGATAAAATCAACGATGGAATGGCGAACAGTTCAAGTATCCAAAGCAAAGATAATTAGCAATAATTTTCCTGTTGACGAGTTTATCAGATCAGTCAGAAAAAAAACAAAGGAACCTTTTCAAAATATAAAAAATGAAGATGGGGCAAGGACATTTACTGACCAAGATATTGATAAAATATTTCTAAAATTAAACCAATCTTATTGTTACGAAGATTTTGAATCACTTAAATATGACGACAAGCCTTCCATAACCATAACAAAAATTGTGCATGACACCAATGGCAAGCCTAAGCCACATTCTAAGCCAATTTCTAGTTTATCACTAGGCCAGCAACAGTCAATCCTGTTGGCGATTCTATTACAGTCAAAGAGCAAAGTACCTCTACTAATTGACCAGCCTGAAGACAACCTTGATAGCGAATTTATCTATAAAACAATTGTAACAAATTTAAGGCGCATAAAAGAAAAACGCCAAGTTATAATTGTCACACACAATTCGAATATAGCTGTCCTTGGAGATGCCGAGCTAATCGCACCTCTGAAAAGCACTAGCTTAAAATCTCTTGTTATGGACAGAGGTTCCATTGATAATCCTCAAACTAGAGACCATTGTTGTGACATACTTGAAGGCGGAAAATCGGCATTCAATAGAAGAAAGCAGATATACGGTATTGATTAGCTAGATCTGAACTGTACCTCATCCCCGACTGGCGCGAGCTTGCAGCTCGTGACCAGCTTTGCTGGGAGGCTGCACCTACCAGTTGCCTAGGCAGCATAGCTTCTCAAAAAAAGGCCCCGGTAAACACCGGGGCCTTTTTTTTATCCTTACTTCTGCCGCGCCGCCCAGCCGTCCATCGTCTTCTCCGCAATGGCCAGCGGCATGGCGGCGTTGGCCAGCAGCTCGTCGTGGAAGGCGCTGAGCTTGAATTTGGGGCCGAGCTGCTGCTGGTACTTGCTGCGCATGCCCAGGATGTGCATCTGGCCGGTTTTGTAGGACAGCGCCTGCCCCGGCAGGGCCATGTACCGTTCGATTTCGGCGGTGGCGGCCTGCTCGTCGATGGAGCGGTTTTCGCGCATGTACTGAATGGCCTGCTCGCGCGTCATGCCCTTGTGGTGCATGCCCACATCCACCACCAGCCGGATGGCGCGGTGCATTTCGGTGTTCAGGGCGCCCATGCGCTGGTAGGGGTCGGTGTACACGCCCAACTCCCGGCCCAGGCTTTCCACGTACAGGGCCCACCCTTCGCTGAAAGCGCTGTAGCCGTTGAAGCGGCGGAACCTGGGCAGCGCGGTGTTCTCCTGCTGCAACGAAATCTGGTAGTGGTGGCCGGGTATGGCTTCGTGCAGAAACAGGGCATCCATGCCGCGGGTCACGTTGTACTTGGTGGCATCCACGATGGGCACGTAGAAGATGCCGGGGCGGGAGCCGTCGGGCAGGCCGCGCACGTATTGCGCCGAGGAGGAAGCCGCGCGGAAGGCCTCGGTCTGGCGCACCTCAAAGCTGGTTTTGGGTACGCGGCCAAACATCTTCTTCAGGTTCGGGTCGATTTTGGCCTGAATGCCGCGGTACACGCTGAGCACCTCCTCGGGCGTCTTGAAGGGCATGAACTTCGGGTCGGTGTTCAGGTAGGTGAAGAAGGCCTGCAGGTCGCCCTGGAAGCCCACCTCAGCTTTGATTTTCTCCATCTCGCCCCGGATGCGCTTCACCTCGTCCAGGCCGGTCTGGTAGATCTGGTCGGGGGTGCGGTCGGTGGTGGTCCAGTACTTCACGGCGTAGCGGTACATGCCCGCGCCGCCCGGCACGGCCGAAAGGCCGGTGGTGGTGCGGGCCTTGGGCAGGTACTCGTTCTTCAGAAAGTCGTGGAGCTTCTGGTAGGTGGGCACTACCTGCTGGCTGATGGCCTGCTGGTAGGCAGCGGTGAGGCGCTGCTGCTCGGCGGCGGGCACGGCGGCCGGAAGCTTATTGATGGGGCCGTAGAAGATGCTCTTGCTGGCATCGGGCGTTACCATGGCCTGGAGCTGGGGCAGCATCTTTTCCACCAAGGGCCGGGGCAACACGATGCCGGCGCGCAGGCCGCGGCGCATGTTGCTGATGGCCGTATCGGCCCACACGGGGTAGGCGCGCACGCGGCCCAGCCAGTGGTCGTAGTCCTGGGCGGTTTTGAAGGGCTGGTTGCCGGCGCCGGCGCCTAGTTGCGCCAGGGCGATGGGCAAGCCGTTGAACTGCGAAAAAGGCATCATCCAGCTGAGCTGCTTCAGGCCGTCGAGGCGCTGCTGCATTTCGTAGGCGAAGATGTCGTAGCTCACCTGGTCGTTGGCCGAGAGCTTGCTGCGGTCAAATTTCTTCAGCGCATCGAGGTACTGCAGAAAGAACCTGCGCTGGGCTTCGCGGTAGGCCTGGGTGCCGTCGTTGGGCAGCTGGTCGTTGTAGCGGTTGTCGCCCTGCCCGGTGGCTTCCAGCGGGAACAGCCGGGCGCGCTCGTCCCAGTACTGCTCAAACATGCTCGCCAGTTGCGGCGAATCGGCGGCTGCGGGGGCGGTGGTGTGGCTGGGCAGCGTGCCCAGCACCGCAAGGGCCAGGGCAGCAGAGAAGAGCAGACGTTTCACTGGGGAACAAGGGAAGATACGGGCTGAATCTAGCACAAAATGCCGCACGCTGCTTGGTACCCGCTCCGAAAGCAGGCGCAGCCGGGCACTGCGTCTTCGAGCTGGCCTTGCCGGCCCTACTCCGCCACCCCCGCGCCTCCCGACCAGGCCTCCACCCACCGGGGCAGGTGCTAGCTCCGGCAACACCCCCCGCGCCCAACGTTGACAACGGGCGCGTTTTCCTGACGGCAATGCCGGGCGCTTCTGCCCTTATGCGTCGCCCACGCCCACCTAGCAAAAACGCCCCCGCGCTCCGGCAGTGCCGGAGCGTGGGGCAGCGGCGCTCCGTTACGGCATGCCTTTGCCGCCGGCGGCTCCGTACACCTGCCCGGTGGCGTAGCTGGCCTGCGGATCGGCCAGCTGCACGTAGATGGAAGCCAGCTCCACGGGTTGCCCGGGGCGGCCCATCGGGGTGTCGCCGCCGAACTTCACCAGCTTCTCCTGCGTGGCTCCGCCGCTCACCTGCAAGGGCGTCCAGATGGGGCCCGGCGCCACGCCGTTGACGCGGATGCCCTTCGGGGCGAGCTGCTTGGCCAGCGAGCGGACGTAGTTGCTGGTAGCTGCCTTGGTTTGGGCGTAGTCGTAGAGGTCGGCCGAGGGGTCGGTGGCCTGCTCGGAGGTGGTGCCGATGATGACCGAGCCCGGCTTGAGGTGCGACAGGGCGGCCTTGATGGTCCAGAACGGGGCGTAGATGTTGGTTTTCATCGTCGCGTCGAAGTCCTCGCTCGTCACGTCCAGGATGGACTGGCGCTGCTGCTGCCGCGCGGCGTTGTTGACCAAGATGTCGAGCCCGCCGAGCTGGCGCACGGCTTCGTCCACCATCTTTTTGCAGAAGGCCTCGTCGCGCAGGTCGCCGGGGATGGCCACGGCCTTCTGCCCGGCGGCCTTGATCAGGGCCACGACTTCCTTGGCATCGGCCTCTTCGGCGGGCAGGTAGTTGATGGCCACGTCGGCGCCCTCGCGGGCGTAGGCAATGGCGGCGGCGCGGCCCATGCCCGAGTCGCCGCCCGTAATCAGGGCCTTGCGGCCCTTCAGCCGGCCCGAGCCCTTGTAGCTTTTCTCGCCGTGGTCGGGCTTGGGGTCCATCTGGCCTGCCAGCCCCGGCCACGGCTGCGACTGGCTTTTGAACGGCGGCTTCGGATAGGCGGTGGTCGGATCTTTCAGCGGCTCCGCGGCGGCTTCGGCCGGACGCGCTGCCCCGTTGGCGGACAGCACCGGGCTCACAGCCGCCACGGCCAGGCTGGCGCCTAAGCCGCTGATGACCTGCCGCCGGCTAAGTTTGGTTTCTTCTCTCATAATGATTCACGCGGTGTTAAGGTTAGTTTTTCCTTACGCACGGAACGGGGCCCACAGTTGCCCGGCCCCCGCCGCGTGTGGCACGCGTGGCAGGATGAAGGGAAAGCGCGTGCGCGGCGCAGGTGCGGGCGCCCCGTTCGGCCGCTGGTTCCGCCCCTCGCTACGCGCCCCTCGACGCGAACCTTATTGCCGGCTCCACGCCACGCCGTAGCGCAAGCCGGGGTACACGGCGCCCCCGGGCCTCCCCGGCTATCAGCTGCGCCGGTTCAGCAGCTGCAGGTGAGCCGGGTGGTGGCGCCCGTGCCAGCTGGCCAGCACCGGGGCCTGTTCCAGGGTGTAGCTGCGCTGGTAGTGGGGGTGGTAGAAGCGGCGCTGCCACTGCGCCTCGTTCAGGTGCCGGAGCAGCACCACCCAACGTGCGTGCAGGGCTTCCAGCAGGGCCAGCGACACGGTCACGGCGGCGCATCGACGTCGGGCAGAGCGGCCCAGGCGTCCTGGTCGAAGGGGCGGATACTGGGGTGCTCTTCCGTCAGGGCCGGGTGAAACCGCTGGTAAAAATTCATGTGCACATCGGCCACGTGGTGCAGCACCTGCCGGCCCGTCCAGCCGCCGGGCGGTAGGGCTGCTCGAGGCGCACGCCTCCGGCTTGGCGGGCGGCATGCCTGAGCTCGGCCGGCAGGGCGGCCATCTGCTCGATGAACACGCGGCGCTCAGCAGGCGTCAGGGGCCCGTCGGGCAGCTCGGCGCGCCCGATGGGATACTGCAGCTCGGAAAGAGAAGTAGATGCCATGGCAGGTCAACATAGCAACGCAACCGGCAGCGCCCCAACGCACGCCTACCGTCTGCCCTACCCAGTTCGTAACTCCGTCCAGCTTAGGCGGCGGTAAAAAGCCCAAAGACGCCGGCAGTGCGCCGGCGCCTTTGGCTGGACGTAGGGCAAGGGCTGGGTCGGCCGCCGGCGGCCGTACAGCACTGCTCACGGCATAGCGGTTGGCTTAAGCTGACAAGGGCGCGCCGGACTGCCCCCTGATTACTGATCGGCGACGCGCGGAAAATCGAAGGAGCCGTTGCTCACCGTTACGGTAGTGGTGCTGAGCGGCCCCGTGCCCACGCGCTTGCGCAGCGTGCCCGAGAAGGTGCCTTTGATGCGCCCGCCCACCGCGTCGTACTGCGTCACGGTGATGGTGAGCGAGGCGCCGGTGTTGGTTTCGTAGAAGATGGCTGGGGCAGGGCCGTTCAGCCCCAGGCTCAACACGCTGGGCAGGGTGCCGGGCGCCGATTGGTAGGTGCCCACGCCGGTGCCCGGAATCTGCAGCGCGGCGGAGTGGTAAAACGTCTGCGTGGAACGCCCCATGACCACGGCCGTGCTGTTGCCGCTGCGCCAGGCCTTCGGGCGGTCGTAATACGAGGGTACGTCGCGCAGCTCAATCAGCTCGTTGCTGCGGCCGTCGCCGTCGAGGGTGAAGCTCATCACCACCGCGCCGCCCGTGGTGCTGCCGCAAGTGCGCAGGTCGCCGAGCTGGGCCGGGGCACTGCCGGCGGCCGGCAACTGCGCCGCGAAGCGGGCCGTGGTGCCCCCGCCCAAAAACGTTTCGACCTGAACGCTGCTGCCGCTCGGACCGGGCAGCGCAAAGCGGCCGTCGCCGCCCACGGCCGCCGCCGCCAGCACGCTGCCGTTGCTGCCCAGCAGCCGCACGGCCCCGCTCACCGGCTGGCCGCTGCAATCGACGAGGCGGCCGCGCACGGCGGGAATGCACACGGCCACGGCCCCCAGCTCGTGCACGCCTTGGCGGGCCAGCGCCGGCACGGTGGCCACCGTGAGCCCGGGGCCGGCCCCGGCGGGCCAGGCCGTCTGGATGGTGGTGGCAGTACCGGCCGGCACGGCGGCCCCGAAATAGCCCTGCTCATCGGTGCTGGTTTCCGTCTGGCCCACGCGCAGGCGCACCCCGGCCATGCCCGCGCCGCCGCAGTCGCTGAGGCGGCCCCGCACAAAGGACTGGTCGGCGGCCATGTCGAGGTTCCAGGCCGAGAAGTGGCTCACCGTGCCCACGTACTCGCCGCCGGTGCGGGTGGCCCGGCCTTCCTCTTTCCAGAGCCCGGCCTCGGTATCGAAGTGCCAGAGCGGTATGCTGGCCTCGGTGGCCCCGGCGGCCGGGAAGCGCAGCTCGGCGGGACGGCCGGTGGCCAGCTGCAGCGGCTGCCCGCCGGCTTCCAGCTCCACGCGCACCGCGCCGTAGGTGATGAGCACCTGGGCCGCGCCGGCCGCGTTCAGGGCTGCCAGGTCGCCGCCCGGCATCAGGCGCGGCAGTTGCGGGTCGCTCGGGCTGATGTAGCGCACGTAAGCCTGCGCGGGCCCGGTGTAGGCGGCCCCGTTGCGGGTGAGGGCCCCGGCGGGCAGCTCCACGCGCAGCCCGCCGGGCGCCTGCAGGGTGGTGGCCGTGCCCGCCGTGAAGGCCAGCGGCGTGCCCAGGGCGGTAAGAGTCACCTGCGTCTGCGCGGTGGCCTGCTGCGGGCGCAGCCCCACCACCGACTCGAAAAAGCCGGTCTTGCGCACCCGCACCACGCAGCGGCCGTCGGCCACGGGTGCCGCGTCGAAGGCGAAGGTGCCGGCCGCCGTCGTGGTGGCCGTGCTCGTGCCCACCTGCACCTGAGCCCCCGCTACCGGCTGCTGCGCTTCGTCGAGCACGACGCCGCGCAGGGCCGCGGTGGCCGTTTCGTCCACCGGCGCGGGCGGCTCGACGGGGTTTTTCTTGCAGCTGCCCAGCCCACCCAGGGCCGACAGCAGTACAACGAGCAGGGCGTACCTGCGCAGCAAAGCGGACATCATCACGCAAACCAGCATAAAGGGGAAAGCGTCCGCTTCGGGGCCCAGGCCGCGAGCATTCGCCGGATGCGGCAAAGGTATTTCGGGCCCGCACGGCCCCCAATCGCACGATGATGTGATGCGCCGACCACGGGCCCGGGTCACTGCCAAACGCCCCGACAGCAGACGGCTGCCGGCGCGTCGAGTAGAAGGTCTGCTGCTACGGCTGGCTCCTCCCCTGAATTCAGCCTCATTGCCGCCACCTGGCGACCCGGCCTTAAGCAAAACCCGGGGCCGGGGAGACGCCGTAACCACGGCTTTTAAATTGCGCGTGGGCGGATTTTGCGCTGCGTAGTCGGCCCCTAAGAACCTGGCGGAACCGGGCCGACCACGCCCGCAGCTGCTGGTGGACTGCGGCCACCCGCGCTGCCTGCGCACGCTCGGCGTCAGCCACGTCGTGTCGCAGCTGCTGGTGCTGTGCCAGGCCGGCGCCGACATCAGGCTGCGCAACGCGGACCCGCTGCTGCGGCGCTGCCTGGCGCTGCTCAAACTCAATCAGCTGTTCCACGCCGCTGAACCGGTTCCCGCTCCGGTATGGCCGCCTTGGCGGGGCCGGATCGTGTCCGGCGGGCCCGAAGTCGGCCCGGGGCTGCGTACTTTTGCGCTTCGACTGCCTCTTGGCTCCACTCCCCGCGTCAGGCTCACCCGGCCCTGCGCCCTGGCCCGCCTGCTCCGTGCCGCCGCTTCCCGTCGAAGCGCGCGGCTTTTCTTTTGTCCCGCCCCGCCCGTTCATGATGCAGCTTCGCTCCTACCTCGCGCAGTATCAAGTCAACCCCCCAAAACGAAATTCTCGCCGGCCTGACCACCGCCCTGGCGCTGGTGCCCGAGGTGGTGGCCTTTGCCCTGCTGGCCCACATCAGCCCGCTGGTGGGCATCGGCTCAGCTTTCATCATCTGCCTTATCACCAGCGTACTGGGCGGGCGGCCCGGCATGATTTCGGGCGCGGCCGGCTCGGTGGCCGTGGTCATCGTGAGCCTGGTGGTGCAGCACGGCCCCGAGTACCTGTTTGCCGCCGTGCTGCTGATGGGTTTGATGCAGGTGGTTATCGGGCTGCTGCGCTTCGGCAAGTTTATCCGGCTGGTGCCGCAGCCGGTGGTGTACGGCTTCGTCAACGGGCTGGCGCTGATCATCTTCATGGCGCAGCTGGAGCAGTTCAAGGTGCGCGACGCGGCCACCGGCGCGGAGCACTGGCTCACGGGCGCCCCGCTGCTGCTCATGCTCGGGTTGGTGGCCCTTACCATGGCCATTGTGTACCTGCTGCCACGGCTCACCAAGGCCGTGCCGGCTTCGCTGGCGGCCATCGTGGTGGTATCGGCGCTGGTGATTGTGGGCGGGCTCGAAACGAAATCCGTCGGCGACATCGCCTCCATTGCCGGCGGCCTGCCGCGCTTTCACCTGCCCGAGGTGCCGCTGCACTGGAACACGCTCGTGCTGGTGTTTCCCTACGCCCTCGTCATGGCCCTGGTGGGCCTCACCGAAAGCCTGCTCACCCTCACCGTCGTCGACGAGATGACCGACACGCGCGGGCGCAGCAACCAGGACTGCGTGGCCCAGGGCCTGGCCAACATGACCTCCGGCCTGTTCGGCGGCATGGGCGGCTGCGCCATGATCGGGCAGACGATGGTGAACCTGGAGTCGCGGGGGCGCGGGCGCCTCTCGGGCGTGGTGGCGGCCGTGGCCCTGGCCCTGTTCGTGGTGGTGGGCTCGGGGCTCATCGAGCGGCTGCCGCTGGCCGCGCTGGTGGGCGTGATGTTCATGGTGGTCATCGGCACCTTCGAGTGGGCCAGCCTGCGCATCCTGCGGCGCATGCCCCTCACCGACGTGCTGGTGATGGTGCTGGTGACGCTGGTCACGGCCGTGTCGCAAAACCTGGCGCTGGCCGTGCTGCTGGGCGTGGTGGTGTCGGCGCTGGCCTTTGCCTGGGAAAACGCCCGCCGCATCCGCGCCCGCGCCACCCGCGCCGCCGACGGTACCAAGCACTACGAAATCGTCGGGCCGCTCTTCTTCGGCTCGGTGCAAAGCTTCGCCGAGCAGTTCGACGTGGCCCACGACCCGGCCCGGGTCGTCATCGACTTCCACGAGAGCCGCGTGGCCGACATGTCCGGCATCGACGCCCTACACAAGCTCACCGAACGTTACCAGCGCCTGGGCAAAACCCTGCACTTGCGCCACCTCAGCCCCGACTGCCGCCAGCTGCTGCACAACGCGGCGGCCCTGATCGAGGTCAACATTCTCGAAGATCCGGAGTACCGCGTGGCCTCCGACGCGGAATAGCGGCCGGCGGCTACTGCGGCAGGTAAATGCGGAACGTGGTGCCCGCGCCCACCGCGCTATCCACCTCCACGTGGCCGCCGGCCTGGTGCACCAGCCGGTTAACCAGGTACAGCCCCATGCCCGAGCCCACCACTTCGGGGTGGAAGCGGCGGAACAGCTGAAACAGCTCCCGGCCGTGGCGCTCCAGGTCGATGCCGCGGCCGTTGTCCTGCACCGCCAGCACCACCTCGCCGTCGGCCGCGGCCGTGGACACCCGCACGTGCGGGCTGCGGCCGGGCGCGGCGTATTTGAGGGCGTTGCTGAGCAGGTTGTAGAGCATGCTGTGCAGGCCGGGCCGGGCCATGCGCAGGCTGGGCACGGCCGCAAAGTCGAGGGTAAAAACGGCGTCGAATTCGCCCAGCCGCTGCTGCAGGCTGCGGATGATTTCTTCGGCGAAGGGACGTAGCTGTACTTCCTCCACAGGCACCTGCTCCAGCTGGCGCTGCAGCTGCACCACCGCCGTCAGCCCGTCGATGGTTTCCAGAATCTGCCCCAGCGCATCCTCGAACATGCCCACCATGGCCACGGCGTCGGGGTCGTGAAAGGTGGCGGTGCGCTTCAGCTCCGCGAACAGCCCGGCCATGTTGTTGACGGGCTGCTTCAGGTCGTGCGAAGCCGTGTACACGAAGCTGTCCAGGTCGGCGTTGATGCGGGTGAGCTGCTCGTTTTTCGACACCAGGGCTTCGTTGGCGCGGGCCAGTTGCTGGCTTTGCTGCTCGGCGTGGGTTTTGGCGCGCAGCAGCTCCTGCTCGTACTTGCGGCGGTCGGTGATGTCGAACAGGGTCACGCGCACGGCCAGCGGCTGGCCGTCGGTGTCGCGCAGCAGCTTGGCGTTCAGCAGCACCGGCTGGGTGGTGCCGTCCTGGCGGCGCAACGAGTAGCTCATTTCGCGCACCTGCCCATGCAGCAGCAGCAGCGGGGCGCAGTGGGTTTCGTAGTGCAGGCGGCCGCCCACGGTGAGCAGCTGCTGCAGGCAGTGGCGGGC
Organism: Hymenobacter coalescens; assembly: GCF_054783195.1. Taxonomy (NCBI): domain Bacteria; kingdom Pseudomonadati; phylum Bacteroidota; class Cytophagia; order Cytophagales; family Hymenobacteraceae; genus Hymenobacter; species Hymenobacter coalescens. Next base: position 213,915 of record NZ_BAAGRA010000003.1, on the reverse strand, counting down.
CACCAGTTCCTCGCGGCGGTAGCCCAGCCACCCGAGCAAGGTCTGGTTCAGCTTCACCAGGGTGCCGTCGGGCAGGCAGGTGCAGTAACCGCAGGGCGCGTGCTCGTAAAGGTCGTCGAGGTTTTCCTGGGTCAGGCGCAGGTCCAGTTCAGGCAGCGGCTCGTCGTTGGTGGGGCTCATGGCAGCAGCGGCGCAGCGCCCAGAAAGTGGTCGATGGCAGCGGCCGTGGCCTCCGGCGCGCTCAGGTGCGGGCAGTGGCCGGAGGTGTCGATGACGACGAACGTGCTGCCCGGCAGCTGCCGGTGCAGGTACTGGCCCACCGCCACGGGGGCCAGCGCATCGTGGGCGCATTGCAGAATCAGCGCCGGGGTGCGCAGGCGGGGCACGTCGGCGCGGTGGTCGCCCAGAAATGTTACGCGGGCGAAGTGCCGGGCAATGGTGGGGTCGGTGCGGCAGAAGCTCTGGTTGAGCTCCGCCGCCAGCTCCGGCCGCTCGGGGTGGCCCATGATAACCGGCGTGATGGCCCCGGACCAGCCCAGGTAATTGTCGTCCATGGCCGCCAGCAGTTCCTCGATGTCGGCCCGCTCGAAGCCGCCGGTGTAGCCCGAGGCGGCATCGTTGAGGAAGCGCGGCGAGGGCGCTACCAGCACCACCCGCGCCACGCGCGCCGGCTCGCTGATGGCGGCCAGCATCACAATCGTGGCACTCACCGAGTGGCCCACCAGCACGACCTCGCGCAGGTTCAGGGCACGCAGCACCTCGAGCACGTCGTCGGCGTGGGCCTGCAGCGAGTGGTAGCGGGCCGGGTCGTAGGCCGTCAGGTCGGAACTGCCCGCTCCCACCAGGTCCAGCAGCACCACCCGGTAACGCGCCTCGTAGGCCGGGGCTACCAAGCGCCACATGTGCTGGTCGCAGCCGAAGCCGTGCACGAACACCACGGCCTGCTCGCCGGCCCCGGTTACGGTGACATGGTTGCGCTGTAGAACATCCATAATTGCGTGGTGACCAGTTGGCGAACCAAGCACGAGTATCGCGCCGCCGGACGCCTCGGGTTTCGAAGGTAACGTTTACGGGCGGCCCGGACACGCTTTCCCGTTTGTTTTTCGGTGTCGCTAGGCTGGGCCCCGGCGCGGCAGGCAGCCCGGGCCAGCAGCGGTCAGGCGCGGGCCGGAGCGGCCGCCGCCGCTACGGGGTTGTCGGCGGTGGCGGGTGCGGCGGGGGTGTACACGAGCACGTGCGCGGGCGGCAGGTTCAGCAGCACGTGCTCGTGCTGGGCCAGCCGAAAAAACCGCTCGAACAGGCGCCGGTTGCGCAGCGAGTACTGAAACAGAATCAGCCGGCCCTCGGGCAGCAGCAGGTCGCGGGTGTGCTCCAGAATGCGCCAGCCCAGCCGCCGCGGCAACGAGGAAAACGGCAGGCCGCACACCACGTAATCGGCCCGCTCGAGGCCCAGCGGCGCCAGGTAGGCAGCGGTCTTATCGGCCGAGCCGTGGATGACGTGCACGTGGGGCTGGCCGGCGTAGCGCTGCTGCAGCAGCTGGCAGAAGCGCCGGTTTACTTCGATGAGCACGATGTGGGTTTCGGCGCGGCGGCGCTGCAGCAGCATGTCGGTGAAGACGCCGGTGCCCGGCCCGTACTCCACGATGCAGCGGGCGCGGGCGAAGTCGATGGGAGCCACGACCTGCTCCGTCAGCTCGCGTGAGCTGGGTACCAGGGAACCGACGACGGCCGGATTACGCAGGAATTCTTCGAGAAACGAGGGCATGGGCGTAAGAACAGACGGAATGCGCGGGGCCCGAACGGGCGCCGCACCCGTCGCTTGTACGGCCAAGGGCGGTCCGGGTGTCGTCGGCGGCCGCGCCAAGACGCCAGCCCGGCTTTTTTCAAGCGAGTTAGTTGGTCAGCGGCCCACACGTCCGGTTCGCCACCGTCGGGCTGACGCGCGGCGCCTGGGCGCTGGAGCTCTACACCCGTTGGGGCCAGCTCGTGCACGCCAGCCCGGAATACCGCCACGACTGGGGCGCCGACGCGGCACCCGGCGTGTACTACTACCGCCTGCACAAGGTCGGTAGCGCCGAGGCCTAACAAAGGGCCGGTAAAGGTGCCGCGCCAGCCGGGCGGCGCGCCACGGCATCATCCGTTAGGTGATGTTACGAAAGCCCAAGGCCCGGGCAACGGGTGCTTGGGCGTCGACGCGAAGGGCGCACTCAGGCCGTCCCGACGGGCCCCATAGCCGCTGGCGCAGCGGCCGCGCGGGGCCGCATCAAGGCTACGTACAGGCCACCCGCGAGGAAAAAGCCGACAAACCAGGCGTAGTGGTACACCGCAGCCAGCCAGGGCCACACCGAGCCGGCGGGCAGCGCGCCCACCGCCAGCAGAAAGCCTGGCACGTTGGGCAGAATGCCCAGGCCCAGCGCCAGCATAGCCTGCCAGTTTACGCCGTTGCGGTAGCCGTAGCGGCCGTCGTAGCGGTAGAGGTCGGGCACGTCGAGCTGCTGGTGGCGCAGCAGGTAATAGTCGGCAATCAGGATGCCGCCGATGGGGCCGAGCAGGGCCGAGTAGCCCACCAGCCAGGTGAAGATGTAGCCCGAGGGGTCGGCAATGAGCTTCCAGGGAAAGATGAGCAGGCCGAGCACGCCGGTGATGTAGCCGCCGGTGGTGAAGCTGATGCGCTGCGGCGCCACGTTGGCAAAGTCGTTGGCCGGGCTCACGATGTTGGCCGCGATATTGGTGGCCAGCGTGGACAGCGCCACGGCCAGCATGGCCACGCTTACCAGCAGCTTGCTCTCGAAGCGGGCCGCCAGCACCACCGGGTCCCAGATGGTTTGGCCGTAAATGACGAAGGTGGCGGAGGTGACTACCACGCCCACGAAGGAAAACAGGGTCATCGACGTGGGCAGCCCGAGGGCCTGGCCCAGCACCTGCGCCCGCTGCGAGGTGGCGTAGCGGGTGAAATCGGGGATGTTCAGCGAGAGCGTGGCCCAGAAGCCCACCATGCCGGTAAGGGCCGGGAAGAAGTACGCCCAGAACGCGGCCGGCGAGGTAAACCTGGCCGGCCGCGCCAAAATGGGGCCCAGCCCGTGCCCGGCCGAAATGGCCCACCACAGCAGCGCTACGGCGGCAACCGGCAGAAAAAACGCCTTGAACACCAGCAGCTTCTTGATGCTTTCCACCCCGAGGTACACCACGTACATGTTCAGCAGCCAGAACGCGAAAAACACCAGCGCCGGGCCCGTATTTAGCCCCCAGGAGGCCGGAAACACCGCTGGCAGCGTGCCCAACGCCGGCACCCAGAGCACCGCCATCTGGTAGAGCGCGTAGCCGCCGATCCACGTCTGAATGCCGAACCAGCCGCAGGCAATGACGGCCCGCAGCAGGGCCGGCACGTTGGCGCCGCGCACCCCGAAACTGGCCCGCGCAAACACCGGAAACGGGATGCCGTACTTGGCGCCGGCGTGGCCGTTGAGCAGCATCGGCACCAGCACCACCGTGTTGCCCAGGAAGATGGTCAGCAAGGCCTGCCACCAGTTCATGCCGCCCTCGATGAGCGAGGAGGCCAGCATGTAGGTAGGAATGCACAGGCTCATGCTGATCCAGAGCGCGGCGTAGTTGGCGGTGGTCCAGGTGCGCGCCGCGGGTGGAAGGGGGGCCAAATCTTCGCTCAGCAGTCCTGGGCTCAGCGGCTCAGTGCCTGCGGGTGGTGTCGGGTTCATGAGACGGGGCCAACATAGTTTGGCCTTAAAGAAAGCAGTTTGCGCAAGTAATTCGCAACCACGCCTTTTAGCCGGCGGCACAATTCCGAACGCTTGCCCGCGCCTCCACCTCGTAGAGCGTTTGCGGCTGACAACGTGGGCTTCGCTTTCCTACGGGCCTGATCAGCGCGCATCGCCATACCCGGCCTCAGCACTCGCCACACCCGGCCCGCAGCCCGCGCTTCACCGGGCCCGGCGGCGGCGTTGGGCCGGAACCTGGCAGCGCCTGCGCCGCCGATTCCCCGATGGCTCTGGCGCCCGTGTCAGTTCCAGGCTTGTAGAACAGAACGGGCTTGCGAGCCAGTCGCACCACAGGTACTTGTGTACCAGCGGCGCACATACCTATTAAATGCAGTTTGTAGAAACATCAGTGCAAACATTTAATGTGTTTTGTTATATTAAATGATAGAGACCATGCCACCGGCTTGGCAACCAGATCCTGTTTTCCGCCCCGAACGCTTCCCCGTCCGTCGTATGCGCAGCACTACCCAGGAACCTCTCCCTGCCACGCCGCTAACTGGTCCTCAGCCGCCGCTCGATGGCCCCGCGAGGCGCGTCCCTTATCTGACCCTGAACGTCAATATCGTGCTGACCCGGTTGGTCCTCGGTGCCTTGCTCTTGGTGTTCTTGAATTTGCTGATCGTTGAGCTTCACCAAGTGGGCGTGGTGGTACCGCACTGGGAATTGTTTTACTTCGACCGCGAATCCAACCTGCCGACCTATTTCTCCTACTCCCTGTTGTTTCTGATAGCCGGGGTAACAGGGCTGCTGGGCCACCTGAAACGGAGCGAGAAGGACGAATACGCTAGTCACTGGCGGGGTTTGGCGGTGGTGTTTCTGGCGTTATCGGTAGACGAGGTCGTCGGCATGCACGAGTTGTTGATTGAGCCTTTCCGCAACGCCTACCAGTTCTCGGGCTGGCTGCGTTTTCCTTGGGTGCTGGCCGGGGGAACCTTCGTAGCAGTATTCGGGCTGGCGTACCTGAAATTCTTTTTTGCCCTGCCGCCAAGCGTGCGAAAATGGTTTGCCGCCTCGGCCCTCGTCTACATCAGCGGTGTACTCGGCATGGAAATGCTGGGGGGCTATTTATTCATCGCCTACGACGACCTGAGTGCCGCCAGCACGCCGTACATCTTGGCCATGACGACGGAGGAAACGCTGGAAATGAGCGGCCTGCTGCTGTTTCTGTATAGCCTGTTGCGCTACTGGAAAAGCTATGCACCCCGCATCGGGATTACCGTGCAATAGTCCCCGGCGCCTGCCTGCGGCGGACTTTTGTTTAAGCCGCTGTTCGGCTGGCGCATCTCCCCGGCTGTCGCCTGCGGGGGCCGCTGTCAAGCGCCGCCCCAGCTTCCCTCCGGCCCCCACCGCCGAGGGCAAACCGATACGGTTCCCGTGCGCCAAAAGCAGGCACCCGGTTGGCCGCTGGCTGCCCGTGAGCAGCATTCCTGCAGGGCCGGCACAAACAAGTAATTATAAAATTTTGCATGAAATTATGTAGATTATCGAGCTAGCACTGCCTCAGTTCACGCTTTTTCAGTTCCTCGCCATGCGTAACATCCTCGTCCCGACTGATTTTTCGCCCGAAGCGCACAACGCCTTCGAGGTAGCCCTGCAGCTGGCCCACCGCACGGGCGGGCACGTCACGCTGCTGCACGTGGTGGACTCACCGGGCGCCGCCGGGCTGGTATCCAGCGGGGGCGCGGTGGGCGGCGGCGGGCTCAACGGCCTCTACATGATGCAGCTGCTGCAGGCCACCAAGCACCGCATGCACCAACTCATGGCCGAGGCCGCCGGCTCCGCGCCGGACGTACCGGTGCAGGACCGCATCGAAACCGGCGACATCGAGGAGGCCGTGCTGGAAGTCATCAAGGCCCACCACATCGACCTGGTGGTGGTGGGGGCGCACGAGCAGGGCCCCGGCTCCCACCTGTTCACCCCCGATTCGCACGCCGAGCGCCTCGTGCGCCTGGCCCCCTGCCCGGTGCTCACCGTGAAGCACCCGGCCCCGCAGTTTGAGGTGCGCCACATCGTTTTTGCCTCCGATTTTACCCCGGAAGCCGATCAAGCCGCCGCCAGCCTGCGCCACGTGTGCGCAGCCTTTCCCGAAGCCACCCTGCACCTGCTGGACGTGGTGACCAGCGCCGACGAGTACGGCGCGGCGGTGGACCGCATCCACGCCTTTGCCCGCCGCCACGAGCTGGAAGCCTACGAGCCCGACGTGTTCGACGCCCCGCAGGTACGCACCGGCATTCCGCGCTACGCCGAGCAAACCCACGCCGACCTTTTGGTGATGCTCACCCACGGCCGCACCGGCCTGCGCCATTTTCTGCAGGGCAGCATTGCCGAGAGCGTGGCCGTGCATGCAGCGGCCCCGGTGCTCACCTTTCATCCCCAGCCCTGAAGCCGCCGCTCCCGTGGCGGGGTTGCCGGCGGCAACGGCCCGCAGCGTAGCCGCACGGCCGCCGCGCTCATCAGGCGGAGCCGTGGCCGGCTCCCGGCGGAATACGTAGCGTACGGGCCCGGCCAATCGGTATTTCACACGGCAAAATGATCCTTTATACGGTCCGGTTAAGCTGCTACCGCTGAGCATCTTTGATCGTATTACCCCTGCACCTTCATCGTTCCCGTTATGCCCGAGTCGACGCTTCCCGGCAGTCACTGGTGTATCCTGCGCGTGTACACCGAAGCGAATGGGCCCGTGGTAGCCCTGATCCTGGTTACGCACACCCGGACGGGCACCGACGTCCGCGAAATTGAGCTGCCTTACCTGCTCTGGGAGTCGCTGGGCACCCGGGCGGCCGCCACGCTGGTGCTGCAGCTCTACCGCAGTCAGCAGCCCGAGGCCGTTCGCCGGTTGGGCCACTACACGGTGCGGCGCCGCATTGCCACCAGCCTGAGCCTCCATTACCAGGAACGGCTGCTGAGTACTTCCTCCTAACTCCTCCAGACCGGCTTTCGGGCCTTCCCTTTGCCTCCGCCTGCATGAGCGACGCCATTTCCTACACCATTCAGGCCAGTGTGGCCCCCCTCACCGCAACGGTTCGCGTGCGCATCAAATGCCGGGCCTCCGCCGGCTCCCACCGCTGGCGCCTCGATATGCCCCGCCTGCTGTGGGCCTCCATGGGTACCGCGCAGGCCGCTGATTTCATCACGGAGCAGTATTTCGACGCGTACCCGGCCACCCGCGAGTTGGTGGGGCTGCAGCACATTGCCTGGGCCGTGGCTACCTCCCTGGAAGACGCCGAGCAGTTCTTCGATCCAAATGCTCAGAACTAAACCGGCCGGCAAATCCGCATTTAACGCACGCAGATTCAGCCCAACGCCGAGGGCCTAACGCCCGGCTTCGGCGTTGGGCGCCCGGACGCTAACATCGGCTGTGCCTCGATGTATCCGCCGGCCCGGCCCCAGAACACCATGCCCCTCTCCCTGCTCCGTGCACCGCTGCGGCTGGTGCCCGCCGGCCAGTACGCGCACGTTTACCGCCGCTCCCGCCCAGCCCTGGGAGTGCGTGGCCCGCACCGCGCACAGTCCGTTCTTGACCGCTCGCACCTGCCCATGGGCGCCCCCGCCGGGTACGTGGTGCTTTACTACGACCCGGCCTGCACGACGGGCGTCGCGGCCGCGACGCCCGTCGTGCAGGCCGGCGCCGCCCCACTCCCGCCCGCAGCCAGCCTCCTGCACCTGGGCTGACGCGGCCCGGGAGCGGGACAACGGGCGGGCTCCCGGAATTTAGCGCGGCGGCCGGAAGCGCGCCAGGTACGGCGCCGTGCGGCTTTCCCGTGCCCGGGCCACCTCAGCCGGCGGCCCCTGGGCCACCACCCGGCCGCCCTCGTCGCCGGCGCCGGGGCCCATGTCGAGCACCCAGTCGCTGCTGGCCACCACGCGCATGTCGTGCTCCACTACCACGACGGTGTTGCCGGCTTCCACCAGCCGCTCGAGCTGGGCCAGCAGCCGTTCCACGTCGGCGGGGTGCAGGCCGGTGGTGGGCTCGTCGAGGACGTAGAGCGCGTGGCCGCGCTGGGCTTTCTGCAGCTCCGTGGCCAGCTTGATGCGCTGGGCCTCGCCCCCCGACAGCTCGGTGGCGGGCTGGCCGAGGCGCAGGTAGCCCAGGCCCACCTCGCGCAGCACCGTGAGGGCGCGCTGCACGGTGGGCTCCTCGTCGAAGAACTCCCAGGCGGCGTCCACCGTCAGCCCGAGCACCTCGGCTATGTTCTTGTCGCGGTAGGTAATTTCCAGCGTTTTGGCGTTGTAGCGGGCGCCGTGGCAAGTGGGGCACGGCGCATATACGCTCGGCAGAAACAGCAGCTCTACCATCACAAAGCCTTCGCCCTGGCAATGCTCGCAGCGGCCCTTGGCCACGTTGAAAGAAAAGCGGCCCGCGTCGTAGCGGCGCTTGCGGGCGGCGGGCGTGGCCGCGAACAGCTTGCGCACGTGGTCGAAGAGGCCGGTGTAGGTGGCCATGTTGGAGCGCGGCGTGCGCCCGATGGGCTTCTGATCCACGCGCACCAGCCGGCGGATACCTTCCATCCCTTCCACGATACGGCCCTCGGCAGGAAGCGTCACAAACGAGGATTGCAGCAGATCGGCTTCGCCTTCGTCCGCCGTTCCGGCTTCCTCGTGCTTCACGCCTAGTTCTTCGCTAACCAACTCCACCAGCACTTGGCTGACCAAGCTGGACTTGCCCGAACCCGACACGCCCGTGACGGTGGTGAGTACGCCCAACGGAAAGGCCACCTCCAGGTCCTGCAGGTTGTTGCGCGTGACGCCCGCCAGCCGCAGCCAGCCCTGGGGCGGCCGGGGTGCCGGGGCGGCGCCCGCCGCCTCGCCGAAGAGGTATCGCCGCGTCTGCGAGGCGGCCACCTGCTGCAGGCCGGCCGGCCGGCCGCTGTACAGGATTTCGCCGCCCTGCTCGCCGGCCGCGGGCCCCACGTCCACCAGCCAGTCGGCCTGGCGCACCACGTCGAGGTTGTGCTCCACCACGAACAGCGAATTGCCGGCCCCTTTCAGGGTGTGCAGGGCGGTGAGCAGCGCTTCGGTATCCGAGGGGTGCAGGCCGGCGCTGGGCTCATCGAGCACGTACACCACCCCGAACAGGTTGGAGTACAGCTGCGTGGCCAGGCGCAGGCGCTGCAGCTCGCCCGGCGAGAGCGTGGGCGTGCTGCGTTCCAGCGCCAGGTAGCCCAGCCCCAAGTCCAGGAGCACGGCGAGACGTGCCACCAGGTCGCAGGCAATGCGGCGGGCCACTTCGGCCTGCTCGGGGTGCTCGGCGTCGTGCTTCTTGCGGCCCCGGGCAGTGCCTTCGGCGTAGGGCCGCAGCAGCTCCGCCACCCGCTTCAGCGGCAGCCGCGACATGTCGGCAATGTCGAGGCCGGCGAAGGTGACGGCCAGCGACTCGGGCCGCAGCCGCTTGCCGCCGCAGGTGGGGCACTCGGTGCTGAGCATGTATTGCAGGGCGCGCTTTTTCATCTGGGCGCTCTGCGTGTTGGCGAAGGTATGGAGCACGTGGCGCCGGGCACTGCTGAAGGTGCCCATGTAGTTGGGCGGCTCCTTGCGCTTAACGGCACGCTGCGTTTCGGCGGGCGTGTAGCCGGGGTACACGGGCACCACGGGCTGCTCGTCGGTGAAGAGAATCCAGTCGCGCTGCGCCTGCGGCAAATCCCGCCACGGAATGTCCACGTCGTAGCCGAGGGTGACGAGGATGTCGCGCTGGTTCTGGCCGCCCCAGGCCTGGGGCCAGGCCTGAATGGCCCGCTCGCGGATGGTCAGCGAGGGGTCGGGCACCATGCTCTGCTCCGTCACTTCGTAGATGCGGCCCAGGCCGTGGCACTGCGGACAGGCGCCTTCGGGCGTGTTCGAGGAAAACGCCTCGGCGTAGATGATGCCCTGCCCGGCGGGGTAGTCGCCGGCGCGCGAGTAGAGCATGCGCAGCAGGTTGGAGAGCGTGGTGACGGAGCCCACCGAGGAGCGCGTGGTGGGCGTGCCGCGCTGCTGCTGCAGGGCCACCGCCGGCGGCAGCCCGTCGATGCTGTCGACCTCGGGCACGGCCATCTGGTGAAACAACCGCCGCGCGTAGGGCGACACGGATTCCAGGTAGCGGCGCTGCGCCTCGGCGTAAAGCGTGCCGAACGCAAGCGACGACTTTCCCGAGCCCGACACGCCGGTAAACACCACCAGCGCGTCGCGCGGGATTGCCACGTCGACGTTTTTGAGGTTGTGCTCCCGGGCGCCGCGCACGCGCACGAAGCCGGTGAAGTCCTGATCGGAAGGCGGGGAAGCAGGTTTGGCCATGGGCAAGGATTGCAGGAAAGATCAGGCAAGCATACGCAGCCCACGGCGCGACATCCGCGCCCAGCCGCGAAAACTTCGTTGAGAGCGGCAGCGCGGCCCTTCCCCTCTGTCGGCAAACTCCAGGCACCCTGCTGCGCCAAGCGGCCACCCGATGCAGCCGAACGGGGCGTAAGCGCAAGGCGGCATTTCAGAACCCCACCTTTTTCGACCGTTCGATCAGCCTTCCGCAGTACCAGCTCTTGCCGTAGCTGCGCTACGCATCCAGGCGCAGCAGGCAGGCGGAGTTGATGCAGTAGCGCAGGCCGGTGGGCTCCGGGCCATCGGGAAAGACGTGCCCGAGATGCCCGCCGCACACGTTGCAGCGCACTTCCATGCGGTGCAGGCCGTGGCTGTCGTCGAAGGCGTAGCACACGGCATTTTTGGCTACGGGCCGGGTAAAGCTGGGCCAGCCCGATATGGCGTGGTACTTCGCCGTAGCGTCGAAGAGCACGCTGCCGCAGCCCGCGCAGGCGTACACGCCGGGCTCGTAGGAACGGCAGTAGGCGTTGCGGTAGGGCGGCTCGGTGCCCTGGCCGCGCAGGATGGCAAACTGCGCGGCCGTGAGCTGCGCCTGCCACTCCGCCTCCGACCGCTCCACCCGCCGCGGCGGCTCGGGGTTGCCGTACTTGGCGTACTTGATGATGTCGCCCCAGCGCAACATGGCTACACCGCCGCTGCGCGCACCTGCGCGGCGGCCAGCTCCTGCCCAATGGCCGCAAACAACGGACGAGCGGCTACTTCTTCCTGCACGCAGCGCCGCTGCAGGTCCCACAGGCCTTCCACCGAAGCCTCCGCGCCGGCCGGCACTTGGCAGCGCTCCAGCAGCTCTTCCAGCAGGCAGCCAAAGGCCCGCACCTCCAGGCGCTGCAGGGCCCGGGCCGTAGCCGCGTCATCGGGCTCGAAAAAGCTGGCCGCGCCGAAGTCGCCGAGCAGGCAGGCCCCCGCGGGCGTGGTCAGCAGGTTGTGGGCGTACAGGTCGCCGTGCAGAATGCCCTGGGCGTGCAGGTGGGCCGCCGCGGCGGCCGTGCCCCCGGCAATGGCCAGCGCCGCCGCGAAGCTGAAGCGCGTTTCGGCCGGGTACACGTCGCGGGTGCAGGTGGTGAAGCTGGGGGGGCCGGCCAGATTGGTGTAGGCCGGGTCGATGAGCGTCAGTACCAAGCCCTCGGTGCCCGCCGGGTGCCCAGCTACCTGCCCTTCCACGCCGATCAGCTGGGGGTGGCGGCCCGCGCTGATGCAGGCATCCATTTCGCTGCGGGGCAACCCGTCGCTGGTTACGGCTCCCTTGAACAGCTTCACGGCCACGGCGCGCGGCGCGGCTCCCGGCCCCTGCCAGTCGGCTCGGTAGATGACGCCGGAGGCGCCTTCGCCCAGCACCTCGTGCAGCGTCAGCTCCGTCCAGGCGATGCGCCGCATGGGGTGGCGGGCTACCACCGCCGTTTCGCTGCGGTCGGCGAACGGGTTGCCAGCGTAGGCCAGCCACGCGAGGCGCGGCAGCGTGAGCAGCCAGGCCGGCAGCGCCGCGAGCTGGTTGCCGGCGATGCGCAGCAGCTCCAGCCGCGTGCAGCCGGCCATGGTTGCGGGCAGCGCCGTGAGGCGGTTGCCGGCCAGCATGAGCTTCTGCAGTTCGGTGCACCGGCCGATTTCGGGCGGCAGGGCGTCGAGCTGGTTGTCGGTCAGAATCAGCCAGCGCAGCCGGGGGGGCAGGGCTGCGGCGGGCAGCGTGCGAATCTGGTTGGCCTTGAAGCCGACCATGCTCAGCTGCGCGCACCGGCCCAGCGCCTCGGGCACGCGGGTAAAGCGGTTGTCGGAGCAGAACAGGATGCGCAGCCGGTGCAGCCGGTGCAGGTCGGCGGGCAGGTCCGCGAGCTGATTGCCGGAGAGGTTCAGCACCTCCAGGGTATCGGCCAGGTCAAATATTTCGCGGGGAAATTCCGTCAGGCCGGCCGATAAATCGAGGCGCCGGGCGCCGGCAAGGGCACCGGCGCGCAGCTGCTCCAGGGTATGCATGGGGCAAAGGTCGGAAAGCCGGCGCGAAACGCCCGGCCGTACGCGTATCCGCGCCGGGCCCGGGTTAAGAGCTGCACGAGAGCGTGGCGCTGCCGGGCTTTTCGCGGGCCCACTCGGGGCGTTTGGCGGCCAGCTCCTCGTGCTCGGGCTGCTCGTCGAAGGGCCGCTTCAGCACCGCCATCAAGCGGTTCAGCGGCGCCAAATCGCCCGCCTCGGCGGCTTCGATGGCCTGCGCGGCGAGGTAGTTGCGCAGCACGTACTTGGGGTTGGCGGCGAGCATGCCCGCACGCAGCGCCTCCGGCTCGGCTGCTTCGGCCCGCAGGCGCTGCAGGTAGCGCACCAGCCACGCCCGCAGCTGCGCCACCCCTTCCGCCGACGACTCCGGGTAGGCTGCGGCGGTCAGCAGCTCGTCCCAGGCGGCCTCGTTTTCGGGCGCCGTGAGCAGCGCCGGGACGAGGTACGCGAGGCGGCGGAAGAAGATGGTCATGTCCACCTTTGCAACGGCCAGGGCTTCGAGCAAAGCTTCGAGCAGCGCCTCGTCATCGGGCTGCTCGCTCGTCAGGCCCAGCTTGCGGCGCAGATGAGCGTTACGGGTCTGGGTGAAGATGCGCACGTACTCGTCGAGGGCCGGGCGCAGCTGCTGCACGTCGGGCACCAGCGGGATGAGGGCCTGCGCCAGCATCATCAGGTTCCAGAGGGCCACGCGCGGCTGCTGCCCGAAGGCGTAGCGGTGGGTAGCAAAGTCGGTGGTGTTGGGCGTCCAGTCCGGGTCGTAGGGCTCCAGCCAGCCGTAGGGGCCGTAATCGATGGTGAGGCCCAGAATGCTCATGTTGTCGGTGTTCATCACCCCGTGCACGAAGCCCACCGTCATCCAGTGGGCAATCATCACGGCCGTGCGGCGGCACACTTCGGCAAACCAGCGCAGGTAGACTTCCGCCGACGGCGCGCCCAGCTCGGGGTAGTAGCGCCGGATGACGTAGTCGGCCAGGGCGCGCAGGTTGTCGATTTCGCCGGCGGCCGCAAACAGCTGGAAGTTGCCGAAGCGCACGAAGGTGGGCGCCACGCGGGCCACCACCGCGCCGGGCTCGGGCTGCGGGTTGCCGTTGTAGAACATGTCGCGCACCACCAGGTCGCCGGTGCCCACCAGGCTCAGCGCCCGGGTGGTGGGTACGCCCAGCGCGTGCATGGCTTCGGAGCAGAGAAACTCGCGCAGGGAAGAGCGCAGCACGGCGCGGCCGTCGGCGCGGCGCGAGTACGGCGTGGGACCGGCGCCCTTGAGCTGAATTTCCCAGGGCCGCCCTTCCACGTCGACCACCTCGCCCAGGCTGATGGCGCGGCCGTCGCCGAGCTGCCCGGCCCAGTTGCCGAACTGGTGCCCGCCGTAGCGCGCGGCGAAGGGCTTCATCGTGGGCGTGACGAGGTTGCCGGCCAGCACCTCCACGGCCGCGCCGCGCGTGGGCGGCCGGCTCAGGCCCAGCTGGGCGGCCAGCTCGTCGGACCAGGCCAGCAGGTGCGGGTCGCGCACGGGCGTGGGCGTCACCCGGGAATAAGCGTAGCCGGGTACCTGCCGCGGCTGCCGGTCGCCGGAGGCCTCGCCGCGCAGCTCATCGACGAAGGAATTCTGAAACGGGACCTGATCTATGGAGTGGGACGGCACGGGCTTGCTCAGATGGGGTGGGCGGATAATCGAACGCGGCCAGCCGGCCGCCGGTTGCCAACACCCATCCGGCGCGCAGGTTTCCATTCCGGCTGTTGATTTTACTGGGGCCGATCCGGCAACGGAGTTTTCTAACCCTCCAAGACCCTAATGCTCCCCAGCCTGCCCGTGCACCGTCGGCAGTGCCAGGCGCTGCACCGTTTCGCCCTCGAAATCGAACTCGATGAGCACGGCCGGCGCGTCGCCTTCCACCCAGCCGTCGTGGCCGGGCTCGATGGCTACCACCTGGGGCGCCACGAAGGTCTGGGTAACGCCGTCGGCATAGCGGATGCCGATGCTGCCGGCGGCCAGAAAGCCTACGTGCGCGTGCATGCACAGCGCGGTGCCCACCACCGGCTGCATGTGCTCGGACCAGCGGAAGCCCACCGGATACACGATGCGCTTGACGCGCGCCGCGCCCGTGGGCACCACGTCGACGGTTACGCCGCCTACCTGGCGGTGCTGCGCGCCCAGAATGGGGGCCAGAAGGGTGTCGTGCTGACTCATATCAACGAAAGTTAGGTGTGGGCGGGGTTGGCGCTGATCCGAAGCAGGCAGTCCGGTTTTTCCAGCGGCGCTGAGCGTTTCTGACCGGCCCGGCTTCGGCTTTGGGACTGGCTAAAGATAGCGCAATGTATGTAGCAACTGTCCCGCCTGATTGCGCGGCCGCCGGGCTGGCTTTTACTCCCGGGTCGAGCGTAGCCCCGCCCCACGAAGCCAGTGATGCCGCCGCTTCTTTCAGCTTACCGGCGGGCGTGGCGCGGACCCACTTATCGGGGCCGCGCGGAGCGGGCAGTCGGGCGTTGCCACCGCCGGCTGCGGGTGTGCGCAGCTGCCCGCTCCGCGCGGCCCTGACGTGAGAACGGCCCGTTGGGCATTAGCGGGCAGAGCTACAACGCTGTTTTCATTATCAACCGGTTACGAAAGCCACAAGCCAAATTTTCGATGCGGCCGCCGCAAAAGCAATGCAACCTTTCGGCTGGGCTGCGGGTAAAAAAACGCCTAACCAAAACCCACATTCCCGCCATGGCTAATTACAATCAGCACCACGACGACGACCGGGATTACCGCGGCCGCAATCAGAATTCGGGCAACCAAAACCGTGACTGGAGCCGCTCCGATGACAACCGCCGCAGCTCCTCGCAAAACCAGTACGGCCGCCACGACGACGATGACAACAACACCCGCGGCGTGAGTGGCCGCTACGGCTACAGCAGCGGCTCCTACTCATCCTCGACCGATGACGACCGGCGCCAGGACTACGGCCGCGGCCGCTCGGGCAGCATGAGCGGCTCGGGCATGGGCTCCGGCATGAGTTCGGGTATGAACTCGGGCATGGGCCGCAGCAGCTACGACGATGACTACAGCCGCTACGGCAGCCAGGGCAGCATGGGCCGCGGCAGCTCGGATTACGGTTCCTCTTCCTCGCGCGGCATGAGCGGTGGCTACGGCCAGCAGGATCAGTACCGCTCCTCCTCCTCGCGCGACATGGGCTCGTCCTCCTACGACAGCCGCTCGCGGGGCATGGGCTCGGGCTCGTACGGGAGCTCCGATTACGACTCGCGCAACCAGGGCGGCTACGGTAGCAGCTACGGCCAGCAGGCTTACAGCAGCGGCTCCAACCCGCAGAACTACGGCCGCGGCGACCAGTACGGCTCGCAGCAGAACATGGGTGGCATGGGCCGCAGCCGCTACGATCAGCACGACGACTACAACCGCTCGGGCAGCATGTCGGGCATGAACTCCGGCATGAGCAACCGCGGCGGCATGGGCAGCCAAGACAACTACGGCAGCCGTTCGGGCTACAGCCAGAACTACTACGACCAGGACGAGAACAGCCGCTACCGCCAAAGCCGCGGCAGCTACCAGGACGACCGCGACCAGGACAGGGGCGAGCACCGCGGCTTTATTGACCGCATGACCGACCGCATTTCCGACTGGTTCGGCGACGACGATGACCGCAACGACCGCCGCCGCTAAGAGCTCGGCATAATCAAGTTTCTACCACTGAGGCCCGGGGCAATCCGGGCCTCAGTGCGTTTACCGGCCTACCCCAGAGGCGACCGGCGACTTTTCCTCTCCGCCCCACGGCGGCGCCACGCCCGGGCCTCAGGCCAGCAGCGGAAGCACCCGCTCGCGCCAGAGCTGCAGGTGGTGCGCCTCGTGGCCGGGCAGCATGTAGACCAGGGCGCGCACGCTCACGGGCATGCCGCTGGCCGACCCCACGCGCGCAAATGCTTCGGCCGTAAACGACGCCAGCAGCGCCAGGGTGGCGGCGCGCTGCGCGTCGTACTCCCGCAGGATATCGGCCAGGGCGCGGGCGTCGGCGCCGGCGTAGGCCGTGAACTGGTCCTGGTCGAAGCCGGGCAAGGGGTGCTGGTCGGCGCGGGCAATGCGCAGAGCGCGGTAAGCGAAGACGCGCTCCGTGTCGATGATGTGCACCAGCGTCTCCTTGATGCTCCACTTACCGGGCGCGTAGCGCAGCAACGCCTGCTCGTCGGAGAGATTTTCCAGCATGGCGCGGAGCTCGGCCTGCTGAGCGCGCAGCTGCTCCACCGGGTCGGTCCCGGCGGGAATCTGCTGGATGTAACGGTCGTAGTAGGCGCCGTATTCGGAGGCGGCGGGGCGGGTGATGCGGAAGCTACTCATGCGGCGAAGCTACGGCATGCGGCGCAGCCATGCGCCGGGCTGCTGCCGCGCTTCTCCTGCCTGGGCGTTCGGCATGCTTGGCCCGCGTACCGGCAGCCAGCCGGAAAGCTCGCAGAACCCGGGGCGAAGGCATCGGTACGCCACGCGCCTGCCGGAGCCCAGCTGAGGCTACAGGGCCAGCTGGCCCTGAGCGGTTTCCAAATCGAGCAGGCGCCTTTTGCGCCACAGGCCCCCGCCGTAGCCCGTCAGCTTACCGTCGGCCCCGATGACGCGGTGGCAGGGCACCAGAATGGCCACCCGGTTCAGCCCGTTGGCGGCGGCCACGGCCCGCACCGCACCGGGTTGCTGCAGGGCAGTGGCCTGCTGCTGGTACGAGCGGGTGGCCCCGTACGGAATCAGCTGCAGCTGCTGCCACGCGG
This sequence comes from Hymenobacter coalescens, assembly GCF_054783195.1. Taxonomy (NCBI): domain Bacteria; kingdom Pseudomonadati; phylum Bacteroidota; class Cytophagia; order Cytophagales; family Hymenobacteraceae; genus Hymenobacter; species Hymenobacter coalescens. The sequence goes on along the minus strand of NZ_BAAGRA010000003.1, from coordinate 197,062 downwards.
CCTGCTGAAACGGCGTCCCGGGCAGGTGCAGCGGCACCGAAAACGTGCGGCGGCGGCCCGCAAAATACTCGGCCAGTTGGGCTTCCAGCAGCGCAAAGTGCGGGTTCGGGCCGGGCACGATGGTCGCCTGCAGAAGGCGGGCCAGGGCCTTGAACTCGGTTTCGAGCTGGCGGCGGTCCGTGAATTCGAGCAGGCACACGCCTTCCGGCACCGCGCAGGCCACCATGGGGCCGAGCGGCGTTTCCAGGCGCGCAAGGTCGATGACGCGCTGCCCGCGCCCGGCCGAAGGCGCCACGCCGAACACCGCCTTAAAGGAATCCTGAAAGCCGCTCAGCGACTCGTAACCCGCCTCGAAGGCCGTAGCGGTAACGGATTGGCCGGCCTGCAGCTGCTTGACGGCGGCGTTGATGCGTACCATGCGTTGGTAGGCTTGAAAGGTGAGGCCGTGGTGGCGCAAAAACCAGCGCCGCACGGTGCTGGGCACCAGGCCCTGGGCGCGCAGGGCGCCGTCGGGCAGGCGGGTGCCGGGCTGGGCGTGCAGCTGCCGGAGCAGCGCCGCCATTTCGGCCGGGGCGTCGGCGGGCGGTGCCAGGGGCGTGCACACCTTGCAGGGCCGGTAGCCGTGGTGCTGGGCCTGCGCGGCCGTGCCGAAAAACTCTACGTTTTCGGGCCGGGGCTTGCGCGCGGTGCAGGTTGGCCGGCAGAAGATGCCCGTGGTTTTGACCGCCGCGATGAACGTGCCCTCGTAGGCCGGGTCTTTGGCCACCAGGGCGCGGTAATACTCGGCGGCGAGCTGCTCGGTCATGGGAAAGTGGTTTTGGAACGAAGGTAGCCCGCCGCAGTGCCGGCCGGCAACCGAAAACGGTCCACCTATTTTTTCAGCCGGCGGCACGGGCGCGCTGCCGGCCGGGCCGCACCCTACGGCAGTCTCCTGTGCCCGTGTGGCAAGCGGCCGCACCAAAACCACCGTCTTGGTGCGCCAGCCCGCGGGTAGCCGCGCGCAAGAAGCCGCTGCCGTGGCCGTGGGGAAAGCTTTCGGCTGAACAATCGATAATCCAAAGATTCGCAGGAAGGTACAGGACACGCCAGAGCGGCCAGCGGAATACTATTGCCCCGGCGGCGGGCTAAGTCAGTAACCGCTCACTGACTACTTCAGAGGGCCCCGCCGCCGGCCTGCTCTCCCTGCACCTTACCAAACCCATTCCACATGAAAACAAGTACCCCTTTGCTGCGGCGAAGCGTGGCCGCCCTGGGCGCCGTGGCTTCACTACAGCTCGTTTCTGCCGCTGCGGCCGAGGCGCAGACCGTGGCCTTTCCCGGCGCGGACGGCTTCGGCCGCTTCGCCACCGGCGCCCGCGGCGTGGCCGCCCGCTCGGTGTACGTGGTGACCAACCTCAACGACTCCGGCCCGGGCTCCTTCCGCGACGCGGTGAGCCAGCCGGGGCGGGTGGTGACCTTCGCCGTGGGCGGCATCATCCGGCTGCAGAGCAACGTGCAGGTGGCGCCCAACGTGACCATTGCCGGCCAGACGGCCCCCGGCGACGGCATCGTGCTCTTCAACAAGCGCGTCACGTTTACCGGGGCCAGCAACTCCATCGCGCGCTTTCTGCGCATTCGCCTCGGGGCCACCGACAACCAGGGCAACGACGCCTCGGGCCTCTCGCAGGGCTCCAACATCATCCTCGACCACATGTCCTTTTCCTGGGGCATGGACGAGGTGTTCAGCATCAACTGGGACGGCAAGGGCACCGCGCCCGACAACATCACCATCCAGAACTCCATCATCGGGCAGGGCCTGCACAAGGTCAACCACTCGGCGGGCGGGCTGATCCAGACCCCGGACGGCGGCAAGGTGAGCCTGCTCCAAAACCTCTACATCAGCAACAAGACCCGCAACCCCAAAGTCAAGGGCATCAACGAGTTCGTCAACAACGTGGTGTACGACTGGGGCAACGGCAACCGCCTCGGCAACCAGCTGAACTACGGCTGGTCGGGCGACGCTTACATCATGGGCGGCTCGGCGGGCGTGTCGGAGGTGAACATCATCAACAACTACTTCGTGGGCGGCCCGCTCACCCCGCCCAGCAAGACCACGCCCTTCTCGCGCGGCACCGGCACGTTCTACCTCTACGGGGCCGGCAACTACTTTGACAACGACCGGGACGGGCAGCTCAACGGCACCCTGGTGCCCTACGACACGGTGGGCTACCCCGGCATCGTCGGCGCGGGCTTCCGGCCGCAGCCCTTTGCCTACCCGGCGGCCGCGCCGCGCCTGACGGCCGTGCAGGCCTACCAGCACGTCATCGACTCGGCCGGGGCCTGCTACCCGCGCCGCGACCAGGTCGACGGGCTGATGATTGACGAGGTGCGCTCCAAGGGTACCCAGGGCTACTACGTGTACAACGAATCGGACTTGCCCTTCGCCAACGGTGGCCTGGGCGAAGTGTTCGGGGCTCCGACGCCCCCGGATTCGGACCAGGACGGCATGCCCGACTCCTGGGAAACCAGCCACGGCCTGAACCCCCAGAACGCCGCCGACGCGGTGGCCTTCAGCACCGCGCAGCCCGCGTACCTGAACGTGGAGGTGTACGTCAACTCGCTGATCAAAACGCCCGCGCCGGCCTTCGTGAAGCCGCCCACGGGCGTGCAGCTGCTGGCCACCTCCACGGAGCTGCCCGCGCCCAGCAGCGAAGTAACGCTGAGCTGGACTGACAACGCCACCACCGAGACGCACTTCGTGCTGGAGCGCTCCACCAACGGCACGAGTTACGCGGTCATCGCGCAGCCCGCGGCCGATGCCACGAGCTACTCCGACGCGGGCCTGACGCCCAACACGACCTACTACTACCGGCTCAAGACCGTGACGCCCACCACCGAATCGGCCTACAGCACGGTGGCCACGGTGCGCACCCCGGCCCTGCCGTCGGCCCCGGGCCTGGCGGCCAGCCCCACCCCCGCCGACGGGCTGCAGTACGCCGACCTCACGGCCGGCGGCATTCAGCTGAAGTGGACGGGCTCGGCCAATACCACGAGCTTCGGCGTGTACTTCGGCACCTCGCCGGGGGCGCTGACCAAGCGCGCGGACGTGGCCTACGCGGCCGCGCCCAGCTACACCGTGCCGGGCCTGGCCGACAACACGACCTACTACTGGCGCGTGGACGCCATCAACGCCAAAGGCGTTACCGAAGGCCCGGTGTGGTCGTTCCGCACCACCGGCAGCGTGGTGCCTGAAATGGTGGGCCACTGGGCCTTCGACGAAACCCAGGCCGACGGGCTGCAGATTCTCGACCAGTCGAGCTACCAGAACCACGGCGTGCTCGGCCTCGACGACGACGACCAGAGCATCCGCGTGCCGGGCAAGGAAAACGGGGCGCTGAACTTCGCCACCGCCGACCCCTCGCGCTACGTGGTGCGCATTCCGCACCAAGACCAGCTCTACCTCGACCGCAATTCCTTCTCCCTGTCATTCTGGATGAAGGCCGACCCGGCCACGCTGCCGCAGACCAACAACGAAAGCGCCTACCTGCTCTGCAAAGGCTCCATCACCCGCAACGCGGCCACCGGGGCCACCGGCAAGCGCTTCGACATCGAGTTCAAGAACCGGCAGCTGCGCTTCGCCATCGACGACGACGTGAACAAGGACGAGCTGCAAACCGACGGCACGCTGTTCTACTCCGGCCAGTGGGTGCACGTGGTGGCCATCCGCGACGTGCCCAACAAGAAGCTGCTGCTCTACCAGAACGGCACGCTCATCAAGGAAATCACCACCAAGGCCAACGGCATCGGCGAAACCAGCGCCCTGATCATCGGCAACATCGGCGAGCTGGAGTTTGCCGCCACGGCCAACGCCCCGGCGCCCTACACCGGACAGCTCGACGAGCTGAAGGTATTCAATTACGTGCTGTCGGCCCAGGACATCATCCGCCTGCGCCACGCCGGCCCGCTGCCTCTGCAGGCCTACAACCCCTCGCTGGCGCCCAACGCCGTGGTGGAAGGCTTCGGCGACGTGCGGGTGGGCTGGCAGGGCGGCTACCAGACCGACTCCTACAAGCTTTACCTGGGCACCTCGGCCACTAGCCTGGCCTTCGTGGGCGACGTGACGCTGGCCGACGCGGCCGCTACCCTGACCAACCTGACGGCCAACACCGCCTACTTCTGGCGGGTGGATGCCGTCAGCAGCCTGGGCACCACCACCGGCGAAACCTGGTCGTTCCGCACCGGCAACCCCCGCGGGCTGGTGGCGCACTACAAGCTGGACGAAACCACCGGCACCGTGGCCCGCGACCACAGCAACTACCGCCACGACGCGACCCTGCGCGGCCTGGGCACCAGCCAGTGGACCGGCCAGCAGCCGACCCCGGACGGCAAGTTTGGCAGCAGCCTGCTTTTCGGCCCGACCAGCGCCAGCAACGGCGCCGTGGTCGTGCCTAGCGCCCCGCAGCTGCTCTTCGACCAGAACTCGTTCACCGTGTCGCTCTGGACCAAGATTCCGCTCAACAACTACACCTCCTCGCCCGCGCCGGCCAAGGACACCTACCTGTTTCACAAGGGCACGTTTGAGGCGGGCACCGGCAAGTGGTACGGCCTGCAGCTGCGCGACGGGGTGCTGACCTTCAGCATCGACGACGGCACGACCAAAACCGACGCCGCCTTCCGCGTTTCGGCCGCCCCGAACAATTTGTTCACCAACCAATGGCAGCACATCGTGGCCATCCGCGACGTGGCCTCGAAGACGCTGAAGCTGTACCTGAACGGCACGCTCGTGGCCACCCGCGCCTACACCACCGGCACCATCGGCAAGGCCGACCCGCTGCTGCTCGGCAACTCGGCCGAGAACAAGCCCTTCCGCGACCTGCTCGACGACGTGCGCCTCTACAACTACGCCCTCGGCGACGCCGAAATTGCCCATCTGCTGGCCGGCTCGCCGCTGGTGGCCAAGGCTACCAGCCCTGGCCCGACCGACGGCGCTACCGGCGTCGGCTACGGCACGGTGCCGCTCAGCTGGAGCGGCTCGGCCCAAACCTACAACGTACTGCTGGGCACCTCGGCCGCCACGCTGGCGCCCGTCGCCACCGGCCTGACCACGCCCGGCTTCGCGGCCCCGAACCTCACGCAGCTCGGCCAGTACTTCTGGCGCGTGGATGCCGTGCGCGACGGGGAAACGGCCCCCGGCGACGTGTGGAGCTTCGCGGTGGCCGACACGGTGCGCCCCACGGTGACGACCCGCAACCTCTCGGTGACGCTGGTGCACGGCGCGGCCACCATCACGGCCGCCGACGTGGACAACGGCAGCCGCGACGACTACGGCCTGGCCTCGCTCACCCTGAACCGCACCGCCTTCGACTGCTCGCAGGTGGGTCCGCAGGAAGTGGTGCTGACGGCCACCGACGCCAACGGCAACCAGGCGTCGGCCCGCGCTACCGTGACGGTGGTGGGTGCCGTGCCGGCCCCGGCCGTTGCCGTGAGCCGCCTCGACCAGACGCCCACCGGCACCGACGCCCGCACCGTAGTGCTCGGCTACGGCGCGCAGGCCCTCACGCTGACGGCCTCGGTGCCCGCCCACGGCGCGACGACCACCTACGCCTGGAGCCCGGCCGCCGGCCTGAGCAACGCGGCCGCGGCCAACCCCGTCTTCACCCCCACCGCTGCCGGTAGCTACACCTTCACCGTAACGGCCACCAACCAGTTCGGCTGCGCGGCCACGGCGGAGGTGACCATCGAGGTGATTGATGCCCGCAGCGGCCCCCACGGCAACAAGGTGACAGTGTGCCACGACGGTAACCTCATCAGCGTAGCGGCCAGCGCCGTGCCGGCGCACCTGCAGCACGGCTGCAGCCTCGGCGCCTGCCCCACGGCCCTGCGCGGCGCCACGGCCAGCGCCCCGGCGGCCTCTGCGGATCTGCGGCCGCAAGCCGCCCGCGCGGCCAGCGGCCTGGCGTCCTTCACGGTGTATCCCACCGCCGTTACCGACGGCGTGCTACACTTCAGCGCGGCCGAAGCCGGCCAGCTGGAGCTGCTGAGCCTGGCCGGTCGGCAGCTGGCCCGCCACAGCGTGGCGGCCACGGCCAAGGGCACGCTGCCCGTAACCGGCCTGGCAGCGGGCACCTACCTGGTGCGCCTGACGACGGCCACGGGAAGCTTCACCAGCCGCGTGGTGGTGCCGTAGCGCCCCGGCCTCGGCTTTTCGAACCGGGCCTTCGCCAGTGGCGGAGGCCCGGTTTTATTTTGCGCGGCAGCCGGTCGTCGCGCTTCGGCCGGCGCGGGGCCCGGCGGGCGTCGGCGCGTCTGAAAACAACACAGGCTCCGGCGGTTGCCAGAGCCTGTGTTGTTGCGAGCGGTTGGGTTGGCTACAGCTTGCCGACGCCGGCCTTGGCCACGACCTCGGCCTTCACGTCGGCTTCGCTGTTGAGCACGCCGGAGTAGGCATACGGCGGCGTGAGCGTGCACGAGGCGTTGGTGGGCTGCGAGCCGGTGCAGTTCAGGTACTGGTTGGCGCTGGCCGACCACTTCCCGAGCACGGTGCTGTTCTTCGACACCACCGGGTCGCGCACGTCCTCAAACACGTTCTTCTCCACCAGCAGGCAGGCGCCCACGCGGCTGTTGACGCCCGAGCCGGCCACGTGCTTGAAGTAGTTGTTGAACACGTGGGCCGTGCCGCCGCGGTAGCTTGGCACGCGCTCCTTGATGTTGGAGTAGTAGTTGTGGTGGAAGGTCATCTTCCGGTCGTAGGTATCCGTATCCGACGAGCCGATGAGGTGGCACTTGTGGTGGTCGTGGAAGTAGCACCACGACACGGTGATGTACTCGCTGTTGCCCTTCGCGTCCACCAGGCCGTCGTAAAGGTCCTGATTGGGCTGCGTGGCCGGGTCGCGGTTGAAGAACTCGCAGTGGTCGATCCACACGTTCTGGCTGCTGCCCTGAATGGTCACGCAGTCCCCGTCGTTGGCAGCCACCTGCGGGCGGCCTTCGTCGTTGATGAAGGTGGTGGTGACGGTGGACATGGTAAACTTCAGGTTGCGCACGATGATGTTGCGCTTGCTGCTGATGTTCAGCCCCACGCCTTCCAGGAAACCCGCCGTGCCCACGCCCAGCAGGGTTTTGTTGGAATTCACGTTGATGGCCGCCCCTTGCGCGCCGCCCGAGATGGTGCGGTCAATCTTGATGATGTAGGGCGTGCTGCTCGTGGCGTAGGTGCGCAGCTCGTCGAGCGTGGTGGCCGTGACCACCGCCCCGCCCGCCCCGCCGGTGGTGCCGCCGTTCTGGGTGGAGAAGCCCGTCTGGACAAACGCCGCCGGCTCAGGGGTGCCGGGCGTTTCCGTGGGCGCCGGTGCCGGGTCGGTGGGCTTGTTTTTGGTGCCGCAGCTGAGCAGGGCGGTGAGCAGCGCACCGCTTAGTAGCAGGGTGCGTGCGGCCTGCGTGGCCTTGCGGCCAGGGCCGGCTCCCAAATCAGGGGAAAGATTGATCATGCTAAAGGGAAAAGCGAGTCAGAGGGAAGGTGCCGCGGAGGACCCGGGTAAAGCCCGGCACGGTACAATTTCCTGGCCGGGGAGAAAAATCGGCACCCTTGCGCCCGGTTTATTTATGCAAACGTTGTCGGGAACGTTGCCTAAGGCATCCGGCGCGAGGCCAGCTTGCCCGCGCGGGCCGCGTACCTTGCCTTTGCTGTTGGCAAGCGACGCAATGAAAAGCGTTGTTCTACTTGGGATTTTACCGCCGGTGTGCTTTCCGCGGCCGGCCGCCAAGCGCTTGCCCTCACGACGGCCCCGGCCCGCCGTGTTGTTGTTTCACAAAACCACCGACTTCCAACACGCCGCTATTCTGGCCGGCATCCGGGCCCGGCTCAGGAGAGGATGGCGGTAGCGCGGCGTGTAGTCCGCAGCCCCTGGCTGGCCATCCGAGTGACCAAGGCTGCCCAACGAGGCTTCTCTGGCGGCACGCCATTGAGTAAGCCGGGCCGGCGCTGCTTCCCGTTTCAGCCCGCTGCTTGTTACCTTGCCCGCACCATGAACCGCTTCGACCGAATCACCGCCCTGTTCGTGCAGCTGCAGGCCAAACGCGTGGTGAAGGGCCCCGAGCTGGCCGAACGCTACGGGGTAAGCCTGCGCACGATTTACCGCGACCTGCGCACCTTGGAAGAAGCCGGCGTGCCCATCTGCGGGGAGGCCGGCGTGGGCTACTCGCTGGCCGAGGGCTACCGCTTGCCGCCGGTCATGTTCTCGCGCGAGGAAGCCACGGCCCTGCTCACCGCCGAAAAGCTGACCGCCCGCCTGGCCGACGAGCACACCGCCCGCCTCAGCCAGGAAGCCATGGACAAGCTGCGCGCCGTGCTCCGCCGCCCCGACCGCGACTACGTGGAGGCCCTCAGCTCGCGCATCCGGGTGGTGAGCGGCCCGCGTCGGCACCCGCAGCTGCTGTCCGCGCCCGCCACTGGCACCCAGCAGCCCCTGCTCGACGCCATTGCCCGCCAGCGCGTGGTGCGCCTGGAGTACCGCGCCGGCCATCAGGGCACGCCTTCCCGCCGCGACGTGGAGCCCATCGGCCTGTACTTCGGGCAGCACTGGCACGTGGTGGCGTTCTGCCGCCTGCGCCAGGAGTTCCGCGACTTCCGCCTCGACCGCATTGCCGGCCTGCAGGTGCTCGACGAGGCCTTCGATGCGCGCCCCGACACCCTGCAAACCTACTGGGCCGACCAGGCGCGGCTCTGGCAGCGCGAGGTAGTGGTGGTGCGCTTCGGGCCCCGGGTGCTCAACCAGGTCCAGTTCGAGAAGCACCATTTCGGCTGGAAGCACGAGCTGGCGCCCGACGCCACCGGCTGGGTGGAAATGACCTTGGTGCCCTGCTGCCTGGAGCAGTTTGGCCGCTGGCTGCTGCTGTTTGCCGGGCAGGTGCAGGTGCTGGCCCCGCTGAGCCTGCAGGATGGGGTGCGCGAGCTGGCCCGCGCCGCCCACGATTTTTTTTGCGCCCCGGCCGAAGTCTGCTGACATAGGGCTGTCACCTGGGGGCCGGAAGTTTGGGCTATCAATCAACCCAAACCCCACACAAGCCCATGGAAACCGCCCTGGTAGCCGCCCCCGCCCAAGTATTTCTCGCCGAGCTGCACGAAGAAGTGCCCCAGACCCGCCGCGTGTTCGAGCGCGCCCCGGTAGCCCAGCTCGATTGGCAGCCCCACGCCAAGTCCATGCGCCTGGGCCAGCTCTTGCGCCACACCGCCGACGTCCTCGGCTGGATCAAGGACACGCTGGAGTCCACCGACCTGGACGTGGCGGTGTTCGACAACGCGCCGGCCACGCCCATCGGCAGCACCGCCGAGCTGCTGGCCTACCTGGAGGAGCGCGCCGCCGCGGCCACCGCGGGCCTGCAGGCCGCCACGGCCGATGACCTGGAGCAAATCTGGACCATGCGCAGCGGCGAGCAGGTGCTCGTACGCCAGTCGCGCGCCTCGGTGGTGCGCCACCTCATCAGCCAAATGATTCACCACCGCGGGCAGCTCACCGTGTACCTGCGCCTGCTCGACGTGCCCGTGCCCGGCCCCTACGGCCCCAGCGCCGACGAACAGAACTGGCCGAGCTAAGCCGCGGTTAGCCGCAAAAAGAGAACGTCATTCCTCGACTTCGCTCGGAATGACGTTCTCTTTTTGCGCTGGATTCGCCCGACTGTCCCTACTGGTGCCAGTCTTCCGGCTCGATGTGCACCAGCACGTCGTACACCATGGGCAGCTCGGCAATGACGGTGTCTTTCACGGCGTGGGCCACGGCGTGTCCTTCCCGCACGCTGATGTCGCCGTCGACGAGCACGTGCAAATCCACGAAGTACTCCAGGCCCATCTTGCGCACGATGCACTTCTCCGTGCCCAGCACGCCGGGCACGGTGCGCGCGATGCGCGCCACGTCGTCGGGCCAGGAGCCGGCGGGGGCCTCGTCCATGATTTCGCCGAGGGCCGGCCGGAAAATGTGGTAGGCGTTGAAAACTATGATCAGCGAGGCGCCGATGGCGGCCCAGTCGTCGGCGGCCTCGTAGCCGGGCCCGCCCACGATGGCAATGCTGATGCCCACGAAGGCCGTCAGCGAGGTGATGGCGTCGCTGCGGTGGTGCCAGGCGTCGGCCTTGACGGCCCCGCTGCCCACCTCCTGCCCCACCTGGTCGATGTGGCGAAACAGCCATTCCTTCACGATGACCACCCCGGCCAGCACCAGCAGGGTAAAGGGCGAAGGCACCTTGTGTGGGGTAAGGATGTGCAGCACGCTTTGCCACACGATGAGCGCGGCGGCCACCACCAGCGCGGCGGCCACCAGCAGCGAGGCCAGGGGTTCAGCCTTGCCGTGGCCGTAGGGGTGATTTTCGTCGGGCTCGCGCGCGGCCGTGCGCAGCCCCAGCCACACCATCAGCGAGGTAAACACGTCGGCCGTCGACTCAATGGCATCGGCGATGAGGGCGTAGGAATTGCCCAGCACGCCGGCCGCCGCCTTCACCACCGCCAGCAGCAGGTTGGCCCCGATGCCCACGAGGGTGCTGCGCTGCCCGCGCTGTACGCGGGCCACGGTGGGCCGCACGGAGGGAGTCGATTCTTGCATGGGTGAAAGCGGGTGAAGCAAAAGCCGCGGGGCCAACAATGACGAGGCGTAGCCCGCAAAAGTACGGCGCAGCGGCGCAAGCAGACGCGCCGTTGCGCCGGCGCCACGCACAATTTCCGACCAGGGCCGGCCTCAGCGGCGGTTACGGCCTGCTCAAACCCGCTGCCGCGCCGCCAAGTTCCGCCCCGCGGTGGGCAAATCCCGGCCTAACGCGCCAGGGCCCACTTCGTGCGGGTGTAGGCGATGCGAAAGCCCTGCTTTTCGGCGTTGCGCTGCGACTGGCTGCCCGGCAGTGCCCCCATCATGGCCACCGTGCAGCCGCGGGCCGCGGCCAGCCGCAGCCGGGCCTCCAGCAGGGCCAGCTGCGCCCCCCGGCGCCGGCCGGTGGGCACGGTGCTGGCGCCGGCCAGCAGCGCCACGCCCGCGTGCACGAACAGGCCGCCGGCGGCAATGGCCTCGCCCTCCCACTCGGCCAGAAAAGGTTCGGTGCCGGCGCTGTGGGCACTGATCTGGCAGAAGTCCAGCATGAAGTCGGCGAGGCCGGGCATTTCGGTGTCCCAGCCGGCGGCCGAGGTCTGCGCCCAGCGCAGCTCCTCGCCCGGCTCGATGCGGCGCGCGCGGAGCGGGCCCTGCGGTGCGGCCGGGAAGGCCGCCTCGGCCGTCAGGGGGCGGTACAGCACGCTGGTGTATTCCAGCGGGCGGTAGCCGCGCTCGGCCAGCAAGGGCAGCAACGACGCCTCGGCCAACGGGCTGATTTCGTGCATGACGGGTGCACCGCGCACGGTAAAAAACTGCTCCAGCTCGTCCAAATCGGCCGCCCCTACCGGGTCAAACAGGCCCAGGCCGAAAGTCTGCGTCAGCGGTGACTCGGGGCCGTCGAACATGGCGTAGGCGCCGGCTACCGCCCGCCACGCGGCCCCGCTGCCGGGCTGCCGCCGCGCCCGCGCCTCCACGAAGGCGACGTTGCACTGGGCTTCGGTGCGCTCCAGGCGCTGGGATAGGGCGAAATCGGCGTAGAGCATCAGCAGGGGGCGCGACAGGGTGAGGGCGGCGGCCCCGCAAAGAAACAAGTACCTGACGGAAAGCAAAATCCGTAATTTTTAGCCTGCCCCGGGTGATATTTCGCCGCCCCGCCGATTAACCAGTACCACTCCCCGCTGCTGCCATGACTGCTGCCCTCTCTGCTCCGCCCGCCGACCACGCCGCCGCGCTGCGCACGGCCCTGCGCACCGACCGCGCGGGTACGCTTACCCGCCTCTACCGGCGCGCCTTTCCGCTGGTGCGGCGGCACGTGCAGCAGCGCGGCGGCTCGGCGCAGGATGCCCAGGATGTGTTTCAGGACGCGCTGATCGTGCTCTACGAAAAGGCCGTGGCCGATACGCTGGTGCTCACGGCAGCCCCGAGCACCTTTCTGGTCGCCATCAGCCGCAACCTGTGGCGGCGCGAGCTGCACCGGCGCCGGCAGTTGCCCCTCACCGACCTCGATGCGGACGCGGCGGCGTGGTCTGAGCCCGAGCCGCCCGCCGACGAAGAAGCCCGCTCGGTGCTCGACTACGTGGCACAGCTCGGCGAGAAGTGCCAGAGCATCCTGCTGGCGTTTTATTACCACCGCCAGCCGCTAGAGCAGATTGCCCACACCCACGCGTACCGCAGCGTGCGCTCGGCCACGGTGCAGAAGTTTAAGTGCCTTGAACACCTGCGCCGCGCCGTGCGCCAGGCCTGGCAGCACACCGCCGACGCCCTAACCGCCTGATGCCATGCGCCCCGAACTAACCCGCCTGCAGCGCATCGAAGCGCACCTGCTGGCCCCGGCCGCGCCCGCCGCAGCCGCCGCCTGGCAACTCGAGCTGCTGCTCGACCCGGCGCTGGCCCACGACGCGGCCACGCAGCAGCAGCTGTACGAGGGCCTGCAGCTGGCGGGCCGGCAGCAGCTGCGCCGCGAGCTGCGCCAGATTCACCGGGAGCTGTACGGCCCCGCGTCTGGGGGCTGGCTGCGCGGGGCTGCGGCGGGGTTGCGCGCCCTACTCCGGCGCCGCTTCCGCCCGCGCGGCTAGGCGTTCGGGCCCTTTCCAACGCACTTCTTCTTCCCTGATTTCTTCACCTGTTGCCGCGGCCGTTTTGCCGTGGCCCGGCTTCGTCTTGCCTTCTTTTACCCCGTTTCTGCAATGAACTACTCCGCCGAATTCCGCCGCTTTGCCGTCGGGCACCAGGGCCTGAGCGGCCTGCGCCTCGACCAGTACCAACACCACGTGGAAGGGCTGGCCCGGCCGGTCGTCACGGGCATGACGCGCTCGGTTATCGAGGAGCGCCCGACGCGCTTCGCCGAAATCGACGTGTTTTCGCGCCTGATCATGGACCGCATCGTGTTCCTGGGCACCGCCGTCGACGACAACATCGCCAACATCATCGTCGCCCAGCTGCTGTTCCTGGAATCGGTGGATGCCCAGAAGGACATCTTGCTCTACATCAACTCGCCCGGCGGCTCGGTGTACGCCGGCCTGGGCATGTACGACACGATGCAGTACATCCGGCCCGATGTGGCCACCATCTGCACCGGCCTGGCCGCTTCCATGGGCGCGTTTTTGCTGTGCGGGGGCGCCTTGGGCAAACGCTCGGCCCTGCCCCACGCCCGCGTGATGATTCACCAGCCTTCGGGCGGCGTGCAGGGCCCGTCGGCCGATATTGAAATAACGGCTCGGGAAGTGGTAAAGCTGCGCCAGGAGCTGTACAGCATCTACGCCGAGCGCACCGGCAAAACCATCCAGCAAATCCACGCCGACTCCGACCGGGACTACTGGCTGCGCGCCGACGAAGCCAAGGCGTACGGCCTGGTGGACGAGGTGCTGGAACGCACGCCGGCGTAGCCCCGCGGGCCGCTAGCCCTGCTGCGTGAGGTGCTGCCGGTGGGTCTCGCCGAAGCGGCGCATTTCCCGCAGCAGCGGCAGCACCGAGTGGCCGTACTCCGTCAGGCCGTAGCGCGTGACGACGGGCCGCGAGGGCACCACCTCGCGGCTCACCAGCCCGTTCAGCTCCAGGGCGCGCAGGTGCTCGGCCAGGGCCTTGGGCGTGATGCAGTCGAGGTGCGCTTCCAGCTCGGAAAAGCGCAGCGGCTGGCCGCACAGGCAATGAATAATGGGCATCCGCCAACGCCCGCACACGACGGCAAGGGCGTCCCAGAGCGGGCGAAGTTCCTGGGTGGTCGGGTTGGACATCGGCCTATACAAACGGAAAGTAGCTCTACAAAGCTACAGCGGCGGGGGCGGAGGCCGACTGTAGTTTTGTAAAGCGCGCCGCTGCGGGAAAGGTTTGCCGGCCGGCGCCCCACGCTCCTTTCCTCGTGCTTTATGCCTTCTCACGACGCTCCTTACGATGTGCTCATCATCGGCGGCAGCTACGCCGGCCTGAGCGCGGCCCTCACGTTGGGCCGCTCGCGCCGCCGGGTGCTGGTGCTCGACGCCGGCCAGCCCTGCAACCGCCAGTCGCCCCACTCGCACGGCTTCCTCACCCGCGACGGGGTGCCGCCCGCCGAGCTGGCCGCCCTGGCCCGCGCGCAGCTGGGCGCCTACCCGACCGTGGAGCTGCGGCCCGCCACGGCCACCCAGGCCACCGCGCTGGCCGACGGCTTCAGCGTGGAAACGGCCGGGGGCGAGGCTTTTCAGGGACGCCGGCTGCTGCTGGCCACCGGCCTGCGCGACGAGCTGCCGCCCGTGCCGGGCTTTGCCGAGTGCTGGGGCATTTCGGTGCTGCACTGCCCGTACTGCCACGGCTACGAGGTGCGCGACCAGCCCCTGGGCGTGCTCGGCAACGGCGACGTGGGCTTTGAATTCGCGCGCCTGATTCACCACTGGAGCCCCAATCTGCGCCTGTTTACCAACGGCCCGGCCACCTTCACGGCGGAGCAGGCGGCCCGGCTGACGGCCCACGGCATTACCGTTGTCGAGGACCCAATCCGGGCCCTGGAGCACGCCGCTGGCCAGCTGCAGCACCTGCACCTGGCCGGCGGCGCCCGGCTGCCGCTGCGGGCGCTGTTTGCCCGCGTGCCCTTCGCGCAGGCCTCGGATATAGTCACCCAGCTGGGCGCTGAGCTGACGGAAACGGGCCTGCTGCGCTGCGACGAGGCCGGGCGCACGAGCGTGCCGGGCCTGTACGCCGCCGGCGACAACGCCTCCCCCCTGCGGCAGCTGGCGGCGGCCGTGGCCAAAGGCGCCTTCGCGGCGGCCATGCTCAACCACGAGCTGATTGCGGCTGACTTTTGATTCCCGGCCACGCGCTGCGGCTACCTGGCCGTGAGGCCGCAGCGCGGGCAGCCGACCGCCGGCGTGGGCAGAGGGCAGGCCAGCGGTGCTAAGCCCCGTTTCTACCCAGTCTGGCAGGTCGGCAGGGCGCTGGAGGCGTTCGGGCGGCGCTTGCGTTATCGGTTTTTGAGCCGGTGCCGGCCTGGGAGTTCGGCCCCAGCCGGGCATCTGCGGCCGGCGGCAGCCGTATAGCGGGCAGAACCCTTGTGTATGTCCGAATCTGCCATTCTCATCATCGGTGCCGGCGTGGCCGGCCTGCTGGCGGCCCGCGACCTGGCCCGCGCCGGCCGCCGCGTCACCCTGCTTGAAGCCCGCGACCGGGTGGGCGGCCGCATCCACACCCTCACGGGGCACGGTTTTTCGGCGCCGGTGGAGCTGGGGGCCGAGTTTATCCACGGCGACGCCCCGCTGACGCGGGCGCTGCTGCGCGAGGCGGACGTGGCCTGGCACGATACCGCCGGCACGGCCTACCAGTACCAAGACGGCCAGCTGCAGGAGTCCGAGGAATTCATTGCCGAAATGCCGCGGCTGCTGGCGGCTTTGGAGGCGCTGCAGGAAGACCTGCCGCTCGCCGACTTCCTGCAGCGCCACTTTCCCGGCGCGGCCAACGCCACCTTGCGCGAGCAGGTCACGCGCTTCGCCGAGGGCTACGACCTGGCTGACCCGCGCCGCGCCAGCACCCTGGCCCTGCGCGAGGAGTGGGCCGCCGGCGGCGCCGAAGATTCGCCGCGCCCGGTGGGCGGCTACGACGGCCTGGTGCAGCTGCTGCTGGCCCAGTGCCGGGCGGCGGGCGTGCGCCTGCACTGCGGCGCGCCGGTGCACGCCCTGCACTGGTCGGCAGGCCACGTAACGGCCCACTGCGCGGGCCCTACCGCCACCTTCGAGGCCCGGCAGGCTTTGGTAACCGTGCCGCTGGGCGTGCTGCAGGTGCCGCCCGGCGCGGCGGGCGGCCTGCGCCTGGAGCCGGAGCTGCCGGGGCTGCGGGCGGCGGCGCGGGCACTGGGCTTCGGCGCGGTTATCAAGGTGGTGCTGGAGTTCGACGCGCCGTTCTGGGAAGAGGCCGGCCCTGATCTGCTTCGCCCGCTGCCCGGCCTGGGCTTCCTGTTTGCCGACGCGCCGGTGCCCACCTGGTGGAGCCAGCAGCCCGACCCGCGCCCGCTGCTCACGGGCTGGCTCGGGGGCCCGGCGGCCGATCCGGCGGCGTCGGAAGAAGCGGTGCTGAGCGAGGCGCTGGCCTCGCTGGCGCAGGTACTGGGCACCACCGAGGCCTGGCTACGGGCCCGGCTGCGGGCGCACCGCGTCGCCAACTGGGGCGCCGATCCGTGGACGCGCGGCGCCTACACCTACGCCACCGTGGACGCCGACCGCGCCCGGCGGGTGCTGGCCACGCCGGTAGCCGACACGCTGTTTTTCGCCGGCGAGGCCCTGTACGCCGGTCCGGCCGGCGGCACCGTGGAGGCCGCGCTGGCCAGCGCCGTGGCCGTTACGCAGCAGCTCATCTGAGCCGGCGGCAAGGGCGTTGACGGGGAGCAGCAGTGGCCGTTTGCCTTGCTTCAGAAGGCTTAATCCAGCGCGTGAACGGGGGTTTAGTAGCTGTCACATGATGATGTGACAAGGGTGTTTTTATGCGGATTGGGGAAATACATTCGTGCCGTCTTCCCCTTTTCTACCTATTTCCCAGCTATGACGGCACCCCTTCCCCGCTTACCCATTCTGCTCGCACCGGCCGCGCTGCTGGCTTGGGCCGCCCTGCAGCCGGCGCAGGCCCAGCAGCGGCCCGCCCGACCCGCTTCCGCGTCGTGGTCACCGGCTTTTGCCGACCCCACCTATGCTGCCCGCAAACGACAGCGGGCCGGCCTGGCCCCTCTCCCGGCGCCGGCGCGCCAAACCCGGCCGCGCACGGCGTCGACGACGGGCTCCGCGCCTGCTGCCATTACGCTGCCGGCCTGCTTCGAGCCGCTGGACACCACGGCCGCGGGCGGCTGGCAGCACTTCCCCCGTACCGACGGCAACGACGACGCCTTCATCGGCCCGATTCCGCTGGGCTTCAACTTCTCGCTGTACGGGCAGGTCTACAACGAAGTGTACGTCAACTCGAACGGCAACATTTCCTTCGGGGCGGGCTTCACCACTTTCACGGCGACGGGTTTCCCCACGACAACGCCCATGATTGCCCCGTTCTGGGCCGACGTGGACGTGGAAATGGACGACACGACGGCCACGCACAGCAGCGGCAACATCTACTTCAAGAAGTTTCCGGATAAGTTCGTGGTGACGTGGAACCGTGTGGCCTACTTCGCCCGCCACTCGGACCTGAAAAACACCTTTCAGCTCGTCATCAAGGCCAACACCGCCCCGGGCTTCACCGGCGACGACGTGTTCTTCTCCTACGGCGACATGCAGTGGACCACCGGCGACGCGGACAACGGGCAGAACGGCTTCGGCTTCGGGGTGGGCGGCACGCCGGCCACGGTGGGCATCAACAAGGGCGACGGCACCAGCTTCGTGCAGGTCGGCCGCTTCAACATCAACGACAGCTCGCACCCCAACAACCAGGACGAGAGCGGCATCAACTGGCTCGACAACCAGTGCCTCTCCTTCCGCGTGGGCAGCGTGACCACCAACGCGCAGCCCACGGTGGCGGGCATGCCGCCCGGCAGCACCATCACCCTGGCCCTGGGCGAAACCCGCAACCTGGCCCTGCAATTCCTCGGGCCGGAAACCGGGCAGACGGTTACCGTAACCACCAACACCAACGGCCTCTGCAGCACCACCGTCAGCAACAACGGCACGGCCAACCCCACGGTGAGCCTGAGCGTGACCGGCGCGGCCTGCAACGTGGGCACCCACACCATCAGCCTGCTGGCCGTGGACAACGGCACGCCCGTGGGGCAGCAGCAGTTTAACCTGACGGTGGTGGTGCTGCCCGTGAACCGCTGGACCGGCGCGGTGAGCAGCGTGTACACCAACCCGGCCAACTGGAGCGCCGGCGCCGTGCCCACCGCCACCGACGACGTGGTGGTGCCCGCCGGCGTACCCCACATGCCGGTGCTCAGCAGCGCGGCGGCCGTCAACAACCTCACCATTGCCAGCGGCGCCAACCTGACGGTGGCCGCGGGCGGCGTGTTCTCGCTCGGCGGCAACCTCACCAACAACGGCCTGCTGCTCGGCGCCGGCCTGCTGCAAACCAACGGCGCGACGGCCCAGACGTTCAGCGGCTCGGGCGAGACGAGCATCTACAGCGTGACCATCGGGGCGGCCGGCGCGGTGCTGAACCAGCCGCTGCTGCTCGACCGCGTGCTCACGCTGAACGGCAACCTGACCTCCAACGGCCGCCTGACCCTGCACTCCCGCTTCGACGGCTCGGAAACCGCTATGGTCGTGAACAACGGCACGGCCGCCGTGCTCGGCGCGGCCACGGTGGAGCGCTTCATCGGGCCGCCCAGCCTGGCCCAGATGGGCTACCGCCACCTCGCGGCACCCGTCACCAACACCACGCTGGCCGACCTGACCATTCCGGCCGGTGGCTTCAGCCCGGTGGTCAACCCGGCCTACAACTCGGCCCCGAACCCGGGCAGCGTGACGCCCTTCCCGAACGTGTTCAGCTACGAACAGAGCCGCGTGACGGCCGGCAACACCGTGGCCGATTTTGACCGCGGCTGGGTGTCGCCCTTCGGCACCGGCGAGCCGATGGTGCCCGGCCGGGGCTACACGGTGAACCTGATGGGCCGCCAGATCATGGACTTTGTGGGCACGCTCGGCAACGGCGACCTGGCCCGCATCGGCCTCGCCCGCGACGCGGGCAACCAGGCCGGCTGGCACCTGCTGGGCAACCCCTACCCCGCCCCGGTGGACTTCAACCAGCTCACCCGCACCGGCCTCGACAACGCCGTGTACGTGTTCCGCTCGAGCGGGCAGTACGCGGGTTCGTACGCCAGCTACGTGAACGGCGTGCCCGCCAACGGCGGCTCCAACATCCTGCCGATGGGCCAGGCCTTCTTCGTGCGCACTTCGGCCCCGGGTACCGCCGGCGCGTTGACCTTCACCAACGCCGCCCGCCTCACGACCTACCAAAACCCGGCGGTGCAGCGCAGCACGGCCGTGGAGACGCGCCCGCTGCTGCGGCTGGAGCTGCGCAACGCATCCGGCACGGCCTCCGAGGAGGTAGCCCTGTACTTTGAGGGCGGCGCCACACCGGGCTTCGACGCGGGCTACGACGCCTTCCGCCTCGGCAACGGCAACGCCGTGCAGATCGGCGCCGTGGCCGGCACCCAGGAGCTGTCCGTCAGCGGCCTGCCCGCCCTGGCCGCGGCGCCCGTGACGGTGCCCCTGACGGTGCGCGTGGCGCAGGCCGGCACCTACACCCTGCAGGCCGCGCAGCTGCTGAACCTGCCCGCAGGCTGGGCCGCCACTCTGCGCGACGCGCAAACCGGCGCGGCCATCGACCTGCGGCAGCAGCCCGCCTACAGCTGCAGCCTGGCGCCCAACCAGGCCGCGGGCCGCTTCACGGTGGAGTTTGCCCCGCGCAGCGTAACGGGCGCGCACCAGGCGCAGCTGAACGCGGCGGTATCGGTGTACCCGAACCCGGCCCGGGGCACGGTGTCGCTTGGGCTGCCGGCTACGCAGCGGCCCGTGGAAGTGCGCATCCTGAACGCCCTGGGCCAGCAGGTGCTCACGCAGCACGTGCCCGCGGCTCGCGGCGCGGCGGTGGCCCTGCCGCTCACCGGCCTGGCCAAGGGCGTGTACTCGGTGCGCGTGACGCTGCCCGACGGCACGGCGACCAAGCGCCTAGTGGTGGAATAACGCCGCCGGGTTTACCTCTATTGATTACCGGGCGCTGCCGCGGGCTTTCCCTGCCGGCAGCGCCCCATCAACCCTCCCTTTCATGACTCCTTTGTTGAAGACTTTGCGCGCGGGCCTGGGCCTGACGGCGCTGCTGCTGTGCCACGCTTCCTCTCTGCAGGCGCAGACGCCGGGCTCGGGCGGCCCCGCGCCCAGCAATGAGCCACCCGCCGACCCCACGGCCGTGCCCCTCGACGGCGGCGCCTCGCTGCTGCTGGCTGGCGGCGCGACGTACGCCCTCAGCCGCCTGCGCAAGCGCCGGTAAGCGGTGGTTAGCGGCCTGCGCCTTCCGGGGTGGGCCGCCGGATACAAGCCCGTTGCAGCCCCCGCTGCGGCGGGCTTGTTGCTTGTGTCCTGGGTGGGGCACCCGAGCCCGGTCGACGCCGATTTTTTCCGTTGCACGCCGTCGCCAAACCTCGGACCTTTGCGGTTCCGATTTCCCATTCTTTCCTCTGCCATGTTTTCGATTCGTCGCCGCGCGGTGCTGGCCGCTGCGCTCCTCGTTACCGCTCCCTCGCTGCTGCTGGCCTGGGGCAACTGGGGGCACCAGCGCATCAACCGCGCTGCGGTGCTGGCCCTGCCCGCGCCCATGCGCACGTTCTTCTACAACCACATCGACTTTGTGGTCACGGAGGCCGTGATTCCCGACTCGCGCAAGTACACCATCAACGACAAGGCCGAGTTTCCGCGCCACTTCATCGACCTGGAGGACTACGGCACCCTCAGCGAGGTGCCGCTCGTGGCGGCCGATGCCTACGCCAAATACGACGCGGCCACCCTGGACAAGCAGGGCCGCCTGCCCTGGTACCTGCAGGACATGCTCGCCAAACTGACCACGGCCATGAAGAATCAGCGGAAGGACGAAATCCTCTTCCTGGCCGCCGACATGGGCCATTACTTCGGCGACGCTACCCAGCCGCTGCACACTTCCTCCAACCACGACGGCCAGAAAACCGGGCAAAAGGGCATCCACGCTTTCTTCGAGTCGCAGACGGTGGAGCAGTTCGGGCCGACCTACCACTTCAAGCTCGCCGAGCCGAAGCTGATTCAGGACCCGGTGGCCGAAATCTGGCGCATCATCCGCCAGAGCCACGCCGCCGCCGATACCCTGCTGGCCGCCGAGAAGCTGGCCGCCGCCGAGGTGCCGGCCGCCCAGGTGTACGTAATGGCCGGCGACAAACCGCGCAAGAACATGTTCAACAGCTCCTACCACACTCCGGCCTACACGGCCGCCTACCACAAGGCGCTGAACGGCTTGGTGCAGCGGCAGCTGCGCGTGGCGGCCCAGGCCACGGCCAACTTCTGGTATACGGCCTGGGTCAACGCCGGCAAGCCCGACCTCACGAAGCTCGACACGGAGTACACCACCAAGAGCAACGCCAAGAACCTGAAGGCCGAGCTGAAGCTGCTGGAGAAAGGCAAAATGGTGGACTTTTCCTCGTTCACGGAGTTTCCGAAGTAAGCCGGTTCTTCGCTCAAAACGCAAGCCCCGCTGCAGCCAACCGGCACCGCAGCGGGGCTTGCGTTTTCGGGGCGGCCCCGGGCAGGCCTCAGGCCCGGGCAAGCGCCCACCCCAGCACGCCCAGCGCCATGACGTACAGCGCCCCGGGCAGGATCAGAAACCACCACCGGGCCTTGCGCGGCGCGGCATCGGTGACCGTGACCACACCACAGTAGCTGACGTACACCGAGTAAAACATGAAAAACAGCATAACCGCGCTGCCCACGCCCTCGGTGGTGGAAAAGTCGTCTTCGACGCCGTAGGGTCGCGGCAGCAGGAAAGTAGCCAGCAGCGCGTTCAGCACGTATGCGGCGCTACCCACCACGCTCGAATACAGGTAAAGCTGACGGGCGAGGGGCAGGTTGCTGCGGGCGCCGGACCAGCGCAGGCGCACGTCGTAAAACCAGCCGGCCACCAGATAGGCTAGGTAGCCCCCCAGCACCCCGGCCAACACCGCGACCGTCCAGTAGCTGGGCCAGTGGTTCAGCCACTCGACCTGCTCCAGACGTCCTCCCAGGTCAGCCTTGGTCAGCTGCTTATCGGCCCGCTCCACCCCGTGCCCCATGCCGTAGAGCAGGATGGCCAGGATAAAGTAAGGTGGGCGGTCCGTCTCGACGAGGTAACCGCGAAAAAACGCGCGGGGCCGCAGGTACAGGGCCGACCAGAACGGCAGGAATCGAACGGAGTCGATAGACATAAAGAGAGTGAATAGGGCCCGCGGGGCTTGGCCAGGAAAAATACCCGCCAAGCTACCCGCTGGCATCGGCTTCAGCAATAAAAAACAACGGGCAGAAGCCGATGCTCCTGCCCGCTGCGGGTCAAACCCTTATTCCCTTGGTCCTTCCCTACAGCAGCTCCACGCCCGTGCCCAGCAGTTCGGCGCGCACGGCCTCGGGCCAGATGCTCACCTGCACCTGGCCGATGTGCGTCTTGCGCAGCATGAACATCGTCACGCGCGACTGGCCGATGCCGCCGCCGATGCTTTCGGTCAGCTGCCCGTCGAGCAGCATTTTGTGGAAGGGCAGTTCGGCGCGCTCGGAGCAGCCGCGCACGTCCAGCTGCCGGCGCAGGGCCGCCTGGTCGACGCGGATGCCCATGGACGACACCTCAAAGGCCGTGTGCAGGCCGGGGTGCCAGAGCAGGATGTCGCCGTTCAGGCCACAGCGGCCGGCGGCGGTTTCGGTGCTCCAGTCGTCGTAGTCGGGGGCGCGGCCGTCGTGGCTCTGCCCGTGGCTCAGCTCGCCGCCGATGCCGATGAGAAACACGGCGCCGTACGCGCGGGCGGCTTCGGTTTCGCGCTGCTTCACCGTCAACTCGGGGTAGCGCTGCAGCAGGTCCTCGGCGTGGATAAACGTGATTTGCGCGGGCAGAATCGGCGTGATGTCGGGGTACTCCTCGGCCACGCGCAGCTCGGTGGTGCGCAGCGCGTCGTAGATTTTCGTCACCGTTTCCTGCAGGAAGGCTACGGTGCGCTGCTCGGGCCGGATGTGCTTTTCCCAATCCCACTGGTCCACGTAAATGGAGTGGATCGGCGAGTAATCCTCGTCGGGGCGCAGGGCGCGCATGTCGGTGAGGATGCCGCGGCCGGCCGGAATGCCCAGTTCGGTGAGGCGCAGACGCTTCCACTTGGCCAGGGAGTGCACCACCACGGCGCGCCGCTCGTCCAGGGCCTTGACGGGGAACGATACAGGGCGCTCAATGCCGTTCAGATCATCGTTGATGCCGGTGCCGTCGAGCACGGCGATGGGCGACGAGACCTTGGTGAGCTGCAGCTGCCGGGCCAGCTCGCGGGCGAAGGTGTCCTTCACGAAGCCAATGGCTTCCTCGGTTTTGAGCAGCCCGACGGGGCTCAGGGTGTGGGCGGAGGCGGTGGCCGTTTCCATAATCAGGGGGCTTTTGTGTGTACGATGTAGGTGACTTGTTTTTTGAATTATGCCAAGCAAAGACAAGGCGGTGCCCGGCCGAAAAAACAATGGTTTTTTTCGGTGACGGAAACCCGGAAATGCGCGCGTAAGGGCGAAAAAAAAGCCTTCCGAAAATCGGAAGGCTGACGAAATCAATTCATGATTTTGAGTCTGTCGATCAGACCAATAGCCTTCCATCGCGGAACAGATTATTGTTCCGGTTTTGGTTATTGAGGCTGTTGGCGAAATGACGCATGCAGGTGCTTTTTGGGCGTTTCAGGAGCCAAAATAGAAACGTAAATTTACGCAGCAAAAATAATCAGCAAATAATTTTTCCAAGACAACCCCTTCGCGCCTACGCGGCGAACGGGAAATACCGCCATATGCATCCGTCGGCCCGGAATTCAGTCGACCAAGCTCCCGGCAGACCACTGCCGCACCCGATGGCTCGGTTGCGGCAGTGGAAAGGCCGTTGATGACCGACAGCGAAGCGGCGCTAGCCCTTCTTGGCGGCCTCGTAGCGCTTGCCGGCTTCGGTCCAGTTCACCACGTTCCAGAAGGCCTTCACGTAGTCGGGGCGCTTGTTCTGGTACTTCAGGTAATAGGCGTGCTCCCACACGTCGAGGCCGAGGATGGGCGTGCCGCGCTGAATGCCGGGCAGGTCCATCAGCGGGTTGTCCTGGTTCGGGGTGCTGGTAATGGCCAGCTTGCCGGCTTTGGGGTCGTGGATCAGCCAGGCCCAGCCGGAGCCGAACCGGCCGGTCGCGGCTTTGGTGAATTCCTCCGTGAACTTGTCGAAGGAGCCGAAGTCCTTGGTGATGGCGGCGGCCAGCTCGCCGGTGGGCTGCCCGCCACCCTTAGCGGCCAGCAGCTGCCAGAAAAACGAGTGGTTCCAGTGGCCGCCGGCGTTGTTGCGCACCGCGTCGGGCTGCTTGCCGGCCGAGGCCAGCAGCTGGGCCAGGCTCATCTTCTCCTCGGGTTTGCCCGCCACGGCCTCGTTCAGCTTCGACACGTAGGTTTTATGGTGCGCGTCGTGGTGAATTTCCATGGTGCGCGCGTCGATGTGCGGTTCCAGCGCATTGAAGGCGTAGGGCAGCGGCGGCAGCGTAAAGGGGCCGTCGGCCAGGGGCGTGGCGCGGGCCTCGCGCAGCAGGCGTTCTTCGTGGGCGGCGGCCAGCACGGCCGGGCTGAGGAGGGCGCCGACCACCGTCAGCAGCCCGTTCTTCAGAAAATCACGCTTGAGCATGGGTGAAAGGATGAGGTAGTGAATGGATGAGTGCCGGGGCAAATACGCGAGAAATGACAAAACCGGCGCAGCCCCGCCCCCAACGGCCCACCCGCCGGCCCCC
Source organism: Hymenobacter coalescens (assembly GCF_054783195.1). Lineage (NCBI taxonomy): Bacteria > Pseudomonadati > Bacteroidota > Cytophagia > Cytophagales > Hymenobacteraceae > Hymenobacter > Hymenobacter coalescens. Next base: position 172,600 of record NZ_BAAGRA010000003.1, on the reverse strand, counting down.
GAACGCCTTCCGGCCCGGCGGGTTTATCTGCCCGAAAGGCCACGGCCGGGTCGTCACGTCTTGACGACCCGGCCGTGGCCTTTCGGGAACGGGTGTGCTGCCGGCGCGGCAACCGGGCTATTCGGCCAGGGGCGCCGCGTCGTCTTCCTGCTCGGGCGGGGTGTGCCCCAGTTCGAGCACCACGTTGCGCACGGACGGGTCGAGGTAATCCGGCAGTTTGGACGGGTCGAGCAGACGCAGCAGGCGCAGGTACTTGGCGCGGCCTTCCTCCAGCATGTGCGGGGGCACTTCAAATACGAACAGGTGGTGGGGCGGCTGCTTCTGCACGCCCACCAAGATGAAGCGGTCGGCCCGCAAGGCATCGAGGTAGAAGGCCGCCTGCCGGTCGTAGTCGTAGCCCGAGCACTGGGCCACGAAGTGATGGTAGTCGCGGGCCAGCGTGGTTTTGAAGTCGATGACCGTGTAGGGCTGGCCGGGTACGTCCACCACCAGGTCGGCGCGCAGCTTGCACATGGTGCCGGTGATGGGCTCGGTGAAGATGCAGCTGGGCTCGGCCACGCCCTGCTCAAGCATCTCGCGCAGGTCGTCGCGCAGGCGCACGCCCTCCACCAGCCACCACACCAGCGTATCGTTGACGGCCGGGTAGGCGGGCACGTACTGCTCGGGCTCCAGCAGGGCCGTGTGGAAAGCCGTGCCGAAGCTCAGCGCCCCGGACGACCCGCCCGACTCGCGCCGCGGCCGGCCGTTCAACGCGTCGCGCAGCTTGGACAGGTCGGAGTTGGCAATGGCGGGCAGGGCGCGGTAGTCGTCGTATGACAGGCGCAGCAGGTCGGGGCGGCGCCAGGGTGCAGGCGGGGTGGAGTCGGGCATAGCGTACCGCAATGTACTACGACGGCGCCAGCCGGGTTGTGAGGCGCGGCGCCGGGCCGACCGCGGTTGGCGGATAAGCCGCAACTTTGCGGCGCCGTTGGCCGCAAACCGGTTTGGCCGGCCGGCGCCGGCAGCCCTTACGTTTTACACTTATGATTCATCTGATTGGCCTCGCGGGCAAGCGCGGCAGCGGCAAGGACACCGTAGCCCGCCTCATCCAGGAGCTGCAGCCCGCGCGCGCCTGGCAGGTCCGCTCCTTCGGCGACGCCATCAAGGGCGTGTGCGCCGTGCTCAGCGGCGAATCCACCGCTCCGTACTACACCCAGCCGGGCAAGGCCGAGCTGCTGCCCACGTACGGCCTGACGCGCGGCGCGCTGCTGCAGCAAGTGGGCGCGGCCCTGCGCGCGTGGCGGGCCCCTGTCTGGATCGAAGCCCTGCTGGCCAACCTGCCGGCCGACGCGCCGGTGGTGGTGGCCGACCTGCGCTTTCCCGACGAGGCCGACGCGCTGCGCGCCCGCGGCGGGGTGGTCTGGCGCGTGGAGGGCGACCCGCGGCGGCAGCGCGGCGACGGCACCCGCGACGACAACCACCCCAGCGAAACCGCCCTCGACGCCTACCCGCACTACGACGCGGTGCTGCGCAACGACGGTTCGCTGGCGGAGCTGCGGGCGCAGGTGCAGCGGCTGATCGGCCCGGCGCAGTAGCCGCCCCGGCCAGCAGCAGCCCACGCGCCGGGCACCGGCCGAAAGCAGCCGAGTCAGGCGCGTGGGCTGCTGCTGAATAGGGGCCCGAGACGTGGCTACTTGCCAAAGCTGCGCACGTTGTAGCTGAAGCTGAGCATGAAGTACTGCGTGAGCACCCGGCTGCGCACGTCTTCCAGGTACGTATCGGTCACGTTGCGCACCACGCTGCGATTCTGCTTCAGCAGGTCGAAGGCCTGGAGCTTCAGCTCGCCCTGCTTGTTGCGGAACAGCTGCCGCACCAGGGCCACGTTCCAGAGCGCCACGCCCTGGTTGAAGCCCGCCGAGCGGCCCGCGTAGCGCGTCAGCCACAGGTCGGAGCTGACGACCCAGCGCCCAGGCAGTTGGTAGTACACGTCGGCCTGCAGGGTATGCGTCCAGTAGGACGTGTTCTGCTGGGGCAGCAGGGAGTAGCGCGCATCGAGGTAAGTGGCGTTGGCCGAAAAGCCCAGCTCCAGCTGCTCGTTGAAGGCCGTGTTGACGCTCAGGCCCTGGCCCAGGCTCCAGTTGCGGGCCTGGTTCCACCGCTCGTTCACCAGGCTCCGGCCCTGCGTAAAGGCGCCGTTGGTGGTCAGGTTCACGTTGAGCTTGTGCCAGCCCAGGCGCTGCCCCAGCGACAAAAAGCCGGTGAGGTTGCGGTAGCCATTGGCGTTGATGGGCCGCGTGGTTTGCACCCCCGCCGCGTCGATGGTGGTGGCCGACACGATGCGGTCCTGGGCGGCCGTGCCCGCCAGCAGTCCGAACACGCTGCGGTTGTTCACGGCGTTGAACTGGTTGTAGGTGGCCGTCAGGGCGTGGTAGTACTCAGGGCGCAGGCCGGGGTTGCCCAGGCGCACGTTGAGCGGGTTGGTGTTGTCGGCCACGGGCTGCAGCTGCGGGGCCGTGGGCGCCTGCAGGCGGGTGCGGTAGTTCAGGCGCAGGGTGCGGCCGCGCGAGCCGTTCAGCGTAAACATGGCGTTGGGCAGCAGCGTGTGGAAGCGGCGCGTCCAGCTGGTATCGGCGCTCTGGTCGTTCACGCGCAGCGCCGACTGCTGCCCGTCGAGGCCTAGCCCGTAGGTGTAGCGCAGGCGGCGCGTCTGCCAGCTCAGGCCCGCGCGGTGGGCCGCAAAGCCGCTGCCGAAGCGGTTGCTCAGCGCCGCGTTGGGCCGGTCGTAGCCGCCGGTGGCTTCGTCCCAGTCCGCCACGTCGCGCTGGCCGCGGCTGCGGGTGTCGGCGGCGTTGTAGTGGAATTCCAACTTCTGCTGCAGGCTCAGCGGCTCCACGTAGGCCAGGTTCAGCGACTGGGTGCGGGCCGGATACGCTTGCGCGATGCGCTGGTCGAGCAGGCTGGTGCGCGGCGTGCCGTCCGGGGCATAGAAAGTGTTGGTGGCCTGGTTAATAGCCGTGCCGTCCTGGTCGTTGACCACCGCGCTCAGGTTGGCCGAGAACGTGCGCCCGGCCTTGGCAAACTTGCGCATCAGCAGCAGGTTGCCGTTGGCCCAGAGGTTGTCGGCCCCGGCGTCGTAGCGGCTCTGGCTTTGGTTGAGCCGGCGCCCGCCGAGGCTGGTTTGCTGCTGGCTGGTGCGCCGCTGCTCGGTGCTGAGCCACCATAGCGCCGGCGTAAAGCGCAGCGAGGTAAGCGTATCGAGGCGGTAATCGAGGCGGAAGTTCAGGCGCTGGCTGACCGTCTGCGTGCGCGCCGCGGCGCTTTGATCGGTCACGAGGGCCGGGGCGGCTTCGTCGGCGGCGCCGCGGGCGCCGGCCACGTTCTCGCGGCGGCTGAGCTGCTCGGCGCGCACCGTGGTGCGGCTGGCCAGGTAGCTGGTGGCCACTTCGGTGCGCCGGCCCCAGGCGTCGCGGTAGTTCAGCCCGCCCGCCAACGACTCGGTGATGCTGCTGGGCTGGTTGTTGGTGGCCGGGGCTTGGGCGCGCCCGCCGCTTCCGCCGCGCCCGCCCTGCACCATGACGGGCCCGCCGCCGCCGGGGCCGCCCACGCCGCCGAAGCCACCGGGCAGAGCCTCGGCGCCCGCGCGCGGCCCGCCGCTCACGTCGCCGGCGGCCGGACCGCCGTTGTCGGTGAAGCCCAACTCGTTCACGTTATTGGCCTGCCCCAGCGCCGAAATCTGACGGCCGTTGTTGAAGCGGTTCAGGCCCAGCTGCGCGCGGTAGCGCCCGTCGGTGCCGGCGCCCAGGCTTTCGGTGCCGAAATAGCCCTTGCGCTTGTCGCGGCGGGTTATCAGGTTGATGGTGCGCTGCTGCTGGCCGTCGTCGATGCCCGAAAACGCGGCTTGGTCGCTCTGCTGGTTGAACAGTTGCACCTGGTCGATGATGTCGGCCGGCAGGTTGCGCGTGGCCACCTTGGGGTCGTCGCCGAAGAAGGGCTTGCCGTCGACGAGCACGCGGCTCACCGTCTGGCCCTGCGCCCGGATCGTGCCGTCGCGGTCGACCTGCACGCCGGGCAGCTTCTTGAGCAGGCTTTCCACGGCGGCGTTGGGCTGGGTTTTGAAGGCGCGGGCACTGAACGCCACCGTGTCGCCCTGCACCGAAACGGGGGCGCGCTCCTGCTGAATCACCACTTCGCCCAGCGTGTGCGCGGTGGCCCGCAGGCGCACCGGGCCCAGGTGCAGAGCCGGCTGCGCGGCCGTCAGGCTCAGCGGCAGCAGCTTGCTTTGGTAGCCCAGAAAAGTCACCAGCAGCAAGTAGCGGCCCGGCGCCACGCCACGTAGGGCGAAGTGCCCGTCGCCGTCGGTGATGGTGAAGGTCAGGTACGACGAGTCACGGGCTGCGAGCAGGGAGACGGAGGCCTCGCGCAGCAGCTTGCCGCTGGCCGAATCGGCCACGGTGCCTTGCACCAGGCCGCTGGCCGGAGGTGCCGGTTGCTGGGCCCGGGCGGCAGTGCCCCAGCCGAGGCAGCCGCACAAGAAGAAGAGAAGGAATAAGGAGAAGCGCATAGGGGCAGCGGGCTACGCCGCGGCGGCCCTCCGCGCAGAGCAGGGAAACCGGCCGGTCCTGGCCCGTGGCTGCCAGTCGCACGCAGCACGGAGCCATGGCCCGGCGTCGGACCCTGCTCTGGGGAAGACGGCGCCGCTGGCAGGGCAGCGTTAGTTATTGGAGCCGGGGGTGCTCAGGTTGTCCATCATGCGCTGGCGGAAGTCGGCGCGGGCTTTCTCGCGTAGGTCCTGCAGCTGGGCCAACGTCACGGATTGGGCTGCGCCGCTGGGGCGCACGTCGGCCGCTTGCACGGGGGCTTTCAGGTCCACCTTGCTGGCCCGAAACTGCTCGCCGGAGCCTTCCACGGCCAGCACCACGCCCTTGTCAGGCATCAGCTCGCGGATGGGCGAGTAGGTAAACGGCAGCTCGGTGGTCACCCACACCGTGTAGGTTTCCTGGCGGTAGGGCACGGTAGCCTTGCGGCAGGTGTAGCCGGCAATTTTCTTGGTCTGGTCGGTGAGCTGCCAGCCCTGGGCCGGGCCGAAGGGCGCGTCGGCGCGGTAGGTGGTCGTTTGCTCGTCTTTCTTGACGGTGAGCTGGGTGGCGTAGGTGCGCTCCTTCAGGTTGAGGTACACCGTTTCCTCGAAGGGGCTGCCGAGCGAACGGGTTTCGGGGGCCAGGCCCGGGCCGCCCATTACAGTGCGCGTGGCGCCGCCGCCTTCCTGGGTTTCGCGGGCGTAGTCGCCGGCGAAACTCAGCGTCTGGCTGAAGGTGCGCACGTCGGGAATGTCGGTGGGAAAGTCGGGGGAGCCGGGGCGCACCTGCTGGCCGTTGACCATCACGCGCAGCTGGCTCGGGTCGATGCGGCGGGAAACTTCGTAGCTGATGCGGCCGGCGGCCTGGGCGCGCAGGTGGCTGACGATGCTGAGGCCCGTGACGAGCAGCAGGGCCAGCAACAGAATGGTGAGCAGCTTTTTCATGGCGGGGGCTTGGAGAGGTTAGCGTGGAGTTGACGCTTGCAAAGCACCGCCATGGGCTTGTAAAGCACTGTTATCTTGTGTTAAAGAACGTTAACGGCACCCGGCGCCGGTCCGGCAGGCTGTATTTTCGCCTTGCACTCCTCTCCCGCCCCGCTCATGAAACGCCGCATCCGCTCCATCTTCTGGCTTTTGGCGGCCTGCATCCTGGGCATCAACGGCTTCCAGGCCTACTGGCTCTACAACACCTACCGGCTCACCGCCTCGCAGTTCGACCGCACCGCCCGCGAAGCCCTGCTGGCCGTGGTGCAGCGGCAGCTGCTTAGCGGGGCCCGGCAGCTGGCGCAGGGGCGGCCGGGGCCGGGCCGCGTCTTCGTGCGCGAGTTCAGCTCCGACGACAACGGTACGTTCAACCGCATCGTGGTGGTGCCCGGCGACAAACCCATCGACTCGCTCCGGCGGCCGCTGCGCACCACCACCATGCGGTTGACTACCCGGCCGGGCGCCCGCCGGCACGCTGCGGCCGACACGGCGGCGCGCCGGCTTTCGCGCATCATCATCGACGACTGGGCCGGCGCGCGGCGCGTGGATCTGCGCCAGCTCACGGCCGCGTACCAGGCCGAGCTGCGCCTGCGCGGCGTGGCGCCCGAGGCCGTGCTGGACACGCTCACCGTGCCCGTCGACAGCGCCTTCCTGCCCGCCAGCGGGCCCGGCCGGACCGCGCGGGCCGACTACCCGGTGCAGACGCCCCCGGTGCCGCTGAACCCGCTCCGCTCGCTGTACGTGCAGGCGTCATTGCCCGCGCCCACGTTCTTCATCCTGCGGCAGATGGGCGGGGTGCTGGCCGGCTCGGTGCTGCTGCTGGGCCTCACCACCGGCTGCTTCGGCTTGATGCTGAGCACGATTCTGCGCCAGAAAAAGCTCTCCGACGTCAAAAACGACTTCATCAACAACATGACCCACGAGCTGAAGACCCCGCTGGCCACGGTGTCGGCCGCGGTGGAGGCCCTGCAGCACTTCGGCGCGCTCCACGACCCGCAGCGGGCACAGACGTACCTGAGCATTTCGCAGCGCGAGCTGCAGCGGCTGTCGGATCTGGTGGAGAAGGTGCTGAACATCGCCGTGGAAGAGCAGCAGGCCCTGGTTATCCGCCCCGAGCCCGTACGGCCGGCCGAGCTGGTGCAGGAGCTGGTGGCCCGGCACCAGCTCAAGGCCCCCAAGCCGGTGCGCTTCGAGGTGGACATCGCGCCCACCGACTCGGTGCCGCTGGACCGGCTGCACGTGGCGGGCGTGCTCAACAACCTGATCGACAACGCCATCAATTACTCGCGTGAGCAGGTCACCATCGGCATCCGCGGCCGCCATGATGAAACCGGCTGGCGCCTCACCGTGCAGGACGACGGCATTGGCATTCCGAAAAGCTACCAGGAGGCCATCTTCGACCGCTTTTTCCGCGTGCCCACCGGCAACCTGCACCCCGTCAAGGGCTTCGGCCTGGGCCTGTACTACGTGCGGCAGGTGGTGGAGCGCCACGGCGGCCGCATCGCCGTGCGCAGCGAGCCGAACCGCGGCAGCGAGTTTTCGCTGTGGCTGCCGGTTTCTGGGTGATTAGGTGATTAGGTGATTAGGTGGAGGTCCGGTAGCCGTAATTAGGTTTCAACTAACCGCTATTCTTTGACTGTATGCAGCGTCGCAACAAACCGCACTATCGTCTTGATTGTTGGAAACGGTCTTTTGATTTTGTTCCGCTGGCTTATGCGCTGGCTGCTGGTTTCCCTGGTCACGAGAAATTTGAACTGGCTTCTCAACTGCGTCGGGCGGCTACTTCAGTGCCACTCAACATAGCCGAAGGCGCAGGGAGGCGTACGCCTAAAGAGTTTATAGCTTTCCTTATCAATGCCCGAGGTTCCTTGGCCGAGCTCGATACGATAATTCTGTTGGCTGAAAAGCTCAGCTATCTATCGGAAGACCAAACTTCTCAAGCCTTGCAAGAGCTTGACCACATCAGCGCGTTGGTGCAAGGGCTACTCAACCGACTTCAGACCTCCCCCTAATCACCTAATCACCTAATCACCTAATCACCGAAAGTGCCCTCCATTCTCCTCATCGAAGACGAGCCCGCGCTGGGCATGATCGTGAAAGACAGCCTGGAAGTACGCGGCTTCACGGTGCGCTACGCCGCCGACGGGCAGCAGGGCCTGGCGCTGTTTCGCGAAGAGTGCCCCGACATCGTGGTGGCCGACGTGATGATGCCGCACCTCGATGGCTTCTCGCTGGCCGAGCTCATCCGCCGCGACAACCAGCTGGTGCCCATCATCTTCCTGACGGCCCGCTCGCAGCCCGCCGACGTGGTGCGCGGCTTTGAGCTGGGCGCCAACGACTACCTCAAGAAGCCCTTCAGCATGGACGAGCTGATCGTGCGCATCCGGGCCCGGCTGGGGCAGCCCGCCCCGGCGCCGGCGCCCCCCGCCGGCGTGCTCCGCATCGGCCAGTACCAGTTCGACCACCCCCGGCAGCGGTTGCACTGGCAGGGCCGTGAGGAGGCCCTGACGCACCGCGAAGCCGAGCTGCTCAAGCGCCTCTACGACCAGCGTAACCAGGTGCTGGAGCGCGCCGACGTGCTCCGGGAGCTGTGGGGCGACGACAACTTTTTCAACGGCCGCAGCCTCGACGTGTTCGTCACCCGCCTGCGCCGCTACCTGAAAGACGACCCCCAGGTGCAGATTGTGAACGTACGGGGCATCGGCTACAAGCTGCTGCTGTAGCTGAGCCGACGCACATCCACGCTAAATGGTGAGCGTACGAAACCCGATTTATTATTTAACTTTTTTATTAAAAAACTTAACTATTACCATAGTAATCTTTATTATTGGCCTCCCTACCTCGCGGTAGTGGAGGCACCATCGAGCTTATGCAATGACGGGTGCCCTGGCTTTTCGGTGGCCCACCGCGCTTTCCACCCTCGTGCGCTGGGGCTTTTCAGGCTTACCGCCTATGAGCGTTGCCGGAGCCGCCTTAACTGTGCGGGCCCGGCAGCACCTGCCTACGCCCATTGCTTTCACCTGAGGTCTTCGTGATGTCGATTCCTGTGCTGTCGTGCGCTGGCTGCCTGCTGGGCAGCGGCCTGTTGCTGTCTTTGCCGACGCTGGCCCAACCTACCGTATCGGCCCTTTCGCCCACCGCCAACCTGCGCAACGCCATGCCCACCAGCGCCGTGCGTGTCACCTTCAGCCGGGCCATCAGTGCCGGCAGCGTTGCCGGCCTGCAGGTATTCAGCAGTATGCAGCGAGGCCTGTGCACCGGCCACGGAGCCGTCAACTCGGTATCTGGCAACCAACTGATCAGCACGCCCTCGTTTAGCTGGCAACCCGGCGAAACGGTGCAAGCCACCGTCACCACGGCCGTGCAGGACCAGGCGGGCCGGCCCATGGCTCAGCCCTACGTGTTTCAGTTTACAGCCGCCACGGGCGGCACGGGCCGCGGCAGCTTCGGGCTGCCCGTGTCTACGCCCGCGGGCCAGCCGGCCGGCGCCGCTCGTCCGCTGCTCGGCGACATGGACAACGACGGCGACCTGGACCTCGTCACGACCACCAGCGGCACCGCCACGACCTCGGGCCTGGTATCGGTACGGCTGAATGCCGGCAACGGCACGTTTGCGGGCGGCGGCGACTACCCCATCGGCCAGCTCGACGGCATTTTCACGGCCGTGGCCCTGGGCGACGTAGACAACGACGGGGACCTGGACCTGGTGAGTTACGCCTCCGGCGCCCAGGTGCGCGACGTAGCCATCGGGCTAAATAACGGTACCGGTGTTATCAGCCGCTCGACGGCGCCCGCGCCTACCGTCGGCCGGTTTACCACCCAGATGGTGCTGGGCGACGTGGACGGCGACGGCGACCAGGATTTGCTGTCGGGCAATAGTTTTCCCCAGGAGCTGTTGGTGCAGCTCAACAACGGCAGCGGCACGTTTACGGGCAATTACATCCTGTCGGGCGTGGGTCAAAACGTGGTGCTGGGCGACGTGGACAACGACGGGGACCTGGACGTGGTAGGGCCCAACAACAGCGCCAACCAGCTGGCGGTGCGGCTGAATACCGGCAACGGCACGTTTATGGGCGGCAGCGACTATGGCGTGGGCACTGGCCCGCACGAAGTACGCCTCGGCGACCTGGACGCCGACGGGGACCTGGACGCGGTGACGACCAATTTTCAGAACGGCACCGGCCAGACCGTGTCGGTACGGCTCAACAGCGGCACCGGGGTGTTTGGCGGCGGCGCGGACATCAACGTCGACACGGGCCCCGCGCAGCTGCGCCTGGCCGATCTGGATGCCGACGGCGACCTGGATCTGCTGACCTACAACCAAACCGCCAACACCACCACTGCCCTCTTCAACAACGGGGCGGCGGGCTTCGCGAGCAACGCCACCGCGGCGGCCAGCGGAGCCGGCCCGCTGCTGGCCGACCTCGACGGCGACCAGGACCTGGACCTGCTCACGCTTGCGCCCGGAGCCGGCGCAACCATCCTGCGCCTGAACCAGCCCGCCAGTACGTTACCCGTGGAGCTGGTAGCCTTTACGGCTCAGCGCCGGGGCGAAGCCGCCCACTTGCGCTGGACCACGGCGCAGGAAAAAAATAACCGGGGCTTCGTGGTGGAGGTGTCGGCCGACGGCCACGCCTTCCGGCGCTTGGGCTGGGTGCCGGGGCGGGGCAATGCCACCGCAGCCACGGACTATCAGTTTGACGATCCGGCCCTGCTGCGCCACGCGGCGCCCGTGGTATTCTACCGCCTGCGGCAGATTGACGAGGACGCGACCGAGCATCACAGCCCTGTGCAGGCCGTGTCGCTGGCGGCCGGCCAGCCGACGCTGCGTGCGGTGCCCAACCCCTTCCAGCACCAGCTGGCGGTGCAGGTGGCGCTGCCCCGGGCCGGGGCGGCGCAGCTTGTGGTGTACGATGCACTGGGCCGCGTGCGCCACACCCAAGCCTGCGAGCTGCCCGCCGGCGTCACCCGGCTCTCGCTACCGACGGCTCGCGAATGGCCCGCGGGACCTTACACGCTGCTGCTGCGCCAAGACGGCCAGCGCCAGGTAATCAAACTGCTTAAGGAATAAGACGCGGCGCCGACGTGCGCCGCCTTATCGACTGCCGGGTACCGCCATGAAGCCACCCACCAACAGACAGCTCGCTCAGGTCGGGTTAGCGGCCGCGTCGCGGCACTGGGCCTGCCGGGCCCGGCGCTGGCTGGCGCGGAGCGGCTTCGCCTGGCTACTGCTGGTGGCACGCACGGCACTTGCCCAGACCTCGCCGTACTACACCGTGAGCGTATCGCCGGCCGGGCCGCTGAACCTGTGCGCGGGCTCGGTGCAGACGCTCACGGCCACGGTCACGTCGCCGGGCTTCGCCCTGGGCGCGGGCTTCAACAGCACCGTGAAAGGGGTGGCCCTGCAGCCCGACGGTAAAATCGTGGCGGTCGGGCCCTTCAGTGCCTACGACGGCGCAGCGGTCCGCAACGTGGCCCGCCTGCTGCCGGACGGCCGCCTCGATACGGGCTTCAGCATTACCGGCACCGGCTTCAACGACGAGGTGAACAGCGTGGAGGTGCAGGCCGACGGCAAAATCCTGGTGCAGGGCTCCTTCACCAGCTACAACGGCGTGGCCTGCGAGCGGCTCGCGCGGCTTAACGCGGACGGCTCGCTGGACGGTTCGTTTTCCTGTACCGGCCTGAACCCGGGCGGCTTCATTTTCGGCGTGGCCCCGCAGGCGGATGGCAAGCTCATCATCTGGGGCACCTTCACCAGCTACCGGGGTACCCCGCGCAACTACATTGCTCGCCTGAACGCCGACGGTTCGCTCGACGCCTCCTTTGCCACGACCGGCACCGGGCTCGACAACGGCTTGAATACGGTGGCGCTGCAAGCCGACGGCAAGATTGTAGTAGCCGGCGCGTTTACCCAGTACAACGGCACGCCCCGGCCCAGCGTGGCCCGGCTCAACCCCGACGGCACGCTGGACGCCGCGTTTGCCCCCTCAAATACTGGCCTAACTACTTCTTTGCATACCCTGGCCGTGCAGCCCGACGGGCGCATCCTGGTTGCGGACCAGGGCACCATTGTGCGCTTCCACCCGGACGGCAGCCGCGACAACAGCTTTGGCCTGACGGGCACGGGCCTTAACAACTGGCCCACCGAGCTGGCGGTGCAGCCCGACGGCAAGCTGCTGGTGGGCGGGCAATTCACCAGCTACAACGGCACCCCGCGCCAGTACCTGGCCCGGCTCAACTCCGACGGCTCGCTGGACCCCAGCTTCGTCACGCCCGGCAGCGGCCTGAACAACATCGTGAACGACCTGCGGCTGCAGCCCGACGGCAAGGTGCTCGTGGCCGGCGGCTTCACCACGTTCAACGGCGCCAGCGCCAACCGCTTCGTGCGCCTTAACCCCGATGGCAGCCTGAACAGCGCCGCCGCGCCGCTCAGCGCCGCCGCGTTCGTCTGGAATACCGGCGCCACGACGCCCAGCATCACGGTGCGGGCGGGCGGCACGTACACGGTGACCGTGGTGGCGCTGGGCAGCAGCGTAACGGCGGCGCCCGTCGTGGTGACGCTCCCGGCCATTACGGGCATCACCCCCACGGTGGGCGGCCCCGGCACCCTCGTTACCCTGACGGGCACCGATTTGGGCGGTGTCACGACGGTAAGGATCGGCCCGGCCACCGCCACTTTCACCATCAATTCGCCCACGCAGATAACGGCCACGGTACCGAATACGATCAGCGGCCCGGTTATCATCAGCGCGGGCTGCGGCTCGGGCACGGGGCCGGTGGCATTTACGGTGCCCTCGGCGGGCGATTTGACTATTTCTTCGGCCACCGCGCTGCCAGCGGCCACCTACAACAACATAGACGTAACGAGCACCGGCACGCTGACGCTTACCGGCAACACCCAAGTAAGCGGCGTACTGACCGTGCAGCCCGGCGCCACGCTCAACACCAATTCCTTTGAGCTAAGCGGCACCGGCAGCTTCACGCTCGCGCCCGGCGCCACCCTGAACCTGACCAACGCCCAGGGCATCAGCGCCACCGGCCCCAGCGGTGCCGTGCAGGTGACGGGGCTGCGCTCCTTTTCGCCCGATGCCAACTACGTGTACAGCGGCACCACGGCGCAGGTGACCGGCCCGGGCCTGCCGGAGCAGGTTCGCTCCCTGACCACCAGCAACCCCGTCGGGCTCACACTTTCGGGCCCCACCGCCGTGGCACGGGTGCTGACCGTGGCCGGAGCCGGCGACCTGAACCTGAACGGACAGCCCTTGACGCTGCTTTCAACGGCGGCGAGCACGGCGTTGGTGGTCAACAGCGGCACCGGACAGGTGCGCGGCCCGGCCACCGTGCAGCGCGCCATCAGTCCCACAGCCAGCCCGGGCCGGGGCAGCCGCTATTACAGCACGCCCGTTGGCGGCGCCACGCTGGCAACGCTCGCCACGCCCGGCTTCGCGCCGGTGTTCAACCCGCTGTACAACAGCGCCCCGCAGCCGCTGAGCGTGGTGCCCCGGCCTACCGTACTCGGCTACGACCAGAGCCGGCTGGCCACGGTAACCAGCAACCTCACGCCGTTTCAGCAGGGCTACTTTTCGCCCGCTTCGGCCACCGAAAGCTGGGCGCCGGGCCGCGGATTCGCCGTGAGCATCCCCGCCACGGAAAAAGTGAGCTTCACCGGGACGCTTTCCACCGGCGACTACCCGTTGGCTTTGGCGCGCGGCACAGGCCCCAACGCGGCTTCGGCGGGCTGGCACCTGGTGGGCAACCCCTACCCGGCCCCGCTCGACTGGGAGCGGGTGCTGCCGGCGGACCGCCCCAACCTGGAGGCGGCCGTGTACGTGTTTGAAAGCACGGCTCCCGACAGCGGGGTGTACCGGAGCTACGTCAACGGGGTGGGCACGGCCGGGCCCGTGCTGCCGCTGGGGCAGGCGTTTTTCGTGCGCGTGCTGCAGGGCCAGACCAGCGGCGCGCTCGTGTTTCGCAACAGCCAGCGTGTGACCTCCTTCGACGTGCAGCCGCCGTTCAACCGGCAGCTGGACCTCCGGCCCCAGGTGCAGCTGAGCCTGCGCCACAACGGCGGCGGCGGAGGCGGCGGGGGCGGCGACGTGTTCAGCACCTACGTGGAGCGCAACGCCACGGCCGGTTTCGACGCCGACCTGGACGCCAGCAAAATCTTGAATACCACGCTAGTGAACCTAAGCGCGCCGACCAGCACCGGCGTTGAGCTGTCCATTCAGGGCCTGCCGGCCTTCGCCGATGGCACGGTGGTACCGCTGGTAGTGCGCGTGCCCGGGCCCGGCACCGGGCTGATCAGCCGGGAAGCTCTGCTTAACCTGCCCGCCAACCTGACGCCCTACCTGGAAGATGCCGCGGCGGGCCAGCAAATCAACTTGCTGCAGACGGCCAGCTACTCCTTCAACGTCACGGCCGCGCAGGCCGCCGGCCCCATTACCGGCCGCTTCAGCCTGCGCTTCCGCGGCCTGCCGCAAGCTGCCCGGCCGGGCTTCTGGCCCCCGGAGGCCGTCGTGCTACACCCCAACCCGGCCGATGAGCAGGCGCACGTGTGGGTGCCGGCCGTGCCCGGCACCAGCCGCGTGCACCTCACGCTCATCAACCAGCTGGGGCAGGTGGTGCGGCAACAGGAAATGCCGCTGGCAGCCACGGGCAGCTGGCTCACCGTCGACCTGCAGGGCCTGCGCAACGGCCTCTACACCCTGCGCCTGCGGGCCGGCCACGCCTTCGTTGCCAAGCGCCTGCTGATCCGGTAGGTCTTTGCCGGGAAGCGAAATACCCGCCTTTTATTGACCCTTACACCCGACCACCGATGCAACCGCTGCCCCCTTAGTCTTTGCCGCCTGTGCCGATTTCGGTCGCCCCGTTTTTCGCCGATTTTTCACCTCCGCTGCGGCAACTGCCCTGCAGCCTCCTCCACCGCATGACCGTACTGCTGTTTTCCGGACACCGCTTGGACTGGCAGGGTCTCGCTGAGGCTCGTTTCCCTCCTTCCCGGGTACCGGAAGTGCAGGTAAAAATCCGGTCGGTGCTGCAGCGGCTGGCCGCGCCGGCGCACCCTGTGCGCGCCGCCGTGGGCAGTTTGGCCGCTGGCGCCGATCTGCTGTTCGCGCACGAGTGCCTGCAGCTGCGCGTTCCGCTGCACGTGTGTTTGCCGTTTGGGCTGCCCGACTTCGTGCGCGTGTCCGTGGCCTACCCCAAAGCCGGCCCCGACCCGACGCCCTGGGAACAGCTGTTTGAGCAAGCCCTTCGCGCGGCGGCAACGGTTACCTACACCACCTGCACGGGCTACGAGCCGCAGTCCGACCAGTTTGCCCGCTGCAACCGCACGATGCTGCGCCAGGCCGTCACGCTGGCGGCCGGGGCCCACACCCACGTGCAGGCGGTGCTGTTTCTGCAGGCGCATCAGCCGCCCGAACCGGGCGGCAGCCGCGATTTTCTGCAGCTGCTGCACGCGCGCCGCATTCCCACGCTCAACCTCGGCACCAGTATCCTAACCCCTTCCTGACGCATGGCTCCTGAACGCTTGATTCCGCTCTACAATGCCCTGGACCTGCACGCCGACCGCGCGCAGCACGCGTGGCGACGACTGTACATCTGCTCATTGGTCGGGCTGGGCTTGATTGGGTTGGCCCACGAAGTGTGGGCTATTACAGAGACATTGTGGATCAGAATATTCGTCTGCGCGCTGACGGTGGGAGGAGCCATTTACGAGGTATACTACCAGTTTGGGCACCGCGGCAGCTTCGCCCGTTGGACCACGCTGCGCGCCAAGGCAGAAAAGCTGAAAAGTGAAGTTTGGTGCTACCTGTTCGACCTGGGGCCGCACGGCGGCGCCTACTCACCGGCCGAATGGCGCCGGTTTCAGCAGCAGTTGGCCGGCGAAGAGTTTGGCAAATACGTGGCTGCGGATGAACTGGCGCAGCAGAAAAGCGAATATGCCAGCCTTTCCGAGCCACAGAAACGGCGGCAGTACCAGCAGTACCGGGTACAGGAGCAGCAGCAGTACTTCGCCCGCCGCGCCCAGCAGCTGAAACGGCGTGTGGCGGAGCACCGGGAGTTGGTACTCATCGTGCTTCTCATTGGAGTAGCGTGGGCCATTCTTCGGGTTGCGACGCTTCTTAATTCTACGCTCGTCGAACCCGATGCAGCGAAATCCATTGAGCATTTCAACCTGTTGTTGATCTGCGTGCTGGCCATCGGCTTACTAAAAGTCTACATCGAGACGGAAAACGTAGACCTGCTGCTGAGCCGCTACAAAACCTTGGCACACAACCTCCAACAGCTCGCTGAGCTGCCACCATCGAGCAGCCTGCCCCTGGCCGGCTACGTGCAGCAGGTGGAAAGCACGTTGCTCTCCCAAAACCACGAGTGGCTGATTCAGCGCCAGGTCCATTTCGACCACGAGCCCAGCCTGGCCGAAACGGAAACGGCGGCGCCGGTTCGGAGCTACTCGGCCGGCCCGTCGTAGTCGGCGGGCCGCAGCAGCACCTTTTCGTCGTACTCGCGCCAGCCGTCGTTGGGCCGCGCAGTTTTCAGGTGCGCCAGGCCCGCCAGCACATAGTTGTAGTAGCGCTGCCGGCGGTACTCGGCCTCGTAAGCAGGAATGCCCTGCACGGCGCGGTAGCTGTCGTCGGCCAAGCTGCGGCCCTTGCACATGTAGAAGCCGCCGTTCTGCGCCGCAAACCCCGACCCTTCCTTGGTGATGAGGGCGGCAAAATCGTAGAACCCGGTGTTGCTGTCGAACAGGTACGGCCGCCAGTACAGCAGCGGCAGCACGCTGGCGGCGGCATCGGCAGGCCGGGGCGTGAGGCGCCGCCGGTAATCATCCAGAAAGGCGTCGAGCCGGTCCTTTTCCTCCCGGTTGTCGCGCATCATCAGCTGCTCGCCGATGCGGATGTGCGTGGCATCGTTCATCGGCGCGGGCAGGGCTGCGGCCAGCTCGAAAGCCTCGCGCGGACGCCCGTTGCGGGCCAGCGCCGCGGCCACGTCCGACAGCGCCATTTGCAGCGGCACCTGGGCAAAGGCCGGCTGAGTGGGCAGCAGGCGCACCTGCGGCAGCACCCGCCGCGGCACGTCCAGCGCCGCCAAGTGCGCCGGGCTTTGCAGGGCCTGCTCCAGCTCAAACAACAACGCATTGCGCTGCGCGCGCGCCGCCGGCAAGCCCGGCACGGCCACCCGGTGTATGGCGCTGATCCAAGCCATGTTGGGCACGCTCTCGCGAAGGCGGGACAGCGCCTCCGCGCGCAAAGAACGTTCCCGCGTGCCGGAGTACCGGTCGGGAAAAGCCGCTTCCACGAAGGCCACGCTGTCGAGCAGCTGCACCAGGCCGGCGTCGGGCCGGGGCTGGGCAGCGGCGTGCTCCAGCTCAAAGCGAAAAAACGCGTCGAACGGGCAGGTCAGGTAAGTTTCGAACAGCTGCGTTTTGGGCCGGATGGGCAGCTGCAGAAACCGCACCGGGTCGCGCCCCACGGTGGCCGGGCCGATGATGTTCACCACCTGCCCGACGTGAAAATTCCAGTCGTGCTCGTTGACGATGGCCCCGGCCGGATAAGCCGTTTTGAGTTGCTCCACGGCCGCCGCAAACGCGGCAAAGCGCTGGGCGGCCGCTGCGGGCTGCCGTTTCAACTCGGCCAGGTACACGCCGTGCATCTTGGCCAGGAACGCCTGCAGAAAGAGCGTGTTGCGGCGCGTAAAGGCCGGACTGCTGTGCCCCGGTTCCATAAACAGCGGCTCCTGCGCGGCAATGGTGCCCGTGGCGGCGGCCAGGGCCGTCCAAGCTTTGTCGCGCGAGCCGAGCGGAATGGAGAAGCTGGCCCGGTCGTAGTTCAGCAGATCCGGGCTGCGGCCCTTGGCCTTGTTCGGATCGACGACGTACAGCTCGCTCACGCGCAGCGAGGGACTCACGCTCAGCAGGCAGTAGGCGGTGGCCGCGTACATCTCGTTGAACGAAAACGCACCCAGCCGCGCGCAGCGCCGCAGCAGCGGGTAGAGGCTGTCGGGGGTCAGCAGCTCGTACTTGATCAGGTACGGCAGCAGCGCGATGCCCCCGTCGGCGTCGTCGATGTCGCGGGTCTGGCGCTGCAGCGAGTCCAGGCACTGCAGCAGGGCTGCGGGCTGCCGCAACGCGGCAAAGATGATGGCGCTGGTCTGGTAGCCGCCGCTGTGCTCGATGCTGCCGCCGGCCAGGTGCAGCTCGTACTTGCGCAGGCTGGGCACCCCGCTGGTCGACTTCTCCTGAAACGTGGCCGGAAAAAACCGCAGAAACTGCCGCCGCGCCGGCGAGTTCAGGTTCAACGGGTTCAGCCCGTTCAAGAAGGCCAGCTCGTCGGCTGTGTCCTGGCCCTGGCTGAGGAGCACGCGCAGGCAAAAGCCAAACTTGACGGCGTTGGGCGCCGCGCCTTCGGTGGTTTGCACCTCGCGCCGCACGTACCCGCGCAGGCGCCGCAGCAGCTTCCGCCGCATGGCGTAGAGCGGCTGGTTGTCGCGCCGGCGCAGCACCCGGGGCTTGACGCCCGGCGTGGCCGGGTCGGTGTACAGCAGGTAGTGCGTCAGCGTCATGACGGCCCGGGCCGTGTGCAGGGCCAGCTGCCGCTGCTGCTCGCTCAGGGCCGCGGCCCCCGCGGTAGGCTGCTCGATGCTCCCGGCGCGGTCCAGCCGCCGGTCCAGGTCGAAGAGGAGGCGGCGGGCCCAGGGGTTTTCGCGTTCGATGGAATCGTAGGCCACGTTGCTCACCCGCGTGTACAGGGCCAGTTCCGTATCCAGGGCCAGCGTGTCGTTGGCCAGCGCGTCGAGCTGGCGCGGAAAGGAGTGGTCGTCGGCACTCTTCCCGCCAAGCAGCGGCTGGTACGTGTAGTGTTTCAGCCGGTCGGTCTGGATGATGAAGTTGGCCTTGTCGGCGGGCAGCAAGTCGGGCGAGGCGAGGTAGTTGGTGCGGCTGCGGACGATGGAATGCGCCACGTAGTCGGCTTTGCGCTTGCGGGCCACCCAGCCGTACCACACCAGCCCGAGCAGCAGCAGCGGCAGCAGCAAAACGGCCGCGACCGTACGCCGGCTCACGTGGTAGCGCGCCACTAGCAGCGAAAACTGCAGGCGCCGCCGGCTGGCTTCGAGGTAGCTGGTCAGCAGCTGGCTTTGCTGAGTGGCCTGCTCCTGGCGGTGGGCCGTGTCGGGGCCGGTGGCCACGTAGTGGGCCAGCCAGCTGGCGTTGCCTTGCTTGCGACGGCTCCATTCAGAGAAAAAGGTATACGGCCCGATGGGCAACAGAAAACCCGTGTCGCGCCGGCTGGCCTGCCAACGTTCCGCCTGGTGCAGCAGGTCGTGCACCACGCGTACGTCTTCGGCTTCGCTGGCGGCCCACCCGGCCAGGCGCGCCCAGTTGCGGATCAGGCTTTCGTGGGTGATGTCGAGCACCGTGTCGGGCGGCAGCGTGGGGTCGTCGTCGCCCGCCAGCAGAAAGGGTGAGAGGAAGGTGGCCCCTTCGGCGCGAAACGGCCGCAGGATGCGGCACACCACCGGCCAGGGCAGGGCCGCATCGGCCAGGATGGCGGTGATTTCGGCCCCGCTCAGGCGGTTGCGCACCACGCGCGGCCCGTCGGCGCGGGTGAGCACCCGCAAGGTTTTCTCAATAACCTGCTGGGCCGTGCCCGGCGCCAGGGCCGGCTCGTACGCCTGGTTGTAGAGTTCCGTGGCCTCGGTGTACAGCTGGTTGGCGTGGGCATCGAGCACGTTGCGCAGGGAACAGTTGGTCAGCAAAAACGTTTGCTGCCAGGCCGGCACGCCCGCGCGCCACTGCTCAAAACGGGCCTGGTCGGCGGCTGGCAATACGCCGCTGAAGCCGCCGACCATGGCGTAGTGGATCAGGTCCATTTCCTCGCGGCCCTGGTCGGCGGCCATCCAGATGCGGTGCAGCGCGTGCTGGAGCACGGGCAGCTGGTCCTGGCCGTCCTGGATGTCGTAGACGAGCCGCTGCACGAGCCGCTCGCTGATGCGCGAGCCGCTGAGCGCGGCCGGCTCGCGGATGACCTCCACGAACTCGTGGCGCAGCAGCCGCGGCACGAAATACTGGCTTTCGCCCACCTGCTCGATCAACCCGCGGAACTCGGCGCACTGCCCCACGAAATCGGAGCGCATGGTGCACACGATGTAGATGGGCAGGTTCTGCTCCTGCACCAGCCGGGTGGTTTCCAGCAGCAGGTTCACGACCGTTTGCGCGGCCGCATTGGGGCTGTTGCCCGCGTAGTTTTCCGGGTTGGTGAAAAACTCCTCGAACTGATCGACGACCACCAGCAGGTTGGCGGCCTGCGTCCGCTGCCGCCGCTGCTCGGCCGGGAGCAGGTCGGCGGGCAGCTCGTCGGGCGGGCACAGCGACGACGCCTGGTACAGCTGCACCAGCGCCGAGAAGCCCTGGCTCAGCTCCGTTTCCACGGTGGCCGCGCTTTGCTCCAGGCGCAGGGCCGCCGCCACGGCCCGGGCCATGTTGCGCAGCGGGCTGCGCTCGGGCCGAAACGTGGCCACCGCCCAGCTGCTGTAGCGCGCCCGCACGAACCCGGCCCGGATTTCGGGCAGCAGCCCCGCGTACACCAGCGAGGATTTGCCGTCGCCGGAGGCCCCGGTTATCATCAGGAAACGGTGGCGCGCCAACCGTGTGAGGCATTTGGCTACGTGCGCTTCGCGCCCTTTGAAATACAGGGCCTCGTCCTCGGTGAACGTGCGCAGGCCGGTGTAGGGACAAACCGGCTCGTCCACGTCGAAAAACGAGAGGGTAGGTTCGCAGAAGGTGTCCATCTACACGGGCATGTTTAGTTGCTGGTACACCCGCCGTACCTCCGCGCACACGCCCAAATGACTTTGAATGCAGGAAATTACCCGGGGCGCCTTGAACACGCGCATGCGGTTCTGCGCGGGCTCGTCTTCGCCCACGAACAGGATGGGCGTAGCCGAGCCCGCGCCGCCGACCAGCCGCCACACCTGCTTGACGAAGGGCAACGCCCAGTCGGCGCTGTACTTGAAATACACCACCGTCAGCCGGCTCTTGGGAATGCTGCGCACGGTTATTTCCTTGTACAGGTCTTCGCTGTCGGGCTCGATGGTGAGCACCTCCAGCGGAATTTCCTCGCTGAGCCGGTCGGTAATGTCGTTGGCCTCCTGGCTGTCCAGCTGGTTGAACACGAAGAAGATGTCTGTTTCCTTCTCCACCGGGGGGGGCGGCCCGGCTGGCCGGGCCAGCGTGCTGCGCAAATCCTCTACGAGCTGCATGGCGCTGGCCGCGTTGGTGAAGGTGCACCGCTCGGTTAGCTCGTTGCGGATGTTGTTGACGAAGGCCTGTTGGGCGGGCCGCACGGCCAGGGCCTCGTCGGGGCAGTACCACACGAACTGGCGGAAATCGGCCCGGGCCGCGGCCAGGCGGTGCGCCTCCTGGTAGGCGTACATCGGGAACGAGCAGTCCTCGTCATCCTCGAAGCGGCGCCCGAACTCGTTGCCCAGCAGGTGCACCGCGCAGGTGGCGGCGGCCAGCGCCTCCTGGGTTTTGCGCCGAAACTCCTCCTCGTCGAGCGGGCAATCGGTGGCGGGCACCACGTGCAGGCCGGCCTTGGTGCACACCAGGGCCAGCTCTTCGCGGCGGCTGGCCAGCTCGCGGGACGTCCAGGCCAGAAACACTACCGGGCCGCCCGGGGCCGGTGCGGGCTGCGGGGCGGCCGGGGCAACGGGGGGGGCCACCGCCGGCGCGGTAGGCTTCCGGATGGCCTGGATCAGCTCCTTGATGGCGTTGGCGACTTTGTTGATCTGGTTGCGGTACAGCAGCCCCCGGTGCAGGCTGTACAGCTCATCGTCCTGGGGGCGCAGCGGCCGGTTGACGCCGATATCTTGGTACACGAAATCGATGGAGCGCAGGTGCCCGCCCAGCGTGCGGTGCAGCAGTTGCACGTCGTCTTCGTCGAGGTTGTGAATGCGCAGCGGCAGAATGCGGCACCCCACGTTGCCGTTGGGCAGGCGCAGGTGCAAGCCCAGCGCATCGGCGCTGGCCTGTTGGCAAAAAGGCAGAAACTCGTGCTTCCAGGAGTAGCGCTCGGTGTCGCAGTAGGTCTGCGAAATCAACGGAATCAAGATCAGGGCGCGCAGCCGATGCTCCAGGCTGGGGTGCACCAAGTGCGAGTCGCCGAGGCCGTCGTGGGGATTTTTGTCGAAGTAGATGCTCAGTGGGACCTTGATCGTAGCGGCCAGCTCTTCCTGCAGGTGCGTGACAAACTCCGTGACCCAGCCGTCGAAGAGGTTGTCGTTGTGCCGGTAGCTGATGAAGATGTCGTACTCGTACCCCGGAAGCAAAGCAGCCATAGCAATTCCCACTGAAGGTTCGGAAAACCCTGATTCACATCGATAATTTACCATTAATTATCAATTAAGACCAATATAAGCGGGCGGGATTCGGCTGCATCACCCCGGCGCACCAGTTGCTCCGCGCCCAGTGGGCCAGCAGCCAGTGGGGGCCAACTCCCTTAAGTCCCCCAAAACGGTAATACCACCTTACCGGAGTGGGGTGATGAGTGGCCACACCGCCGGCACGCCAGCCTGTGTTATTTCTGCTTTAAGCTCTCCATCAAGCCCTTGCAAATAACTACTAGTACCGCAGCAAACCGGGCGCAGGGATTGAGAGACAGGAAACCGTATCATGTAGCCAGCTCAACTCGTACTGCGGGTCGGGCGCGCCTTTCTCCCCCACTGATGAAACTACTCGTCCCGCTTGCGCTGCTTGCCCTTTTGCCTTCCGCAGCCCAGGCCCAGAACTCCGATGGTGGCCGCACCGACTCTGCCGCAGTGCCCACGCCGGCCAATCCGCTTACCTTTTACGGCTTCGTGGACGGCTACTACGGCTACGATTTACAGGGACGTAGCGCGCGGCGGCCCGACTTTCTCTACGCCCACAGCCGCGCCAACGAGTTTGCGCTGAACAACGCCGTGCTCGGCGCGCGCTACGACGACGGGCAGGTGCGCGGGGCCCTGGGCCTGCACGCGGGCACCTACGTGGAGGCCAACTACGCCGCCGAGCCCGCGGCCCTGCGCCCGGTGTACGAAGCCTACGCGGGCTTCCGGCCCTTCGCCCGGGCCTGGCTGGACGTGGGCATCTTTCCCTCGCACATCGGTTTCGAGTCGGCGCTGAGCAAGGACAACTGGACGCTCTCGCGCTCCATCATGGCCGAAAACTCGCCCTACTACGAAGCCGGCGCGCGCCTGAGCTACGAGTTCGGCCCGAAGCTAACCCTGACCGGGCTGGTGCTCAACGGCTGGCAGAACCTGCGCGACAACAACCGGGCAAAGGCCGCGGGCACGCAGCTGCAGTGGAAGCCGACGGCCAAGCTCACCCTGAACAGCAGCACGTTCTACGGCAACGAGCAGCCCCGCGACTCCGTGCGTCGCCGCCGCTACTTTCACAACCTGTACGCCAGCTACGCGGCCACCGAGCGGCTGAGCGTAGCCGCCGTGTTCGACCTCGGCCAGCAACAGGGCGCCCGCCGCGGCCGCGCCGATACCTGGCACACCGGCGCGGCCTTCGTGCGCTACCAGTTCACGCCCAAGTGGGCGGCCGTGGCCCGCGGCGAGTACTACCACGCCGGCCGCGGCGTCGTCATCCGCTCCCCGAGCCCCGCCCCCACCGACGCCGCTTTTCGCGTGCGCGGCGCCTCGCTGAACCTGGACTACGCGCCCAGCGCGCACGTGCTGGTGCGCGTGGAAGGCCGGGCGCTGCGCAGCCCCGAGCGGCCCTTCCGCACCGACGCCGGCCGCCCCTCGGCCAGCTATGCCAACGTGACCGGTAGCGTGGCGCTGAGCTTCTGAGCCGGCGGGCAGCAGGACACTACAGGGCGGCCAGCCAGCGGGCAGACAGTATGTTCAGGCCCTGAACCGCTCCTGACCTCCCCGTGCCTATGTCTATTTTCCGCGCCCTCTGGCTCGGCTGCCTGCTGCTGTGGGCGGCTACCGCCGCGGCCCAGCCCGCCGCGCCCACCCAACAGATTCAGTACCTCTCGGGTCGCGACAACGAGCACACTCAAACCTGGGACTTCTTCTGCACCGGCGGCCGCCGCAGCGGCGCCTGGACAACCATTCAGGTGCCCTCGTGCTGGGAGCAGCAAGGCTTCGGGAGCTACAACTACGGCCGCGACTACAAAACCTACGGCAAGAACTTCCGCTTTGCCGACGAGCAGGGCCGCTACCGCCACGAGTTCCGCACGCCCGCCGGCTGGCAGGGGCAGCGGGTGTTTATCGTCTTCGAAGGCTCGATGACCGACACGGAGGTGAAGATCAACGGGCAGCTGGCCGGGCCCGTGCACCAGGGCGCGTTCTACCGGTTTCAGTACGACATCACCGACAAGCTCAAGCCCGCCGGGCAGCCCAACCTGCTGGAAGTTACGGTGAGCAAGATGTCGGCCGACGCGTCGGTGAACAACGCCGAGCGGCTGGCCGACTACTGGGTGTTCGGCGGCATTTTCCGGCCCGTGTACCTGGCCGCGTACCCGCAGCAGTTCATTGCGCGCACCGCCATCGACGCGCGTGCGGACGGCTCGTTTGCCATGAACGTGTTCGTGCAGGGGCTGCGGCAGGCCACCGAGGTGCAGGCCGAGCTGCTGGACGCGGCCGGTAAGGTGGTGGGCACCACCCGCGGCACGGCCCAGGCCGGCGACACGCTGGTCAATATTCGGACGAGCATCGCCAAACCCCTGCGCTGGACCGCCGAAACGCCGCACCTGTACCGCGCAAGGGTATCATTGCGGGCGGGCGGGCAGCCGCTGTACCAGACCACCGAACAGTTCGGCTTCCGCACCATCGAAATCCGGCGCGGGCGGGGCATTTTCGTCAACGGCACGCAGGTCAAGCTCAAGGGCATCAACCGCCACAGCTGGTGGCCCGAAACGGGACGCACGCTCAACGACGCCATTCATTTGCAGGACGTGCGCCTCATCAAGGAGATGAACATGAACGCCGTCCGCATGTCGCACTACCCGCCCGACCGCCGCTTCCTGCAGCTCTGCGACTCCCTGGGCCTCTACGTGCTCGACGAGCTGGCCGGCTGGCAGAAGGCGTACTCCACCAAGGCCGGCGCCCCGCTGGTGCGCGAGCTGGTGCAGCGCGACGCGAACCACCCGAGCATCCTGTGCTGGAGCAACGGCAACGAAGGCGGCACCAACAAGGAGCTCGACGCCCACTACGCCCGCTACGACCTCTCGCGGCGGCCCGTTATCCACGCCCACCACCGGCCCAGCAACCAGCACAACGGCATCGACACCAACCACTACGAGAACTTCTACAGCTCGCAGAAAATCCTGGCGGACTCGCTGATTTACATGCCCACCGAGTTTCTGCACTGCCAGGACGACGGCGGCGGGGCCGTGGGGCTGCAGGACATCTGGGAGCTGCACTGGCAGGCGCCGCGCTCGGGTGGCGGCTTCCTCTGGGCCCTGGTCGACGAGGGCATCGTGCGCACCGACCAGCGCGGCATCATCGACGTGAACGGGGTGAATGCCCCCGACGGCGTGGTGGGCCCGCACCGCGAAAAGGAAGGCAGCTTCTACGCCATCCGCGAAATTTTTGCGCCGATCAAAGTCAGCCTGAGCGCCGAGCCCAAGGCCGCGAAGCGGGCGAAAGCCGCCCCGGCGGCCCCGGCGGCCCCGGCCGACGCGGCAGCGGGCGGGTTCGGCGCAGCCACGACGGCGGCCCTGCCGGCCGACTTTCAAGGCGTCGTGCGGCTGGAAAACCGCTACCACTTCACCAACCTGCGCCAGTGCTTTTTTCAGTGGGAGCTGGTGACGTACCGCAAGCCCGGCGACACGTTCAGCGGCTACGTGGGCGGCCCCAAAGGCCGCGCCGCCAGCCCCGACGTGGCCCCGCTGGGCCGCGGCCAGCTGCGGCTGGAGTTGCCCCAGGACTGGCGCCGCTACGACGCGCTGCTGCTCTCGGCCTACGACCCGCAGAAAAACCTGGTGTACAAGTGGAGCTGGGCCACCGGCGCGCCCGCCCGGCTGCTCGACGGCATCGTGGCCCTGCCAGACAAGCAGGCAGTGGAGCGCACCGAAACCGACTCCACGCTCACGCTCAAAGCCGGGGGCATCACCGTCACCTGGAACAAGACCACCGGCCGCATCAGCGGGCTGAAGGGCAACAACGGCGACCGGCTGAGCTTCGGCAACGGGCCGGTGCTGGTGACCGGCAACGCCCGCTTCGAGGGCCTGCAGTACCGCTCGGAAGCCGACGGCGAAGTCATCGAGGCGCGCTACCAGGGCGACCTGCAGGCCGTGCGCTGGAAGATGTACGGCTCGGGCTGGCTGCAGCTCGATTACCAGTACGCGGTGAGCGGCGACGTACCCTTCGCGGGCCTGAGCTTCACCTACCCCGAAAACTTCGTTCTCGGCGCCAAGTGGCTGGGCAAGGGTCCCTACCGCGTGTGGAAAAACCGCCTGCAGGGCGTGACGACCAACGTGTGGGAAAACGCCTACAACAACACCCAGACCGGCGCCGCGCCGTGGATTTACCCCGAGTTCAAGGGCTACTTCGCCGACATCAGCTGGCTGGAGCTGAACACGGTGGAGGGCAAGTTTCTCGTCGCCACGCCCGATGCGGGCCTCTACGCGCGCCTCTTTGATTTCTACGGCCTCTCGGGCGTGAAGCCCCACCCGCAGCTGCCCGTGGGCAACCTCTCCTTTCTCGACGCCATTCCGCCGCTGGGCACCAAGCTGGCCCTGAACATCGACGCGGACACCAAGAATCTGGGCCCGCAGAGCGAGCTGAACCACCTCAGCGGCACCCGCAAACGCACGCTCTACTTCTACTTCGGCCTGCCCAAGATGAGCGGCGCCCCGCAGCCCTACACCGCCCCGGCCAAGGACGATTTGTTTTAGACCGTAGTGGGGACTTTGCTACCATGATGCCTCCAGCACGTCATGCTCATCTGGCGTCCGCTTGTCGAAGCATCTCTACCGCTTCGTTGAATAGTATCTGATGAAGCGGTAGAGATGCTTCGACAAGCTCAGCATGACCTAAAACCAGAAGCGCCCAGCACGCTTTAAAACCAGAAGCGCCCAAGCGGCACTTGCCCACCGGTCGAATCCGCAAAAAGGCCGCCCCGATTGTTCGGGGCGGCCTTTTTTGGATTCGACCGGTGGGCTTGGCTACTCCGGCTAGCGGCTTTTCTGGCCCGCCATTTCCATTTCCACGCTGGCCATGATGAACGGCCCGACGCCCTTGAAGTCGTTTTGCTTGAGCGGCTCGGAGAGGTAGTACTCGTAGCTGCCGTCGCGGTAGGGCGAGCCGCCGAGGCCGCCCACGCTCACCGTGCCGTTCAGGGCCAGGGTGCCGTCGGGCTGCGCGGCTACGAACTGCCGGAGCACGCCTTCGTAGCCTTTGCGGGCCGAGGCGGCGTACTTTTTATCCAGGTAGCCGAGGCGTACGCCCTTCTGCAGCGCGTACACAAACATGCAGGTGCCGGAGGTTTCGATGTAGTTGCCGGCCCGGCCTCCGTGGTCGGTGACTTGCCACCAGCCGCCGGATTTAGGGTCCTGGTACAGGGTGAGCACCGGCGCGAGGCGCTGCAGGTACTGGATGAGGTTCTGCCGTTTCGGGTGGTCTTTGGGGAAATAGTCGAGCACATCCACGAGGGCCATGGCGTACCAGCCTATGCCGCGGCTCCAGAAGTTGGGCGAAAGGCCGGTCTGCTTGTTGGCCCACTGCTCGGTTTTGGCCTCGTCCCAGCCGTGGTAGAGCAGGCCGGTTTTGGGGTCTGCCATGTGCTTTTCCACCAGGGCAAACTGCAGGGCCACGTGGTCGAAATCCTGGGGCTGGTTGAACAGCTTGGCGTACTCCGCCGAAAACGGCTCGGCCATGTACAGCCCGTCGAGCCACATTTCGTTGGTGTAGCGCTTCTTGTGCCAGTAGCCGCCTTCCTGGGTGCGGGGCTGGCCTTCTAGCTGCCGGTGCAGGGTTTCGGCGGCCTTGCGGTACAGCTCGCGGCGGGGCAGCTGGGGTTGCTGGTACAGAGTGAGCAAGGTGCGCCCGGCGTTGATGTTGTCGAGGTTGTAGTCTTCCAGCTTGAAGCGCTGAATGGAGCCATCGGCCCCGATGGACTGGTCCATCGTGCGCACGATGTAGTCGAGGTACTGCCGCTCGCCGGTGCGCTGCCACACGCGCTCCAGGGCCTTGAGCATCAGGCCGTGCTCGTAGCCCCAGCGGGCAGCCTTGTTGCGCACCGCCGGCACCGAGTCGGGGTACCAGCGCATAAACGAATCGGCCATGCGCTGCGACCAGGGCCGCGCGGCCGGCGGGGCCTGGGCCTGGCCCGCCTGGCTGAGGCCCAGCAAGCCGATCAGTAGCAAAAGCAAACGGTAAAGTCGCATAGGAAAGCGAAGTGGCGAGGACACAAAAATTAGTTGATCGGCTTGGCTAGCAACTAGAAGAGCCAAGCCTGCTTTTCGGCTGGGGTACGCATTACGGCAAGCATCGGCCCGTTACTCGGTAAACTGTACTACTTGATAAGCTCGGCAATAATCAGCCGCAGCAATTGGTAGCTTAGTTTACCACAAGGGAGATGCTGAGCGGTTGCGGTAGCCGATTAGCGCTTGGCTACGCTCACGGCTTTCTTTTTCACGCCCGAGCCGTACTCCACCGCCAGCTTGGCCTGGCTCACGTCGGTGTTGCGGAGCTTGACGTCCTGTGCCTTGTCGGCGCCTGACACGCGCAGCAGCACGGCGGCCTGCGGCGCGTACCGGATGCCGTCGAGCGAGATGTTGCGGCTGTTGTGCACTTCCATCACCGGGTCGGTGTCGCGGGTGAGCAAGGTCACGTTTTTCAGCCGGATGTTATCAGCCTCGATGCAGGTAAGGCCCTTCTGGCTCTGCAGCACGGCGTTTTCGATGCTGATGTCCTTGATGGCCATTTCCGGCAGGCCGCGCACCAGGATGCCGGTGCGGGCCCCGTTGCAGGTCACGTTGCGGATGTTGATTTTGCGCAGCTGCGGGGTGCCCCCCCCCACCGGCTGGGCCGGCGACACGGGCCGCTCCTTGGAGCCCGCCACCTGCGGCGTGGGGTCCTTGATCATGTAGTACATGTCGAAGAGCAGGGCCTCGCCGGGAATGTCCTTCATGTCCACGTTCTCGATGAAGATGTCCTCCACCACGCCGCCGCGGCCGCGCGTGGTCTTGAAGCGCAGCCCGATGTCGGTGCCGATGAAGGTCAGGTTGTGGGCGTGGATGTTGCGCGCCCCGCCCGACATTTCCGAGCCGATGACAAAGCCGCCGTGGGCCCGGTACACGGTGCAGTTGCGCACCAGGATGTTTTCGGTGGGCATGGCGCGCTGCCGCCCCTGCTCGTTACGGCCCGATTTGATGCAGATGGCGTCGTCGCCCACATCGAAGGTGCAGCCTTCCACCAGGGCGCGGTTCACCGATTCCAGGTCCAGCGCGTCGGTGTTGGGGGTGTAGGGGCCGTTGAGCACGCGCACGTTGCGCACCACCACGTCCTGGCTCATCATCGGGTGCAGCGTCCAGGCCGGCGAGTTCTGAAACGTGACGCCTTCCAGCAGCAGGCGCTGGCAGCGGTCGAGCACCAGAAAATCGGGCCGCAGGTAGTCCTTGAGGTCCTCAAAGTCCTTGATTTCCTTTTTCTCCTCGGTGATGACGCCGGCCTCCTTCACCTTGGTGCCCGCCAACGACTGCGCCGAAGGGTACCACCGGTCCTGCTTCTCGTTTAGCACCCCACCCGAGGCCACCAGCTTTTTCCACTCGCCTTCGGTGGTGCGGGCCTTCTGCACCATCCACCAGGCCTCGCCGGCCCCGTCGAGGATGCCGTGGCCTGTGATGCCCACGTTCTGCAGGTTTTGCCCGTAGATCAGCGCCTGGTTGCGCACGGCCGCGAGGCCTTCCCAGTTGGTTTTGATGAGCTTGTAGTCGGCGCGGTTGTTTGAGAACTGCACAAAGGCGCCGGGCGCCAGGTGCAGGTTCACGTTGGAGCGCAGCTCCAGGCCGGCCGTGCGCCAGTGGCCGCGCGGCACCAGCACCACGCCCCCGCCGGCCTGCCCGCAGGCATCGATGGCCTGCTGAATGGCCTGAGTGCTCGGCGTGAGTCCGTCGGACACGGCGCCGTACTTGGTGATGGCGAAGGTGTCGGCGCGAAACGAGGTCAGGTTGACCTTCGGCAGGTTCGGGGCGAAGGACTGCGCGGCGGTCGGCAGGCCGGGCAGCGTCAGCAGGGCAAGGATGGGGAGGTATTTCGTCATGGATCAAGGCTGGCAGCTGGAACTCACGGCCCTTTCCCGACAGTGGAATGGGCTGAGGTGATTGAGTTCGAGCAGCCTGTGAGAAGTCAGAGGATGAAGCGGTAAAGATGCCTCGCTTACGCCGGGCAGGCTGCCTGGCGGCTTCGGCGGAGCCGGGAGACGGGGTCGTGCTGCTAGGGCATCGGCTTGAGGCCTTCCCACTTCACGGTCCAGCCCTGCGGAATGCCAGGATTTGCGGTTTTGCTGCCGTCGTAGCCGGCGCACATCAGGGCCACAGCGGCCAGCAGCCCGCCGTTGCCGGGCAGGTAGATGCGCAGCCGGTCGTCCTGGAAATTGTGGCCGTTGGGCAGGTAGGTGTTGGTTTTGATGGGCATCAGCAGCGCGTCCACCGCCTTGTCGGGCAGGCCCAGGCGGGTGGCGGTCATGGAGGTCATCGGGAAGTCCCAGCCCCAGGTTTTGTCCCAGCTCCAGTCCTTCCACACCAGGTCGAAGGTGCGGCGCATGGTGGCCGCGTCCTGCTGGCCCGTCGCGGGCATCATGCCCAGCGCGCCGAGCACCGAGGGGTGGTCGGTTTTGTACTCGGGGTTGGTGTAGGAGTCGGTGGCGCTTTCGGTGGCCAGGTACACGCCGTTGGCTTCGGGCAGCTTGGAGAGCTTCTGGAGCACCTGGTCGTACTTGGGATTGGGCTGCAGACCGGCCCGCTTGCGCCATTCTTGCGCCGTGGTCAGCGCCCAGTGCCAGTACACCAGCTCGTAGGTCGGGTTGAAGGTTTCCTCCGCCTTGAAGCGCTCCTGCGCCGGAATCAGGCCCTTGCCCAGGATGTAGCGGTCCTTGTCCTTCTCGTAGAAGGAGTACGAGGCCATGAAATCAGCGGTGGCAAACACCAGCTCCTGGTACTTCTTCTGGGCGGCCGCGTTGCCGTGGCGGCGCACCAGCTCGGCCAAGTAAATGAAGTGCGGCTGCTGCCAGATCAAAAACGCGCCCACCGACGACGGCGCTTCTTTGCCTTCGTTGTCGGTCATTTTCTGCCAGCGCAGCCCTTCGAAGCCCTGGCGCTGGGCCAGGGTCTTGGCCCCGGCCACAATTTCGGGGCGCAGGTACCAGTCGAGGCTTTTTTCCAGCAGCGCGGTGCGGCCCCACAGGCCGTAGTGCATGGCGTGCCAGTAGTGCATTTCCAGGTGAGGCTTGCCAAACCAGCTGTTGTACACCAGCCCCGTTTCTTGGGGCGGGAACTGCCCCGTCTCCTGGCTGCGGATCAGGTACTGCGAGAGGATCATGCGCCGCTCCAGCTCCTTGGCGCGCGGGTCCGGGGTGGCCCCGAAGTCGATGGCGCCGCCGCTCTGCCAGAAGCTTTTCCAGCCGGCCTGGCTGCTTTTTTGGGCCTCGGCGAAGCTGGGCAGCGCGCCCTTGCTCTGGGGCGCAAACCGGGCGCTGACTTCCAGCACGTCCTGCGCCTTGCCCGGCGTGAGTACAAACTCGTGGGGCTGCGCACCGGCCGTCAGCCGGGCGTCGCCGCTCCAGCCCAGGGCCACGGCGTACCGGTCATTATCCAGCTGGTGCGTCACTACCGCGGACTTGGCCTGCGCCTGCTCGATTTTCGACTGGTGCTTGTCGGCATCCTTGTAGTTCACCCCCTCGTCGCTCCACTCGGCCGTGGGGTACGGCAGGCGCAAAAACACCTTCAGGCGCTGCTGCTTCACCAGGGGCGACTTCACCTGCACGGCCACCGCGTCCTGCTGCTGGTGGCCCACCGTCACCACGTTCACCGCGGTGCCTTCCAGCACGAAGTGGCTGCGGATTTCGCCGGTCCACGGGTTCAGCTCCTGCCGGATGTCGCGCAGGTCTTTGATGGTAGCGCGGGAGCCATCTTTTTTGAGCAGCACGAAGCCCAGGTTGCCCAGCTGCAGGCGGTGCGGGTTGGCGCGCAGAAAGTCCACCGCCTGCTTGTTGCGCTCGGGCGCCTTCACCTGCACGGTGTACGGGATTTTGCGGCCGTTCAGCTCGTACTGGCGCTGGGCCTCCTCCACCTGGTAGTTCTGGGTGTTCGGGAAGCGGTGCCAGCCCCACTCCGACTGCGTGCCCAGCGGCACGCCCTTCTGGTAGTACTCCGGGAAGCTTTGCAGCCCCGTCACGT
The DNA here is from genome assembly GCF_054783195.1 of Hymenobacter coalescens. NCBI lineage: Bacteria > Pseudomonadati > Bacteroidota > Cytophagia > Cytophagales > Hymenobacteraceae > Hymenobacter > Hymenobacter coalescens. The sequence continues at coordinate 140,668 of NZ_BAAGRA010000003.1, read as the reverse complement.
CGACGGTCATGGCAAACGCCCCGTTGCCGACGTTCACCGAAGCCAGCGAATCGGTGGTGGTGTTCAGCACTTTGTGGCGCTCCACCACGGCCTGGCGGTTGATGGCCTGGGCCAGCGCATCAGCCATGGGCAAAGCCGCGGCGCCGAGGCCGAGTAGGGAGAGAAAAAGGAAGCGGGAGGTGGACATATGGAGGGGGTGGATGCAGAAACGCGTCGTCGCGTCGCCATCATGGTTGCCAAGGATGGTCGTCCGCGGGTTCGGCCCAACGGCCGGACGCCGCGCGGCGGCGCTACCCTGGCGAGTGAAAGCTATTGCCGGGCCAGGGTCACGCTCATCAGGCCGATGACCACGTCGTTGGCCAGGGCGCGCACGGTGAGGCTTTTGAGTTTCTTTTTCGGGTCGAGGGGCAGGTCCAGCACCGTGGCCGCGCCGCCGTCGATGACGCGGGTGCTGTAGCCTTTCAGGCTGGTGTACTGGTCGAACTCGCTGCCCAGCACCAGGCGGCCGGTTTTCAGGTGCACGCGCAGCGGGTGCGGGGCGCCGGTGCGGAAGGCAAAGCCGTCGTCCAGGTAATCCTGCTCGATGGGCCACCAGGAGTCGGGGTTGCGCAGCGCGAGGCGGGCCGACGTGCCGTCGGTGTAGTGCACCACCACCTCGCCGTTGTCGAGCTGGCTCTGCATGGGGTTGGTGGAGCCGGCCATGAGCAGGTACGCGTGGGCGGCCCGGCCCTTCAGCGGCACCGTGGCCGCATCGGGGTAGTTGTCCCACTGCGACACGAACAGCACGTTCCGGGCCCCGGCCGCGCCGGGCGTGCGCAGCGGCACGCCCGCCGGCAGCCGAATCTCGTTTTTGGCGCCGGCCAGGCGGCGCAGCCCGGCATCATCGATATTGGCCATGATCAGCGGGTAGCACCAGTTGCCGATACCCTGGGTGGGCAGCTGCAGCGTGGGGCCCGCGGGCCGGGGCGCGAGGTACTTGTTGGGCTGAAAAATCCGGTTGACCTCATCGTTGAAGTGGCGCGTCAGCTCCACCGTCTCCCAGCGCTTGGCCACGGGCGTAGCGGCGGCGGCCGCGGCGGCCGCGGGCGGCGCTTCGTCCAGGTGCCGCGGGGCCCACCACTGCAGGCTACCCTGGCGCTGCGGCTCGAAAGCCGTGCGGCGCTTGGCCGGCGGCGCGGTTGGGGCCGCCGCCGCGAAGGTCGGCGCCGAGCCCTGCCAGCGGATTTCCACCGCGTACTGCGCGGCCGGCGCGCTGCTGATTTCAATCACCGGCTGGCCCACCGCCCCCGCCAGGTTGCGCCAAGCGGCGGGCTGGCCGTTCACCGTCACGGCCGCCACTTCGGTGGCCAGGGCGGGTACCTGCAGCTTCAGCGCCAGGCGCTTGGGCAGCCGCGGCGTCAGCTGGTACACCTCGCGCTGCCCCTGCCGCCGAAAGCGAAAGGTGACGTCGGGCACCACCAGCGCGGCCGAATCCCAGGCGGCGGGCAGGCCCGGGCGCACCAGCAGGGTATCGTGCAGGGCATCGGGCCGGATGCCGAACAGGCCCTCCACGAGCGTGCGGGCCGCCACGCCGATGGGGTCGGCAAAGTCGCGGTACAGCTCGCCGCGGTGCGCGTCGTAGAAGCTGACCTGCTGGAAGTTGCCGGGGCTGCTGCCCAGGTACATGCTTTCGAGCAGGGCGCTTTTCCAGAGCCGGAAGGCCGCGTCCGGGCGGCCGGCCTGCCAGTACGCCAGCGAGGCGTGCAGGTTCTCGGCCAGCGCCACGTTGTTGATGGACCAGTCGTAGGGCTGCCAGTTGGTGGTCGAGAGCAGGTAATAGCCTTCGTCGGGCAGGCCCGTGGCCCGCACCGGAATGCGCGGCAGCTGGGTATCCAGGTAGCGCGTGGCCTGGTAGGCCTGCTGCGCGTCGGCCACTTCGGAATCCAGGGCGTGGTAGATGGTCCACAGGCCGGCGGCGGGGTGCAGCTGCCGGCTGCCCAGCGCATCCTGGTACTCGGCGTACCAGCCGAGGGCGGGCATCCACAGGCGGGCGTTCAGGGCCTGCCGGATCTTGGCGGCTTCCTGCCAGTACGGCTCGGGGTTCTGACCCAGGAGCCCGGCCAACTCGGCGGCCAGCTTGTTGGCCAGGTAGTTATAGGCCGAGGAATGCGTAACGGCTCCGCCGCTGTACTGCAGCGCGTCGGAAGCCCAGATGGCGGCGTAGGCGTCGTAGAGGCCGTCGTTGTCGCGGTCGAAGTTGCGCTTTTCCCAGGCCAGGTGCCGCTGCAGCACCGGCCACATCTCGCGGGCAAAGGCTAGGTCACCGGTCCAGCGCAGGTGGCGCAGCAGCTGGTCGATGAAGCCCAGGTTCATGTCGTAGTGGTGGGGCCGGAAGTCGCCGCCGGGGTTGCGGCTGATGTAGCCCTCGGAGTACACGCTGGTGCCCAGCTTTTCCTGCGAGCGGGCCAGGTTCAGGGCCGTGTCCATCACCACCGGCCCGATTTCGGGCTGCGTGAGCTGCGACTGCGCGTAGGCGCGAAAGTGCGTCTGGGCCCGGTCGCGCCAGCCCAGCGGGTCGGCGGCGTAGGGGCCGCGCCAGCCGTTGAGGCGCATGCGCCAAGCCACCGCGCCGTGCATGTACGACGGAGCTTCCCAGATGGCGTCGGCGGCCACGCTCAGGGCCCCGCCCAGGGTGTTCAGGTACGCGTCGGGCGTCAGCACCTGCACGCGGCCGGCCAGCTGCCGGCGGGCGGCTTCGGCCCGCTCAAAGGCCCGCGGCAGGTCGGCGTAGCGCAGCGCGGCGGCCGCGCCGTCGGCGGGCTTCTGCACCGCGAAGTACAGGACCCGGCCCGCCGCTACCGGCACTCGGCCGGCCGCCACCGGGGCCGCTGGAGCCGCTGCTGCCGAGGCAGCCGCCTCCCAAAACAGCTGCGGCGAGGTTTGCTGGGCCGCGTCGCCCACTTTGATCTGCGCCGCTGGCGGGGCCACGCCGATCAGCCGCTTGCGGGCCTCGCTGGCCTTGGCCGCGCCGTAGTACAGGGTGAAAGCGTTGGCGCGCGGCTCCACCTGGTTGTCGCGGCAGTTCTCGGGCTTGAGGTAAAAGCTGGATTCCGGGTCGGCCCCGATGTCGCCGTCGCGGCTGAACTTCTTGCCCGTGGCGCCGCCGAAGGCCCACACCAGGCTCACGGGCGTCGGCGTGGGGCCCTGCAGCTCGGCCCGCACCAGCGCGCCCTCGGCGTCGGCCTGGGCCAGCACGGTCAGGCGCAGCCGGGTGCCCGTGCCCAGCAGCGGGTCCTGAATGTCGTAAAGCATGGCGCCCGGGCGGTAGCGCGCCTCGATGCGGGCGGCCTGCGTAAGCCACTTGCTCTGCCCGCCCACCAGCAGGCCAAACTTAAGGTTGCCGCCCATGCCGGGCAGGTACAGGGCAAACTCGGGCAAGTCGCCGGTTTCCACGCGGAAAGCCGTGTTGGTGCCGTACAGCGCGCGGGTAAAGCGCCGGTCGCCGTTGACGATGACAAAATCCTGCCCGTCGGGGCGGTAGCGCAGGGTGCGCTCCTGCCCGTGCCAGAGCGGCGGGGCCGGCGCCTGGGCCTGCGCGGCCGGCGCGGGCAGGGCGCACGCGGCCCAGGCGAGCAGCCCTGCCCAGGTGCGCGGGAAAAGCGGGAAAGAAAAGCGGCGGCGGGTGAGCCGGAAGGGGTTTTCAGCCATTAGCCGGGGTGGGGCGCGGTGGGTGGAACGCGAAAAGATAGGAAGCCCGATTTCCGCCTTCGGGACAAGGCGAAAACCGGGCTTTCCATCGGTGTCAAAGAAGGGGCTTAGTAGCCGGGGTTCTGCTCGTAGAGGCCGGGGGTGGCGCTCAGCTCGTTTTGCGGCAGGGCGTAGATGATGTGGTTCGGCCCGATGCTTTCCGGCATGGCGTTGCGGGTGTCTTCGGTGGGCAGCCAGGCGTTCATCACGTCCAGCACCTTGCCGGTGCGTACCAGGTCGTGCCAGCGCAGGCCTTCGCCCAGAAACTCGCGGCGGCGCTCCTCCAGCAGCTGGTCGAGGGTAAGGCTGGTGAGCGTGGGAATGCCGGCGCGGGTGCGCACGTCGTTCACGATGGTCAGGGCCTCGGCCGGGGTGCCCACGCCACCGCGCAGGATGGCTTCGGCCTTCATCAGCAGGATGTCGGTGTAGCGCATCACGATGAAGTTGATGGGCCAATCCGAGTCGCCGGTGCCGCGGCCGGCGGCGCTGATCCACTTCTTGAGCAGCGGCCGGTTGTCGGTTACGCCGGCCTGGGTGTAGCCCAGCTGGATGTTGAAGGCCCGGCGCACGTCCGTGGTGGGGTACGAGTTGTACATGTTGGTCGACACGGGCTTGATTTCGATGCCGCGCGAGCCGAACGGAATGCCCAGGGACGTGAAGTAGGCATCGGGCACGAAGATGCCGGGGAAGGTGGCGCCCAGGCCCACGATGTACTGCACATCCAACACCACCTCCGGGTTGTTCTCGTTGGTGTAGGAGAAGATGTTGGCGTAGGCCGTGGTGGCCGTGCCGGTGTTGCGGGCGAAGGTGTAGCGGCCGCTCGTCTCCACTTCGCGCAGCAGGTCGTAGGCCTGCCGGAACTCGTTCAGGCCCAGGCCCGGGCCCTCGATGCCGTAGGTGGGGCCCGAGCGCGTGAGGTGCACCAGGGCCAGCAGGCCCTTGGCCGCGCCGCTGGTCACGCGGCCCACGCTGGTGCCGGTGTAATTGAGCGCCAGGTTATCCTTGGCAAACGTGAGGTCCGACATGATGAGCGTGTACACGTCGGCCACGGGGCTGCGCGGAATCTGCGCCACTTCCTGCGGAATCATCGGCTTGTCGATGATGGGCACCTTGCCGAAGGTGCGCACCAGCTCGAAGTAGTGGAAGGCGCGCAGGAACCGGGCCTCGGCCTCGTAGCGCTTGCGCAGCGTTTCGCCCACCACCGTGCCGTTCTTACCGAGCTGATCCAGGAACACGTTGGCCCGGAAAATGGCGTTGAACGGCGTGGCCCAGGAGTCGGTCATATACGCGCTGCTCGAGAGGGCGGTGGCGAAGTTGTTGATCGGGTCCCAGTCGCGCACGCCCTGGCTGCTGGCGGCGTAGATGTTGTCGGAGCGCAGCTCGGAGAGGAACAGCTGGCGGTTCGGGTAGCCGCGCAGCTGGCTGTAAACGGCCGTCAGGGCCTGCTCGAAGTCCTGCGGGGTTTTGTAGAAGTCGGGCACCGAGCCGTTGGAAATCGGCGTCTGGTTCAGGTCTTTTTCGCAGGCGCCCAGGGCCAGCAGGCACGCGGTAGCCAGCAGCAGCGTTATCTTTTTCATGGGAATGTCGGGAAGAAGTAGTGAGCCGGAGGGCTTGAGTCGGGGGCGCCGCCGCGGTCGGCCGCTGCCTGCCCCTCACGCCCGGGGCCTCTGTTCTTGATGCTTAGAAAGTCACGTTCAGGCCCAGGATCAGCGACTTGGCCAGCGGCAGTCCGCCGTAGTCCACGCCCGAGGTGAAGGTGCTGCCGTTGTCGGTGTTCACCGCGTCGGGGTTGTAGCCGCCGTAGTACTTGTCGTGGCCAAACCAGTTTTCGGCCGTCACGTACAGGCGGGCGCCCTGCGCCACGCGCTTGCTCACGATGCGCCCCAGGTCGTAGCCGAGGGTGATGTTGCGCACGCGGTAGTAGTCGGAGGAGTACAGCCAGTCGGTGTTCTTGATGAAGCCGAACTTGGCGTTGGCCTTGCCCTTGACGCCGTTGCCGGGGTCTTCGGGGCTGCGCCACCGGTCGCGTACGTGGCCCAGGGCGTTTTCCTGGTAGCCCACCGAGGTGCGGTCGATGGCCCGGCCCAGCATGGAGTAGATGTAGCCGCCGTTCTGGCCTTGCACCAGGAAGCTCAGGTCGAAGCCTTTGTACTTCAAGGTGTTGGTAATACCCCAGGTGTACTTGGGGTTGGGCTGGCCCACCACCTGCCGGTCGAAGGCGTCGATTTTGCCGTCGGGCCGGCCGTTCGGGCCGGAGAAGTCCTCGTAGCGCGGGTCGCCGGCCGACTGGTTGCCGAACAGGGCCGCGCCGCCGTCGATGTCGGCCTGCGTCAGAATGCCCTGCTGCTTCACCACGTAGATGCTGTACATCGGCAGGCCCACCTGCAGCACGTTGCTGGGCAGGTCCGTCACCGAGGCCACCTCAATGGTCGCGTCGCCGGGGCCGAGGTGCTTTACCTCGTTCTGGTTGTGGGAGAAGTTGATGGAGGTCGTCCAGCTCAGGGCGTTGTTCAGGTTGTGGGTGGTCAGCTCCACTTCCCAGCCGCGGTTCTCCACCTCGCCGATGTTCACCAAGTTCGTGGCGAAGCCCGAGGCGAGGTTGATGGGCACGTTCAGCAGCAGGTCCTTGCTGGTTTTGGTGTAGTAGTCGAACGAGGCGTAGATGCGGTTCTTGAGCAGGCCCGCATCGAAGCCGAAGTCGATGGTGCGGTTCTTTTCCCACTGCAGCAGCGGGTTTTCCACCCGGTTCGGGGCCTGGCCCGTGGCCAGCGCGCCGCCGAAGGCGTAGTTGTTGAAGCCGAGCGTGGCGATGCTGTTGTAGTCGCCGATGGAGTTGTTGCCGGAGAGGCCGATGCTGGCGCGCAGCTTCAGGTCGCTCAGGCCGGGTACGTTCTGCATGAACGGCTCCTGCGAGATGCGCCAGCCCACCGAAGCGGCCGGGAACACGCCCCACTGGTTTTCCTGGCCGAAGCGCGAGGAGCCGTCGCGGCGGATGCTGGTGCTCAGCAGGTACTTGCCCTGGTAGCTGTACTGCAGGCGGCCGAAATACGAAATCAGCACGTTCTTCGACTCGGTCGTGTTGTTGGCGCCCGTGCCGTTGATGTTGGTGGCCGCGTTCAGCGTGGTCACCGTGTTGTTGATGAAGCCGCCCGAGGCGCCGAGGCGCACGTTGTCGATTTTCGACGTGTTGTAGGCGTAGCCCGCCAGCACCGTGAAGTCGTGGTTGTCGGCAATGACCTTGCTATAGGTCAGCGTGTTCTCGTTCACGAACGTCTGGCGGCGGAAACCGCTGTACGAGCCCGAGGCCAGCGAGGTGGGCAGCGTGCGCGTCGGCGGCGCGTACGACTTGGCCGTCACGTCGTTGTTGTCCAGGTTCAGCGTGGTGCGGAAGCGCAGGTCCTTGATGATTTCGTACTCGGCGAAGACGGTGCTCAGCGTGCGGAACGACTTGGTTTCGCCGATGGCGTTTTCCATCACGCGCACCGGGCTGGCCGTCGACACGCCCCAGCGGTAGGCTTCGTTTTTGCCGTAGGCGGTGTTCACGCCCGCCGTGTCTTCCACCACCGGCGTCATCGACACGAGCTGGTGCAGGCGGTTGTCCTTGCCCTCGATGCCCGGGTCCTTCGTGACGGAGTACGAAGGCGTCATGTTCACCCCGAACTTCAGCTTGTCGGAGGCCTTCACCTCCACGTTGGCGCGGGCCGAGTAGCGCTTGTAGCCCAGGCCCACCATCATGCCCTCTTGGTTGGTGTAGTTGCCCGAGATGTAGTAGTTCACGTTGTTGGCGGCGCCGCTGGCGGCCACCTGGTAGCTCTGGGTCTGGCCGGTGCGGAAGGCCTCGTCCTGCCAGTCCACGTACTGCAGGCCCGGGTGGCCCGGAATCAGCCACCGGTCGTCGATGAGCAGCGAGTTGTTGATGGCCGTCGGGGCCAGGTTCAGGATGCGGCGGCGGTCGGCCGTCGTCTGGTTGGCGGTGCGGCCCGGGCCCGAGGCCACCCAGTTGGCGTTGATCATCTCAATGGCGCGCTCCGTCCACTCGTCGCCGCTGAGCAGGTCGAGCTTTTTGGCCGCGCGCGAGATGCCCGCGTAGGTATTGAAGGTGATTTGCGGCTTGCCGGTCTTGCCCTTCTTGGTGGTGATAATCACCACGCCGTTGGCCGCGCGCGAGCCGTAGATGGCGGCCGCGGCCGCGTCCTTGAGCACCTGAATGCTCTCGATGTCGTTGGGGTTGATGTTGTCCAGCGGGCTGCCGTTGGCGAAGCGGCCGCCGCCGTTCTGGCTCACGTTATCGAGCGGAAAGCCGTCGAGCACGTACAGCGGCTCGTTGCCGGCCGAGATGGAGCCCGCCCCGCGCACCTGCACCGAGAAGCCCCGGCCGGGCACGCCCGTGTTTTGCTTTACCTGCACGCCGGCCAGCTGGCCCACCAGCGCCTGGTCCACGCGGGCCAGGGGCCGCTCTTCCAGCTTCTCGGCGTTGAAGGTGGCAATGGCGCCGGTCACGTCGGCCTTCTTCTGGGTGCCGTAGCCCACCACCACTACTTCTTCCAGCGCCTTGGTGTCTTCCTGCAGCGTGATGGTAAACGTCTGGGCACCCGAGAACTGGCGCTCCACCGTCTGAAAACCCACGAAGCTGAAGACCAGCGTGCCGGCCGTTTCGGGCACCGACAGCGCAAACGAGCCGTCGACGCCGGTGGTCATGCCGCGCGAGGTGCCTTTCAGCGCCACCGTCACGCCGGGCAGGCCTTCGCCTTTGGCCGAAACGACCTTACCCGTGAGCTGCCATTCGGCCGGGGTAATAACCGTGGCGTGGGCCTCCTGCACGGGCGCCAGGCCCGGCACGGCCAGCAGCAGCAGCGACAAGGCTGCCTGCGGCTGATACCGTTGCCATGCGTAAAACTTTTTCATGGTGTGTGTCGTGGGAAGAAGAGTGGGGAAGACGTCCGATTCGGAAGCCAAACTATTTCCACGGCGCACCGAAACTGTCCTGTAGAGTACTGTTTGGTGCGTGGGCACTCACTTTTTTCCGGAAGCCGGAGGTACTTTTCGGTGCTTTGCCCGCGCCGTCGGCCCTGGCACAGGCCCGGCATTCAGCCCGCTGAACATAGCCAAAAGTAAATTTTTGCCGGGCGGCCTCGGCAGGCAGGAGAGTACCCGAAAGCACCATCCCTTTTCGGCCCACTCAGCCTCCCTCCTGCCGCGGCCGCAGGGCTTCTCAGGCCCGGGCTTGCGCGGCCGCCTGGCACTGCCAGGGCCCGTCCGGCCGCCAACCGCACGCGCCGCCCACGGAGCAGCCGCGGGAGTGGGCCGGGCGGCGTGGCACGACGGCGTGAAAGGCGCAACCAGCCCGGCCGGCGGCAGCGGCGCCAATGCCCGCCACTTGGGTCCTGCTCCGCCCGCGCCGGGCGCGGCCCCGACTGCCCCAAAACAAAGGAGGTCAGCCGGGGCGGGCTGACCTCTTTTGCTTCACTCACTCAGGGTGTTCGGCGCATGTACTGTCATTCGACGGCCCGGAGGGCCTACTGCTGAGCGACCAACGACTGCGCGGGCGCGTTGGTGGTGGTACGGGCCTGTGGGCGAGCGGTTTCGGCAGCTTGCGCTGCGTCCGCCGAATCCTGCGAGCCAAGGTAGTTGCCGTAGCCGACAATCACCGTGGACAAGACCACCGCCAGGATACCCAGCGACACGGTCCGCATGGTGGGCCGGTTGGCCCCCCGCCACTCGTGGAGGTACAGCCCCCAGAGCGAACTGAAGGTAATAATAAAAGCCATATGTAGTGTCCACCCCGAAAAACGATAGTCGCCGAGCTTGGTGTCGCCCATGCCGTAGAAGAAGAACTGCAGGTACCAAGTGAGGCCGGCCAGGGCGCAAAAGAAGATATTGCGGGCCACGGGCGCGGTCATGTTGGTGTAATCCGAGAACGTTTTATTTTTAAAGTTCAGGTACAGGCACCACAGCCCGTTGGTGGTCAGGCCGCCGAGCAGGATGACCACCAGAATGGCGTTGTTCTTATAGAGCGGGTCGGCGCCGTGCTGCACGGCCAGGTCGGCAATGCCCTGCCCGGCTTCCAGGCCAAACGACATGCAGGCGCTCATGATGCCCGAAAACACGGCCACCATCAGACCCTTGCGCAGGTCAAACTCGGCAATGGTGGCTTTCTTCTGGTCGTCGGTCAGCGACCTTTCCTTCATCATGCCGGCCACGCCGCACACCAGAATGCCCGCCACGCACACCACCAGCCCCATCAGAATCATGCGGCCCGAGGGCGTGCCCAGCAGCTGGCCAAACTCACTTTTCCAGAGCGGGGGCACCACCGTGCCGAACACGGCGCACAGGCCCAGCGTGACGGCCATGCCCAGCGACAGGCCCAGGTAGCGCATGGCCAGCCCGAAGGTGAGGCCGCCGAAGCCCCAGAGCACGCCCCAGATGTACACCCAGAACAGGTCGGAGCTGCTGGCCTCGCGCAGCACTCCCAGCAGGTCGGGCACGGTGAGCGAGCCGAGCACCAGCGGGGCAATCAGCCACGAGACGATACCGCCTACGAGCCAGTAGCTTTCCCAGGCCCAGCCTTTCACTTTCTTGTAGGGCAGGTAGAAGCTTCCCGAAGCAAAGCCCCCCAGCGCGTGCAGTATTACTCCCCAGATGACAGCCATATGCGTGTTGTGGTTTTAAACAAATCTGCCCCGTAGCAGGCGCCCAACTCTCCTGCTCCCTCCTGAACACGAGTAAATGCTTACTCACCCGGCCAGGCCCGCCCGCCGATGCGCACATTTTTTTGGGCGCGAGCAGGAGAGTGCAGGATGTGGGGGCCGGCAGCGGCGGCGTACTTTGTCGAAAGCTAAAGTCTCTACCGTTTCCCTGCGACATCAACCAAGGCGTAATATGGAAAAAACGCTCACCTTTCAGCACGTCAGCTACCTGTGGGACGACGCCCGGGCGGCCGAGCTTGCCGGCGACGAAGTTGCCCTGTTCCTGTACCGCTCGAACCTGCTGGGCGCCGATTTGCGCCTGACCAACTACGCCGGCGGCAACACTTCCTGCAAAATCACCGCCACGGACCCCGTCACCGGGCAGCCCGCCGAGGTGATGTGGGTGAAGGGCTCGGGCGGCGACATCGGCACGCTGACCAAGGCCGGCTGCGCCAACCTCTACGTGGAGAAGCTGCACGCCCTGAAGCAGCGCTACCGTGGCCTGCAGTTCGAAGACGAGATGGTGGCCCTGTTCGACCACTGCCTGTTCGACCCGAAGTGCGCCGCACCCAGCATCGATACGCCGCTGCACGGGCTGCTGCCCTTTAAGCACATCGACCACCTGCACCCCGACGCGCTCATCGCCATTGCGGCCAGCAAGGACGGCGAGCGGATCATGCGCGAAATCTGGGGCGACACCATGGCTTGGCTGCCCTGGCAGCGGCCGGGCTTCGACCTGGGCCTGAAGCTGGAGGAAACGGTAAAAAACAACCCCGGCCTGCGCGGCGTCATCCTCGGCGGCCACGGCCTCTTCACCTGGGGCGACACGAGCTACGACTCGTATATCAACACGCTGGAAGTCATTGAGCAGGCCGCGGCCTACCTCGAGGCCCACTACGGCCAGAAGCGCCCGGTATTCGGCGGCACCAAACTGCAGAACGGCCCCGACGCGGCCACCCGCCGCCGCCACGCCGCCACGGTGATGCCCACGCTGCGCGGCCTGGCCTCGGGCCACCGCCGCATGCTCGGCCACTTCACCGACGATGCCCGCGTGCTCGAGTTCGTCAACTCGCACGATTTGCCGCGCCTGGCGCGCCTGGGCACCTCCTGCCCCGACCACTTCCTGCGCACCAAGATCCGCCCGCTGGTGCTCGACCCGGCCCAGATGCACCAGCCGCTGCCCGCGGTGAAGGAGTACCTGCAGGAGCAGTTTGAGGCCTACCGCCAGGACTATACCGCCTACTACGAGCGCAGCAAACACGCCAACTCGCCCGCCCGCCGCGACCCGAACCCGGTGGTGATTCTGTGGCCCGGCGTGGGCATGTTTGCCTTCGCCAAGGACAAGCAGACCGCCCGCGTGGCCGCGGAGTTCTACACCAACGCCATCAACGTGATGAAGGGCGCCGAGGCCGTATCGGAGTACCAGGGCCTGCCCGAGCAGGAGGCGTTTGACATCGAATACTGGCTGCTCGAAGAAGCCAAGCTGCAGCGCATGCCCAAGCCCAAGTCGCTGTCCGGCCAAGTGGCCTTCGTGACGGGCGGCACCGGCGGCATCGGCAAGGCCATCTGCGAGGTATTGCTGCAAAATGGCGCCTGCGTGGTAGCCGCTGACCGCGACCGGCTGGAAGAAACCCAGCAGGAGCTGCGCCAGCACTACGGCAAGGACAACGCCCTAACCGCGCCCATCGACGTGACCAGCGCCGAGGGCATCGGCGAGGCGCTGCGCCAGGGCATCCTGCAGTTCGGCGGCGTCGATATCGTGGTGAACTGCGCCGGCCTCTCGATCAGCAAGCCGCTGGCTGAAACCACGCAGGCCGATTGGGACATCCTGAACGACGTGCTCGTGAAGGGCCAGTTCCTGGTGACGCAGCAGGCCGTGGAAACCCTGCGCCAGCAGCAGCTCGGCGGCGACGTGGTGAACATAGCCAGCAAGAACGGGCTGGTGGCTGGCCCCAACAACGTGGCCTACGGCACGGCCAAAGCCGCCCAGCTGCACATGTCGCGCCTGCTGGCGGCCGAGCTCGGCCCGGATAAAATCCGCGTCAACACCGTCAATCCCGACGCCGTGCTGCGCGGCAGCAAGATCTGGGAAGGCGACTGGGCCGCCGGCCGCGCCAAGGCCTACGGCGTGTCGGTAGAAGACCTGCCAGCTCACTACGCCAAGCGCACCCTGCTGGGCGAGGAAGTGCTGGCCGAGGACATTGCCAAGGCGGTGCTCGTGTTCGTCGACGGCTCGCTGAGCAAGTCCACCGGCAACGTGCTCAACGTGGACGGCGGCGTGGCCATGGCTTTCGTGCGCTAATCGCCACCTGGGGAACCAGCGCAATTCCTTGTTGCGCAAGAGAGAAAATAAATAAGCCGGCTCGCTGAGCCGGCTTATTTATTTTTTTTGGAGTGGCTCTATTTTTTCTTTACTGAACAATTATATTTTATCGTTTCAATTATTCCATTCTGACAACGTTCCCGGCATCGTTTGCGCAAATAATTAAGCCTTTGGCTTCTTGGAGTCCGCCGAATTTGCTAAGTTTTGTCTGTCGCTGACCTCCTTCCACCCGGGTCGCCCAGCTCTGCGCCACCCCTGCACTGTCCCGGCAGTGCGGGCGCGCCAGCTGCCCCGGCCGCTCCGCGCCCGGCTGGCTCGAGCCCCCACCTCTTGCTCCTGCGCCTCTGGCATGTATAAGCTGCAGTTTAAGCCCTTTGACAAGACTCCAAAGTACAAGCAAATTGTGCAGTCGGTAATTACCGACATCGAGCGCGGCGTACTTAAGCGCGAAGACCAGCTGCCCTCCATCAGCGAGCTGAGCGCGGAGTACTACCTGGCGCGCGACACCGTGGAAAAGGCCTACCGCGAGCTGCGCGCCCGCGGCTTCATTACTTCGGTGCAGGGCAAAGGCTATTACGTGCAGGCCACCGACGCGAGCAAGCTAAAAATCCTGCTCGTGTTTAATAAATTAAGCTCCTATAAAAAAATTATTTATTACGCGTTTTTGAATGCGCTCGGCGACCGGGCATCCGTGGATTTACAAATTCACCATTACAGCGCCAGCTTATTCCAGGATATCATGGAAAAAAGCCTCGGCAAGTATAATCATTACGTCATCATGCCGCACTTTACCCAGGACCTGGATAAAGCTGACTACAAAACCATTCTGAACTCTATTCCGGCCGGAGAGCTGGTGCTGCTCGACAAGGATATTCCCGACCTGAAACACCCCTGCCTGAGCGTATTCCAGGATTTCGACAAGGACATTTTCGGGGCCTTGGAAGGCGTGCAGGATTTGCTGGCCAAGTACCACCGGCTGGTGCTGGTGCTGCCGAGCGTGGGCAACAACTACCCGGTGGAAATTGCCTGGGGCTTCCGCACCTTCTGCGCCAAAAACGGGAAGGAATTCGCCATCAAGGAGCACGCCATGAACGAGGTGCTGGAGGCCGGCACGGCCTACGTGGTGGTGGAAACCACCGACCTGGCCGAGCTCATCAAGAAGGTGCGCCAGACGCCCTTCCTGCTGGGCCGCGAAATCGGCATCCTCTCGTTCAATACCAGCACCCTGAAGGAGCTGCTGGGCATCACCGTCATTTCCACCGACTTCGAGGCTATGGGCCAGACCGCGGCCGAGCTGCTGCTGCAGGGTCGCCGCGAGAAGGTGAAGAACCCCTTCTACACCATCCGGCGCGGCTCGCTGTAGCGCGTCGGGCACACCCGACGCCAGCCGTCCTGCGGAGCGCCGACAACCGTTGGTTCGTTGGCACTTCGCAGGACGTTCTTGTTTGCGGAACCCTGGCCCATGGCCGGCACGGCCCCTTGCGCGCAACCTTTCTCTGCGCATTCGCACCGGTAGCAGGAGAGTTCAGAACAGTTCCGGCCGGCGGCGCCGCTACTTTGCTTACGCTTTGCCATGTCCCACCCGACGCGCGGTGACTACTCACTCAGCCCGCCGCGCCGTCGTTACTCCTTGCCCGACCATGATCGACGCCCAACGCATCCACGACCTCAATCAGCCGCTGCAGGACGAGCACCAGCTGCGCCTCGGTTTCCTCAGCGACCTGCTGGCCCGCCGCGGCCTCGACGCGCAGGCGGTTATTCAGCAGCTGGTGCGGTTTCAGGTGGCCATTCCGAGCTGGGCGCTGGGCACGGGCGGCACGCGCTTCGGGCGCTTTCCGCTGGGCGGCGAGCCGCGCAACCTGGAGGAAAAAATCCAGGACATCGGCGTGCTCAACCAGCTCAACGGCTCCTCCAACGCCATTTCGTTGCACATTCCCTGGGACATTCCCTCCGACGTGGCCGCCATTCAGCAGCGCCTGCAGCAGAGCGGGCTGGTGATTGACTCGGTCAACTCCAACACGTTCCAGGACCAGAAAGAGCAGGCGTATTCCTACAAGTTTGGCTCCCTGTGCCACACCGAGCAAGGGGTACGCGAGCAGGCCATTCAGCACAACATCGAGTGCGTGCGCTACGGCGAGCAGCTCGGCGCCAAAACGCACACCGTGTGGCTGGCCGACGGCTCCAACTTCCCCGGGCAGCAGCATTTCCGCCGCGCCTACCAGCGCACCCAGGAGTCGTTGGCGGCCATCTACGAGGCCCTGCCCTCCGACTGGACCATGCTCATCGAGTACAAGCCCTACGAGCCGAATTTTTACTCGATGATCATCCCCGACTGGGGCACTTCTTACTCCTTGTGCCAGCAGTTGGGCCAGCAGGCGCAGGTACTCGTGGATTTGGGCCACCACCTGCCCAACACCAACATCGAGCAGATCGTGGGCCGTTTGCTGCACTTCGGGCGCCTCGGCGGCTTCCACTTCAACGGCTCCATGTACGGCGACGACGACCTGACCACCGGCAGCATGAAGCCCTTCCAGCTCTTCCTCATCTTCAACGAGCTGGTGGACGGAACCCAGGACGCGGCCGTGCACAACCCGGCCGTGGCCTACATGATCGACGCGAGCCATAACACGAAAGACCCGCTGGAAGACCTGCTGCAGTCGGTCGACAACATCCTCGGCGCCTACGCCAAGGCCCTACTGGTGGACCGCGCCACCCTCGGCGAGCTGCAGCAGCAAAACGACGTGGTGCGCGCCGAGGAGCTGCTGCGCGACGCCTTCCTGACCGACGTGCGGCCCCTGGTGCAGGAGGCGTACCGCCAGGCCGGCGGCGCCCTCGAGCCCGTGGCGGCGTACCGCACGCAGCGCATTCGCGAACAACTTGTCCAGCAACGCGGCAAGCTCAGCCTGTCGACCGGCCTGTAAGCCAACTCGTATGAAAAAGACCATCTACGCCGTCTTCGACGTGGGCAAGACCAACAAGAAGGTCATCCTCTTCGACGAGGACCGGCAGATAATCGAGGAAAAGCAGCACGTGTGCGTGGAAACCGTCGACGACGACGGCTTCCCCTGCGAAAGCCTGGCCCGCCTGACCCAGTGGGTGCAGGACCACTGGCACGCGCTGCGCCAGAACCCGCACTACTCCGTGAAGGGCGTGAACTTCACGTCGTACGGGGCCAGCTTCGTGCATTTGGGCGCCAACGGCCAGGCCGTGCTCCCGCTTTACAACTACCTCAAGCCCCTGCCGGAGCAGTGGCTGGAGCGATTCTACGACGAGCTGGACCAGTCGCCGCAGGAGTTTGCGGCCGCTACCTGCTCGCCGCAGCTGGGCATGCTCAACTCGGGCCTGCAGCTGTACTGGCTGAAGCACGCCAAGCCGCAGCAGTTTTCGCGCATTCGCACCTCGCTGCACCTGCCGCAGTACCTCTCCTACCTCATCACAGGCGAGGCCTTCAGCGACTACACTTCCGTGGGCTGCCACACCGGCCTCTGGGACTTTCGCCAGAACCGCTACCACGACTGGGTGTACCGCGAGGGCATCGACGACAAGCTGGCGCCCCTGACCCAGGATTCAGTGGCCACCGTGGTCGACGGCATCCTGGTGGGCGTGGGCCTGCACGACTCCTCCGCGGCCGTGCTGCCCTACCTGCTGGAGTGCGCCGACCCGTTCCTGCTCGTCTCTACGGGCACCTGGGCCATCACGCTGAACCCCTTCAACGACCAGCCGCTCACGCCCGAGCTGCTGCGCCGCGACTGCCTGAGCTTCCTTTCGCCGAAGGGCCGCATGACCAAGGCCGCGCGCGTGTTCTTCGGCCGCGAGCACGACTACCAGGTACAGCGCATTGCCAACCACTTCCACGTCAAGCCCGACTTCTACCACAGCATCGTGCTGGCGCGGCCCTACGACGAGGCCTCGGAGCGCTTCCGGCCGTGGTGCATGGCCGGCACGGGCCCCTTCCCCGAGGCGCCGGTGCAGGAGTGGGACCTGTCGGCCTTCAAAACGGCTGGCGAGGCCTACCACCACCTCATCCACGGGCTGATGGACATTCTGACCGAGTCCATCAAGCTGGTGCACCAGGACGAGCGGATCATCTACGTCGACGGCGGTTTCGCCCGCAACCCGCTGTTTATGCAGGTGCTGAGCTGGAATTTTCCCCAGGCCGATATCCGCACCCTGGAGGTGCCGCAGGCCACCGCGCTGGGCGCCCTCACGCACCTGGAGCAGGGCGAAGCCTGGACCAAAACGCAGCTGTTGTTTACCTAAATTGGTTGTCAGTTGTCGGCTGTGAGTTGTCAGTCTGTTCTCTCGATTTGCCAGAACGAACTAACAACCGACAACCAACAACCGACAACTGCTTTCCCATGAAAGTAGGCCTGTTTATTCCGTGCTACGTCGACCAGTTTTACCCGCGGGTGGGCATTGCGACTTACCAACTGCTGGAAAAGCTGGGCGTGCGGGCTGATTTTCCGCTGCAGCAAACCTGCTGCGGGCAGCCCATGGCCAACACCGGCTGCGAGCAGGACGCCAAGCCGGTGTACCAGCACTTCGCGCGCACCTTCGCGGGCTGCGACTACGTGGTGGCGCCCTCGGGCAGCTGCGTGTACCACGTGCGCAAGCACTACGATGTGGTGGAGCAGACCGCCGCCGTGCAGCACGTGCGCCAGTCGACCTACGACCTGTTCGACTTCATCACCACGGTGCTGGGCGTGACGGAGCTGCCGGGCCGCTTTCCGCACCAAGTGGGGCTGCACCTGAGCTGCCACGGGCAGCGCGGGCTGCACCAGGCCAACGAATCGGAGATGACGCCGGTGCGCGACGGGCAGCTGAGCCGCCTGCTGCGCTCGGTGGACGGCCTGACGCTGACCGAGCTGACGCGCAACGACGAGTGCTGCGGCTTCGGCGGCACGTTTTGCATCACGGAGGAAGCCGTGTCGGCGCGCATGGGCCAGGACCGCGTGGCCGACCACGTGCGCAACGGTACGGAGGTGCTCACCGGCGGCGACATGTCGTGCCTGATGCACCTGGAGGGCATCGTGCGGCGCCGGCAGCTGCCCATGCGCGTCATGCACGCGGCCGAGATTCTGAACGAGGCGCTGCAACAGCCCAGCCCGTCGGTTTCGACTTTCGTGCCCGGCGCGGTGGCCGCGCTGTAACGCATAGTGGTAGTACGACTCTAACCGGAGGTCAGCGTAGCTAAAGCCGCACTACCACTATCGTTGAACGACAACCCCACGGCACCTCTGCCCCCACATCAGCAACGATAGTGGTGCTACGGCTTTGAATTGTAGCACCACTGCGCCCCACATCCATGAACCACCCCGAACGCGCCGCCGCCTTCACCCAGGACGCGGAGCGCACCACCTGGCACGACGAGACGCTCTGGTTTGTGCGCCAGAAGCGCGACAAGGCCGTGTACGCCATGCCCGAGTTTCAGCAGCTGCGCCAGCTGGCCTCCGACATCAAGGAACACACGCTCAGCCGCCTCGATGAGTACCTGGAACAGTTTGAGCGCAACGCGCAGGCCAACGGCGTAACGGTCCATTGGGCCGCCGACGCGGAGGAGCACAACCGCATCGTGCTCGGCATCATCCGGCAGGCCGGGGCCACGCGCATCGTCAAGAGCAAGTCCATGCTCACCGAGGAATGCCACCTCAACCCCTACCTGATCCGCCACGGCATCCAGACCATCGACACCGACCTGGGCGAGCGAATCGTGCAGTTGCGCGAGGAGGCCCCCAGCCACTTGGTGCTGCCCGCCATTCACCTGAAGAAAGAGGACGTGGGCGAAACGTTTCACCGGCACCTGGGCACGCCCAAGGGCGAAAAAGACCCGCAAAATCTCACCGAAGCCGCCCGGCTGCACCTGCGCGAGAAGTTTGTGACCGGCGAGGTGGCCATTACCGGCGTCAACTTCGCCGTGGCCGAAACCGGGGCCGTGGTGGTGTGCACCAACGAGGGCAACGCCGACCTGGGCGTGAACCTGGTCCGCGTGCACATTGCCTGCATGGGCCTGGAAAAGCTCATTCCGCGCACCGCCGATTTGGGCGTGTTCACCCGCCTGCTGGCCCGCAGCGCCACCGGGCAGCCCGTCACCACCTACACCTCGCACTTCACCCGGCCCGCAGCCGGGCGCGAGCTGCACATCGTCCTCGTCGACAACGGCCGCACGCGGCAGCTGGGCCGCCCCGACTTCCGCGCCTCGCTGAAATGCATCCGCTGCGGGGCGTGCATGAACACCTGCCCGGTGTACCGGCGCAGCGGCGGCCACAGCTACGACTTCACCGTGCCCGGGCCCATCGGTGCCATTCTCTCGCCCAACATCGACCTGCACAAGCACAGCTCCCTGCCCTTTGCCAGCACGCTCTGCGGCTCCTGCACCGACGTGTGCCCGGTCAAAATCGACATCCACACCCAGCTCTACAAGTGGCGGCAGATCATCGGTGCACAGGGCGAGCTACTGGCCGCCAAGAAGCTGGGCATGAAGCTCCTGAGCAGCGTGCTGGCCCGCCCGGCCATCTACCGCCTCGGCGGCAAAATCGCCCGCGAAGGCCTACGCCTGCTGCCCCACGGCCTCACCCACGCCACCGCCCTGAACCCCTGGGCCAAAGCCCGGGAGCTGCCCGAGCCGCCCCCCCAAAGCTTCCGCGACTGGTATCAGCAAACGGTGAAATAGTGCGTTGGTGATTTAGTGAATCGTCGTTCGATCATACGCTAAGTCACTAAACCACCAACGCGCTATTTCACCAACTCACTACATCACACATGTCCTCCCGCGAATCTATCCTGGCGGCCGTGCGGGCCAACCGCCCCGCTCCTACCCCGCTGCCTCCCGTGGCCGATTTTGGCGGCGAGGCCTCCGTGGCGCGCTTCACCGAGTGGCTGCACTTCATTGGTGGGCAGGTCATTCGCCTGGCGCCCGCGCAGCCGCTGGACGCGTCCGTGCGGCAGTTGTTTCCGGAGGCTGTGCGCGTGGCCTCCGCCCTGATGCCGGCCACCATCGCCGTCGACGCGCAGACCCCGACCGAAACCCTGGAAGCCGTGGACCTGGCCGTGCTGGCCGGCGAAATCGGGGTGGCCGAAAACGGGGCCGTGTGGGTGCCCGAGGCCAACATGCTGCACCGCGCCCTGCCCATGATTACCCAGCACCTGGCGCTGGTGCTCGACCACCGCCAGATCGTGGCCACCATGCACCAGGCTTACGCGGCCGTGCAGCACACGGGCGCGTACGGCGTGTTCATCGCCGGCCCGTCGAAAACGGCCGACATCGAGCAGTCGTTGGTCATCGGCGCCCACGGCG
The DNA here is from genome assembly GCF_054783195.1 of Hymenobacter coalescens. Taxonomy (NCBI): domain Bacteria; kingdom Pseudomonadati; phylum Bacteroidota; class Cytophagia; order Cytophagales; family Hymenobacteraceae; genus Hymenobacter; species Hymenobacter coalescens. The sequence goes on along the minus strand of NZ_BAAGRA010000003.1, from coordinate 120,639 downwards.
CCCGCAGCCTCGTGGTGCTGCTGCGGTAGCGGTTTGGGTCGGACGCAAACCGGTTGGCTTGCGACGCCCGTGAGTTCGCGTCGCCCCCACACTGGTCCGGATCGGTCCCCGAAAGGTTCGCCGGAAAGACGAACTGATTCGGATCGAACCCCAACTAGTTGGCCAAAAAGAGGAACCAGTTCGGGTCGGACCCGAACTGGTTCGGTTATAGGAGGAATTGGTTCGGGTTGGAGTCGAACTACTTGCCTGTAAAGGGAAACCCGCGCAGGCCCGACCCGCACGGGTTCCGCTTTACGGGCAAGCAGCCTGCGTCCGGCACGTCTAGGCGTTGGCCAGGGCGCGGTCCAGGTGCACGTAGCCGCCGTCGACGTGGATGAGCTGCCCGGTGGTGTGGCTGCTGCGCGTCGAGAGCAGAAAGGCGGTGGTGTGGGCAATTTCCTCGGCCGTGGTCATGCGGTGTCCCAGCGGAATGCGGCCGGTGATTTCGCGCAGCTTGTCCTCGGGGTGCGCCAGCGTCTGAATCCACGCTTCGTACTGCGGCGTCCAGCACTCGGCCACCACCACGGCGTTGACGCGGATCTGGTACTTGAGCAGCTCCACGGCCCACTCGCGGGTGAGGGCGTTGCGGGCGCCGTTCGCCGCCGCGTAGGCCGAGGTGTTGCCCTGCCCGGTCTCGGCGGTTTTGGAAGTGATGTTGACAATGGCCCCGCGGCTCTTGATGAGCTCGGGCAGCGCGTGGTGGGCCAGCAGGTAGTAGTGCACCACGTTCTTGTGCAACGAGGCCATAAAGCCCTCGTACGAGCCGTGCTCCAGCCCGATGCCATCGTTGACGCCGGCGTTGTTCACCAGCCCGTCGAGGCGCCCGAACTGCTCGACGACGGCCCGCACGGCCCGCTCGCAGGCTTCCGGGTCGGCCAGCTCGGCTACTACCTGCGCGGCGTGGCCGCCGGCGGCCTGCACCGCGGCCACGGTCTGCTGGTTGTCCGGCTCGTGGCGGCCGAGGATGACCGGCACGGCGCCCTCGGCCGCCAGCACGCGCACGATGCCCTCGCCGATGCCCTTGGCCCCGCCGCTGACGATGATGACTTTGTCCTGTAGCTCCAGATTCATGGTAAAATGCGTTGGGAAGACGCGTACCCGCGCCTCGCTCGTTCACTGCGTTGGTCTTCGACTGCTGACATTGAACGGCCGCCGCTACAGCCGGTAGAACTGCGCGGCCGTTTCGCCCCAGAACTGCCGCTGCTCCTCGGCCGAAAAAGTGCGTAGGTAGTCCTCCACCAGCCCATAGGCCCGCGCGTAGCCGCCGGCTACGTTGCACACGGGCCAGTCGGAACCGTACAGGAGGCGCTGCGGCCCGAAGGCTTCGAAGGCCGCGTCCAGGTAGGGCCGGAAGTCGGCCGGCTGCGCGTGCTGCCAGTCGGCTTCGGTTACCAGCCCCGACACTTTGCAGAGCACGTTTTCGCGCCCGGCCAACGCGCGCAGCTGCCGCCGCCAAGGCTCCAGCTCCCCCCGCTGGATGTAGGGTTTGGCCATGTGGTCGAGCACGAAGGGCTGCGTCGGGAAGATATCCGCCAGCTCCGCGGCGTAGCCCAGCTGATCGGGCCGGATGAGCAGGTCGTAGGTGAAGCCGTGCGCCTGCAGCGCCCCGAGGCCGCGCCGGAACGCGGGCGTGAGCATCAGGGCCCGGTCGGCTTCGCCCTGCAGCACGTGCCGAAAGCCCTTCAGCCGGGGAAACTGCTGGTAGTAGGCCAGCCGCTCGACCACGTCGGCGGCTTGCAGATCCACCCAGCCCACCACGCCGCGGATGAACGGGTGCGCGGCGGCCAGGGCCAGCAGCCACGCCGTTTCTCGCTCCGACTGATCGGCCTGCACGGCCACGCAGCCCTGGAAACCGTGCCGGCGCAGCAGCGGCGCCAGGTCGTCGGGCCCGAAGTCGCGCCGGATGGCCTGCATGTCGGCGCTTATCCAAGCGTCGCGCACGGGCTCGTAGCGCCAGAAGTGCTGGTGGGCGTCAATACGGCTCATAGGCCTTCACCACCTGCCGCGAGCTGCCCAGGCCGTCGATGCCCAGCTCCACCACGTCGCCGGGCTGCAGGTACACGGGCGGCTTCATGCCCAAGCCCACGCCGGCCGGCGTGCCGGTGGAAATCACGTCGCCGGGTAGCAGGGTCATGAACTGCGAGATGTAGCTGATCAGGTGCGGAATGCGGAAGATCAGCTCGGCCGTGGTGCCGTCCTGCATCATCTGCCCGTTCACGGACAGCCACAGGCGCAGGGTGTCGAGGTCCGGCATCTCGTCGGGCGTGGCCAAGAAGGGGCCGATGGGCGCGAAGGTGTCGCAGCCCTTGCCCTTGTCCCAGGTGCCGCCGCGCTCCATCTGAAACTCGCGCTCCGACACGTCGTTGTGCAGTACGTAGCCGGCCACGTACTGCAGCGCCTCGGCCTCCGTCACGTACGAGGCCTTCCGGCCGATAACCACCGCCAACTCCACTTCCCAGTCGGTTTTTACCGAGTTCTTCGGAATGACAATGTCGTCCGTCGGGCCCACGATGGCCGTGGTCGATTTCAAGAACAGCACCGGCTCGGCGGGCGGCGTGGCGCCCACCTCGCGGGCGTGGTCGGAGTAGTTCAGCCCCACGCACACAATTTTGCTGGGGCGGGCCACCGGCGCGCCCAGGCGCACCTCGGCGGGCACCACGGGCAGCTGCCCGGCCTGGCGTTGCAGCAGGTCGGCCAGCTGGGCCAAGCCGCCGTGGGCAAAGAACTTCTCGTCGTAATCGACGAAGTGGGCCGACACGTCGTAGCGCGTGCCGTCGAGCAGGACGCCGGGTTTTTCCTGGTCAGGCTGGCCGAAGCGAATGAGTTTCATGGTGGGGGTTGATTGTTGATGGCTGATAGGTGATTGTTGATGGTTGTTGATGGTTTGGTAGCCCAGGCGATTAACAATCAGCCATCAACAATCAACCATCATCAGTTATTCAGCCGGATGAAGCCGCCGTCGAGCGGGTAGTCGCAGCCGGTGACGAAGCCGGCTTCGTCGGAGCAGAGGTACAGGGCCAGGGCGGCCACCTCCTCGGGCCGGCCCATGCGCCCGATGGGCTGGCTGCGGGAAAGCCTATCGAAGATTTCCTGCTCCTGCCCGGCGTAGTTTTTGGCGATGAAGCCGTCGACGAAGGGCGTGTGCACGCGGGCCGGCGAGATGCTGTTGCAGCGGATACCGTGGGCGAGGTAGTCGCGGGCCACCGAGAGGGTCATGGCGAAGATGGCGCCCTTGCTCATGGAGTAAGCGAAACGGTCGGTGATGCCCACGTGCGCGGCGATGGACGCCAGGTTCAGCACCACGCCCCCGCCCTGCGCCTTCATGCCCGGCACCACGGCGTGCAGGCAGTTGTAAGCGCCCTTCACGTTGACCTGGTACACACGGTCGAAATCGGCGTCGGCGGTGTTTTCCACGTTGCCCACGTGTGCCACACCGGCGTTGTTGACCAGAATATCCACCCGTCCGATGCCGGCCAGCACCGCCGCCACCTGGGCCTGCTGGCTCACGTCGGCCGCGTGTACGTGAGCGGCGCCGCCAGCCGCCCGAATTTCGTCGGCGGTACCCTGGCCGGCCTCGGTGCTCAGCTCCAGGATGTGCACGGTGGCGCCCTGCCGGGCAAACAGCTGGCTGATGGCGCGGCCGATGCCGCTGCCGCCGCCGGTCACAACGGCCGTCTTGCCGCTTAGGTCGAACATGCGAAGGGGGAATGAGGAGGATGAAGGATGAAGGATGAAGGATGAAGGATGAAGGAAGCTACGCCGGCCTACCGGCCAGGTTACGCCCATTGCTCATTGTTAATTGCTCATTGATCATTCCTCCTTCCTCCTTAAATCTCAGTGCGTGGCCACCAGCACCGGGCGCGGCTGGGCAGCCGCGTTGCGCAGGGCAAACAGCAGCACCATCAGGAAGCACACGCCCGGCACCACGTAGGCCGTCTGAATGCTGCTCGCGTCGGAGAGGCGGCCCATGATGACCGGGAACACCGCCCCACCCACAATGGCCATGATGAGCAGCGAGGAGCCGGTTTTGGTGTGGGCCCCGAGGCGGCGGATGCTCAGCGAGAAGATGGTCGGGAACATGATGGACATGAAGAACTCCACCCCCATCAGCGCGTACACCGGCAGCTGCCCCCGCAGCGTGACGGCCAGCCCGATGAGCACCACGTTCAGCACGCTGTAGAGCGCCAGCAGCCGAGCCGGGGCCACCACGCGCATCAGCGCCGTGCCGATGAAGCGGCCGGCCATGAAGCCCAGCAGCGCTCCGGACAGGTATAACGTCGCCGTTTTCTCATCGATGCCCGCCACGCGGCCGGCGAAACGGATGAAGAAGGAGCTGACGCACACCTGCGCGCCGACGTAGAAAAACTGCGCCGCCACGCCCAGCAGCAGGTTTTTCTCCTGCCAGATGGAGCCCGCAGCCACCCCGGGCGCTGCTTCGGCCTCCACGATGTCGGGCAGGCGGGTGAAGTACAGCACCACCGCCACCAGCAGCACCACCAGGCCGATGACCAGGTAGGGCAGCTGCACGGCCTGGGCTTCGTGGCTGAGGTAGGCACCGAGCTGCGCCGGGCTCATGGCCGCTTCGTCGGCGGTCGAGAGCGTGCGCCCCGAGAGGATGAGCTGCCCGCCGATGAGCGGGGCGAGCGTGGCGGCCAGGCCGTTGAACGACTGCGCGAAGTTCAGGCGCTGGGTGGCCCCGTCCGGGTCGCCGAGCACGGTGATGTAGGGGTTGGCGGCGGTTTCGAGGAAAGTCAGCCCGCTGGCAATGATGAACAGCGCGCCCAGAAACAGCCCGTAGGCGCGCGCCTCGGCGGCGGGATAAAACAGGAAGGCGCCGGTGGCAAACAGCCCCAGCCCGAGGATGATGCCGCCCTTGTAGCCGAAGCGCCGCATGAACTGTCCGGCCGGCAGGGCCACCAGGAAGTACGCCGCAAAAAAGGCCGAATCGATCAGCGCCGACTGCGCGTCCGAGAGCTGGCAAGCCTTTTTCAGGTGCGGAATGAGCACCGGGTTCAGGTTGACGGCCAGGCCCCAGAGGAAAAACAGCGAGGTGATGAGCCCCACCGCGAACAGGTGACGGGATGGTTTCATGCGCGGGCGGGAAGGCGGTGAGGGAGCGAAGAATCAGGCGCATCTGGCGGCCGCCAGCCGAACCGCGGCGCGCTCCGGGCGCTGAGCAGCGGCCCCGGAAGCGTTAGTACTGCATGTCGGCGCTATTGAGCACGGCCACCGGGGCCTGATCCTCGGCTTTGATGTCGAGCCCTTTGATGCTCCAGCCCTTGGCGTGGTCAATTTTGCCCGCCTTGGCGCCGGTCATGGTGATGTTCTCCAGCCGGAAGTTTTCGAGCACCGACGTGGGCAAGCCCTCGGCCGAAATGGCCTGCCCCGCTCCGGTGGCGCGCAGGTTGCGGATGGTCACGTGGCGGAAGCGCGGCGTGCCGCGCGCGGGCTCCACCTTGGCCAGCATCTTCTTCCAGTGCTCGGGCAGGGTGGCCTCGGTGTAGCCGGCCGGCAGCGTGGAGTAGCTGTAGGCCGGGTTCCAGTTCATGGTCATGATGATGGGCACGCGCACCGCGTCCATCTCGATGTTCTCCACCAGGATGTCTTCCACCGTGCCGCCGCGGTTGGTGGCCGACTTGAGGCGGATGCCGTACTTGGTGCCCTTGGCCTTGAGGCCGCGGGCAATGACGTGGCGGATGCCGCCGGAGGTTTCGGAGCCGCAGGTAAACAGCCCGTCGCCGGCGCCGGCCACGCAGTTCTGAATCAGGATGTACTCGGTGGGGCGGTTCACGCGCAGCCCGTCCCAGTCGCGGCCCGCTTTCAGGCAGAAGTTGTCGTCGTTGCAGTCGATGTCGCAGTTCTGCACCAGCACGTAGCTGCTCGAGTCGATGTCGATGCCGTCGGTGCTCGGCCCGTGCCCGCCGATGTTGTTGCGGATGACGAGCCCGTCGGCCGTCACGTTTTTCGAGTAGAGGATGTGCACCGTCCAGTAGCCGGCGCGCTGCAGGGTAATGCCCGAGAGCGTCACGTTGGTGGAGTTCGACACGAGCAGGGTGCGCGGGCGCTTGGCGTCGTAGTCGACGATCCAGCGCAGGCCCTTGGGGTCGTACTCCTTGCGCATGGCCCGGTACTTGTCCCAGAAGGGCTGGCCCTGCCCGTCCACGGTGCCTGCGCCGGTGATGGCCACGTTGTCCTGGTCGACGACGTTGATGAGGGCGGCGGGCCAGGTCATTTCCACGCCGGCAATGCGCGAGGGCATTTCCGGGTAATCCTGCAGGTTCTGGCTGCCGAGCAGGGTCACGCCCTTGTCGATCTGCAGCGTCACGCCCTTTTTCAGGAAGATGGAGCCCGTCAGGTACTGCCCAGGCGCGAAGGTGACCACCCCGCCTTTGCGGGCCGCCGCGTCAATGGCCTGCTGAATGGCCCGGGTGTTGAGGGTTTTGCCGTCGGCTACGGCTCCGTACTTGGCTACCGCGAACGTGGCCGTGCCGGCGGGCCGGGTTTTGGCGCCCACGTTCTTGGTCCAGTTCTCGTCGAAGGCGGGCGCGGGGGCCGGCGCGGTGTGGCTGCCGAGCCAGGCCAGCAGCGGCAGCAAGAGGGTCAGCAGGGAATGCATGGCCGGGAGGAAGTAGGTAGCGGGAAGGAACGGGCGGCGGGCAGATCTGGCTGGTGCCCGAAGGACCGGACCGAATGCTGAAGGCAGGTGACGCTGCCGCTCAGCTCCGGTGCGGCTTCGCAGCACCAGCCAGAACAATTCCCACGGTGCCAATTTGCGCCTTACCCGTGCCGGCACCCTCCCGCACCCTCCTGCTATCGGGGATTTTCTCCCGGGGCCGCCGACGAGCCCGGCCGGTTGTTAGTCGGCGTGGAAGACGCACGTGAGCGGCTGCACCACCGGGGAGTGGTCGGGGTTGGTTTCCATCAAATCGGCCATGTAGGCCCACCAGCGCTGCATCACGGGCAGCGTGGGCAGCGCCTCGGCGGCGTGGCCGGGCAGGCGCTTCTGTACCGCAAACAGCCGCCCGCTGGCTTCGTCCAGAAAGATGGAGTAGTCGCGGATGCCGGCCGCGCGCAGGGCCGCCGACAACTCGGGCCAGATGTCGTCGTGGCGGCGCTGGTACTCGGCCTGGGTGCCGGGCCGCAGCTGCATGGTGAAGGCGAGGGTTTCCATGAGTGTAGTGCGAACTTTCAGTCCGCGTTGGCCTGCACGATGCTGCGCGCCGCAAATCGAGCCGGCTGGGTTATGAATTACTAACTGGCCGACGCGGGCTAAAGCCCGCGCTACCGTCTTAGCGCTTGCCCTGCGTGGGCGTGCGCCACTGGTCGGTGCGGAAGGGCGAGGCGGGCAGGCTGGCGCCGTTGTAGAGGTTGGGGAAGGGCGTGTGCTTCCAGGCGAAGCGCACGGCCACGGGCTGCTTGACTTCGTCGCTCCACACCACCACGTGCCGGCCCTCGATGCGGGCCTGCGCGGGGCGGAATACGCTGTCGGGGCCGGCCACGGTGAACTCGCGCAGGAACTCCCCGCCCCGCGCCACCAGGCCGCCGTCGGTGTGCCGGAAGCGCAGGCGCACGCGGCCGCCCTGCACCCGCATTTGCTCGTAGATCGGGCCCGAGGTTGGCCGCTTTTTCTCGCCGTACTCCCGGGCCAGGGCCCACTGCGCGAGGCGGTGCCCCACTACCTGCTTGTTGCGCGGGTGAATGTCGGTGGAGTCACCGGCATCGGTAATGACGGCCATGCCGGTGCGCGGCACCGAGAGCATGGTCAGCAGCTGGGCCTCGCGGATTTCGGGGTTGGCCGAGCCGTGCGGGGCAATCTGCACAAAGTAAAACGGCAGCTTGGGCTGGCCCCACTCCTGCCGCCAGCTCCCGATCAGGGCCGGAAACAGGCGGCGGTACTGGTAGCCGCGGTCCACGTTCGACTCGCCCTGGTACCAGATGACGCCCCGCAGCGTGTAGGGCACCAGCGGGTGAATCATGGCGTTGTAGTTCTTGCAGGGCGACTTGTTGCTGGTGGGCCCAAACGGCTCCTTGGGCGCGGCCCGCCGAATGGTGGGGTCAGCGGCTTTGGCCTGCCGGTACGCCTGCAGCGCGGCCTGGTAGGCGGCGTAGTCCTGCGGGTACGTTTCCAGGCCGCGCTGGTAGCGCTCCAGGATGGGCCGCAGCTCGGGGTCCTGCTCCAGCACCTCGCGGCGCGTCCACGACTCGGCCGGCGTGCCGCCCCAGGTAGCGTTGATCAGCCCGATGGGCACCTTGGTGCGCTCGTGGATTTCCTGGGCAAAAAAGTAGGCCACGGCCGAAAACTCGCCCACCGTCGCGGGGCTGCACACGGCCCAGCTGCCGCCGGGCACGTCGGGCTGCGGCGCGTCGGCCACCTGGTTTTGCACCGTAAACATGCGCATCAGCGGGTAGTTGGCCCGGGGCTTCACCTCCGCCTCGTTGACGATGCCCGAATACGAGCCGCTATTGGGCCGCTTGCTCACCGGAAACACCATGTTGGACTGCCCGCCGCAGAGCCAAACCTCGCCCAGCAGCACATCCTGCACGGTCAGCTTGTTTTGCAGCCCTTCGAACGTGAGCGTGTAGGGCCCGCCGGCCTTGGCCGTGGGCACGCGCACCAGCCAGTCGCCCTGAGCATCGGCGGTGGTCTGCACCGGCTGCTGGCGCCAGCTGGCCCGCACGGTTACCTGCTCGCCCGGCGCGGCCCAGCCCCAGAGTGCCACGGTGGTTTTCTGCTGGAGCACGAGGTGGTCGGCCAGCAGCTTGGGCAGGGTGATGGTGGCCTGGGCGCGCAGGCTCAGCAAGGAAGTCAGCGCAGCAAGCAGAAGTCGGCGGTGGGGCATGAAGGAGTGACGCAGGGGCTGTAGGCCAGTTGTGGGGCAGCTAAACCATCTTGAACACGAAGCCCGACGCGGTCATGAACCGGCCGCCCTGCGAGGCGCCGAAGAGGTACTCGGGCTTGCCGTGGCGCATGAGCAGCTGCGGGCGCTCCAGGCGGCCGTAGCGCTTGAGGTTTTTGGGCGCGGGCGGCTCCTGCACGCCGTAGTCGCGGATGGGCAGGTAAGCCACTTTGGGGTAGGCCCAGTCGGTGCCGTTTTTCGAGTTCAGGTACAGCCCGACTTCGTGGTTGTACACGCCCATGTCGCGGGCGAGCAGGTGAAACCGGCCGTCCTGGTGCCACACAAACGCGTCTTCGAACTGCTTGTTTTCCGCGTTGTCGCCCAGCTTGCTGAAGTCGATAACGGGGTTGGCGGCGTGCTTCACGTAGGGGCCCTCCAACTGCCGGGCCACGGCCAGGCCGTACTTGCGGTTGCCGCGGATGCTGGGGTGCGTAGACGTCTGGTACTCCTGCGTGTTCCACGACTTGTAGTACAGCCAGTACTCGCCGTTGGGGTGCCGCACGAAGGCCGGGTTGGTGGTGCAGTGGTCGTCCCAGGCCCCCGTTTCGCCGGGCTCAAGCAGCGGCGCGTCGGGGCGCGTCCAGGGGCCTTCCAGGCGGTCGGCCGTGGCCAGGCCGATGCGCTTGGTGTCGGTTTTGCCGTTGGAGCAGCCCATGAAGAACAGGCAGTACTTGCCGTCGACGAGCTGAATGTGCGGGTTGTGGCAGGTGGTGGCGTCCCAGTGGCCGGAGCCGCGCGGGGCCAGCACGGTTTCCTGGTACACGAAGGGCCCCTCGGGCGTATCTGCCACGGCGCGGGCTATTTCGCAGCTGTTGAGCCAGCCGCCCATGCCCTTGCTCTTCGGCCAGCGCGAAAAGAATACGTGCACCCGGCCGTCGGGCCCGTAGATGGGGCTGTTGCACCACACGAAGTAGTCTTCCATTTCCAGCATGCGGCCCACGGGCCGCAGGTGCTTGCTGAACTTGGCGAAACTGCGTTTGGGCAGCAGCAAGGATGGTTTTTCGTCCTGCACGAAGCCGGCCCAGGCCCGCGCAAACGGCGCCAGGGCCAGGCCGGCAAGGAAAGTGCGGCGGGTGAGCATAGGCGAGGCTTTACTGCAGCTTTTCGGCCCGCGTGGTGGTGGGCGTCAGCGTCACCGGGCCCAGCAGGCCCGATTCCTTCGGCTCCCACTTGGCGGCCGTGAACAGGCCCTTCTCGTTGCGGTTTTCCTTGAGCTTGGAGCTCATGTTGATGTTGTAGAAGTTGCGGTACTCCACGCCGCGGCGCTCCAGGTCGATGATGCGGTTGGCCATGCCGTTGCTCACCTGCACGGTCAGCGTGTTGGTGGCCTTGAGCTGTTCCTTCGGAATAAACACTTGGTAAGTCGGGCCGATGAGCGTGCCCAGGTCCTGGCCGTTGAGCTGCACGCGGGCGCTTTCGGCCACGCGACCCAGGTCGAGCAGCCAGCCTTCGGCCGCGCCGCTGGGCATGGCGAAGGTGGTGGCGTACGCGGCCGTACCCGAAAACTTCTGCGCGGCCTCGCCCAGTTGGGTCCAGGACGCCAGCTCCCGGGTTTCCACCGGGGCCGGCAGCGCCGGGCCACCCGACACGAAGCTGATGCGCCAGGCGCCGGTGAGCGGCTGCGCCGCGCCGGCCGGGCGCAGGTAAGCGTAGGCCGGGGCCGATACGCCGGCCTCGTTGGTTTCCAGGATGCAGGTTTCGCCCGGCGCCAGCTGCACGTACACCTCGGGCCGGCCCTGGGCGCCCGTGCGGGTGGCGGCCAGGCCCAGCTTCTCGTTCATGGGGTTGTAGAGGGCCACCGACTTGGCCGCCGTTTGCAGCGGCACCCAGCCTTCCACGGCCTTCTGGCCCCAGTTGGCCACGAAGTAGTAATGTCCCTTGGCGTGGCGGCGGCGCACAAACTCCAGGCCGCTGTCCACCATGCTTTCCCGCTTCACGCCGGCCGCCATGAGCAGTTGGTCCACGTTCGGGCCGACGAGCACCGTGCCCTTGCCGACGCTGGCTTTCTGCACGCCGCCCGTGGCCGCGTCGAGCTTGATCTGCCCGATGAGCTTCTTAAAGGCGGCGCGGCGCGCGTCGAGCGTGCCGAGGCCGGGCACATCCTGGGGCAGCTGGTTCTGGAATACCACGGTGGCTCCGCCCTGCGCCAGCTTCAGGAGCTGCTGCAGGGTGCCGAGCGGCATCAGGCGCGCGTCGGGCACCAAGATGGTCTGGTAGGCGGTGCCGCCGCTGGTTTGCAGGCCCTTGCCGGCCGTTTTCACGCCCTGCACCTGCAGGTCACTGATGAAGTCGAAGCCGTAGCCGCGCTTGAGCAGCGCCTCACCGGTCTGGCCCACCGGCATGCCCTTGAAGCCATGGTCGATGCCGTCGTAGTGCTGCAGCAGCACCTTGCCCGGGCGGATGTAGGAGTCGTAGATGGGCAGATACACCAGCACGTCGTTGGCGGGCTGGCCGGCCTGCAAAAAGCTCTGGCAGCGCGCCACGTAGCGGTTCAGCTGCCCAAAGTCCTGCCAGAAGGAGTTGTTCGGGTTGAAATGCACGGCGGCGTAAAACAGCCAGCCGGGCCAAGCGGCGGCCTGCGGGGAGTAGTTGGTGCCGTGGTAGAAGGTGTGGTTGATGCCGCCGAGCAGCATGCGGTCCATGGCCTTCTTCACGTCGGTGAGCGTGGAAAGGAAGTGGTCATTTTCCCAGGTCGCCGACTCCGAGGAAGTCAGCGGCTTGCCCGTCACGTGGGCGGCCGAGGAGGCAAACTTCAGGCGCAGCAGATCCTCCCCTTCCGTCTCGGGAATGTCCGTCACGGCGTACAGGTCGAGGATGTTGGCCGGCGAGCCGTGCGCCTGGTTGCGGATCAGCGCGTCGTGGGTTTTGGCCCACTGGCTCCAGGTGCGGGTGTAGTTTTCGAGCAGCAGCTCCGACACGGTTTCGCGGTAGTCGCTGAGCACGCGCTGGTTCTGGTCTTCCGCGGCCTTGCCAAACAGCGCGGGCAAGTGCTGGCGCAAGTCGTAGCCGCGGCGGCGCTGAAACTCGGCCAGCATCTGCGGGGTCCAGTTGCCCTCACCCTGGGCGTCGTCCACCTCGTAGGAGTCGTTAAAAAAGGCGCGCAGGGCCTTGATGTCGCGGCCCTTGAAAGCGGCGTCGAAGTGCTGCAGGTAGTTCTGCGTGGCCTGCTTGGAGAAGTGGTCGATGACGTCGCCCTCTCCGCCGGGGCCGGCGCGCTCCACCTGCTTGCCGTGCCAACCCTGAAACAGCCCGTACAGCGTCCAGGTAGTGCCGGCGGGCGCGGTCCAGCTCAGCTTGCCGTCGGCTGCCACCTTACTCGTCAAATCCAGGGTCTGCCCTTTGTCGGAGTAGGCCATCAGCGCCTGCAGCGGCATCGGCTTCTCGAAACGCACCTGGTCGAAGGCGTGCAGCTGCAGGTTGGGGTTGGCGGCCACCGGCTCCTTCAACTGCTTGATGTCGATGGGCTGGCCCACGGCGCGCAGCATGGGCTTCTGCACGTAGCGCACCGGCTCGGCCAATTGCTCGCCGCCCTTCACCGTGTAGCTCTGGTAGGCCACGTACTTGCAGGCGTCGTCGGGGCTCACCCACGGTCCGCCGAAGGGCCAGCCGGAAGCCTGCGCCATATCCACACCCATGCCCAGGCGCCCGGCCTCCCCGAGCGTGTAGGTGAGCATGTCCACCCACTTGGGCGAGAGAAAGTCGATGAACTGGTTTTCGGCGCCCTTCACCCCGTAGATGGTCGTGATTTCGACGCCGCCCAGCCCGGCCTGCTGGTACTGCGTGAGCAGGCGCGAGAGGTCCTGCTGGTTGACGGCGCTGCCCTGCCACCACCAGCGCGTCCAGGGCTTGGCTTGCTGGGTAATGGCGGGCCACTTCGGGGCCTGCGCCGCGGCCGGGTGGTGGGCCAGCGCGGCGGCGAAAAGCAGGCCGAGGGTGAGGGTCTTTTTCATGGGAAGGCAGAGTTCGGCAGCTGGGCCGGGGGTAAGGCTGGCGCCCTGCCTCCGCAGAGGCGGGGTCGGGGTGGCTGAAACCGGGCAGCCGTCGTGCTTCGGCGGCGCGGACGCCCGAGCAAGCGGCACGTGTTGATTGCGTTTGCGGCTCGGCGCAGAGGCCGATTTACCCCCCGGGTAAACGTCGTGGGAAGGTTAAGTCCGGGCGGTGGTTTTGGCGCCGCCGTCCAGCAATTTGCATAGCTCGGTGCCGGCCAGCAGGAAACAGCCCAGGCCGTAATCCTCGAAGTCGGGCTTGCTGGTGTAGCTCACCGGCTGCCCGTCCTTGGGCTCCTTGCCGGTGCCCTGCACGTAGCCCAGGAAGCCGTTTTTGTGCACGCACTCGGTGGCCATGGCGTTCCAGGCCCGGGCAATGATGGGCTGGTACTGCTTGGCGTCGAGCAGGCCGTGGTTGATGCCCCAGGCCATGCCGTAAGTGAACAGGGCGGTGCCGGTCAGCTCCTTGCCGCCGAAGTGCGTCGCATCGTGCAGGCTCACGTTCCAGTAGCCGTCCGGGCGCTGCAGGGCGGGCAGGGCCTTCACCATGGCCAGGTACATCTGCTCGTACTCCTCGCGGTGCGGGGCGCCCGGGGGCAGGATTTCGAGCGTGCGCACCAGGGCGGCCACCACCCAGCCGTTGCCGCGGCTCCAGTAGCAGTCCTCGCCGTTGGGCTCCTTATAGGGCGGCACGAAGTCCTTGTCGCGCCACCAGAGCTGGTCCTGCGGGTTGTAGAGGCCGTTGCCGCCGTGCACGGTCTTGGAGTAGTTGTACAGCTGGTACATCTTCTCGAAGTAGCGGTTGTCCTGGTACATCACGCCCAGCTTGGCAAACACGGGCATGGCCATCTGCAGGGCATCAATCCACCACCAGTCGTCGGCCTTGTCCGTTTCCAGCATCAGATCGATGCTGGCCTTGATGTCGCGCACGCGCTCGGGCCGGGGGTCGATTTCGTAGAGGGCCAGGTAGGTCTGGCCGCAGCACTGGTTGTCGGCGTTGCGGGTCTGGATGCCGTTGTTGAGGCCCCACTTGTGCTTGTCGCCCCACTGCACGGCGTAGTCGTAGTAGCTTTTCTGCGGGTCCACGCCGTACAGCGCCATCAGGCCTTCGTAGTACACGCCGCGCGTCCAGATGTTGCTGGGGCGGGTTTTGTTGGTGGTGATGGACTTGCCCGCGTCGGGCCACTGCTGCATGAAGTAGCGGTTGGCCAGGGTCATCTTCTTGAGGATGGCCTTTTTCTTGGGCAGTTCCGTGGAAGGAGCCGCGGCGGCCCAGCTGGGCAGCAGCAGGCCGGCGCCGAGCACGCCCAGGCTCTGGGCGAAGGCGCGGCGGCTCAGGGGGCTGGTCAGGGAGGGTGCGTTCATGGGGTGGGAAGCCGCCTGCGGGCGGCCGTAAGGGTGCGAACGTGGTTGATGGAATCGGTTCGGGGCCGGCCGGGGTCGGCAAATATGCCGCCGCCGGCGCTTAGGATGCGGCCTTGGCTATTTCGACGGCGTACACCTGGCTCTGGCCCTCGAAGTTGGCGCGGAAGATGATCCACTTGCCGTCGGGCGAGTAGTGCACGTTGGGCTCCAGCTTGTAGTCGTGCTTGCCCAGGTTCACCAGCTTTTCCGACTTGAACCGGTCGCCGTCGGGCCGGAACAGGTAGATCCAGTGCCCGTTGGGCGAGTGCGCCACCGAGGTGGGGTAGCCCCCGTCGCCGGCAAAGGTTTTCTGGTCGGGTGCGGAGGTGTAGTGCACCGACCACTCGTCGCGGGTCAGCTCGTACTTCTTTTCCTTGCCCGTTTTCAGGTCGGTGCCCGTGACGAAGAAGGTGGCGCCGCGGGGCAGCTGGTGGTCAAACCAGATGGTCTTGCCGTCGGCCCCGAACCACTCGTGGCCGGCAATTTCGCGGTCCATCGTGCGCTTGTGCACCAGCTTCACCTGCTTGGTCTGCGTGTCGATGGTCCAGATGCGGTCCACCAGCTCCCAGGGCCCCTCGTGGCAGAACATGAGCAGGCGCGGGTCGGTGGGCGAAAACTGCACGTGGTTCAGCCAGGCCTTGTCGGAGAAGAGCTTGGTGAGCTGCCGGCCCTCGGTGCTCACGGTGAAGAGCGTGCGCGGCAGCTTGGCCTCGTAGATGCGGCGGAAGTAGTCCTTTTTCTCCGGGTACTGCCGGTAGATTTCCTTTTCCGCGTCCGAGCCCCAGGCGCCGCCCAGCTGGGTTTCGTCGGCGTTCAGGGTGGTGATGCTGGCCTTAAAGTCGGCCGGAAACACGAACACCAGCCGGGTCTGGCGGGTGTCCACGTGGGTGGCGTACACCGAGTCGCCGGTCTGGTAAAACACCTCCCGCCGCTTCGGGGCCACGATTTCGCCCTGCACCTGCTGGAAATAGCGCGTGAGCGGCACCACCGCGCGCGTCTTCAGGTCGATGGTGCGCAGCTGCTTGCCCTTCTCGTCGGAGTGGTAATACACCATGCGGGTGCCCTCCTTGCCGCTCACGAAGGGGCGGTTGTGGAAGTAGAAGCTGGCGTTGGCGCCGTCGGCGGGCGTGAGGCGCACCACCTTGTGGCCGGTGTCCTCATCGAGCCACTCGGCGGGCATGGGCTGCTGGCTGCCGGTGGCCAGCCGGGCCTGCGCCTGGGCGCTGCCGGCCAGCAGCAGCCCGCCGAGCAGGGCGGGTCCGAAGGCGCTATTCCTGATTGCTGCGAACATATTCGGGTGGGTTGGAAAGGTTGGAACGCGGGGACGTCAGGGGGCCGACGCGGCCGTGGGCGGGGGCAGGTAGCGGGCCACGTCGCGCAGGGCCACCACGCGGTAGCGGTGCCGGTGCAGGTAGCGCAGGTAGGCCTCGAAGTGAGCCGGCGGCGTGCTCACCCAGTCGTGGGCCGTGTCGGGGACGCCGTGCAGGGTGAGCACCACCACGCGGCCGTCCTTGGCCTGGCGCAGCGCCCCGAACACGGCCGCCGAGTCGGGCCCGCTGGTCGAGAAGCTCGGAATCAGCAGCGGCGAATCGGCCGCCGGGTCGTAGGCCCGGGTCAGGTTGTTTTTCGGGCCGCCGGTGCGGGCCAGGCGGTAGCCGCGAGCGGGCAGCACCTGCAGGGCCGTGGGGTGCGTGTCGTAGCCGGGGTAGGCAAAGCTGACGGGCCGCCGGATGCCGTAGCGCCGGCAGCGCCCTTCGATGGAGTCCAGCTCGGCGCCCAGCTCGGCGGCCGTCATTTTGTTCACGTGCCGGTGCGTGAGCGTGTGGCTCCCGATTTCGAAGCCCTGCCGGTCGAGCCCGCGGATCTGCTCCCAGCTCATGTAGTGGGTTTTGTCGGCGAAGGCGGGCTGGCGAAACTCGCACACGAAGAAGGTGGCCCCGAAGCCGTACTTCTTCAGCAGCGGCGCCACGTAGGTGGCGTGGCTGAGGGCCGCGTCGTCGAAGGTGAGCACCACCAGCCGGTCCGGCACCGACCGCGCCGGAGCCGTGGCGCCGCCTGCGGCCAGCCCCAGCAGGGCCAGCAGCCCCGGCAGCGCGGGGCGGGGAACAAGCGGAAAACGGCGGGCCAGGGACATCGAAACGGAGCAGTAACGTTGCCCCAAGAGACAAAACCCCGCGCGGGCAACTCTCCTGTACTGTGCGGTGCGCGGCCAAACCGCGCGCGGCCGGGCCCGGGCCGGCGCCCGCCGGCTGGGTATCTTTGGGGCGGCGCGGCCCCGGTCGTCATTAGGATAACCCGCCCGGCGGGGCTACTTTCGTGGTCTTTGCGCAGCGCAGCGGGGTTTGCCGCGGCCAGCTTCTCCCCTGCCGGCGCCGCGCGCTGCTTTGTTTTCCGCTTCCCACTGCTTTTTCGTGGACCCCATCACCGCCCAAGACCCGCTGGCCCGCTCGGCCGACCTCGCCGCCGCCCACCTGGCCCGGCTCCGCGCCGCGTTGCCGGAGGCCTTTACCGATGGCAAGGTGGACCTGGCGGTGCTGCGGCAGCTGCTGGGCGAGGACAACGTGGAAACCCAGGAAGAGAAGTACGGCCTGACCTGGCACGGCAAGCGCCGCGCCCGGCAGCTGGCCCTGCAGCCGAGCACCGCCACGCTGCGCCCCGCCCCCGAAGACAGCGTGGCCTGGGACACCACCCAGAACCTGGTGCTGGAGGGCGACAACCTGGAGGTGCTCAAGCTGCTGCAGAAAAGCTACGCCGGGCAAGTCAAGCTCATCTACATCGACCCGCCCTACAACACGGGCAAGGACTTCGTGTACCCCGACAACTTTCAGCACAGCCTGCGCCGCTACCAGGAGCTGACAGGGCAGCCCGCGGCCGGCGCGGGGCGCAAGCTCGCCGCCAATACCGAAGCCTCGGGCCGCTTCCACACCGACTGGCTGAACATGATGTACCCGCGCCTGCACCTGGCCCGCCACCTGCTGCGCGACGACGGGGTGCTGTTCGTGTCCATCGACGACCACGAGGTGGAAAACACGGGCCGGCTGCTCAACGAAATCTTCGGCGAGGAAAACCGCCTGGCCATCATCTGCCACAAGGCCCGCGCGTCCGTCTCGAACGACAAAATCATTTCCGCCAACCACAACTTCATCCTGCTCTACGCCAAGGACCAGGCGAAAATCTTCGGCCGGCGCGCCGCCTTCGGCCTGCCGCCCGACCTGAAGGGCTTCAAGCTCAGCGACGAGCGCGGCCCCTACAAGCACGTGCCCGTGGATGGGCCGGGCGGGGCGGCCAAGGGCAACCCCCACTACACGTTTCTGGGCGTGACGGGCTACTTCCGCTACTCGCAGGAGCGCATGCAGGCCATGTACGAGCAGGGCCTGATCGTGAAGGCCGGCAAGGGCCTGCAGCAGAAGCACTACCGCCGCGACTCCGAGCAGGCCCGCAAAACCGACACCACCTGGTGGGACGATAAGTATTACACGGCCACGGCCACGGCCCGCCTCAAGGCCCTGATGCAGGCCGACGTGTTTGACACGCCCAAGCCCGTGGAGCTGGTGGAGCGCATGCTGCAGCTCTGGGCCCGCGAGCCGAACGACCTGATCCTGGATTTCTTCGCCGGCTCGGGCACCACCGGCCACGCCGTGATGGCCCAGAACGCGGCCGACGGCGGCTCGCGCCGCTACCTGCTGGTGCAGCTGCCCGAGCCGCTGCGCGCCGCCAACCGCCACCAGAAAGCCGCCGCTGCCTACTGCGACCGGCTCGGCCGCCCGCGCACCATCGCCGAGCTGACCAAGGAGCGCCTGCGCCGCGCCGCCCGCAAGGTGCAGGCCGACCACCCCGCCTTTCGCGGCGACCTGGGTTTTCGCGTGTACCGCCTCGACACGAGCAACCTGCGCGCTTGGGACCCCAGCCCCGCCGACCTGGAAGCCGAGCTGCTGGCGGCCCAGGACCAGCTGAAGCCCGGCCGCACCGACCAGGACCTGCTCACCGAGCTGGCCCTGAAGCGCGGGCTGCCGCTCACGGCCCCGGTGCAGGCGCGCGCCGTGGCCGGCCACACGCTGTACGCCGTGGCCGGCGGCGCCCTGCTGGCCTGCCTTTCGGCGCGCATCGGCCCGGCCGAGGTGGAGGCGCTGGCCCTGAACCTGGCCGCCTGGCGCGCCGAGCTGGCCCCCGAGGGCGAGACGCAGGTGGTGCTGCGCGACAGCGCCTTCCGCTCCGAAGCAGCCAAAGCCAACTTTACCGCCATTCTGGTGCAGGCCGGCTTCGAGCGCCGCCTGATCCGCAGCCTGTAAGCCGGCTTCCCGCGGCCCGCGCGGCTGCCGGCAGGCTACTCCCCTCCCGCATGAAACTCCACTTCGAATCCCACCTCGACTACCAGCAGGCCGCCGTCGACGCGGTGTGCGACCTGTTTCGGGGGCAGGAAACCGGCCGCAACGAGTTTACGGTGGCCGCGGCCCCGCACGAGGAGCAGCCCGGCGCCGCCCCGGCCGAGCTGGGCGTAGGCAACTGCCTGCGGCTCGCCCCCAAGGCCCTGCTGGCCAACCTGCGCGCGGTGCAGCTGCGCCACGGCCTGCCGGCCGCCGAGCAACTCCGCTCGGCCGACTTCACGGTGGAAATGGAGACGGGCACGGGCAAAACCTACGTGTACCTGCGCACGGCCTTCGAGCTGCACCGCCGCTACGGCTTCAGCAAGTTTGTGGTGGTGGTGCCTTCGGTGGCCATCAAGGAAGGCGTTTATAAAACCCTGCAAATCACCGCTGAGCACTTCCGCGGCCTGTACGCGGGCGTGCCCTGCGAGTACTTCATTTACGACTCGGGCAAGCTGGGGCAGGTGCGCGGCTTCGCCACCAGCCCGCACATCCAGGTGATGATCGTGACGGTGGGCGCCATCAACAAGTTCGGCGACGAAACCCGGGCCGCGCAGCAGGCCGCCACCGACCGGCCCACCGCCAACGTGCTCTACCGCCCCAACGACAAAACCGGCGGCGAGCGGCCCGTCGACCTGATCCGGGCCACCCGGCCGGTGGTCATCATCGACGAGCCGCAGTCCGTCGACGGCGGGCTCAGCGGGCAGGGCCGGCGCGCCATCGAACGGCTGGCGCCGCTGTGCACGCTGCGCTATTCCGCGACCCACGCCGACAAGCACCACATGGTGTACCGCCTCGACGCGGTGGATGCCTACGAACGGCAGCTGGTCAAGCAGATCGAGGTGGCCGCCCTGGCCGTGACGGGCCCGCCCGATGCGGCCTACGTGAAGCTGCTGGCCACCCGCAGCCGGCGCCGAAAGCCCAGCGCCCTGGTGGAAGTGGAAACCGAGCTGGCCGGCCGCCGCACCCGCCAGGCGCACTGGCTGCTGCCCGGCGCCGAGCTGGAGCCGCTCGCCGGCCGCGCGGTGTACGCCGGCTACCGCGTGGGTGCCATCCGCGCCGGGCGCAAAGACCAGCGGCTGGAGCTGCTCGGGCCCCGCGGCGCGGCGTGGCTGCTGCCCGACCGGCCCGTGGGCGGCCCCGATCCGGCGGAGGTGAAGCGGCGCATGATCCGGCGCACCATCCAGGCGCACCTCGACAAGGAGCTGCGCCTGCTCCCGCTGGGCATCAAGGTGCTGAGTTTGTTTTTCGTCGACGCGGTGGAGCGCTACCGCCGCTTCGGGCCGGACCGCACCGCGCAGCCCGGCGAGTACGCCCGCGTCTTCGAGCAGGAGTACTGCCAGCTGATCCGGCAGCCCCGCTACCGCGCCCTCTGGCCAGCCGCCGAGCCGGACTGGGCCGCGCACGCCGCGGCCGCGCACGCCGGGTACTTCTCAGTGGACCGCAAGGGCGGCTGGACGGATACGGCCGAAAACAACAAGGCCGGCCGCGACAACGCCGAGCGGGCCTACAGCCTGATCATGCGCGACAAGGAGCGGCTGCTCAGCGTCGACACCCCGCTGCGGTTCATCTTCTCGCACTCAGCTTTGCGCGAAGGCTGGGACAACCCCAACGTGTTTCAGGTGTGCGCCCTGCGCGACATGGGCTCGGAGCGGGAGCGGCGCCAGACCATTGGCCGCGGGCTGCGCCTGTGCGTAAACCAGCACGGCGAGCGGGTGCGCGACGCGGCCGTGAACACGCTGACGGTGGTGGCTTCCGAGAGCTACGAGGAATTTGCCGACCACCTGCAGCGCGAAACCGAGGCCGACACGGGCCTGCGCCTGGGCGTGGTGGAAGCCCACCAGCTGGCGGGCCTGCAAGCCGTGGACGTGGCTACCGGCGAGGCCAGGGCGCTGGGCCCGGAGCCGGCACAGGCGATGTGGCAGTGGCTGCGCGCCCAGGGCTACCTCGACGCCAAAAACCGCGTGCTGGCTGCCCTGCGCACGGCGTTGCGCGAGCACACGCTGGTGCTGCCCGCGCCGCTGGCCGCCTGGCAGGAGCCCGTGGCGGCGCTGCTGCGCCAGCGGGCCAACGGCCTGGGCCTGCGCAACGCGGACGCGCAGCTGCCGGCGCCCGCGCAGGCCCAGGCCGTTGGCTTGCCGCCCGAATTGGAGGCCGTGTGGCACCGCATCCGCCAGCATACCCTCTTCCGCGCCGAGTTCGACGATGAGCCGTTGATCCAGGCCTGCGTGCTGGCCGTCCGGCAGATGCCTTCCGTAGTGCCCACGCCGGCGCACGTCAGCCTGGCTGGCCCTTCCACCGGCCCCGATGGCGCAGCTGCTGATGCCCCTGACGAAGCCCCAACCCCTTTGCCCGACGTGCTGACCGAGCTGCAGGAGCGCACCCAGCTGACGCGCCGTAGCCTGGCCCGCATCCTGACCGCCAGCCACCGCCTGCCCGATTTTCAGCTGGCGCCCCGCCTCTTTATCGAGCAGGTGGGCCCGCTGCTGAACCGCTGCCAGCGCCGGGCGCTGGCAGCGGGCATCCATTACGAGCGGGCGGGGTCGTCTTACGTGCAGAAACTGTGCGGGCCGCAGGAGCTGACGGAGCACCGGCAAAGGGACGGAACGGCGCCCGGCCCTGCCGGGCCAATCCAGCTGTTTGCCGAGCTGCCCGCCGGCTTCAGCGTGCCTACGCCCCTGGGCCTGTACTACCCGCGTTGGGCCCTGCTGGTCCGGCAGCAAGGCACCGAGCGGTTGTATTTCGTAGCCGGGCCCCTGGCTCCCTGGCTCCGCTCGGAAGCTCAATCCTGCGGCGGTTAACGTCCCACCGTCTTGCTCCCGCGCCGGGCGTTCGGGCTACTGCCGGTTCTGCGGCACGACGGGCCTACTCGTAAAGCGTCGCAATTTCCACCAGCCGCGTTGGGTTCAGGACGGTGATTTGCCGGCCTTTGGTGCGGAGCACGCCCTCGTTCTTCAACTCCGCCATGAAGCGGCTCACCGTTTCTTTGGCCGTGCCCACCAGGGCCGCCAGGTCGTCGCGGGTGACGGAGATGAGCTGGGGGCTGGCTGGGTGGCTGTAGGTGCGCAGCAGCAGCAGCAGGGCCTCGGCCAGCCGCTCGCGCACGGGCTTGTAAGCCAGGTGCAGCATGCGCTCCTCCGCCTCGCCCAAAGCACTGGATAACAACTTCATCATCGCGGACGCAAACGGCGCGTGGTGCTCGACGAGCCGGAAAAAGCCCGCGCGCGGCAGCAGGCACACCACCGCGTCGTCGAGGGCCACAGCGTCGGCCGAATGGGCCTCCCCGGCCAGCAGCGCGCGGTAGCCGAGCACGTCGCCTTCCTTGGCCAGCCGCACGATGTGTTCCTTGCCGTCGCCGCCCACCTTGCGGACCTTCAGGGAGCCGCTGTGCACACAGTACATGCCCAATGGGTGACTGCCTTCGCGAAAGATGAACTGCCCGCGCTGGTACTGCTGGCACGTCTTGCTGAGCTCCGCCAGTTCCGGCGCTTCGCCCGGGCAGCAGGCGAGCGGCGAGCGAGACCAGGCCGGGCAATCTTGGCAGTTGGTCGAAACAAAGCGCTTCATGGCGGTGGCCCTGGCGGGGAACGGGCATCTCCAATATAAGTAAATCGACCGGGGTAGCCAAGCCCGACGGCTGCCGCCCCGCGCTGACCGGCAGGCCCGGAACCCGCCGCGCCGGCCTCAGCCCGGCAGGGTCACGCGGAACGTGGAGCCGATGGCCGGCTGCGTGTCCACTTCGATGCGGCCGCCGGCGTTGTCTACGATGCGCTTAAGGATGTAGAGGCCCATGCCCGAACCCTCCACGTGGGCGTGCAGGCGCTGAAACAGTCTGAACAACTTGGCGCGCTGCCACTCGTGGAGGCCCAGGCCGTTGTCCTG
This sequence comes from Hymenobacter coalescens, assembly GCF_054783195.1. NCBI lineage: Bacteria > Pseudomonadati > Bacteroidota > Cytophagia > Cytophagales > Hymenobacteraceae > Hymenobacter > Hymenobacter coalescens. The sequence goes on along the minus strand of NZ_BAAGRA010000003.1, from coordinate 98,067 downwards.
CACTTCCAGCACGGTGTCGCCGGCGGCGCGGAAACAGCGCAGCTGCACCAACAGTGGCCGGCCAGGGTAGCGGTATTTGACGGCGTTACTGAGCAGGTTGTACACGATGCTGCGCAGGTGCTTGGGCGCAAACGTAACGGTGAGCCCGGCAGCTACCTCTACCTGCAGGCGGGCCTCGGCCGCCGCCAAGGACGCCGCCAGGTCCAGGCTCACGGCTTCGACGACGGCCGCTACGTCGACGACCTCCGCCGGCTCGGGCCGGGCCTGCTGCAGCTGCGCCAGGTCGGTGAGCTGGGCGATGGTCAGCTGGAAGCGCTTCACCGCGTCCTGCATCATGGTCAGCAGGCGGGGCACCAAGGGGTGCGCGGCCGCTTCGGGCAACTGGCTTTGCAGCTCGCGCACCAGCCCGTCGAGGTTGGTAATGGGTTCTTTGAGGTCGTGGGAGGCCGTGTAGATGAAGGTATCCAGATCGACGTTGGTGCGCGTGAGCTGCTCGTTGGTGGCGCCCAGCTCCTCGGCCAGGGCCCGGGCCTGCTCGGCGCTGGCTTCGGCGGCCCGGCGGGCCGCCACCTGCTCGCTCACCTCAAACACGAACACCAGCACCCCGTTGACGCGCTGCTGGGCGTCGCGGCGGGGCTGGTACACGAAGGTGAAGTAGCGGTCCTCCAGCTCCGCGTCGCTCCCGCGGGCCAGGGAAATGAGCAGGCCCTGGGCTTCGTGGGTCTGGCCTTCGTCGTAGGCCCGGCGCAGCAGCGTTTCGACCTGGGTGCCGCTGATTTCGGGCATGGCTTCCAGAATGGGGCGGCCCACCAGCGTCCGACCGGGCAGCAGCTGCTGGTAGCCGGGGTTGACGAACTCAAATATCAGCTCGGGGCCGTTCAGAATGCAGATGCCGGCCGGGGCCTGCATAAACAGCCCGTGCAGCCGCTGCCGCTCGGTTTCGCGCTCCTGGCGGGCCAGCACCTGCTCGGTCACGTCGTAAGCGAAAATGGAGATGCCGACGACGGTGCCGTTTTCGTGGTAGGCTTGGTAGGTGAAGGTGAAGTACACGTCCTGCGCCGGCCGGCCGTCGGCTTGTTGCACCCGCAGCAGCAGCTCGTTGCCGAAAAACGTCTCGCCCGTCTCGTACACCTTGTTCATCCAGGCCAGGAAGCCTTGCGTCGTGGTTTCGGGCAGGGCCTCGGCCAGGGGCAGCCCAACCAGCTGCCGGCCCGGAAACAGTTGCTGGTACGCGGCGTTGACGTACTCGAAGCGATGCTCGGGCCCGCGCAGCAGCGCGATGCAGGCCGGCGTCTGCTCAAACACCTGGTAGAGCGTTTCGCGCTCCTGCGCCCGGCGCTGGGCCGCATCGAGCACGGCCTGCTGGCTGCGGGCCAACTCGGCGTGGTGGCGGCGCAGCTCGCGGTTGGAGGCCCGCAGTTCCTCGTTCAGCGCTTGCACCTGCTGGCGCGCCTCCACCTGCTCCGTCACGTCGGCCACCAGGCTGTAGAAGCCCCCGACCACGCCGTCGCGCATATCGGGCACGTAACTGGTGTGGATGTGGCGGGTGAACCCCTCGCGGTAAGGCATGGTCGCCTCGAAGTCCACCCACTCGCCGGCCAGGGCCCGCGCCATGTAGCCGGCCACCCGGCCGTAGGCCGCCTCGCCGATGACTTCCCGCGCCGGGCGGCCCACCAGCTGCTCGGGCGTGAGGCCAAACCACGTTTCGTAGGCCCGGTTGGCAAATCGGTAGGTGTGGGCCCGGTCTACGTAGCTGATGAGCACGGGCAGCGCGTCGGTGAGCAACTCCAGCTGCTGGGCGGCGGCTTCGCTGGCCTGGCGGGCCCGCACCTGCTCACTCACCTCGAAGGCGAAGACCAGCACGCCGTCGATGCGCCCTTGCTCGTCGTAGCGCGCCTGCTGGATGTAGTCGAAATACCGGTCTTCCAGGGCGCCGCCGTCAGGGCGGGTCAGCGGAATCAGCATGGCCCGCTCCCGGTGCGTGAGGCCGGTTTCGTACACCCGGCGGAAAGTGCGGTACACTTCGTGACCGGCAATTTCGGGCAGGGCCGCCAGCAGGGGCCGGCCCAGCAGCACCCGCCCCGGAAACAGCTGCTGGTAGCCGGGGTTGACGAGCCGGTACACCAGCTCGGGGCCTTCGAGGATGCAAATGGCCGCGGGGGCCTGCATAAACAGGCTTTCCAGCCGCTGGCGCTGGCGTTCGGTTTCGGCCCGGGCCTGCTGAAGCGCGTCGGTGCGCTCCAGCACGCGGGCCTCCAGCTGGCCGTTGAGCCGGTGCAGTTGCTGCTGGGTGCTGATGAGCTCCGCGTTATTGGCCCAAAATTCCGCGTTGGCAGCCTGCAGCTCTTCGTTGGCGGCGGCCAGCTCCTGGTTCAGCGCCTGTACCTGCTGGCGGGCTTCCACCTGCTCGGTCACGTCGTGGGCCACGATGACGATGCCCGTCACCTTATTGCCCACGTCGCGGGTAGCTTGGTAGATGAAGGTGAAGTACAGCGGTTCTGGCCGGCCCGAGTTGGTGCGGTCGATGTAGGCCAGCTGCTCGCTGCCGTGGTACGTTTCGCCGGTGCGGTACACCTCGTCCAGCAGGTCGAAAAACGCTTGGTATTTCAGCTCCGGCACCGCCTCTTCGTAGAGCAGCCCCACCATGGCCCGGTTTCCGAACAATTCCCGGAAACGCTCGTTGGCCAGATCCACCCGGTGCTGCGGCCCGCGCAGGCTGGCCATCGGCACCGGGGCCTGCGTCAGCAGGGCGTGCAAGCGGGCGCGCTGCACCTCGGCTTCGGCCTGGGCCGCAAGTTCGCCCTGCCGGCGGTCCTGCAGGGAGGTTTCGGCCTGCACCTGCGCCGTTACGTCCTGCGCCACGTGCAAAATGTGGCTGGTTTGCCCTTGCTCGTCCGGCAAAGGAATGTTGCGCACGAGCCAGTAGCGCTCCACAAATCGGCCCGGGTGCGCGGGGTCGGGCACGTCGTAGTGCTGCCGGGGCATTTCGTGTGGCTGCCCCGTGGCCAGCACCCGCGCCAGCGAAGCCTGCAGGTTGCGGACACTCCGGGCTTCGGGCACCGCAGGATTGTCGGGGAAGGCGTCGAACATGTACTCGCCCAGTAGCTGCTCGCGCCGGGTGAGCGTAGCGGTCAGGTACGCGTCGCTGACGGCCTCAATCCGCAGGTCAGCCGTCAGCAACACGTAGGCGCCCGGCAGGGCATTGAAAGCGGACAGCAGGGCCGGAAAGCTCGTCATATCGGATCTACGCGGAGAGAATACGCCACCGAGCGTAAGGCCAGTTCACCGAGGCATTACGCAAAGTACGCCTTCCCCGGCTATCCGGCACTTCCGAAATAGCGCCTCTGTGCGCCCGCAGGGCCAAGCGCCGACGCAAAAACCGGCCGGCGGTCTGGCCGCCGGCCGTAGCCGGGCCCGCACCGGTCAGCCTGGAAGCACACGCCCCGAGTCCAGACCGTTGGTTTCCGTCGGGCCGGGCCACGGCGCGGCAGGGGCTGTCGGCCGCGCACCAGGGGGCGGGCTGCAGGCCGGCGCGACGTCCAACCCATACGGTATCAGGCCCCGTTTATTGGCTGTGATACTCTTCACCAAGCCGTTGGCTGTTTCGCAGGCGCCGGCGGGGCGGGGTGACTCAAGGCGTCGTTGGCCAGCAGCGGCCTGAGCAGAGCCCGTAACGCGGCCGGGCGGCGCAGGTAGGTGCAGGATGCCGGAACCGCCCTCCTTGCTGAAATTGCCCCTCTTATCCCCGCTGTCCATGCCCGCTTTCCCGTTCTTTCGCGTGCCGGCGCTGCTGGCGCGCCAACCCATCCGCCGTGGGTGGCCCCTGCTGGGGCTGGCCGTGCTGGCCGCCTTGCTCATGGCCTTGACCAGCCCCGCCAAGCGCCGGCCGACGCTGTACCTGATCGGTGATTCCACGGTAAAAAACGGCAAGGGCCGCGGCGACGGGGGCCTGTGGGGCTGGGGCTCTTTTCTGGCCCCGCACGTCGACACGACGCGCCTGCGGGTGGAAAACCACGCCCTGGGCGGCACCAGCAGCCGCACGTTTCGCACGCAAGGCCACTGGGCCAGGGTGCAGGCCCGCCTGCAGCCCGGCAACTTCGTGCTCCTGCAGTTTGGCCACAACGACAGCAGCCCCGTCAACGACACGCTGCGGGCCCGCGGCACGCTGCCGGGCAACGGTCCCGAAACCGAGGCCATCACCAACCTGCTCACCCGCCGATCCGAAACGGTACACACCTACGGCTGGTACCTGCGCCAGTTCATCGCCGAGGTCAAGGCCAAAGGCGCCACGCCCATTGTCTGCTCGCCGGTGCCGCGCAACCAGTGGACGGCCGGCCAAGTCAAGCGCGCCGCCACCGGCTACGCGGCCTGGGCGGCCGCGGCCGCCCGGCAGGAAGGCGTGCCGTTCCTCGACCTCAACCAGCGCATTGCCGACCGCTACGACCAAACCGGCGAAGACGCCGTGCGCCGCAGCTACTTCAACGCCACCGACCACACGCACACCCTTGAGGCGGGCGCCCGGCTGAACGCAGAAGTGGTGGCCGAGGGCCTGCGCGCCCTGCACCGGCCGGCCCTGCGCAAATACCTGCGGCGACCGTAACCCGGGGCCGACCTTAAACGGCGGCGCGTCACACCGCTATCCGGTGCCGATGCAAAAGGCGTCAGGCATCGACCCAGGCAGGCCCGATGAAGCCAGACGCCACTCCGGCCGCTGAGGCTACGCTTGGTACAGCTCGCCGGCCCCTGCACCTTATGCACACCGGGGCGGCTACTCTGCCGCCAGCTTTTCCAGCGCCGCTTTAAACGCGGGCGTGTCGTAATCGGCCATGCCCTCGTGGCGTGCCGCCACCAGGCCGTCCGGCGTCAGGATGACCGTCGACGGAATGGAGTTGGAATCGAAGGGCGGGGCGAGCGGACCGGCGGGAAAGTACACGGGGAACGTGTAGCCCTGGCGCCGGAGCAAGGCCTGGGCTTTGGCGGGCTTCTCGTCGAGGGAAATCATCACGAAGGCCACCTTCGACTTGTCGGTTTTCTGGTAGAGGCCGTGGATGCCGGGCATTTCGGCCACGCAGGGCGGGCACCAGCTGGCCCACAGGTTCACGAAAACCACTTTGCCCTGCAGCGCGCTCAGGTTGGTGCGCTGGCCATCCAGGGTGAAGAGCGGCAAGTCGTGCGGGTACGCCGCGCCCCCGGTGGCGACGATGGCCGGCCGAGGCACGGGCGACACCGGCGCCGCAGCTTTCCACAGCCCGGTAGCCAGCAGCCCGCGCTGCAGCCCGCCCAGCACGATGGGCCGCAGGTCGGTGAACATGACCAGGGCAAAAAGGGCCAGGGGCAGCCACTGGGAAAGGGTCTTACGGTTCATGCCGGCAAGTTCAGCAGAAAACGGGCAAGCGCCGGCAACGCCACGGGCCCGCCGTGCACCCTCCCGGACAGGGGTGTGCGCGGCGGGCCCGGCAAAGCCGAACAGGCGGCGTGCTTACCGCAGGGCGGCGGCTACGGCCGTAGCCAGCGGCGTGGTGGGGCGCCCAATGAGCTTGGAGAGCTGGCGGCTGTCGTCGAAGAGGGCCCCGCCGGCGGCGTCGGCATCCCAGCTGGCAATGCCGTGCGCGTAGCCCTCGGGTACGCCGAAACCCGCCAGCGCGGCGGCGTAGTCGGCCACGGGCAGGTTGCGGTAGGGAATGTCCTTGCCGGTCTGGCGCGAAACTTCGGCGGCCAGCTCGGTCAGCGTGTACGCGTCGTCGCCGGCCAGCTCGTAAGTCTGCCCTTCGTGGCCGGCGCTGGTGAGCACCACCGCGGCAGCCTCTGCAAAGTCTTCCCGGGTCGCCGAGCTGATGTTGCCCTCCCCGGCGCTGCCGATGAAGGCCCCGCCGGCCAAGGCGCCGGGCACCGAGCCGGTGTAGTTTTCGGTGTACCAGCCGTTGCGCAGCAGCGTGTACGCCAGGCCCGACGCCTGTAGCTCGGCTTCCGTGGCGCGGTGCTCTTCGGCCAGGCTCAGCGGCGAGCGGTCGGCGTGCAGCACGCTGGTGTACACCAGGCGCTTGACGCCCGCCTGCCGGGCGGCTTCGATGACGTTGTGGTGCTGGACGGCCCGCTGGCCCACCTCGCTCGACGAAATCAGCAGCAGCGTATCTACGCCGCGCAGGGCCGCGCTGAGGGTGGCCGGCTGAGTGTAGTCGGCCTCACGCGCTTCCACGCCCAGGTCGGCGGCTTTCGCCGGGGTGCGCACCAGGGCCACCAGCTGGTCGGCGGGCACGCGGGCTTTCAGCTTTTCGATGACGAGACGGCCGAGGTGGCCCGTGGCGCCGGTAATAGCAATGCTCATATTCGGGTCGGTTAAGTAGATGACGGGGCAAAGCTATTACCTTTACTTACGCAAAGTAAGTACGTACAAAAAGGTAAGTATGAAAAAAGATTCGCTGCCCGTGGCCGAAGCCGCGGCCACGCTGTCGGAGCGGCTCGGGCGCGGCGACCTGCTGTCGGCCAACTGCCCGTCGCGCACGGTGCTCAAGCACATCACCAGCCGCTGGGGCGTGCTGGTACTGATGGTGCTGGAAGGCCACACCCGCCGCTTCAGCGAAATGCGCCGCCTGATCGACGGGGTGAGTGAGCGGATGCTGGCCCAGACGCTGCAATGGCTGGAAGCCGACGGCCTGGTGAACCGCGTGGCCTACGAGGTGGTGCCGCCGCACGTGGAGTACAGCCTGACGCCCCTGGGCCAGCAGGCCGCCCAGAAAGTGCGCGCCCTGGCCGACTGGGTCGAAGTCAGCTTCCCCGACATCCTGCAGCACTGGAACAAAGCGCCCGTCAGCTAGCCGGCAGCTCGTAGCCTGCCGCTTGGTTGCTCACCAAAGGCCGCATGCACGGTGAGTCGGAAGAAACGTCCAGCGAAAAGCCCCGTCGACGCCTCTCTACCGCTTCGTTGTTCGGTAGAGTGGTGTCGACGGGGCTTTCGGCTTGCCTGGAAATTACCATTCCCAAGGCGCGCTACGTTGCGCGTTTACGAGGTGGCAGCGGCGGCAAAGTGCTGCTGAAACCAGGCCACGGCCGCGTCCACGTCGGTCTGGGTCAGGTTGTGGCCGGCGGGCGTATCCTGGCGGGTGAGCGGAAAGCCGGCGGCGGTGAGCAGCGCGGCGTAGCGCTCCGTGGCGGCCGGGTCCACGGTCGGGTCGCGGGTGCCGGGGTTAAAGAACACGGGCGGGCGGCGCGTGGTGTACACGGCGGGCACTTCGCGGGTGAGCGGCTGCATGGGGCGCCAGAGCACCGCGCCGGCCAGCAGCTCGGGGTAGAGCAGCAGCAGGCTGCCGGCAATGTTGGCCCCGTTGGAGTAGCCCGCGGCCACCACCTGCGTGGCTTCGAAGCCTTCCTGCTGGCTTACCCGCTGCAGAAACGCCGCCAGCTCGTGGGTGCGGAAGCGCACGTCGTCCTCGTCGAAAATACCCATGCCCAGGCGGCGGAAAAAGCGGGGCATGCCCCCTTCCAGCACGTTGCCGCGCACGCTCAGCACGTTCAGTCCCGCCCCGAAGCGCGCGGCCAGCGGCAGCAGGTCCCGCTCGTCGCCGCCGGTGCCGTGCAGCAGCAGCAGCGTCTGGCCCGTGGGGGCCGCCGTGGCCGGCTGGTAGAGGTAATGCAAGGGTTGGTAGTTCATGGCGCGGCTCAGTAAGTGAGTTTGGGCAGGTGGTTTTCGAGTTGGGCACGCAGGGGCTCGTGCTGGCGGGGCAGCATCAGGTGCGTACCCAGCTCGCCGAGTGGCTCATCCACGGTGAAGCCGGGGTTGTCGGTGGCTACTTCGAAGAGCACCCCGCCCGGCTCGCGGAAGTAGATGGCGCGGAAGTAGTCGCGGTCGATCTGCGGGGTGACGTTGAAGCCCTTGGCGGCAATTTTCTGGCGGAAGTGCTGGTGCGCCGCGTCGTCGGGCACGCGGAAGGCCACGTGGTGCACCGAGCCGGCCGCAACCTGCCCGCGCTTTTCGCCCGGCGCTTCCACCAAGTCCACCAGCTGCGCGCCCAGCACCGTGTCGGTGGCGAAGCGGTAGCGGTTTACGTGCTGCTCCACCAGCGTGTAGCCGAAGATGTCGGTCAGCACGTCGGCCGTGCCTTTGATGTCGGCCAGGGTCAGCGTCACGTGGTGGAATCCTTTGGTGGCCACGTCGGCCCCGACCTCGGCCGTGGTCCAGGGCGTGCGCGGATCAGGATTCTTCGACACCACCAATTCCAGCTTGAGCCCGTCCGGATCGAGGAACGTGAGGTACGACTCGCCGAACTTCTCGCTGGGCTTGTTGTAGGTCACGCCGTACTGCTCGAAGCGCTTCAGCCAGAAGGCCAGGCTGCCCTCGGGCACGGAATAGCCGATTTCGGTGGCCTGCGCCGTGCCGCGGCGACCGGGCTGCATGCCTTCCCAAGGGAAGAACGTGAGGATGGTACCGGCCGAACCGGCTTCGTCGCCATAATAGAAGTGGTAGGTGCCCGGGTCGTCGAAGTTGACCGTCTTCTTGATGAAGCGCAACCCCAGAACTTTGGTGTAAAAGTCGAGGTTGCGTTGGGCGTTGCCGGCAATGGCCGTGATGTGGTGCAGGCCTAAGATGCGGGGTTCCATGGCAGTTGAGAGTGGAATAAGAAGAAGGAGGCAGGAAGAAAGTAGCGGCGCACCGGCCTTAGCGGGCGGCTACGCCGTTCGCTTTGGCAATGACGTTGAAGCTGAGCGTGAACGTGTCGTCGATGGCCTTGTCGGCGGCGGCGCCAAACAGAGTCGAACCGTACTTCACGTCGTACTTGGTGCGGTTCACGGTGGCCACGCCCGAAGCGGACGCCACGCCGTTTTTCACGCCTACTTTAGCCGGGAAGCTGATGGGGTGCGTCTTGCCCTTGATGGTCAGGTTGCCGGCCACCTGGGCGTTGTTGCCCTGCGCGTCGGCTTTGATCGGCTTCACCGAGGTGATGACGAACGTGGCGGTGGGGTATTGCGCCACGCCGAAGAAGTCCTCGGACTTGAGGTGCCCAACGAGCTTGGCGTTGTAATCGGCGTCGGTCAGGTCGGTGTTCTTGAGCGAGGCCATGTCCACCACGAAGGTGCCGCCGGTCAGTTGGCTGCCCTTCACCTGCACCGTGCCGCCCTGCAGGCCGATGGTGCCGTTGTGCTGACCGCCTACTTTTTTACCCAGCCAGCCCAGCGTGCTCAGCTGCGGCTGCACCTTGTAGGTTTCCACGGCGGCTTTGGTCGTCGTGGCCGGAGTGCCAGCGGCCGGGCCGTTGGCAGCGTGCAGGGGCGCCGACAGCGCGGTGGCGGCCAGCAGCAGGGGGAAGAGGAGCTTTTTCATAACAAAGGACGAAAGGAGGCGCAGGTGAAAAACGAGCGGCCTAGCTGGCTGCGCAATCAGCTGCCGCGTTCAAATGTATATACATTTAATGTACATACATAGTTTCATCGGTTGAAATATTCCCGTCTCACCAACTGTGCCGGCGGCGCCTAGCCAACTGCCCCCTACTCCAACTAGCGCCGAAAGCCCGACCTGCGGGCAGATCGGGCTTTCGGCAGCGTAGCAAACCTAATTTGCGGAGCAGCGGCGCGCTACGGCGCGGTCGGGCAGGGAAAGTAGCGGCCTCCCTCCTACTTGCGCTTGCGGAAATACACATGGTTGCTGATCGACTCCAGCCGCACCGAGGGCCCGGCCTTGCCCAGGGAGCCGCGCACCTCGTAGCCCACCATGGGCACGCCGGGCTTGCGGTTGGCAAAGGCAATGTCCTGGTCGGTGTACACCTCGCCGGTAATGGTCTTGAAGGCTACTTCGGCGCCTTGCGCGGGCGGCCAGGTGACGTCGACGTACCCGCTGATGGATTTGGCTTCGAGCTGCCCGGTCAAGCCCGTGGCCTCGATGTTGCCGCTGATGGTATTGACGCGCAGCGCCACGCCGGCGGGGACTTCAATCTCCACGTCCACGTTGCTGCACACCCGGTACCCGTCGCGGCCGTTGTCGCCCGAGGTCCAGGAAGTGTGGTCCTTGCCGGCGGGGCAGTCGCCGGGCTGCCCGGTGCGCAGCAGGGCTTCGTCGAAGGCCGATTTCAGGGTGATTTGGCTGCCGTCGGTGTTCAGGGTCATGAGCAGGGCGTCGTTCAGCTTGTTTTGGTTAATGGTGACGGCGGCCCGCACGCGCAGCTGCTGGCCGGAGCCGCCGCGGATTTTGATGCTGGTGGCCTGGGGCAACTCGAGCACGACCCGTTGCCCGGCTCCTACCGGGGCGCTTTTTTCAATGATTTTTTGGGCGTTGGCGGCGGGCAGCAGCAGCAGGGCACCGCAGACGAAGAGAAGGAACCGAAAGAGTTTCATGGCAGAAGCAGAATAGGAAGGAGAGGAAATGCCGCGAACCGGCCCGTTACTTGGCTTTGCGCACGAACACGTCGCCGCTCACCGATTGGAGCGTCACGCTGGTGCCGCCGCCGTTCACCGTGCCCTGCACCAGCTGGCCGCCCACCCGGCGCGTGTCGCCGGGGGCCTTGCTCATGGAGATGTCAAAATCGGTGTAGACCTCGCCCGAAATGGAGCGCAGCTGCAGCGTGGCCTTGCTGGCCGGGCGCATGGTCACGTCCACGTCGCCGCTCACCGAGGAAATGGAGCTGGGGGCTTTGTTTAAGTCGGCGTAGCGCACGGTGATGCTGCCGCTCACGGAGTTGGCCACCACGCCGCCGCCCATGTTCAGCAGCTTCGCGTCGCCGTTCTTGAGCTTCAGCTCCACGTTGCCATCCAGGTCGCGCATTTCTATGCTGCCGCCGTTGTAGGAGGCTTGGTTCAGCACCACCGACGCCGAGCGCGGTACCCGGATAAGGTAGTTCGCGTCTTTGCGCGAGGCCTGCACGATACGTACGACGTTGTCCTTCTGGGTCACGGAGAGGCCCAGCCGGGTGTTGTCTTCGGCCACGTTGTACACCGGTCGCAGGCCCTCGGCGCGCTTGGGCAGGGGCTCGTAGCCGTTGCCGCGAATGACGAGCTCGTCGCCGTTGTAGCCTTCCAGCGTCACGGCGCTGCTTTGCATGTCAAGCTCGATTTTGCGGTCCTTGCCGCCGAGCTTGAGTTTGAATTCCTGGGCCCGCAGGGCCGGCGCCGCCAGCAGCAGGCAGCTGAACGTAAGGAGCAGAGACTTTTTCATGTCAGAAGGGGAAGTACACGTCGGGCCAGGCCGGCGCCGCCACGTTCGCGGCGCCCACGGCCTGGGCCGAGAGAAGCAAGAAGAGGAAAAGGGCTAGAGCAGGGTGCCAAGGCCGTATTCGGCTTGTTGGCGGACGATGGGCAGGGCGTCGGATTTCTGGGCCAGCTCCTCGAGCTGGGCCGCCGCCCGCCGCTCGCGCATGTTCACCAGCAGCTCGATGAGCACAATCTGCACGTTGGGGTCGGTTTGGATGGTCAGCGACTGGGTGAAGGCTTCGCCCACGCGCGGGTCGGCCCGCAGGCGGTACAGGGCGCTGGCGGCGGCCAGGCGCACGTTGGCGTTGGGGTCGAAGTTCAGGGTGTTGATGAGCACCTGCACCACCGGGTCGCCGGTGGTATCGGCAGCGGCGGCCGCGTTGCTCACCAGCTGAATCCGGTCGCTGGCCGACAGGCGCTGCGACGCCTCCCCTGACAGCGCACTGGCCAGTTGCATGGCGTGTTTGGTGGTAGCCGCCGGCGGGGCGGTAGCGGCCGTGGTGGCTTCGGTAGGCCGCCACCACTGCCCCAGCATCATACCCATCACCAGCAGGGCCACGCCGGCGGCCACGCGCAGGGTCCAGCGGGTTGCTTCGGCCGGCCACATCGGCCGCACGCGGGCTTCCGGCCCGGGGGGCGCGGATACCACCGGCGTGCCCTGGGCCGCCTTCTCCTGCTCCAACTGCTGCAGAAAGCGGCTGCGCAGGGCGGGCGTGGGCCGGGCCGGCTCCACAGCCTCCATCTGCACGGCCAGCGCCCGGAGCTGAGCCACCTGCTCCTGGCAGGCGGCACACTGGCTGAGGTGAGCGGCCACGCGCTCGGCTTGGTCGGGCGGCAGCACTTGGTCGGCGTAGTCGACCAGCAGGTCGGCTACGGTGAAACAGTCGTATGGCGAAGGGCGGTGTGGCATGGCTAAGACGCGAAATAGATGGCTCGCAGGGCTTGCAGGGCCCGATGTGCTTTCACTTTGGCGGCGCCGGCGCTGCAGGCCAGCTGCTGCCCGATTTCCTCGTAGCTGAACCCCTGAAAGCGGTGCAGCACCAGAATGTCGCGCTGCGCGTCGGGCAGCAGCGCCAGGGCTTCGTGCAGGTTTTGTTCGCGTTCGGTGGAGGTCATGGCGGCAAAGGCGGTGGCGCCCAACCCGCCGTGCTGCTCCACTTCCTGCACCTCGAAGGTGCGCATGCGCTGCTGGCGCTGCCAGTGGTCGGCGTGGGCGTTGCGGGCCAACTGGTAAATCCAGGCCCGAAACTGTTGGCTCGGGTGGTAGCTGGCGCGGTATTTCAGCACGCGTTCAAACACGGTTTGGGTAAGGTCCTCGGCGGTTTCCAGGTCGTTGTTGGTGCGGCGCAGCAGGTAGTTGAAAATGGGCAGCTGGTAGCGGTCAAACAGCACGCTGAGCTGGTCCAGGTCGCCGGCCTGCACCTGGGCCATCAAGGCATCGTCGCTCGGGTAATGGTCGGCCACCGGGGGTTGGGTTTGCGGGTTGGTTGAGGGGAGTACCGGCAAATGCCGGCATCGTTACAGCCGACGTAACATTTTCTTTGACCGGGGCCGCCTGTAGCTTCCGCCAGCATCGAGGCGGGACAAACCCCAAACCTGCACGGCAAGGGCGCAGTGCGTTACTTGCACCCGGGCGGCGCATCACCGACCCGCTGTGCCCGAAACCGATTGTCCCATTCTTTCCAGAACAGCAGGCTAAGCTTATGCAGATTTCCACGCCGGTAGAACAGGTGCTGCAGGAACTGGCCGTCGACCCCGCCACCGGGCTTTCCGAGCAGGAAGCCGCCGCGCGGCTCACCCGGGTCGGCCCCAACAGGTTGCAGGGCCGCCCAAAGAAAACCGTTCTGCAGCTGCTCCTGGCGCAGCTCCGCGACGCGCTGATTTACGTGCTGCTGGCGGCCGTGGCCATCACCGTCTTCATGGGCGAGTACGTGGATGCGCTCATTATCCTGGGCGTTGTCATGCTCAATGCGGTGCTGGGCGTGGTGCAGGAGGTAAAAGCCGGCAACGCCATCGAGGCGCTGCAGCAGCTGGCCACGCCGCGGGCGCTGGTGCGGCGCGGCGGCAAGGTCCACGAGGTGGAATCGGAAGGGCTGGTGCCGGGCGACATCGTGCTGCTCGACGCCGGCCGGCTAGTGGCCGCCGACCTGCGGCTGCTGGAATCGGCCAACCTGCAAATCGAGGAATCAGCCCTGACCGGCGAATCGGTGCCCACGACCAAGGATGCGCACGCCACCTGCGACGACCCGCAGACTCCGCTTGGCGACCAGGCCAACGCGGCGTTTATGTCGACGCTGGTCACGTACGGCCGCGGCACGGGCGTGGTGGTGGCCACCGGCATGAACACGCAGGTCGGCAAAATCGCGGGCCTGCTCGGCGAGCAGCAGGAAGGCAAGACGCCGCTGGAGCAGAAGCTCGACGAGTTGGGCCGGACGCTGGGCAAGCTGGCGGTCGGCGTGTGCGTGGCCATGTTCGCGCTGGCCGTGCTGCGGGGCCACGACCTGGCCAGCACGTTTCTGCTGGCCGTGTCGCTGGCCGTGGCCTCCATTCCCGAGGGCCTGACGGCCATCGTGGCGGTGGTGCTGTCGGTGGGCGTGACGGCCATGGCCCGCCGCCACGCCATCATCCGCAAGCTGCCCGCCGTGGAAACGCTGGGGTCGGTGAACATCGTGTGCACCGACAAGACCGGCACGCTGACGCAAAACAGGATGACCGTCACGCGGTATTACCTGCCGGGCCTGGGCGAGGCCGCCGTGGAAGCCGCGGGCGCCGGGGCACCGGAAGCCGCCTGCCGGCTCGCCGAAGCCATGATCCTGTGCTCGGACGCCACCTACGAAAACGGCGAAGGCACCGGCGACCCCACCGAAATTGCCCTGCTCGTGTTCGGCGACCAGCTAGGCCTGGACCGCCGCGCGCTGGCGGCGGCCGAGCAGCGCGTGGGCGAGCGGGCCTTCGATTCGGACCGCAAGCTCATGTCCACGCTCACGGCCAACGGCAGCGGGCTGCGCGTGTTTACCAAAGGCGCCATCGACAGCTTGCTACCGCGCTGCACCCACGTGCACGAAAACGGCCGGGTGGTGCCCCTTACCGACGCCCACCGCGTGCAGGTGCTGCGGGCTGCCGAGGCCATGTCGGAGCAGGCGCTGCGCACCCTGGGGGCTGCCCACAGGCCCGTCGAGGCGGTCATCGCGCCCGAGCAGATGGAGCAGGACCTGGTGCTGCTGGGCCTGGTGGGCATGATCGACCCGCCGCGGGAGGAAGCCAAGGACGCCATTGGCCGGGCGGCCGCCGCGGGCATTGCCACCGTCATGATTACGGGTGACCATAAGAACACAGCCTTCGCCATTGCCCGGGAGCTGGGCATTGCCGCTGACATGGGGCAGGCCGTCACGGGCGAAGACCTCAACGGGCTTTCGGACGAGGAATTTGCGCGCCATGTGACGCAGTACCGGGTGTTTGCGCGGGTATCGCCGGAGCACAAGGTCAGAATCGTGAAGGCCTTCCAGGCGCAGGGACACATCGTATCGATGACCGGCGACGGGGTCAACGACGCCCCGTCGTTGAGCGCGGCCGACATCGGCGTGGCCATGGGCATCACCGGCACCGACGTAGCCCGCAACGCCGCCGACATGATCCTGACCGATGACAACTTCGCCACCATCATTGCCGCCATCGAGCAGGGCCGCGCCATTTACAGCAACATCAAGAAATCGGTCATCTTTCTACTGGCCAGCAACATGGGCGAAGTCGTGACGATGGTGCTCTGCCTTGTCATCGGCCTGCCGGCTCCGCTGATTGCCACGCAGCTGCTGTGGATCAACCTGCTCACCGACTCCTTGCCGGCCGTGGCCTTGGGCCTGGACCCCGGCGACCCGGACGTGATGCTTGAACGGCCGCGCAACCCCCAGGAAAGCTTTTTCGCCCACGGCGCGGGGCGGCAGGTGGTGCTGGGCGGCGCGCTCATCGGCCTGCTCACCACGGCCGCCTTCTGGTACGGCTACTACGAGCACGGCTACCATCCCTACGGGCAGGCCATTCCCGCGGCAGCTCACGAGTACGCCCGCACCATGGCGTTTATGACCATCATCTGCTGCCAGCTGCTGTACTCGCTCTCGTTTCGCAGCCCCTACAAGTCGGTTTTTCAGGTGGGGCTGCTCACCAACCGCTACCTCGCCGGCGCCGTGGTACTCGGGCTGCTGCTGCAGCTGCTGGCCCTCACCGCGCCCCCGCTGCAAAGGGCCTTCAAGCTGCAGCTGCTGGACGCGCGCGGCTGGCTGGTGGCCATCGGCTTGGGGCTGGTTCCCCTGCTGATCAACGAGGCCCTCAAGGGCTTCACCCGGTGGCGCGCGGGCCGAGCCGCAGCCTGAGGTGGCTCCCGAGGAGCGTGCCGAGGCTCGGTTCCCGGGTTGCTGCTTCCGGCCACCGGGGCAGCGTCGCCTCCCTGCTTCAGAGCAAGTAGTGTACCTTGCAGGGTGCCGCCGTCGCCCCGCCGCCGGCCATTCTTTTTTCCCTATCTATTTCGCTGCCAGCGTTGCTTGCCGTGGCCCATACGCTTCCCGACGCCGTTCCCCCCGACGTATTGTTGCCGGCGCTGCTCGAGCTGTCCATCAGCGGGGTGGTGTGCTACGCGCCCCTGACCGACGCGGATGGGCGAATCGTGGATTTTGCGTTTGCCTACCTGAATCCCACGGCCCAGCGCCTGCTGGGCCTGCCCGCCCAGCCCGCGACGACGTACCGGGAGGTCTTTCCGGAACTGCCACCGTTTGCGGCTTTTGCGTTTCACTGCGAGGCGTACACCTCGGAAGAGCCGCGTCATTTCGAGCTGAACTACCAGGGCCCCGACCACGATGCGTACTGCCGCGTCAGCGGCCGGCGCCTGGGCCACCTGTTGCTGGTCAGCTTTACCTTCAGCCAGGAGCAAGACCGCAGCGTGGTGGAAGCCGCCCTGCGCCAGAGCCAGGCCCGCGCCCGCGCGGATCGGGAACGGGCCGAGGCACAGCGCGCGGAGTTGACGGCCATCTTCGAGCAGGCGCCCGCCGCCATTGCCATCTTCGAGGGCCCCGACCACATCATCAAACTCGCAAACCAGGCCCACCTGGAGCTCTGGGGCAAAACCGCGGCGGACGTGCTCGACAAGCCCTTGTTTGAAGCGCTGCCCGAAGCCAAAGGCATCGGCTACGAGGAGCTGCTGGCGGGGGTACTGCACACCGGGGAGCCGTATGTGGCCAAGGAGTTGTCGGCCAGCCTGACACGCCACGGGCAGCGGGCGCCGGTGTATTTTGATTTCGTGTACCAGCCCTGGCGCAACGTGCACGGCGCGGTGACGGGCGTGATTGTGGTGGCCACCGAGATAACCCAGCAGGTAGCGGCCCGGCAGCAGGCCGTGGCTTTGCAGGCCGAAGTGCTGGCGGCCGCCGAGCGCCGGGCGGAGGAGCGCGAGACCTTTTACCAGGTATTCGAGCAAACCCCGGCCAGCATCGTGCTGCTGCGCGGGCCCGAACACCGGGTGGAGTACCACAACGAGGCGTACCAGCAACTGTTTCCCGGCCGCCGGATGCTGGGCCGAACCATTGCCGAGATTCAGCCCGACGCTGCCCAGCAAGGCTTCCTGGCCCTGCTCGACCGCGTGTACCAGACCGGCGAAACCTTTTTCGGGCGGGAAATGCGGCTCGGCATCGATCAGCCCGACGGCGCCCAGCGGGAATCCTACTTTAACTTCACGTACCAGGCCTACCGCGAAAACGGGCAGATAAGGGGCATCTCCGTGTTTGCCTACGACGTGACCGAACAGGCCCTGGCCCGCCAAGACCGCGAGGCGCAGCAGCGCAAGTTCTACACCCTGTTTGAGCAGGCGCCCACCGGCATCTGCATCCTGGCCGGCCCGGAGCTGGTGTTTGAATTCGTCAACCCCGGCTACCACATGCTGGTGCCGGGCCGCGAGTTGCTGGGGCGGCCGATTTTTGAGGCCCTGCCCGAAATCGAGGCTACTCCCGTCGCCGCTATACTGCGTAGCGTGTACGCCAGCGGGCAAACGCGCGAGGAGCAGGCCTTGCTCATACCCGTAGCCCGGCCCACCGATGGGGTGCTGGAGGACCGCTACTTCACCTTCGTGTACCAGGCGCGCCGCGACGAGCACGGCCGGGTGGACGGCATTTTGGCGTTCGTGTTCGAGGTGACGGCGCAGCAGCAGGCCATTGCCGCCGTGCGCGAAAGCGAAGCCCGGTTCCGCATCATGGCCGACGCGGCGCCCAACCAGGTGTGGGCCGTGAACCCGGATTCGACCATTCGTTACGCCAATCAGGCTTTCCTGGACTTTGTGGGCACCAGCCTGGACCAGTACGTGGCCACGGGCTGGGCGCCATACCTGCCAGCCGACGAGCTGGACCACGCCCAACGCACCCTGACGGAGGCCATCCGCACCCGTTCGCTGTACCGGCTGGAGCACCGCATGCGCCGCCACGACGGCGAGTACCGCTGGTTGCTGGCGCAGGGGGCACCCAGCTTTTACCCCAACGGCGACCTGTACGGCTACGTGGGCTCGGCCATCGACATCACCGAGCTCAAGCAGGCCAACGAGCAACTGCGGCGCACCAACCAGGACCTGGACAACTTCGTGTACGCTGCCTCCCACGACCTGAAGCAGCCCGTCAACAACCTCACCAGCCTGTTCGACGAGCTGCGCCGCGGCACCACCTTTGCCGACCCCGCCGAGGAACAGCTGCTGGTGCCCATGGTGCAGGAGGCCTTGCAGCAGCTGAGCAATACCATCGACGACCTGGCCGCCCTGGGCCAGGCGCAGCAGCTGAGCCAGGCCCCCGCCGAGCTCGTTTCGCTGGCCGAACTCACAGAAGAAGTCGTTGGCACCCTCGAGCCGCAGGTGCAGGCGGCCCGGGCCTGCATCACCACCGACTTTGCGGCGTGCTCGGCGTTGTCCTTCGCTCGCGCCAACCTGCGCACCATCCTGCTCAACCTGCTGGGCAACTCGCTGAAGTACGCCGATCCGCTGCGGCCGGCCCGCATCCACGTCGCGGTGTGGGTGGACCAGGGCCAGCCCGTGCTGGAAGTCCAAGACAACGGCCTGGGCTTCGACGCGGCGAAGTATGGCGCGGAGCTGTTTCACCTCTTCCGGCGGCTGCACACGCACACGGCGGGCACCGGGGTGGGGCTGTACCTGGTGAAACGCATCGTGGAAGCCAGCGGCGGCGGCGTGGAGGTAGCCAGCCAGCCGGGCGCGGGTGCCACGTTCCGCATTCGGCTGGGCACGTCCTAGCCACGTGACAGCGCGGCCAGCCGCCGCGGCCTTTCACCGGCTGCGGCTGGCCGCGGAGCAAGTCCCCGGCCGGACCGGATTGTTCCCGCTCTTCCCTGGCCATGTGCCGCCCAACGCCGGGGCCGCAAGCCTGCGGCCATCGTAAGCCGCGGCTGGTTTGTGCCCTTTGCGACCCAAGCCTTTCTCACGCAACACGACTGGCGCCTCCAACCAGCAGCGCCCCAGGCGCACGCCCCGTGAGAGGGTGCTGCTTTTGCAAATTTCCACCGGGGCTGCGGCGGGCGCTTGCGACCATGCAACCGGCTGCTGCGAACCGCTGCTGCTGCCGGAAACCATAATTGCCGGTAAAAGCGCCGGTCTCGGCGCAACCACCCGGGCCCGCCCTAAAAGCAGCCAAGCTCAACTGCCTGCCGCGTGCACGCCACGCAACGGACACGTGTAAATACATAAGTAAATAGTATTAATATGTTGATTTATATTAATTTACCGCTTCAACTAATAACCCAGTGCTTATGCCGGATTTCGTACTGCTGCGCTTGCAACGGCAGGCTCTCCCCTTCGATGGACTTCGGCGTAAGGCGTGGCGGGCCGCCGCCGCGCTGCTGCTGCTGCTGGCTGCCGGGCTGTGCGCGGGGCTCTCCGCCGCGCGGGCGCAGGCCCCGCCCGTGGCGTACCGCGGCCCGATTGAAATTACCCGGGGCGGCACCTACACCGGTAATTTCCGCAGCTTGGATCCGAACGTGCCCTGCGTGAAGGTGCGCACTGCCGACTCCGTGGTGCTGGTGAACTGCGTCTTCGCCGGGTTCGGGCCACTGGTGTACGCCGACAGCACGGCCCACCACATCACGGTGCGCAATTGCCGGGGTTACGGCTTGGCCCCCACGGCCGACAACCAACACCGCGGGCGCTTCCTGACGGTCATGAACGCGCGTTCCATCCGGGTGGAAAACAATTATCTGGAGCACACGAGCGGCATTTTTCTGCAGAATTGGTCCGGCAACGGCACGGCGGCCAATACGCTGACCGTGGTGGGCAACAAGGTGAAGAACATCGACGGCCGTTACCGCAACGGCGGCGGCGGCGCGGTCAGCTTTTTGTTTCTTAACGAGGTGCGCGGCTTAGTCGGCGCCGAAGTGGCGTGGAACCAGATCGTCAACGACCCCGACTCCAGCTTCGTGGAGGACAACATCAACTTTTACAACTCCGGCGGCACCCCCACCAGCGCCGTGCTGGTGCACGATAACTACATCTACGGCGGGTTTCCGCCCGACGACCCGACGACCCAGGACCATACCGGCTCGGGCATTATCTGCGACGGGAGCGACTCCACGGCGGCCGGCGCCACCCAGTACATCGTGGCCGAACACAACGTGGTGGTGTGCACCAGCAACGCGGGAATGAACATCGCCGCCGGCCACCACATCACTTACCGTCACAACCGCATCGTGAACAGCGGCTCGGCGCGCATTCGCGGGGTGACGGTGCCCTTGCGCGCCCCCTACTCGGGCTTATCGGCGTGGCTGAACGACTCCTCCCAAGCCGCTTTTTTCGGCAACCACACGGTCGAGGGAAACATTATCGGCTACATGAACTACGGCGGCTACCGCCGCGACGTAGACGTGGACAGCACCAACCGGCACCAAGTCGACCCGGCCTTGCAAATTGCACTGCCCGACCCCATCACCCTGCAGACCGAGGCCAACGAATGGGCCTTGTGGGTGCAGCGCCTGGACCGCATGGCCCGGAAAATAGGCCCGGACACCACCAACCCTACCTTCTACCGGGCCGTGAATCTGCACGGCGCGGCCCTGCCCGCGTTGGATGGGCATCCGTGGGAAAGCGGCGAGGCCCCGAACTTTGCCCTGCTCGGGCCCGTCGGCACCAACGGCAGCGTAGCTTTTAGCCCGCGTGTGTGCGCCGCGCGCGAGTCGGTGCTGCGCTCCCGGGTGAAGGGCAGTACCGTGACCTGCGTGCTCACCCACGTCCCTAACGGACAGTACACCGTGTGGTTTTACACGTGGGCCGAGGATGCCGGCCGGATCTACTCCGCGAAGGTCAACGGCGTCTTGGCGGCGGCCCGCACCGAAAGCGGATCAGCAGGAACGTGGTACCGGCGCGTAGCCCGCAACATCTCCGTGCGCGACAACCGCATCAAGCTCACCACGTCGGGCGGTATTTGCGTCGCCGGCATCGAGGCCTACGCCATCACGGCCGCGCCGCAGGATACCGCCGGTACCGTTTCCCGGCCCACGCTCCTATCGCCCGCGGACGGACCGGCCGTCCTGCCGCCCGTGGTGTACCCCAACCCGGCGGATGCCACCGTGGTGCTAGAGGCCCCGGCTGCCACGCAAGCCTTCCTGTACGACGGGCGGGGAATACTCGTGCGTCGCTTTGCGGTGACGTCGGCGCAACAGCCGCTGGACGTGCGCAGCTTGCCGGCGGGCTTTTACCACCTGCGGCTGCTGAACGCCGACAAGCCGGTGGGCAGTTGCCGCGTGCTCATCCAGCACTGACTCCATTGGTGAAGCACCGCCCCCCGCGAACAGCCGGAAACGCCCAGCACGGAGCCAGCCAGGATTTCTCATCCGAATTGCAGCGCGTCGGCGTGGGCACCCCTGAGTCCTTACGGCTTCCTCGACGACCGGCACCAGCTGTTCCGCTCCGTCACGATCAGCGCCTCCGAGCGCGAGGCGGCCTGCGCCACGACGCGGTCGAGTCCACCATTCCCACTCGACCGACACGTGCGGCTTTACGGAAGTCAACGTTGGTTACGCTTTGACCCGGACGCGCCCTTCGCCGTCCAATGGGGCCCCAAACCGAGTCGTCCGTTTAGCTCTTGTGCCAAACTTTTACCCACAACCCTCGGGTGAAGCAGCTGTTTGCACGTCCCTGTACCCCATGCCCGCCGAGCAAGTGGGGCCAAGACTTCAGCAATAGCCACCCCGTTTTCGCGGCGTTCTTTTTCGGAATGAATAACAGACGAGGGGGCACTAAGCTGAGCCGTTCGCCACGCTCATTCGTTGCCGAAATGCTGCTGCCAGGCCTGCTGCAGCCGCAAGTCACTCAACTGCGGGTCGACCAGGCCCGGCGCGCCGACGCACCAGCTGCCGCACAGGGCGCCGTATTGCAGGCACTCCTGCAGGGATTTTTGCCGCAGAAAGCCGTGCAGGAAGCCGGCAAAGAAGTTGTCCCCGGCCCCGTTGCTGTCCACCACGGCGGGCGCGGGCACGGCGGCCTGCTCCAGCCACTGGCCCGCGGCGGTGAGCAGCGTAGCCCCCGCCGCGCCGTGGGTGCACACCACCAGGCGCTTGCCCGCCGTGCGCAGCCGCTCCATCACGAGCCGGTAGTCGGGCAGGCTGTCGGAGCTCAGGTGCACGTACTGCGCGGCGTCGATAAAGGGCTGGTGGTAGGGGTTCTGGCCGTCGTAGTCGTGCAGATCGGTCCAGATGGGGCGGGGGTAGCCGCGCAGCAGCGGAATAAAGTGCTGGCAGTAGGAAATAATGTTCAGCACCACGCAGCGGCTGCTGCGGATGAGGCCGGCTACCTCGGCGTGGTCAAACGCCAGCGCGGGCGAGGATTGGGTAACGAACAGGGAAATGCGCCGGCCCCGGGCGTCCATCAGGTTGATGTGCCGCTCGGTACCGGCCGGGTCCAGCACGTAACGGGCCGTTACACCCTGCGCCCGTAAATCGGCGACGATGTGGCGGCCGTAGGCATCGTCGCCCACGGCCGAATAGAGCGTTGCGGGCACGCCCAGCTTGGTTAGAGCCAGCGCTTTGCCGGCGCCGGTAGAGCCGGTGCCCTCGTGAAAAGGCGCCCGGTGGATGGTCTGCGGCTGCGGGGCCGGCAGCTCGGGCAGGGTCACGATGTGGTCGAAGGTAGTGCCTCCTAAAATGAGCGTGTGGGCCACGGAAAGCAGGAAAAACAGCGGGTGCCGGGGTGACGGCGTTTATTGCAGCTCCCAGACCAGGGTGGTGTAGGCGGGCACGGTGGCCGTTTGCAGATCGGGTACGGGGGCGTCCGTCAGCACGTCGCGGGCCGAGGTGTAGCCGTGCAGGCGTTCGGCAAAGCGGCGCAGCGGCACCGTTTTCGCGGCCGGGTTGCAGTTCATCATCACCAGCACCGTGTGGCCCTGGGCATCGTGGCGGAAGTAGGTGTACACGCCGTCTTCGGGCACGTAGTGGGTGAGCCGGCCGGTGTGCAGCACGGGGTGGGTTTTGCGGTAGTTAGCCAGCTTGCGCACGTACGCGTGCATCTCCTGCTGCGCCGGGGTGCGGCCGGCCGCCGTGAAGGCGTTCTGCGGGTCGCCGGGGAACCCACCGGGGAAGTCTTCGCGCAGCAAACCGTCGGGGCGGCTGAAGTTCTTCATGAGCACCTCGGTGCCGTAGTAGAGCTGCGGAATGCCGCGCTCGGTGAGCAGCCAGGCCACGGCCATCTTCTGCTTGCGCAGGTCCTCGCCCAGCACCGAAAACACCCGGTCGACGTCGTGGTTGTCGAGGAAAATGACGTTGCGGGTGGCGTCCTCGTACATCCAGTCGCCCTGCACGGCGTAGTAGAGCTTGCTGACGCCTTCGGCGAAGCCCGCCGGCTTGGTCAGGCTTTCCAGCAGGGCCTGGCGCAGGATAAAATCGATGGCGCCCGGCAGGTTGCTCTTGAAGCCGTTGACCGGCGGAAACACGTTGCGGGTCCAGAATGCCTGCTGGGCCACGCCTTCGGCCTCCTGCATCCAGGTTTCGCCGAACATGCCCAGCTGCGGGTATTCCGCCAGGATGGCCTGGCCCCACTGCATCAGAAACTTGGGGTCGGAGTACGTGTAGGTATCCACGCGGTAGCCGTCGACGCCGGTGTATTCCACCCACCACAGGAAGTTCTGGATCAGGTAGGTAGCCACCAGCGGGTTTTCCTGGGCCGGGTCGGGCATGGTCGTGTCAAACCACGTATTGCTGAACAGCTGGCGGTCCAGCGCCGCCACGTGCGGGTCGTTCACGGTGCCGTTGCGGTAGTTGCCGCGCGTGAAGGTGGACCACTGGTGAAACCAGTCCTTGGCGGGCTGGTCGAGCCAGAGGTGGTGGTAGGAGCCCACGTGGTTGAGCACCACGTCGTGAATGACCTTCAGGCCCTGCTGGTGGGCGCGCTCCACGAAGCGCACGTAGTCCTCGTTCGTGCCGTAGTGCGGGTCCACGGCGTAGTAGTCGGTCAGGGCGTAGCCGTGGTAGCCGGCCCTGGGCATGTTGTTGTCGACCACCGGCGTGGGCCAGATGGCCGTCACGCCGAGCTCCTTCAAGTAGCCGAAGTGCTGCTCGATGCCCCGCAGGTCGCCGCCGTGGCGGGCGTACATCGAGTCGCGGGCCACGCCGGGGGCGCGGTTGCCCTTCACCACGTCGTTCTTGGGGTCGCCGTTGGCGAAGCGGTCGGGCATGAGCAGGTAGATCAGGTCGGCGCTGCTGATGCCTTGCACCTTGCTCTTGTCGCCGGGCGTGGTGCGGGCCCGCAGCTCGTAGGCGTGGGTGATTTTGCGCGGGCCCCGGAATTCCAGCTGCAGCTTCCCGGGCTTGGCGGCGGGGCTGATCGTGAGGTTCACGAGCAGGTAATTCGGGCTTTCCAAGCGCTGAAAACCGTCGAGCGTGACGCCGGGGTAGCGGGCCAGCGTGACCTGGCTGGTGGCCAGGCCGGGCCCGTGCACGAGCAGCTGCAGCTTGGGATTTTTCATGCCCACCCACCAAAAGGTGGGGTCAACGCGGCTGATGGCCGCCGCGGTGCCGGTGGGTATCGGCGCGGCAAAGCAGAGGGGGCCGGTCCATAGCAGCAGCACAACGGCCAGCCAGAATTTGCAACTGTTCATGCAGGGAGGGGAAGGATTGAGTCGGCAAACCTACCAGCCCCGGCCGGCCTGGTCGCCCCACTTTCCCACGTGGCCTGCTCCAACAAGTACCGTGTTATAGCAAGCTATCCACCAGCGCGTTATTGATGTGTGCACTAGTCCCGCTTTCGAAAAGTGGCACGTTAGGCGTCTCGGTTAGGGGTGGGCGGCACCTTCTCAAACCACTCCCAGGCAGCCAACCGGCGACGGACTAACCGGCGGCGTCCAGGCTGTGCTGATGTTCGCGCGGGGTCTGGCCGGTTTGCTTTTTGAAGGCCCGGTTGAACGCGGTTTTGGAGTTGAAGCCGACTTCCAGCGCCAGGCTGAGCATGGTAAACCGTTGGGCATCGGGTTCGCGCATGCGGCGCTTGAAGGCCTCCACCCGGTAGCCGTTGATATAATCGAAGAAGCTCTGCCCAAACCCGTCGTTGATGATCCGCGAGAGTACGTGCGGGGGGAGCTGCAGCCCGGCGGCCAGCGCATTCAGCGTCAGGTCG
Organism: Hymenobacter coalescens; assembly: GCF_054783195.1. NCBI lineage: Bacteria > Pseudomonadati > Bacteroidota > Cytophagia > Cytophagales > Hymenobacteraceae > Hymenobacter > Hymenobacter coalescens. Next base: position 73,265 of record NZ_BAAGRA010000003.1, on the reverse strand, counting down.
GGGTCGAGGTAGGGTTGCTGCGCCTGCATGTAGCGGCGCACGGTTTCCAGCAGGGCCTCCGTTTCGGCAGAGGCTGCCGGTGTCGGACGTACTGCTGTAGCGGGAGCCGGTTCGGTTGCCGCGGCGGGCACGGCCGGCAAGTCTTCGGCTTCGGTGACCAAAGCAGGCGCCGTGGCGGGGGCGGCTGGCGCCGTGGGCTCCTTCGGCAGCACCGGCGCCACTTTAAACACCTCCGGCTGGTGAATGGCCATGTAGCCCAGAAAGTAGGGAATGGTGGAACATACCAGCCATATCAGATCCACGTTGCGGTCGGCCAAGGTGTAGACATCGAAGGCCAGCACCCGGCTCACCAGCACGGCCCCGAACAAAAACGTCCACAGCCCGAGGCACACGGCCTGGATGCCAAGCACGGTGCTCAGGTAGGTCAGGTTCTGCTCGGCGGCCACGCTGGCTTGGTAAGCGCGGGTATAAGCCCGCAGCATGCGCCGGCAGGCCAGCCAGTAGCCCACGTTACAGCCCAGCGCCACCAGCCCGGCGCTGAGCAGCACCACCCGCAGCAGCGCGTCGTGGCTCACCAGCTTAAGTTGGAACTCGTAGCCATCGAGCAGAAAATAGGGCAGGTACACCAGCAGCTGCAGCCCGGCCGGGATGAAGTGATACGCCCGCCGCTGCCAGTCGATGCGGACCTCGAAGAGTAAGCTGCGGAGGTAGAAGTAAAACAGCGGCCCGTACAGAAACCAGATCAGATCGGGCACGAGCTGTAGGGTGGGAAAGGCATTGGCCACGTCGCGGTAGCTGCTCACGACTTTGAGCAGCGTGAATGCCGCTCCGAGGGCCAGCAAAGCGAGCAGCCAGCGGTTGGCCACCCGGTTGGCTTGCTGGATGCTGGGAATGGCCACCACTAGCAGCACGCCCTGAAAGCAGGAGAAAAGCAGCAGCAGGTCGTAGAGCGAATAGAACTGAAAAGTGCCGCTTAAGTCTTCCCAACTGCGGACGCGCACCTCGATGTTACCTGCCCGGGCCGTGGCGCGGCCGACGAGGCGGTTGGCCCGCACGTCGCCGTGGGCGTCGCCTTCCACCGAGGCCCAGCTGCCCCGGCTCACTTTGTACTCCAGCTCGGGTAAGCTCGACGGCACCGTGGCCAGGTACGTGCCGTCGGCCTGACGGCGAAACCGGTAACGGGCATCGGCTGGTCGCCAGTTGTTAAACGAGCCCACCAGGTACAGCGTGGCATCCTGCGGGGTGTTGGCCGGCAGAGAGGTCAGTACAAACCGGTAACTCACGAGCGCCGAGGCCGGGGGCGCTGGGGGCACTGCTGCACGCGACGGGCGCGCAGCAGACGGGGCCTCTGGGTTACGAAGCTGAGCCCGGCTACCATGGGCCAACAGGAAAATCAAGAAGGAAAGCAATACACGCGTCAACGCGGGCCCCTTCAGCACCGGAGTAAACATTGCGTCAATGTTACTTATTTATCGAGCAGGTGTACGCGCGTCTCTTCCGAGAAATGAAACGACCGTGGATCCGGGGCTCGTTGGCAGGGGGCCTCAACTGGGTGACGTGAAAAGGCGACGCCACGCCCGGCTACAACCTGCTAGCCCCGGGTTCTGCACCAGCCACGACAGATTGGTTGAACCATCCCAACTTATTGTATCGTCCTGAAAACGCCGACAAGTTGGCCTTGGCATAGCTTTCCATTCCAGTGCTAGCGCCCCTGCATGCTTGCCAAGCTACGGCTTCATCCGAACCGCCGTGTTTGCTGATGCCCTTCACCCCTAAACTAAACGCTAAGCCCCGTAGGGGCCGCAATGATGCGGCCGTCTTCCATCTCAATGATGCGGTGGGTACGGGCGGCAAAGTCCGGGTCGTGGGTGACGATGAGCAGGGCTTGGTGGTAGGTTTCGGCCAGCTCCCGAAACAGCTCGAACACCACCTCGCCGTTTTTCTTGTCGAGGTTGCCGGTGGGCTCGTCGCCCATGATGAGGAGCGGGTCGTTGATCAGGGCCCGGGCAATGGCCACGCGCTGCTTCTGCCCGCCCGAGAGCTGGTGCGGCTTTTTCAGGGCCTCGTCGGCAATGCCCAGAATGCGCAGCTTTTCGTAGGCGCGGTGCTCCAGCTCCGGGGCCGGGAGGCGGCCCAGCTTCTGGCCGGGCAGCATCACGTTGCGCAGCACCGAAAACTCGTTGAGTAAGTAGTGAAACTGGAACACAAAGCCGATTTTTTCGTTGCGCACCCGCGCCAGCTCGGCTTCGGATTTGCCGCCCAGCACCGCCCCGTCGAGCAGCAGCGTGCCTTCGTAGGCGGTATCCATGGTGGAGAGGATGTAGAGCAGCGTGGACTTGCCGCAGCCCGACTTGCCCACCACGGACGCAAACTCGCCGCGGCCGAGCGCAAAGCTGATGTCGCGCAGCACCTGCACCCGCACCGGGTCGGCGAAGTACTTCGTGATGCCGCGGGCTTCGAGGACGGGCGTCTCCATGTTACTTGCCGCGAATGATGATGACCGGGTCGATGCGGCTGGCCTTGCGGGCCGGGAAGTAGCCCGCCAGAAAGGTGGTCAGCAGCGCGAAGCTGCCCGCAATGACGTAGAACAGCGGGTTGTAGTCAATCGGGTAGGTGTGCACGGCCGGCAGCGAGGCCGGGTTGAAGGGCAGCTGCCCGATCAGCAGCGAGAGGCCCAACCCGCTCAGCAGCCCCAGCCCGCCGCCGAACACCCCGATGGACAGGGCCACCAGGATGAACACGCGCTGCACGTCGCGGCCCGCAAACCCGACGGCCTTAAGAATAGCAATGGTATCCATCTTCTCGTAAATCATCATGTTCAGGATGTTGTAGATGCCGAAGCCGGCCACCACCAGCAGGGTGACGCCCACGGCGTAGGAAATCAGGGTGCGGATAAACGTGCCGGTTTCAAACTCCGCGTTGGCCGTCTGGATGTCCATGGCCTGTGCCCCGTACAGCTGCCGGTACTCGCGGGCCACGGCCGGGGCCTGGGCCAGGTCGTGGAGTTTCACCTGGATGTCGGTAACGTAGGTACTCGACTCGCCCAGCAACTTCTGCGCGGTAGCCAGGGAGGTGTAGCTCTGCACCTTGTCGATGTCGAGCAGCCCCGACTGAAACAGCCCCACCACCTTGAGCTGCACCCGCTCGCCCCGGGTGGTGGTCAGCTGCACCACGTCGCCCACGCCCACCAGCATCAGGTCGGCGGCGCCCTTGCCCAGCACGATGCTGTTGGGCACGGTTTGCAGATCGAGGTAGTTGCCGGCCACCACGTAGTCGCGGAAGGCGAACAGGGACGCCTCCTGCGCCACTTCTACGCCGCTGACGGTGCCGTTGAGCGTGAGCGTGCCCACGTTGTAGAACACCTGCGTCTGCACCTTCGGGGCCACGCCCAGCACCCTCGCATCGCGGCGGATGGCGGCCAGCACGGCGGCGCTGTTGCGGATGCGCGGCAGCTCGTAGCGCGGCTTGATGGAGCGGATGAAGTTGTGCTGCCGGCGGCCCGGGGTGGCGCGGTCGACGGGCTGCCGGGCGGCGGGCTGCAACTCGTGGTAGAGGCGCACGTGGGGCGTGCGGTTGAGCACCAGCCCGTCGAGCAGCTTGTTCAGGCCCGACATGAAGCTGAGCAGGGCCACGAACATGGTGATGCTGAACGTGACGCCGATGGCAGCCACCAGCGTCTGCCGCCCCCGCGCCCGCAGCAGGGCCACGGCTACCTCCACCAGCAGCGGCGCGCTCATGGGGCGGGCACGGTCAGCTCGTCGTCGGGCCCGAGGCCGCCGAGGATTTCCACCATCTGGTAATCCCGCAGGCCGGTGCGCACCCGCCGCGGCTGCCCGTCGCGGCCGAGCACGGTAGAGTCGTTGACCAAGGCCCGGCGCGGCACCAGCAGGGCCCGGGCCTTGGTGCGCAGCACGATGCTAGCCTCGAAGCTCAGCAGCGGGTAGAGCACCGGTGGCTGGCGCCCGAAGGCGGCCTCCACCACGAAGGTTTTGCTGCTGGCGTTCATCAGCGGCACCACCCGCGTCACGCGCGCCGGAAATACCTGGTCGGGGTAGCTGTCGAGGGTGAGCAGCACCCGCTGGCCGGGGCGCACGCGCACGATGTCGGCCTCGTCGACCTGCATTTCCAGCACGAAGCGGCGGGCTTCGCCGAGCAGGGCCAGCGGCGTCTGCGGGCTCACGGCCTCGCCCTGCCGCGGGTACAGCTTGTAAACCACGCCCCGCACCCGGCTGCGCAGCACGAAGTCGCTGGCCTGCTGCCGGGCAATGCGTAGGTTGGTGCGCGCCTGCCGGGCCTGAAAGTCCAGCTTCTGCTGCAGGGTGCGGTAGCGGGCCACCGCCGCCGCGTAGGCCGTGCGGGCGCTGGCGTGGGCCAGCTCGCGCTGCTCCAGCCCCTGCCGCGTGCCGATGGCCTGTGCCCAGAGCCGGCGCTGGCGCGCGAGCTGCTCCTGCTCGTGCTGCAGGGTGCGGCGCTGAAGGTCGATTTGTTCCCGGGCCTCGCGGAGCTGGTCCTGGTTGGCGGCCACGTCGGCGTAGCGGGCGGCCAGGGCGGCATTTTGCTCGGCCAGCTGCGGCACGTCGCCGGCAATGGCCAGCAGGGGCGTGCCCACCTGCACGGAGTCGCCCTCGCGCACGTACACCTCCCTGACCACGCCGCCCACACTGGCAAAGGCCTGGTATTGCCCGGCGCTTTTGACGGTACCGGCCGCGTATACGCACTCGGAAATGGGGGCTACCACCGGCCGGATGCGCTCGGCTTTGCGCTGGCAGCCGCCCAGCAGCAGGGTCGCCGCCAGCAGGCAGCCAAGCCGGGCAGCCAGCGCGCAGCTCCGGTCCTGCCGTTCGGGGCTGGCCCCGCCCCTGGCCGGTGGCGCAGCGGCTCGGTGTTGGGTGTGGTTATGATAAACGAGCATCGGCAGGTGGACGCAGGTAAAAAACAACGAAAAACCGCGGGCTACTCGTCCGCGTGGCCCAGGGTTAAGGTATGTGCTATTTTGGCAACGTTCAGGCGGCGGGCCGAAGCATCGAAGATGCGACGGCAGGACCCGCCCTGGGCATAAAGCAGCTCGCGGGCGCCGCTTTCCACCACGCGGCCTTGCTCAGCACGTAGGCCACATCGGCGCCGATAATTTGGGCCAGCGAGTGAGGTATGATGACCACGGTGCGGCCCCGCTTGAGCGCGTCGAGCGGGGCTGCGGGCTGGTCGAGGCAGATGACAGGCAAGTCTTTCAGAAACAGCCGGGCAATGTGCTGCTGTCCGTCCGAAAGCTGCTGGGCCTCGGTCTGGTGCTGCTGGGGCAAAACGGCGCCGACGCCGAGCAACAGCGGGAGCCCGGCCCGGAGTCCCTGCTCTGCGTCGTGCTGCTGCTGCGCCCGGTCGACAGTATGACATTTACCCGGGCCGTGAGCGTGCCTCGGAGCGTGAGCCTGCGGTTACGGCGGTACGCATAGGACGCCGTGCCGTCGGACAGCGGGGCGGTTGGCGGCACGCGCTGGCGGCAACCGGAGCGGCTTACCAGCCGCTCCGGTTGCCGCGTGGCCTCGTTGCGGCCCTGCAGTAGCAATTGCATCATTTAAAGCAAGACACATACTTTGATCGAAGCGGTAAATAGGGCCGTGCAGCCCAGCTACATCACCGGCCAGCCCGGCCACGGACAAATCCGTTTTCGGTCTCAGGCTGCCCCCGCCCCCTTTGGGCTTGCGCGCCAACCCCAGCAAAACCTAGCTGGGCCGCTAGTCCGGCGCACCTTGCCGGGTGGCCAGTACCAGCGCACGGAGGCTACTCGGGCAGGTGGAAAGCAAACGAGCGGAGCCAACTCGGCCTAGTCACTTGGTGCAAGCGCGCTGTTACGAGGGGGGCGTGCATAATTCATGGGGTTGCCGGGTTTGATCCACCGGGGCCAAGAAGCACCCGCCAGGTCGCAAAAGCCATGAGCAACGCCACGCTATTTCATGACTTATATCAATAATAGCTAACAGCATGACCACTGCTCACCGGCTCAATGCATACGTCGCAGGCGCTCTGGTATGGCATGGCATCAGCTAGCCCCCCGCAAGACGCTTTGGCAAGGCGACATCATGCACTTAGCCAACAGCTGCATCCAGGTTGAGTGCCGCTCCTCTAGTGGGGCGTTGAGGGCATTCCGCTGCTGCTTTTTCTGCTGGCGCTTGAGGTAGCCGTGCACCAGCATGTGGTGTTCCAGTACCTCTCTGCTCCGGCCAAAGTACGGCCCTGCCGTGTTCCACGTGCTGCATGCTTTGGTGCGTAGCAGTCAGCGTATCGGAGGTATCGGCATTGCTACGGTGCGTAGATTACAGTAGCTCGGGGGCATGCAATGTACACGGTGCGGCAGCGAGCCGAGCTGCAAAAACGGGCTGATGCGGGGCAAGCAGCGGTATCGGTGCGTGGCCTGCGGCTACAACTATACGGGTGGGACGGGCGTGGCCCATGCGGACGAGAAACGGCAGCTGGCGCTCAAGCTGTACTTGGAGGGCATGGGCTTGCGGGCCATCGGGTGGGTGCGGGACGTGTCCAACGTGACGGTGTTGCGCTGGATGCGCGCCTACGGGCAGCGCGCCCAGCAGCAGGCGGCCGAGGCCCCCGCCCAGGCCGTGCGCATCGCCGAAGTGGGCGAATTGCACAGCTACATGGGGCAGAAAAAAACGCCTGCTGGGTCTAGCTAGCTGTATAGTCCCAAAGTGTGGTGGTGTACCTTTTGATGCTACTTACCGCACGGCCCTATGGCACAAGTACTCCACGGCAGCGCCCGCACAACGCAGGCAGTACGGCGCGCTATCCAGCGTAGTCAGGAAAGCTTACAAAGCCTAGCGCAGCGCCATGGCATCGCCCCCAAGACGGTGGCCAAGTGGCGCAAACGCACCAGCACGCAGGACGCGCCGATGGGCCCTAAGCCCGCTTCGACGGTGCTCAGCCCCGAAGAGGAAGCGGCCGCCGTGGCGTTTCGACAGCACACGCAATTGCCGTTGGACGACGGCCTCTACGCGCTGCAAGCCGGCATTCCGCGGCTGACCCGTTCAGCCCTGCACCGCTTGTTCCAACGCCACGGCATCAGCCGCTTGCCGCCGAGCGTAGACGGCAAGAGCCCGGCCAAAAAGAAGTTCAAGCACTACCCTATCGGCTACCTGCACGTGGACTTTGCCGAGGTGCACACCGAGCAGGGACGTGTCTACTTGTTCGTGGCCATCGACCGCACCAGCAAGGTGGCCTTTGCCGAGTTGCATCCGCGCGCCACGCGGGCGCTGGCCGCCGCGTTCCTGCGCCGCGTGCTGCAGGTCTTGCCTTACAAAGCCCACACGGTGCTCACCGACAACGGTGTGCAATTCACCCTGCAAGCCCATCAGTGGTTTCCCGGCGGGCACAGCTTTGACCGCATTTGCGAGGAATTCGGCGTGGAGCACCGCCTCACCAAGCCGGCTCACCCGTGGACCAACGGCCAGGTCGAATGCATGAACCGCACCCTAAAAGAAGCCACGGTGCTACGCTACCACTACGAGACGACCGAGCAGCTCAACGAGCACCTGCAGGCCTTTCTGCTGGCCCACAACCACGCCAAGCGCCTCAAGACCTTACGAGGCCTCACCCCGCACGAGTTCATCTGCGCTCATCACCAGAAAAACTCGGCTATCTTCAGCCGTGACCCGACCCAGCTCACCCTGGGACTATACACCTAGTCAACAAACATAGGTAGCCTAGCCAGTTCTAGTACCTGCACGGCGGGGCATGTTTTGCCGGACTGAACAAGGCGAAGCATCCTACCAGTTGGTATAGCTAGGCTGACTAACTCATTCTATGATTAGCTCTTCTCCTGACTCCTCCCCAACCCGTAGCCGCCGCTTAGCTTAAATATGCAGCAAGCACCTCAGGCACGCATAGCCAAATGCAACCGTTGGCAGAAAATAAAAAACCCTCTCAGCGCGATACCAAGAGGGTTTTGTGATTCCGCTGGGATTCGAACCCAGGACCCATACATTAAAAGTGTATTGCTCTACCAGCTGAGCTACAGAATCCTTTCCTTTGTATTTCGACCACCCACTGTGGGCGATTGTGGCACAAAAGTAGTAGGACGAATATTTAATGCCAAACATTACGGCAAAAAAAATTGCGCTTTTCTGGCTGTTTACGGGGATTATCGGTCAAGTTGTTCTGGCTCAAACTCCTTCAACAGCCGTAGCTAAAGCCGACTCCCTGTTTGCTGCCGGCCGGCCAGAGCAGGCCTACCACCATTACCAGGAGATGCTGCGCCACCGGCTCGTGAGCCGACAAGCGCTGTTGCGCATGGCGGCGTTGCAGGAAAGCCGCGACCAGTATCCGGCTGCGCTGTACTACCTGAATCTGTACCAGCAGTATTACCCCAGCCCGGCGGTTTGGCGCAAGATGACGGAATTAGCGGCTTCACACCGGCTAACCGGATACCCGGATACGTGGCGTCAGCAGCTGGCCCTGACGCTGCGCCGGTATTACCCTCCCGTGTTGCAGGCGCTGCTGGCCATAGCCGTGGCCGCCGGCACGCTGCTGCTGGCGCGCCGGCGCGGCGCGGCGCGGGGTTGGTGGCTGGCGTATGGTATTTACCTGCTGGTTGTCGGGGCGTTTCTGAACGTGCTGGCTCCTTCGCCGGTGGGTTTGGTATGCCGTCCCCGCGCCGTACTGATGACCGCCCCCAGCGCGGCGGCCAACTGGTTGACAACGGCTGCAGCCGGCGACCGATTGCTGGTACAGGGACGTCAGGACATCTGGTACCAAGTACTTTGGCGCGGACGCACGGCTTACATCCGCCAACGCGACCTGCTGGTCGTTGAGTAGGATGCGCCTACCGCACAGGCGAGTCCTTTTCCTTACGAAATTCGTTTAGCACCAGCCGATCCATGATGCTCGCCGGCAACCACTTATTCAGGAAAACCGTGAGCTTGCCCTTACCCGTCAGCACCAGGGTGGGACGCCGCTGCTGCACGGCTCGCAGAATGTGACGGGCCACTTCCTCGCTCGACATCATGGCGCTTTCGTCGCGGGGCGATTCCCCTTGAGCAGAGCCGTCGGCGGCCAGCGCCGTATTGCGGATGTTGGAAGCCGTGAAGCCGGGGCAGGCAGTCAGTACGTGTACGCCTTGGGGTTGCAGCTCGGTGCGCAGCGTCTCCAGAAAACCGTTCATGGCAAACTTAGACGCGGAGTAACCCGTGCGCCCGGGTAGGCCACGGTAGCCGGCAATGCTGGAAATACCGACGACGCTGCCGCGACAGCTCAGCAGGTGCGGCAGCGCAAATTTGGTGGTGTACACCGTACCGAAAAAGTTGGTTTGCATCAACTGACGGATGACATCCAAGGAGGCCTCGGCAAACAGGGCCCGCATGGAGATACCCGCGTTGTTGATCAGCACGTCGAGGCGCCCGAAGGCCTGCACCGTTTCTTCCACGGCGCGGCGGCAATCCGCCTCCTCCCCTACATCTGCTCGGATGGCCAGGGCCTGAATTCCTTGTGCTTCCAGTTGGGCCTGTGTCTGCTGCAAGCGGGCGGTGTCGCGGCCGGTAAAGGCGACGCGGGCGCCGGCCTGGCCAAAAACCAAGGCGCACGCCTGCCCGATGCCTGAGGTGCCGCCGGTGATTAGAACCACTTTGTTCTGCATGATACGAACGCGAAAATACCGCGGCCACCGCCGCGGGGTCGACGCAAAGCTACGGGCTTTTCGAGCACTGCTTTTACCACGCTTCGTCCCGGGCTGTGCGGCTGGCCGGGCAACTAACGGGCGCCAGAAAAGTTGGATTGTCACTGTGCAGCTTTGGATTTAGTCGCTACATTTAAGGCGGTGAAATCCCCACCCTCTTCGACTATTTTATGAGGAAGCCTTTACGTTTAGGGCGCTTTGCGTCAATATTTCTGGGAATAGCCTGCTGGTTTTCAGCGCAAATCGCCGCTGCCCAATGCCCGGCCGCCACCAGCAATTGCACCCCTGGCTCCGCCCCAGCCTCGTCCTTCCCGTTTGCCATGGGCATTCTGAATGTGACTTTGGGCAGCCTCAACAACACCTCCGCGGGGGTAGCCGACGGCTACCGCGACTATTCCTGTACGGTGGGCACGGCCCTAACCATCGGGCAGAGTTATACTCTGCAGGTGCAAACCGGCGCCGGCGCTGATGAGGCCGTGCGCGTGTGGCTGGACTTAAACAACGACGGGCAGTTCAACCCCGCGGCGCAGGGCAGCGGAGGCGAGTTGATCTTCAGCTCATCCGGGCGTGGTATCCAGACAGGTACCGTCCGCATCAATGCGGGGGCGGTGACGGGCGTCCCGCTGCGCCTGCGGGTGGCAGCCGACTACGTCAACGTGCCGGTGCCCACGCCGTGCTCGACGCCGCAATACTCGCAGACGGAAGACTACCGCGTGACCCTTTCGGCATCCACCACCGCCCCGGTAGTGGGGTTTGTGGCCGACCAAACGACCACCTGCTCGGGCTGCGTGCAGTTCACCGACCAGAGCCAGAACGGCCCGACCAGCTGGTTGTGGGACTTTGGCGACGGCACCACCTCCACCCAGCAGAACCCGCGCAAGTGCTACACCACCGCTGGAACCTTCACCGTGGCGCTGACGGCCACGAACACGGCCGGCTCGAACAGCAGCACCCGCACCAACTACGTTACCTACAACAACCAGGTACCGGTGGCCGCTAGCTGTACGCCCGCCACTACTGCCTACTGCTGCGGCTACGGCATTACGCAGGTGCAATTGGGGCCGCTAACCAATGCCTCCACGGACGGCATTGGGGGCTACCAGGACTTCACTTGCAGCGGGCGGGTGTCGTTGATAGAAGGCAACCGGTACTCGGTATCGGTGCAAACCGGTGTTAACAACCAGGACACGCGCATCTGGCTGGACGCCAACAACGACGGGCAATTTGCGGCCAGTGAGCTGCTGTTGCAGGTGCTTAACCATGCTTCCCCGGCCACGGGCTCGTTTCAGCTCCCGGCGACGGTCGTCAAGAATACGCCGCTGCGCCTGCGCGTGGTGTCGGATTTTGTCGGCTCCACGTTCACGGCCTGCGGCGGCATTCAGTTCGGGCAGGCCGAAGACTACACCGTAACGGTACTGCCCAACACCCTGCCGCCCACGCCCGACTTTACCTCCAACTACGCCACCACTTGCACCAACCCGGTGCAGTTTACGGACCTGAGCCAGAACGCCCCGACGAGCTGGCTGTGGAACTTCGGCGACGGCACTACCTCTACCCAACAAAACCCCACGCACACCTACACCCGCTCCGGCGTGTACGACGTGACGTTAACTGTAACCAATAACTTCGGCAACCAGTCGGGCACCAAACGCTCGTACATCGCCTTGACGGTGCCGTGCGTGTCCTACTGCGCTTCCACGGGCACTACCCAGAACTCCTGGATTACGTCGGTGCAGGTGAGCGGCGGCTCGCTGGCCACGCCCTTCGTCAACAATTCCGTGGCCGATCCGAATGGCTACGGCAACTACACCCGCCGCACCGTGGACCTGCGCATGGGCGTGGCTTACACCCTGAGCGTGGCCACCGGCAACAACTTCACCCGCTCGACCAACGCCTGGATTGACTACAACCGCAACGGCGCGTTTGAAACGTCGGAACTGGTGGTGGCGGGCACTTCGGCGTCCACGTGGTCCAGCTCGTTCACGGTTCCCAATACACCCAGCGCGGTGGGCTTTACGCGCATGCGCGTGATGGCGCGTCTGAGCTCCAATACGCCCTCCCCCTGCGTGCAAAACCAACTGAACGCCGAAACCGAGGATTACTCCGTGAACATCGTCAACCCGAACGCAACGGCGGGTACGCGGGACCTACCAGGCCTCGAGGTTTTCCCCAACCCCACGCCCGATGGCCGGTTGCAGCTGCAGCTACCCGTTGCCGGCAGCTACGAGGTGACCGTGGAAAACCTGCTCGGCGCGGTGTTGCGGCGCCAGCCCCTACGCCTGGCAGCCGCAGCCCCGGCCACGCTGGACCTGGGCGCGCTGCCCCAGGGCGTGTACGTGTTGCGCCTCACGGGTCCGAACGGCGCGCAAGCCACCCGTCGCATCGTGCGTCAATAATTCCACCGCTGATCAGCCCCGGCGCGTTGCGCGCCGGGGCTGCGCTTCTTTTGCCCTTCTCCTTTCATCCTTTTTTATGTTAAAACTTTTATCCCGTCTGGGGGCATTGCTAGCTTTACTAGTGCTGTTTGGGCCGCAAACCGCCCAGGCTACGCACTTGCTGGGCGGCGAGATGAACTACCGGTACATTGGGGTGAACGGCCCGTCGGCGGCGCCGTTTACGTACGAGGTTACGGTCATTCTGTATATCAACAAGGACAGCCCCGTCACGCCCAACGGCCAAGGCCCGACGTCCATCAACGTCAACTTCTACAACAAGTCGCAGGCCGGCGCGCGCATCAACCTGACGAGCGTCAACAGCCCGCGGGCGCAGGGCGGTGCGCTGAACATTTTGCGCACCAGCACCGCCCTCATCACCCCGCCCACGCCCGGCGGCTGCTCCATTCCGGGCGGCAACGTGCCCGTCACGCTGGCCAAGTACATTCTCACGGTAAACCTGCCCGTGTCCTTCGACGGCTACTATGCCACGTACACCGAAGGGGCGCGCAACGTCGACATTACCAACATCCTGAACCCGGGCGGCACCAACATGACGCTGTACACGGAAATGGCGCCTCCGCTGATTCCGAACGCCTCGCCGACTTTCTCGGATACGGCCGTGGTCGTGATTTGCCAGGGCGATACGAGCGTGGTCATCAACAACGCTTTCGACGCTAACGGTGACCGGTTGATTTACACCTTCGGAGCACCTTATCAGGGCGTGCCCAGCACGCTGAGCTTTACGCCGCCCCCGGCGCCGGTCACGTACGCGACCAGCCCGGTGGTGCACAGCCTCGCCCAGCCATTTGGGCCCGGCGGCTTTGCGAGCCTCAACGCCAGCACCGGCATTGCGCGCTACGCGGCCCCGGCTACCGCCAACGGCAAGTATGTAGTGGCCGTGGACGTGAAAGAGTACCGGCGCATCAACAATGTGGAGGTACTGGTGGGCACTACCCGCCGCGATATTCAGTTGGTGGCCCGTCCCTGTACGCCCAACATCAGCCCGCAGTTTACGGCCGCCACGCGCGCGCAACGCACCTTTACGGTGGAAGAAGGCCAGACCCTGAGCTTCGGGATTGCGGCCACGGATGCGGACGGCAACTCCATTAACCTGCGCGCCAACAGCGGCTTGCTCGACGGCCCGGGTAACTTCAACGCCACTTTCGCCGGCCAGGCCGGCACGGTGTTACCCGGACAGGGCACCGGCACCGTCACGGTGACGGGCGCCGGCGGCAGCGCCAGCGGGCAGTTTGTCTTTACTCCGCGCTGCGGCGATGCGCGCCCCACCCCCTACGACGTAGCCGTAACAGCCACCGACGTAGCCTGCGGCGCCAAAACGGTGGCCGAGGTATTCCAGATCTTCGTGGTGCGGACGCCGGCTCCCACGTCGTTGGCCGGCGACAGCGTCATCTGCGACGCGGCCCAGCTGCGCACCTACACGGCGGCGGGCCCAGCCCCGGCCGGCGGCTACAGCTGGAGCGTACGCGGCGGCAGCATCCAAGGCGCCACCAATGGGGCTTCCATCCAGGTGCAGTGGAGCACCACCGGGCAAGGTCGCGTCACGGTGCGCAATGTGTCTCCTTTCGGGTGCCAGAGCGACTCGGTGAGCCGCGCCGTGAACCTGCGTCCGACCAGCACGCTGGCCGTTTCGGCGTCGTCGCCTGCCATTTGTGCGGGCCAATCCACCACGCTCACAGCTACGGGGGGCACCACCTACACCTGGACGGGCGGGGGCGGCGCCCCCGTTATCGGTTCAAGCATCACCGTCACGCCCACGCAAACCACTACCTATTCGGTTACGTCGGGCGACGGGGTGTGCAACGCGACCCGGCAGATTACGGTGACCGTCAATCCGGTAGCACAAGCCAGTGCCGGCGCCGATCAGACTATTTGCTCCGGTGCCACCACCACCATCGGCGCAGCAGCTGCCGCAGGCTACACGTACCAGTGGAGCCCGGCCACGGGCCTGAGCAGTGCCACCGCCGCCCAACCCACCGTCTCGCTCACGACGGGCAGCACCGCCCTGGTACAGCAGTACATCGTGACGGCCACCACAGCCAGCGGCTGCGTAGCCCGCGACACCGTGCGGGTGCGGGTGAACCCGGCCGCCACGGCCCGCGCCGGCACCGACCGCGCCATCTGCTCGGGTGAAACCACCCAGATCGGCGACGCGACTTCGGCAGTGGCTGGCAGCTCCTACCAGTGGAGCCCGGCCACGGGCCTGAGCAGCGCCACCGCCCTGACGCCTACCGTGAGCGTGACCAACAACGGTAACGCCCCGATCAACATCGACTACATCCTGACCGTCACCACCGACCAGGGCTGCAGCAAAGCGGATACCGTGCGCGTCACCGTCAACCCGGCCGCGAATGCCCTGGTGGGTACAACTCAAACGGTATGCTCCGGCCAGTCGACGCAGATTGGCGCGGCAGCGCTGGCGGGCTACACCTACCAGTGGAGCCCGGCCACGGGCCTGAGCAGCGCCACCGCCGCCCAGCCCACCGTCACGTTGACCAACAACACCGCTGCCCCGCAAACCTTCACCTACGTGCTGACGGTTCGCAACGCCCAGGGCTGCCCGGACCGGGACTCGGTGCGCGTCACCGTCAACCCGGCCGCTGATGCCCGCGCCGGCGCTGATCAGACGGCTTGCTCGGGCACGGCTACGCAGATTGGCGCGGCGGCACTGACGGGCTACACCTACCAGTGGAGCCCGGCCACGGGCCTGAGCAGCGCCACCGCCGCCCAGCCCACCGTCACGCTGACGAACTCCAGTACCACGGCCCCGCTAACCCAACAGTACATCGTGACGGTGCTCAACAGCTTCGGCTGCCAGGACCGCGACACGGTAGTGGTGACCATCAACCCGGCCGTAGTGGCCACGGCCGGCACCAACCGCACCGTGTGCTCCGGCGAGGCTACCACCCTGGGCGCGGCGGCACTGGCGGGCTACACCTACCAGTGGAGCCCGGCCACGGGCCTGAGCAGCGCTACGGCCGCTCAACCGGTGTTCAACCAGACGCTGGCTCCCGGCTCGGCCTCGCAGACGCTCACTTACACGCTCACCGCCATCACGCGGGAAGGGTGCTCAGCTACCAGCCAGGTTGTCATTACCCTGAACCCTGCCGCCCAGGCCAACGCCGGCACCGACGCCGCTATCTGCTCGGGTAAATCCACGCGCCTAGGCGCAGCGTCACTGACGGGCTACACCTACCAGTGGAGCCCGGCCACGGGCCTGAGCAGCGCCACCGCCGCCCAGCCCACCGTCACGCTGACGAACTCCAGTACCACGGCCCCGCAAACCTTCACCTACGTGCTGACGGCGCGCACCAGCCAAGGCTGTTCGCTCAACGATACGGTGGTGGTGCGGGTGAATCCGCGCCCCGCAACCGACAGCATTCAGGGCACCGCCTCGGTCTGCCCCACGGTGCAGGGCGTGGCCTACTCCGTTCGCAACCCGCGCGGGGCCGCTTACCAGTGGCTTGTCAACGGGGGCACCGTGGCCAGTGGCCAGGGCACGGCCTCCATCACCGTTAACTGGGGCGCGGCCAGCGCTGCGGCGTACGTGCAAGCTTTCCGCCTTGACCCCGCCACGGGCTGCTCATCCGACACGGTTACCTTCCCGGTACGCATCAACCAGGTGCTGCTGACGCAGAAGCCCAGCGGCCCGCTGCGCGTCTGCCAAGCCGACGGTCCGTACACGTACCAGACCCAGCTGACGGCCGGCTCGACCTACGGCTGGCAGATCATCGGCGGCACGCAGGTGAGCACCAACCAGTCGGCGGTGGTGGTGAACTGGACGCGTCCGGGCATCGGCAAGATTGTGGTGACGGAATCCAGCAACCCGGCCGGTGGCCGCTGCCTGGGTACCTCCGATACGCTCTATGTGACGGTGCTGCCTTCGCCGGCCGCCCTGACCATCAACGGCCCGGCCCGTCTCTGCGCCGGCACCGCGCCCACCTTCTCGGTACCGTCCTTGATCAACCCGACGTACCAGTGGACGCTGAATACGAACGTGCTGCCCGGTGTCACCACCAGCGCTGTCACGCTGCCGGTACTGGCGCCCGGCCAGTACACGCTGTCGGCGGTGGCGACCAGCAGCGGCGGCTGCACCAGCCCCGTAGCCACGCGCACCTTCACCGTTGATCCGCTGCCGGTGGCGCCCGCCGTCGCCGGTCCGCGCACCGTGTGTCCTGAGGGCCTGAACGGTGTGGCTTACTCCATCAGCAATGCCACCAGCACCAGCACCTACCAGTGGACGGTTACGGGCGGCACCATTGCCAGCGGCCAGAACACGGGGAGCATCACGGTGAACTTTGCGGCTGGCTCTGCGGCCCGCAGCGTGGTCGTTACCGAAACGTCGCAGTTTGGCTGCGCCGGCCCGGCTACCACCGTTACCCTGCCGCTCGACAACGCCACGGTGGCGCTGAACACGGCCTCGGTCAACCTCACGGATGACCGCAAAATCACGGTGGCCCTGAACGTAGCGGACCGCGCCAACAACGCCAACCAAGTGCGCATTCTGCGGCGCAACGCCGGCAGCACGGCCGCCTTCACGCAGGTGGGCACGGTGGCCAACTCCGCCGCCACCTACGACGACGCCACCGTGGATGCCGACGCTACGGCTTACGAATACCGCCTGGAGCTGCTCAACAGCTGCGGCGCGGTCCTCAGCAGCACCAACCACACCACGGTGCGCCTGGAAGTGACGGGCGTGCAGCCCGGCACGGGCCGGGCCCAGGACCAAGTTTCGCTCCGTTGGAATGCCTACCAGGGCTTCGCGGTGCAGCGCTACGAGGTTTACCGCAAGGCCGATGGCGGCGCGGAGGAGCTGGTGCAAACCGTACCGGCCACCGCCGCCGCTGATTACACCGTCAGCTTCGCGACCAGTGCCGCCGGCTTCGACCAGAAGTACCGCATCAAGGCGGTGGGTGCCACCCAGGTTTCGTACTCCAACGAGGCGGGCCGGGCCTTCGAAAACGCGCTGGAATTCTTCAACGTGTTCACCCCGAACGGCGACGGCCTGAACGAAACGCTCACCATCAAGAACGTGGAGCTCTACCCCGGCAACACCATGGCCATCTACAACCGCTGGGGCAAGCAGGTGTACCAGACGCGCAACTACCGCAACACGTGGAACGGGGAAACCCAGCCCAGCGGCAACTACTACTTCATGTTCACCGAGGCCTCGGGCAAGGTGACCAAGGGGTGGTTTGAAATCGTGCGGTAAAAGATCCTCACGTTGCTGATTTTCCTAAAAAGCCGCCCGGTTTCGCCGGGCGGCTTTTTTTGTGTACCGCGGCTGGCAGCGCCGTTCGGACTGCAAACCGGACATGCCCACCCACCTTGCGGCCTCCCTCTGTAACAAGTTCTTTTGGCTCTCAACAGGCTTAATTATCCTTTGCCTGACTGTCAGCTTGTAAACCATGACGAGCCGAAGGTTAATGGCCTTTAGCCTTCCGGGTATTTTGGTGGGCTAAGGATAGGTCGTGGCGCTGAGCGCGCCGCCACGTCGGGCCTGCCCTCGGCGCGACGATTCGGTCAGCATCATAGCGCCTTCACGGCCTATCTTTGCACCCGTGAATCCAGTAATGCCGAATCCGAAGAAAATCCCGGCGGAAGACCTCCGCAACGTGGAGATACAAGACATGGTAGCCGAGGGCAAGTGCCTGGTGCGCCACAACAACCTGGTCATTTTCGTAGCGGGCGTGGCGCCTGGCGACGTGGTGGACCTGCGCGTGACCCGCTCCAAGAAGAGCTACCTCGAAGCCGAGCCCGTTTTCTTCCACAAGTACAGCGAGCTGCGCGTGCAGCCCTTCTGCCAGCACTTCGGCGTGTGCGGGGGGTGCAAGTGGCAGCACCTGGGCTACGAGACGCAGCTCATGTACAAGCAGCAGCAGGTGGAAGACACGCTGCAGCGCATCGGCAAGGTGGAACTGCCCCCCATCCAGCCCATCATGGGCTCGAAAGAAACCACCTATTACCGCAACAAGCTGGAGTACACCTTCAGCTACCAAGGCTGGCTGACCTCGGAGCAGATCAAGGACGAGACCAAGCAGTACGACCGGCGCGTGCTCGGCTACCACCTGCCCGGCCGCTTCGACAAAATCATCGACATCGAGCACTGCTGGCTGCAGCCCGACCCCTCGAACCAGATCCGCCTGGCTTTCCGCGACTACGCCCGCGAAAACAACCTGCGCTTCGGCAACCTCTTCAAGCACACCGGCCTGCTGCGCACGCTCACCATTCGCACGGCCAAAAGCACCGGCGAGGTGATGGTAGTGGCCCAGTTCTACCGCCAGCACCAGCTGATTCCGACCATTCTGGACTACCTGCTGGAGCAGTTCCCCCAGGTCACGTCGATGAACTACGTGCTCAACGACAAGGGCAACGACTCGCTCGATGGTCTGGAGGTGGTGTGCTACAAGGGCACGCCCTACATCCACGAGGAGATGGAAGGCCTGCGCTTCCGCGTGGGGCCGAAATCCTTCTACCAGACCAACTCCGAGCAGGCCTACGAGCTGTACAAAGTGGCCCGCGAATTCGCCGGCCTCACCGGCCAGGAGCTGGTGTACGACCTCTACACCGGCGCCGGCACCATTGCCAACTTCGTGGCCCGGCAGGCCCGCGAGGTTATCGGCGTGGAGTACGTGGAGCAGGCCATCGAAGATGCCAAGCTGAACTCGGAGCTGAACGGGGTGCAGAACACCCGCTTCTACGCCGGCGACATGAAGGACGTGCTCACCAAGGACTTCACCGACCAGCACGGCCGCCCCGACGTCATCATCACCGACCCGCCCCGCGCCGGCATGCACGTCGATGTGGTCAACCGCCTCATCGAGCTGCGCGCCCCGCGCGTGGTGTACGTGAGCTGCAACCCCGCCACCCAGGCCCGCGACCTGGAGCTGCTCGCCGACACCTACCGCGTCACCCGCGTGCAGCCGGTGGACATGTTCCCGCACACCCACCACGTGGAAAACGTGGTGCTGCTGGAGCTGAAGTAGGCATGACCCGGCGGGATTGGGCAACGTCTATCCGGACAGGCGTGCTGGTGCGCAAACGTGACTGGGTGGCCGACATCAGCGGGCTCGTGATGGTATCAGCCGGCTGGGCTACCTGGACGTTTTTGCTATTTCAGCCAACCAGCCTAACCAATAAAGGAATACTGTGGGTGCTGGTCGCCCTCAGTGTTCCGCTTTACGCGGGGTATTGCTTGCGGCACGAAAACGACTTGACGGTTCTCCAAACAGGTCTTGCGGCTGCTGAAAACCGAGAAATAGCCGAGTCCGTCATGCAGAAGCTTGGCTGGGAGATTTTCTCCCACTCGCCGTACACCATTGTAGCAGGAGCCAGCAACAATCCGTGGTGGGGTGCCGGCCAAACGGCTACCGTCTTGGTGGCCGACGATAGGATGTACGCCAACGTGGTGCACGGTGCCACCATAAAGGGCCGGCTGCCTTTCTATTTTGGCTCTAATCAGCGAAAATTGAAGCGCTTGGTCGCGTCTATGCAAGCCCTGTCGTACTGATAACGCCAATTGCTATTTGTAGCTTACACCAACGTCCTCCCAAGTGAAATGACGTATGCTTTCTGGTGCTGGCAGCCCATACTGACGGCGTCCTCACGATGCTTTCCTTGCTCAGCGGCTACGGATGCACCCGCGACGCTGAAGCCATTGTCCAAGAAGGCTTGCGTGGTACAGATAAAGAAGCTGATGTTTGGTTTGCATATGACTTAAGCTGCAACACCAACTTTCATGTAGACTTGGCCAACGATAACGAAGACAGTCAGTAAAAGCATCCGATGAATTTTCTGAATGGATTCATCTGATAACTGCCATTCAATGCTGCCTAAAGAAAATTGAAGTAGAATATTGAGTTGGCTGTTAACTAATCCCGATGGACCGCTTCAACGGCCCTAAACTCAACGGCGGATACTTCTTCTAGCTCATTAAGAGGGGTGCTGCCGAAGCAACCCCGGTCCTAAAGCTTACAACCCGCCCTGGCTTCTGGCAGATATGAGCTTCCAGTACCCCAACCTAAGCAACGAGCAGGTCGCTGAATCCATTCGCGACAACCGGCTGGCCATTCCGCCCAATTGGTCCAGCAAGGTATTTGCCGCGTTGCTTTTCTTGGTGTATTGGGGCTTCTGCGGGTATTTTGCAGTGAACGGCACCACCGCCCTTTACCGTACAATTGCCCTCTTGCTGTTCCCCTTTCTGGGCTGGCTGTTTTTCTACGCCGTGTACTGCCAGTGGCAGGAAAACCGGTTGACAATCCTGGAAACCGGACTGAGCGCTGCGGACAATTGGCAGCTGATGGTAACGGTTTTTGAAGAGTTAAACTGGAATATTCAGCAAAACACCCCGCAGGTAGTACGGGCTTTTACCGACGGCTACATCAGCCAAGTCGGCATTGCCTTAATTCAGCCAAACAGGGTTTTGCTGAACGTTTTACATATTGGTCACCGCCGAGGGAGGCTTCCTTTCTCGTTCGGCCAGAACAAAAAAATGCTGCAAAGGCTCATTTCCCGTATCCACCAGCACCTGGCCGCAGCCTAATTTTACCCCCACATGGACTACGCCAACGACCCCGAGCTGAGCGGCAAGTACCTCGGCACCATCACCAAGGACTTCGCCATTGTGGCCGATACGCTGAAGGAAGCCTCCTACCAGATTCGTCGCAACGACATCAAATACCCCATTTTCATCTTCTCGCGCGTGCCCGTGCCCTTCGGCTCCCTGCTCCTCTCCCCCGAGGAAGTAGCCACCGAGTGGTACGTGCTGGCCTCCTACCTCGACGTGTTCGTGCAGCAGGGCCTGGTGGCCGCAGAGCACATCGAAGACTTCCAGCGCGCCTACAAAGACCCCGACGAGTTCTGCTGCCTGTTCGTGGTGGATGGCGAGTTCACGAAGTTCGTCTTCGTGCCCTACCCGGAGGATTAAAAACGCGAATATCGAGTTCCGAGGCAATGGCACATACGACTACGGTCGGCACAAATTCACCAATTCCAAACGCCATAAAGTCGGAGTACCCGCGGTTATTCTCCCCAGTCCATATCCCGATTAGCTGTTGGCCGATGATCCATTGTAAATGAAGCAATGGATGATCGGCCAAAGTGCTTACACCCGTTGCCAATAACTCGGATATTATTTCGTCGGTGTCAAAATCAATATTCAGCCGAATACTATGTGTCTCAAGCTGTAACTCCAGTGCTTCTATACTCAAAGCTGAGCCTTCGCTTGCAACCTTCGCAAAAACGCCGCGGATGGATTGTCCAGCAGCTGGATCGAATGGGTTGATCATAATAGTATTATCTAAGGATTAAACAAAGTGGTGCCACGGCTTAAAGCCGTGGCACCATTGCATTTCTACTACCGCCCGAAGTGTGACCAGCCCTGCGCCCGCAGCGGCACGGCGTTGCCGCCTTTAGTGGCTAGGATAGCGCCGTCCGAGGCCTCGGTGATTTTGCCGATGATGGTGACGTCGGGGTGGTTTTTGAGCTTGTCGAAGTCCGACAGCGGCACGGTGAAGAGCAGCTCGTAGTCTTCGCCACCGTTGAGGATGCACATCACCGGGTCGAGGCGGAACTCGTCGGCCACGTCGTACACCTGCTGGTCGGCGGGCAGCCGGTCGGAGAAGATGGTGGCGCCTACGCCCGAAGCGGCGCACAGGTGCATGATTTCCGAGGCCAGCCCGTCCGACACGTCGATCATGCTGGTGGGTTTGATGTCCAGGTCGCGGAGCATGTGCACCACGTCCATGCGAGCTTCGGGGCGCAGCTGCCGCTGCACCACGTAGTCGTAGGTTTCCAGGTTCGGCTGCGTTTCGGGGTCGGCCAGGTAAGCCTGCTTTTCGCGCTCCAGAATCTGCAGGCCCAGGTACGCGGCGCCTAGGTCACCGGTGACGCAGATCAGGTCGTTGACCTGCGCGCCGGAACGCCGGGCCGCCTGCCCGCGGGCCACCGTGCCCAGCGCCGTCACGGATACCACCAGCCCACCGCGCGAGGCGGTGGTGTCGCCGCCCACCACGTCGACGCGGTAGGCGTCCGAGGCCAGACGCACGCCGTCGTAAAACTCCTGCACGGCTTCCACCGAAAAGCGGCTGGGCAGGGCCAGGCTCACCGTAATCTGCGTGGGCAGCGCGTTCATGGCGGCAATATCTGACACGTTGACGGCCACGGCCTTATAGCCCAGGTGCCGCAAGGGGCAGAACGCGAGGTCGAAATGCACGCCTTCGACTAGCAGGTCGGTGCTGACCACGACTTCGTGCTCGGCGGGCGGAGCCAGGATGGCCGCGTCGTCGCCGATGCCGAGCACGGTGCTGGGTTGGCGCAGGGTAATGGTGTCTTGAATGAGGCGAATCAGGCCGATTTCGCCGACTTGATTGAGGGGAGTGACTTGTTCGGACATAACTATGGCACTACGGTGCGAGGCCGCAAAGGTAGGGCGCGGCCCGGCGGAATTTATCAAGTCGCTGGAACTGCCGCGGCGGCTGGCGTAGGAGCCGTAGGCGTCGACGAATCAATGCCTTTACCCCAACGTTTCAGGAGCCATAGACCAGTATTAATAAGCTACCAGCTCTTCGGTGTCTTCGCTGATCCGCTTTGGCGAAACCCTACATCCGCTGGCAGGACACCAACCGGCGCGAAAAATGGTGAAAATGAAAAAGATAGTCGTACAATGCCAGGCCGTGTCAACGTAAACACGCTTAAATCCACAACACGCACTTGCTAACGAACGTTAGGAACCATACATTTGCTTGCACCTAGCCCGATGGAAACCTCCTCCCCCACCCTTTCCCGCAAAGCCCAGATTGACCAAACGGCCACGGCCCTGTTTCGGCAGCGCGGCTACGCGGCCACGAGCATGCGCGAACTGGCCGCCGCGCTGGGCATCGAGGCGGGCAGCATTTACTCGCACATCCGCTCCAAAGAAGAGCTGCTGCACCGCATCTGCTTCCGGGTAGCGGATCAGTTTATGGCCGGTCTGCGCAGTGCTACCGCCGACGAGGCCGCTCCGGCCGCTACGCACCTGCGCCGCGCCATTGACAGCCACGTGCGCGTGCTGATTCACGACACCGATGCCTCGGCCGTCTTTCTGCACGAGTGGCGCCACCTGAGCGAGCCGGCCCTGTCGGAGTTCGGGCAGTTGCAGCGCAATTATGAGGCGGCTTTCCGCGACATGATTGCCCGGGGCGTAGCCGACGGCGCGCTGCGTACTCCCGACCCGGCTTTTGCCACCCTCACGCTATTTGCCAGCCTGACGTGGCTGCCCAACTGGTACCGGCCCGATGGCAAGCTGGGCCCCGACCAGATTGCCGAGCGCCTGACCGACCAACTGCTCGGCGGCCTCGCGGCCGGCTGAGCCGACCATAAACCTGAGCGCAGCGGGAGGCCTGGATGAGCATTCCCCCCTGCTTTTCCCCGTATTCCGGGCGTCCTGCTGCTGCTCTCGTTTCCTTCTCGCTAACGTCCCTCGCGCCGTTAGTAGCTTATACAAGCTGCCCGCGCACGAACTGCGGCTACGGCTCAGCTGCTCACGGTTTTTCGTACGTAAGTAGCCTTACCCCAGGCTTCGCCAGCGTGGGCCCGAAATTTGCGGAAATTTTCTACGCCCCTGGGAATATCCTGGCTTGGGGGCGCGTTTCATGGCTGCTATGCGAAAACTGCTGATCTACTTGCCGCTGCTGATGCTGGTGGCGGCGGCCTCTTGCCGCAAAACTGCCGACACGCCGGCACTCGACCCTACTTCGCCGGCAGCCGCTCGGGCCCAGCTGGCGGTGTTGCGCGACACGGTGAACAGCCGTTGGAAACAGATGATGGACAGCGACAACCAAAAGCTGGTGGCCACGACGGCGGTGCTGCAGACCGTGAAGCAGCTGCCGGGCACCGACAAAGCCCAAGCCGACCAATTACGTCAGGCCAACGACCAACTGCTGGGCCTACGTTACGACCAACAGACCATGGCCGAATCGGCCAAGATCGACGCTTACGACAACGCGCAGACCCAAGTGCTCAACGCCGTGTACGATTTGGTTCAGCCCCAGTTGGAACGCAGCGAAGAGGTACAGGCGCTGACCGAAACCATCAAAGAAGCCGACAGCCAGGTGGTGGGCTACCGCGTCCGCTACGACCAGGCCGCTAAAAGTTACAATCAGTACCTGCAGATGCACGGCGAGACGCTGAAAAAGGCGGGCCGTAAGTATGCCCAGCTGCAGCCCTTACCACTGTTTGAATTGAAGCCTTAGTGTGCTCTGGCTTCCTGATTTGCTTCGGCCCGCAGGATTCTGCGGGCCTTCTTTATGCCGTGGCGCAGCGCTGTGCGCACTGGTGCAACCCTTAGGCCACCGGCCGCACTCTACTGGTTGTCCTTTACTTCTACTTCCCTTCGTGATGCGTCGCCGCTTCCTGCTCCTGTTTGCTGCTATCGTGCTGGCGCTGGCGTACAGCTGCCGGAATGCCGCTGAAACGCCTGCGCCCGAGTGCCAAATCCCGGCTACTATCCGCGACCTGAGGGGCTTCGACGGCTGTGGTTTCGTGCTGGAGCTCGACAACGGTAAGCGGCTGGAGCCGCACGGTGCCCTTTGGGAAAACTACGCCAAGCACGACGGTGAACGAGTGACCATTAGCTACACCGCCGACCCCGTCCCGAGCATTTGCATGGTGGGTGCAGGCGTCAGGCTGGCGTGCGTTCAGCAGCTGAACCGCTGCGGTACACCAGCTCCCGATTCCGGAAATTAACCAAGCCCCGTGGTAGCCATGCGTCGCATCCAATCCTGCTTGGTACTGGTCGCGGCGACAGCAGCCTGGAGCTGCCAAACGGTGCCGATGACCTGCATGGAAACGCCGACTCCGAGCTGTACGATTAAAGCCCAAGTAGAGCTGCCGGACTGCAACATGGCTGCCTGCGCCCTGCACCCCGTCGTGTTGCTGGTTGTCGGTGACAGCCTGCGCATACGGCCTACTGGCGCTACCCGGGAGGCTTACCGAACCTCCGCGGGGCCAGGCTGCCCCAACAGTTGCTGATCCGCTACGAGCTGCAGCCCACCAGTGCCGCGTATACCTGGACGGATGGCCGAATTGACTGCGTAACCGACGCGCCGCAATAATTTCACCAGGGGTATTGAACGCCAAGGGCCGGACTGCATGCAGTCCGGCCCTTGGCGCTTGAAGGAGTACAGCTGCTCAGAGCTGGGCCATTTCCGTGCGCACGAAATCAGCGAGGCTGCGCAGGTAGTCGGTGCTGAAATCGAAACGGATGCCGGCCGCCTCGTAAATCTCACCGATGGTAGCCGTGTAGCCCAGCGCCAGGGCGCGCTTGTAGGCATCCAGCCCGGCCTGCGGGTCGTGGCGGAAGTTGCGCCACACGGCAATGGCCCCGAGCTGCGCCATGGCGTATTCGATGTAGTAGAAGGGCACTTCGTAGAGGTGCAGCTGCTTCTGCCACAGCCAGGGCTTGTAGGCCTCCAGGCCCTGCCAGCTGACAGTGCGCTGATTGAATTCGTCGAACACGGCCGTCCAGCGCTGCTGCCGCTCGGCGGGCGTGTGCTGCGGGTTCTCGTACACCCAGTGCTGAAACTTGTCGATGGTGGCCACCCAGGGGAAGGTTTCAAGCACCGATTCCAAGTGGGTTTTCTTGGCCCGGCGCAGCTCGTCCTCGTCACTGAAGAACACGTTCCAGTGGTCCATCGAAATCAGCTCCATGGACATGGAAGCCAGCTCGGCTACCTCGCTTGGGGGGTGCTTGTCGGCGCCCATGGGCAGGCGGCGCGTCAGGAAGGAGTGCACGGCGTGGCCGCCTTCGTGGAGCATCGTGATGACGTCGCGCAGGGAGGAAGTGGCGTTCATGAAGATGAACGGCACGCCGGTTTCGTCCAAGGGGTAGTTGTAGCCGCCGGGGGCCTTGCCCTTGCGCGATTCGAGGTCGAGGTGCCTCATTTCGCGCATGGTGGTGAGGCAGTCTCCCAGAAACGGATCGAGGCGCTGAAACACGGTGATGGTCTTTTCCAGCAGCTCCTGCCCGGTTTCGAAAGGCCGCAGCGGGGCTTTGCCGGAGGCGTCCACGTCGAGGTCCCAGGGGCGCAGTTCGGGCAGCGCCAGGTCCTGCCGTCGCTCCAGGTCCAGTTCGTCGATGAGCGGTACCACCGTCTCGCGAATGGCCCGGTGGAAGGCAAAGCAGTCCTCGGGCGTGTAGTCGAAGCGGCCGAGGGCGGCAAACATGTAGTCGCGGAAATTGGCGAAGTCCGCGTTCAGGGCCATTTGGTGGCGCAGCCCGATGAGCTGGGTAAACAGCGCGTCGAGCTTCTGCGCGTCCTGCACGCGGCGGTCCTGAATGGCCTGCCAGGCCTGCTCCCGCTTCGCGCGGTTGGTGTCCTTGAGGCGGTCGGCGGCGCGCTGCAGGGTCATTTCCTCCCCGTCGAGCGACACCGTCATGGCGCCCACGATGGCGGCGTACTCCTGCTGCTTGGTGCTGATGTCCGTCTTGAGCGGAATGTTTTCGGCGCGGTAGATTTCCAGGGCGCGGCGCACGGAGCGCAGGAAGATGCGGTAGCGCGCGGGGTCCAGTTCGCCGGCGTACGGCGAGGTCACCAGCTTTTCGTTCAAGGCGTGGTCGTAAGGGGCTACCTGCGGCTCGATTTCGCTTACGAAGTACTGAAACGCCTCGGCCCGCGGCTGGTCCTGCGTGTCGCAGGTCATGCGGATGTAGCGCCAAGCCAGGTCTTCGCTGAGCACGGCTTCCAGCTCGGAGCGGTCGAGCAGCCACTGCTCCAGCTCGGCGCCGGAGCCGATGGTCCGGTCGCGCAGTTCAACGAAAAACGGCTCGATGGCAGCCCAGTCGGTGACCGAAAACGACTCGGGCAGGTAATGCCGACGCGGCCGGGTGCTAGAGGTGACGTCGGCGGAAATTTCCAGAGGAGAGTGAATCATGGGCTGGTTTGCGGCGGGCGGAAAGGCGGGCGGTTGAGAACCTGTATCGTACGCAAAAAATCCAGGAAGAGTACGGGACCGGGCCCAAAAACTACCTAATCGATTTCAATGACCACGTCATCGGTCAGCGGGTGGCCTACGCACATGAGCACGTAGCCCTGCTGGATTTCGCGGTCCGAAAGGCCTTCCCGCTCATCCAGGTGCACTTTGCCCGAATGACACTTGCCCCGGCACGCCGTGCAGAGGCCGGCCTGGCAACTGTAGGGCAGGTCGATGTCCTGGTCGAGGGCGGCCTCCAGCATGGTCTGGTGGGGCTGCACCTCCACCTCGTACTCGGTGCCTTCGTACTGAATGGTGACCTTGCGTGCGGTTACCTCGTTGGTGTCGTTGGCCGTGACGGTGCCGTGGCCATCGGGCTGGGTAGCGGCGGCTTCGGCCGAGTCGGCCGAGGCCACGAAACTTTCGCGGCGGATGCGGTCGGCGGGCACGCCCAGCAGTTCTAGAGCGGCTTTGGCCTCGTTCATCATGCCTTCAGGGCCGCACATGAAGTACTCGGCTGCCGCGGGCGGAAAGGAGTGCCGCTGCTCCAGCACTTTCAGCAGCATGGTGCGGTTCAGGCGGCCCGTGTGCTGGTGCGCGGCCGGCTCGGGCGCCGCCGAGCCGCCGAACAGGCGCCCGAACATGCCGCCCGACTTAGCCGCCGGCTTGGGCTGGCTGAACACGTGCTCAACCTGAAAACGCCCGGCGTACTGCTGCTCCAAGGCCTCCAGCTGACGGCGGAAAATGACGGTTTCCTCGTTGCGGTTGCCGTACACCAGCAGCACGTGGCTTTGCGGCTCCTGCTGCAGCACGGCTTTCAGGATGGACATCAGCGGGGTAATGCCCGAGCCGGCGCCGATCAGCACCACGGAACGGGCCTGCTGCGCGTCGCACTCCACCGTGAAGGTGCCCATCGGTACCATGGCTTCCAGCGTCTGGCCCACGCGCACCGTGTCGAGCAGGTGGTTGCTCACCAGGCCGCCGTGCACGCGCTTGACCGTTACGGAAAGGCGCGGTGCTTCGCTGGGCGTGCTGCTCAGGGAGTACGAGCGTCGCTCCGGGCGCTTACCCGAGCCGCAGGGCACTATGAGGGTCAGAAACTGGCCGGGCTGGCAGGCAACGGGTTGCCGGTCGGGGCGCTCCAGGTGGATGGTGATGGCGTCGTCGGTTTCGCGGGTCAGCTCCACGACGTTCAGGGTCAGGTAAGGACTCGTGCTCATGCGGTTCTCGGCCGGCGCTGCCGGCGGGCGAAAACTAAGGTTCGGTGGGAAGAAAAACGTGCCAGCGCCGATGCGACGGCGGGCCTGCAAAATACGGCAAAAGCAGGGGAAAGGGTAATTCGGCCCCATCTTCGCGGCGGCTGATAGTTGTCAGGTTCGGCCAGCCGTGCGTCGCAAGACGAGCCGTTTGCTTGCCGCTCCTTTTGCCTATCCCGTCCATAACCACCAAGTTCCCATGACTGTTTCCCCGCTTACCGAGCTGCTGCGCCGCCACGCGGCCGATTTTGGCCCCGTGCTGCCCGTTGATTTGAACGCTGCCGACGTGACGCGGCTGGACTTTACGGCCGCCAACCCCGCGTTGCTGAACGCCGACTTGCGCGATACGGCCGCCTTCGACGCGCTGGTGCAGCAGTTGCTAGCCGCGCGGCAGGCCCGCGTCGGGGTGGGCGGCTACCTCGAAAACCGCGTCATCTATCGCCGCAGCCCAGGCCTGTTCGGCGACGTGGCCCTGCCGGCCCGCTCCCTGCACCTCGGCGTCGACGTGTGGCTGCCCGCCGGCACGCCCGTACTGGCGCCGCTGGCCGCCACCATCCACAGCGTGGCCGACAACAACCACTTCGGCGACTACGGCCCCACCGTTATTCTGCAGCACGAGCTGGAGGGCACCACGTTCTACTCGCTTTACGGCCACCTCGGCCGGGCCGAATGCCTTCCGCTGCGCGCCGGGCAGCCCCTGGCGCGGGGCGAGGCTTTTGCCACCGTGGGGCCTTGGCCCGAAAACGGCGACTGGCCCGCCCACCTGCACTTTCAGCTCATGGCCGATCTGCAGGGCCGCAGCGGCGACTTTCCCGGCGTAGCCCTGCCCGAGGAAAAGGCCTATTGGGCCGCGCTGTGCCCCGACCCGAACCTGGTGCTCCAATCACGGATTCTTGCGGATTAGACGGATTTCACGGATTTTGTGGACGATTGTTGTTCAATGAAAAGGCCACGGCTTGCAGCCGTGGCCTTTTTTTATCTCACATTTAGGTTACGTGGTTTTTTAGGAACCGCTTGTAAACTAGGCTGCCTTGCCCAAAGTTGATTAGCAGTCCAACTTCTAGCTTATATGCGTGGAGGTAATTGATGATTTGGGCGTGATGAGCAGTTGTAAGTTCATTGGTGGCTTTCAATTCAACCAAGACAGTTTCGGCTACCAGAAAATCAACACGACGGGCACCGACTTCTACGTTCTTGTAATAAACCGGCAGATGTATTTCGCTGGCAAAATCAAGCTTGGCTTCCTCTAATTCAACAGCTAAACTGCGCTGATAAATAGCCTCCGGAAACCCACTGCCCAAAGCCCGGTGTACGCTCATGGCGCACCCGATTATCCGGTGAGTTAGCGCGTTATGGCGAATATCGAGCAACATAATTCACGAATTGAAGGCACGAAGTAATCGTCCACAAAATCCGTGAAATCCGTCTAATCCGCAAGAATCCGTAATCAGTCGAACTTAATGGCTACGACCGGCTTGATGCGCGCAATCAGGTAGGTCGGGATGAGCACGGCCAGCTGCGAAGTCACGAACACGGCCGCGTTGATGAGCAGAATTACTTCCGGGTCCCAGTAAATGGGCACGCGGTCCATGTAGTAATTCTCCGGATCGAGCGGAATGGGGTGAAAAAAGTATTGAATGGTGCAGAAGCCCAGCCCCACCAGGTTGCCCCAGAACATGCCCTTGAGGGTCAGGTTCAGCCCGCGGAAGAAGAACATGTGCCGGATCTGGTTATCCGTTGCGCCCAGGGCTTTGAGCACCCCGATCATGTTCGTGCGCTCCAGGATCATGATGAAAATGGTGGCAACCATGTTGAAGGTAGCCACGAAGATGATCAGGATCAGGAAGATGATGACGTTGCGGTTCAGCAGCTGCAGCCAGTCGAACAGCTGGGCGTACTGGTCGGTAATCTTGTCCAGCTTCAGGTCGTAGGGCAGCGAGTTGAGGATGTTGTCCGAGACCGGGTCGAGCTGACGGAAGTCCTTGAGCACCACCTCATAGCCGCCGATCAGCGAATCGGGCCAGGCGTTCAGCTCCCGGATCTGGCGGATGTCGCCGATGACGTACACCTCGTCGAACTCGTCGAGGCCGGTCTGGTACACGCCCGCCACGGTGAACTTGCGCACCCGCGGCGGGTTCTGGATGAAATAGAAAATGGCGTCGTCGCCCACCTTCAGGCGCAGCTTGTCGGCCATCTTGCGCGAGAGCAGCACCCGGTCGGAGGCGCTGGAATCGGGGAACGTCAGGAACGTGCCGGCCACCATGTTCTGGCGCATCGGCGAGGGGCCGTTTTCTTCGTCGATGCCCTTGAGCACCACGCCCATCACCTCGTCGCGGGTTTTGATGATGGCCGTTTTGCGAGCAAACGGCTGCATGGAATTCACCTGCCCGTAGCGCCGCAACTCCTGCGTCAGCTCCGGCCCGTTGATGGGCTCCACCTCCAAGGAGTTGTTGTTGTCGTACTTGCTGATCGTCAGGTGCGCGCCGAACGAAAAGATCTTGGCCTGGATTTCGTTACGAAAGCCCTCCAGAATGGCAAACGACACCACCATCACCGCCAAACCCAGGGCGATGCTGATAATGGCAATTTTGGTTACCGACGAGGTGAAGGACCCCGAATCGGAGCCTTCAATCTTCTGGGATATGTACCGCGATACGTTCACTGGGCGTAAAGCTACGCGAAGCCGGCTAGTTTTGTGAATTCTGTCACTGCACCGATGTCAACGATGATTTCTTTGGTTCTGCCCGCCTGGAGCGCGCTTTTCCTGCTGCAAGGTTCGGCCTGTACGCCAACGCGTCCGGCAACGTTGCCGCCCGCCGCTACCTCGGCCGTAAATAAGTCGGTCCCTGCGGCTTCCGTTCCCGCGCCGGCCGGGCTGCAGGTCGGGGCCGCGCGCTTCGATGAGTACCTGCCGCGCCTGAAAGGCAAGCGCGTGGGCGTGGTGGTCAACCAAACGTCGGTGGTCGGCCGGGCCCTGCTGCCGGATACGCTGCTGAGCCGGGGCGTCAAGCTCACGGCCATCTTCGGGCCGGAGCACGGCTTCCGCGGCGAGGCCGCCGACGGGGCCACCATCAAGGACGGCAAGGACGCCCGCACGGGCCTGCCGGTGCGCAGTCTTTACGGCGCAACCAAGAAGCCTACGGCCGACATGCTGCAGGACGTGGACGTGCTCGTGTTTGACATTCAGGACGTGGGCACCCGCTTCTACACGTACATCAGCACCATGCACTACGTGATGGAGGCCGCCGCCGAGCAGGGCAAGGAAGTCATCGTGCTCGACCGCCCGAACCCCAACGGCTGGTACGTCGACGGGCCGGTGCTGGAGCCCCAGCACAAGTCGTTCGTGGGCATGCACCCCATCCCGGTGGTGCACGGGCTGACCGTGGGCGAGCTGGCCCGGATGATCAACGGCGAAAAGTGGCTGGCCGGTGGTAAGCAATGCCCGTTGACGGTGGTGCCCGTGCAGGGCTACACTCACGCCGCGCGCTACACGCTGCCGGTCCGCCCCTCCCCCAACCTCCCCAACGCGCACGCCGTGTCGCTGTACGCCACCATGTGCCTGTTTGAGGGCACCGACGTGAGCGTGGGCCGCGGCACCGACTCGCCCTTCGAGGTTATCGGCGCCCCGACGCAGCCCGCCACGCGCCCCTTCAAGTTTACGCCCCGGCCCAATGCCGGCTCGCCCACGCCCCCGCAAAACGGCAAGCTCTGCTACGGCGAGGACCTGCGGCAAACGGGTAACGACATGGGCTTCACCCTGCGGTATCTGATCGACTATTACCAGCAGAGCACCGCCAAGGACAAGTTCTTCGGCAAGTATTTCGAGCAGCTCACGGGCACCCGCTCGGTGCGCGACATGATTGTAGCGGGCAAGTCGGAGCCGGAAATCCGCCAGGCATGGGAGCCAGTGCTGGGCCAGTACAAGGCGATGCGCAAGAAGTACCTGCTGTACCCGGATTTCGAGTAATTCTTTTAAGCGCCGCTGCGGTGCCCTAACCCTGGCCGGGCTGTGCGCCCGGCCAGGGTTTTTTATGGCCGGCGTGATGACCATTCTTTACTTTTGCGCGCTCCTTTCCAAGCTGTCTATGCCCGAATCTGCTCCCCTCCGCATCGTCTTCATGGGCACGCCCGAGTTTGCGGTGCCCACCCTCGAAGCCCTGGTGGGCTGGTCCGGCTGCCGGGTGGTGGCCGTCATCACCGCGCCCGATAAGCCGGCGGGCCGGGGGCAGAAACTAGCTGAGTCGGCGGTGAAGCTGGCGGCCGTGGCCCACGGACTGCCGGTGCTGCAGCCCACCAACCTGAAGGCACCGGAGTTTCAGCAGGAACTGCGCGAGCTGGCCGCCGACCTGCAGGTGATTGTGGCCTTCCGCATGCTGCCCGAGGCGGTGTGGAGCATGCCGCGCCTGGGCTCCATCAACATCCACGCCTCCCTGCTGCCGCAGTACCGCGGCGCGGCGCCCATCAACTGGGCCCTCATCCACGGCGAGCAGGTCACGGGCGTCACGTCCTTTTTTCTCCAGCACGAAATCGACACCGGCAACCTGATTTTTCAGGACGAAGTGGCCATTGAGCCCGCCGACGATTTTGGCTCGGTGTACGAGAAGCTGAAACGTGCCGGGGCGGCCCTGGCGCTGCGCACGGTGCAGGCCATTGCGACCGGCACGGCCCCGAGCATCCCCCAGCCCGACCGCGGCGACCTGCGCCCGGCCCCTAAGCTGCAGAAGGAAACCGGCCGGCTGGACTTCGCGCAACCAGCTCAAAGCTTAGTGAACCTCATCCGGGGCCTCTCGCCCTGGCCCACGGCCTTCACCAACCTGCCCGATGGCCGCGGCCTGAAAGTATTCCGCGCCGCGGCCCGGGACGGTGCGCCGTCGGAGGATGTGCCGCCCGGCCACTGGCTGACCGACGGCCGCAGCTACCTGCGCGTGCAAACCGCCGAGGGGCAGCTCGACCTATTGGACCTGCAGCTGGAAGGCAAAAAACGCATGCCCGTCGCCGACTTTCTGCGCGGCTTCAACGCTTCGGCGCTGAATGGCTAAAAGGCAGGCCGGGTTCCGAACGCCCTGCCGCCGCACGAGCCGCCCTGCCGTCCTGTCTTCATCCACCTATTCCCATCTGTTCTATGACCGCCATTGTAGTAGCCCGGGCCGATAACGGCGTTATCGGCCATCAGAACCAACTGCCCTGGCACCTGCCGGCTGATCTGCGTCATTTCAAGCAGCTTACTTCAGGGCATCCGGTGGTCATGGGGCGGCGCACGTTCGAGAGCATCGGGCGGCCACTGCCCAACCGCCGCAACATAGTGGTGACGCGGCAGCCGGAGTGGCAAGCCGAGGGCGTGGAACCGGCGAATTCGGTGCTGGGTGCGCTGGAAATGGCCCAGCAGACCAATGAGCAAGTGTTCGTCATCGGCGGGGCCGAAATCTACCGCGCCGCCCTGCCCGCGGTGGATACCGTGTACCTGACGGAAGTGCACCACGCCCCGGAAGGCGACACGGTGCTGCCCGATTTTCCGGCGGAGGTATGGCGCGAAGAGGCCCGCGAACGGCACGAGCCCGACGAGAAACACGCGTACGCTTTCAGCTTCGTCACCCTGCGGCGCCGCTAACGCTTCATCGGAGCAGGCCGGGCATCCGCGCTTCAAGCAAACTCTATCCGGTCTGGTTCAGCCAACCAGCCTGACAAAAGCAAGGGGCCACGACTGCGGTAGTCGTGGCCCCTTGGCGTTATTCGAATGATGGCCTAGCGCAGCAGCACCAGCTTGCCCCAGCCTTTCTTGAAGGCCTTGTCGGCGGCGGTGGCCCGGTGCTCGTAGGGTTTGTCCGCATCGTCCATCACCACGCGGTAGAGGTAGGTGCCGTTGGCCAGTCGGTCGCCGTACTCGTCGGTGCCGTCCCAGGCATACTCGGTGATGTTGTTGCCGATGCGCAGGTTGCCCAGCTCGGCCTGCATGATTTCGCGCACCACCTTGCCCGACAGGGTCAGGATCTGAATCTTCATGTTGCGCGGGGGCGTGGTGCCCGTCAGCGTAAACACGAAGCGCGCCCGGTTGGTAATCGGGTTCGGGTACGGGAAGATGTTGCTGATCGAGGTTTTGTTGACCACTTCAAACGTGACGGCGTAGCGCTGGGCCGATACCTGGTTGTCGTTCATGTCGCGGGCCTGCACCTCCAGCTTGTACACCCCGTCGTCGAGGGTGCCCGGCGTGTAGTACACGCGGCTGCGCTGGGCGGCGGCATCGTTCACAAATCGAATCTGCGCGGTGTTGGTCATGCTCACCTGCTCGGCCACCTGGCTGCCCGGGCGCGTCAGGAACACCTGCACCTTGTTCGGGTCGGTGAGCGGACGGCGGCCGTCTTCGTACTTCACGTCCACCAGAATTTCCGGGCTGGCCGATACGATGTCGCCGTTCAGGATATGCGCCCCGTCGAAGGCTACATCCAGCACGGGCGCCACGGTAATGGTCGGGGCCGTGAAGCTCAGGTTCAGCTCGTTGTTGTAAGTCACCAACTCGGGCAGGTTTTGCGAGTTGGCGATGATGCGAATGGTCGCGTCGCCACGCAGCGCCGCCACGTTCAGGCTGAAGTTGTACACCGCCGTCGAGTCGGCCCGGGGCAGACGCGAGAAGCCAGCTACGCGTGACGCACGGATGGAAACCGTGTCCACCCGCCCGCCGGCGCGGGTTTCGGTGATGACGGCCTGCGCGCGGGTCAGGGCCGGGAAGTCGACGCTCGACACGTTCTCGAAATACACGGGAATGGAGAGCACGCCCGAATTGGCCGCGGCGGCGCTGAGCGTAGCCGGGCTGTAGGCATTGGCCGGGATGCGGGGGTGGTCGCGGCGCACCACGCCTTCGGGCACGCCCCGGTAGGTCACCAGCCACTGCTTGAGCTGGGGCGGCGTGAGGTTGGTGGTGTCACGCAGGTCGGCTTCCAGCTGCAGGTACGGATACTGCGTGGCGCTTACCCCGGCCAGCGAGAAGCTGGAGCTGGTGACGTTCTGCTGGAGCACCGTGCGCGTGTTGTTGCGGTCGTAGCCGATCAGGCGGAGCGTGTAGCTGTCCGCGGCTTCGGGCTTCTTGATGGTGTGGTACAGCGTCTGCCACTGCTGGGCCGGGCCTACGCGGGTGCTGACCACCGTGCCCGAGCCCACGCGGGTGCGCAGAGTCGTGTTCAGGCTGATGGCCTGATCGTAACGCGGCGTAGAGCTGCTGGCCGCGAAAGTTGCTTCCTGGCGGTCATTGGGAAACCCTTTGTGCAGCATCATCACCAGCGGGTCGCCGTCCTGGGCCGTGTTGATGAGCTGCGAGCCCATGGCTGCCAGAGCGGCCTTTACGGCGGGGTTCATGCTGCTGAAGTTCACGCGGTTTACCGAAACCAGGGCCACATAAGCTCCGTCCGGCACGTTCTGCAGCAGCCGCAGCAGCTGCTGCTGACGCGCGGGGGTGTTCACGTCGTCGGCCAAGTCGCGGAAGTCGGCGCTGGCGAAGTGGAAGTACGTCGTGGAGCCTACCTGGCCGCAGGTCTGGTAAGGACCACCCGGCAGGCTGTTGAGCTGCCGCAGGTTGCGCCCTTCAAACACGGCCACCATGATGTTGGCCTGCTCAATAACGTTCAGACCGCGCCATACCCCGCAGTTGTCAACCCGCACGGAGTTGCCGTTGGGCTGAATACCGTAGGTCAGCTGGAAGGTAGCGGGCGTACCAGTAGCACCCCCGCCAGCCGTAAGTAGCTGCACCGGCACGGTGCGTTCGGCAAATTCCCAGCGGCCCGACGGAGCCGCCTGGCTGATGCCGCGCTTTTCCGTGCTGGCCATCTGGCCATAGTGGCTCTGCGACCAGCCTTCCGGGCTGTTGTTGATCAGCCGGAAGGAACTCGTGGCCCACGACACATCCAACCCAGCCGGAGCCCCGACGGGCGAGAAACGGAAACGCCAGTAGTAGACTACCGAGTCGCGGCCGGCCGTGGGGGCGGGCAGGTTGGGCGTCCAGCTGGCGACATCTAGGCCCTGCACGGTTCCCGAGCGCAGCGGCGCGGCAAACGTGGGGATGGTGTCCAGTTGGAATTCGTAGCTCAGCGGCTGCGTCTGGGCCAGGTTGCTCTGCCCTACCAGGCGCACGTTGGTGCGGTTGACGATGGCAAACTCCGGCGGGTTCAACGCCGTGACCCCGCCGTTGAGGAAGTTGAAGTCAAACGTCGTCGAGTTGTTGTTCTCATTTAACTCGTCGATGACGTTGGGGTCGTCCAGCTTCACGGTGAAGGTGTTGCGGCCCAGCACCGAGACATTGGCCGGATTCGTCAGCTGAATCACCACCGTGGTGTCGCGGCGGAAGTACGGAATGGTGTCCACCGTGACGGGGAGCGTCACGGGCGGGTTGCTATTGACGGTGCGCGCCACGGTGATACGCAGCGGCACCCGCTCGATCTTGCCGGGGTTGCTCAGGCGCAAGCGCACGTTGAAGCGCGGTGAGGTGGCCAGCACCGGCCCGCTGCCACTGGCCTCCACGGTGGCCGCGTTCTGGGCAAACTGGTAGTCCGGTGCTTCCGGCGCAAACATCACCAAGGCCGGGTCGCCCTGCCAAGCGGTATTCATCAGCATCGTAACGCCGTAGTACGGGCTCGTGGTTGCCAGGCCAGTGGCCAGCAAGCGCCGGTTGACCTCGGCCTGAAGCACCGTAATGGGTTTGCCGTACCAGTTGGCTTCGTTGAACAACAGCTTGTATAGTTCCTGCGCGTATTGATGCAGTTCTCCATCAATACCAAAATCGGTTTCGGCCAAGAAACCAACGGCGCCTTTGTTGGCCGCCAACACCCAGTCTTCGCCAATCGATCCGCCAATGGGATTGGGCGTGTTGATGGTCGAGTACCCCCCGATGGTGTAACTGCTGCCTACGGCACAACCAAACGCAAAGAATACCGGGTATTTCCCGCGGTTATTGTAGGTGCTGGTCGGATCGAGTATCTCCGTTGGCATCAGGTTCAGGTACCGCGTCGAGCCGTGCCCGAAGTAGGTAATGAGCGACAAGCCGGCATTTACCTGCGGGGTGATGTCCACCACCACCGGCGAGCCGCCCGTGGTCGTGTTGTAGAGGTTTTGCACCCGTCCCCCAAAGAAGGGCGCTTCCGCTTTGCGCTGGTAGTCGCGCAGGAAAGCCTGGAACGTAGCGTGTTCAATCAGCGTCTGGCCACCGGCCATGTGTAGGATGTTTTTCCGCCAGGGTTCTGGGCCTAAGGCTTCGTGCTCCTTGAGTTTGTTCAGGTAGTTGAGCACTTGCTCGGCACGGATGGCGGCCACGCGCCCGACCGGAATTCGGGGAATGTAAGAACCGGTTTCCCAATCAGCCGTGAAGAAAATGTCAGAGCCGCCCCGGGTGCTGGTTGGCACTAGGTCCGGGATGACTGCCCGCCGGGCCGCCGTTTCGCGTCGGTATGGGAGCGTGAGGGGCCACACCGGGTCGGTGTCGCGGGTGCCCAAGTCCTCGGTGATGAGCACGCCTTTGCCCAGCAGCAGCAGGTAACGATCCGTACGCGGCGCCGTGAGCATAAACTTGGCGAAGTGGCGCACCGCCAGCGGTGACCGTTCGCCGTAGTGAAACTGGTCGTAAAGCTGGTCGGACGTCACCACCAGTGTATCGTACGCCAAGTGGTTGGGGCCAGCGGTAGCCCGGTACTTGGCGTACTCGCGCACGGGGTTCACCCCGTTTACGGGCCGCATCAGCAGAGCATGCGAAACAATCAGGAAGTTGTGGCTGGCGGGGTTGATGGCACGAAACCGGACGCGCTGAGCAGGCAGCGGCACTAACGACTGGGCCTCATCGAAGAGCAATAGGTGGCGGGTACGGCCATTGGCTGCCGGAAAAAGGTACCCGCGCTGCGTGCCCGCCAGGGCAATGCCCGTGACGCGCTGCACGTTGTTCGGGTCGGTTACGTCAAAGCCCCGCACCGTTGCCGGCACGTTGCTGAGCTGGTAGTACGCCGGTCCGGCCAAGGTAGAATCGCTTCGGAAGGCTAGTTGGCGCTGCCCTGCCGTCCAGTTGGGCTGCTGGGGAAAGGTGATTCGCACATGCGGGGTTCTGAACCGGTCGGTCGGCGTAGCGGCCGCGTTGGTCACGGCCCAGCGCACGTATACCACGCCGTTGCTGCCGATATCGGAGCGCTGGATGGGGAACACCACGCGCTTTACCTCGTAGC
The DNA here is from genome assembly GCF_054783195.1 of Hymenobacter coalescens. Lineage (NCBI taxonomy): Bacteria > Pseudomonadati > Bacteroidota > Cytophagia > Cytophagales > Hymenobacteraceae > Hymenobacter > Hymenobacter coalescens. The sequence continues at coordinate 34,741 of NZ_BAAGRA010000003.1, read as the reverse complement.
GGTTGTAGGTCACGGTGCCCAGGCTGCGCAGCGCTGTGGTCGTGGGGCCCACGGAAATGGTGGTGTTGTGCGTCACCGGGGAGCTACCCACCAGCACCACCTCCAGTTGCGGGGAAGCGCCGCTGCTGGCCACCAGCGCCAGCGAGTCCAGCGACAACGTCAGGATTTCGTTGGGGTCCGGAATATTGGGGTCTACCCGGCCGCGCATCGTCGTCATGAAGCCTTCCGCTTCATCGGCCCACGGCACGTAAGCCGTGTGCCCGTCGATCTGGCCGTACATGTAACTGGCTTTGAAAATATCCAGCTGCTGGCCCTGCCAGTTGGCATGGGCAGTAGCGGCGCTGGTAGCCGGCTCGGCCATGTCACGGCCGTTGGTCGTGGCCGACCATGTCAGGAAGTACGCGGCCGTGTCGGTGAAGAGGCTGTAGAGCTTGTTGGGCTGGTGCGCGGCGGCTTTGTACATCTCCCGGTCGAGCAGGCCGTCGTTGCGCTGGCCGTAGAACTCGATGTAGGTCGAGGCATCCAGCTGGGTGCGGTTGCCGCCGATGTAGCGGGCCACTTCGCGGCCGCGCCGCCACACCTGAATGCGCTGCGGGCTCACGCCCGTGATGCCGGCGCGGTTGAGGTAGTTGTAATCGAGGCGGTAAAGGCCGTCGCGCAGCACCTTTACCTTGTAGTAGGTCTGCGCCGGGTTGATCCACTCGTTACCGTAGGGACCCGACTGGGCCTGCGCCGTAGCCGTCAGGCCCAGCAGCAGCAGTAGCACTCCTAACCAGCGCCTGAATCCGCGGGTGTATAGTTCGTTCATAGTCAATTGACGTAATGGCAAGCGTGTACGCACGTTGTGTATCCGCGTTGAAGCGGCGGTTATTTAAAGCCGTAGCCGAGGGAAACCATGATGGAATTGGCCTGGGAGCTTTCCCCCAGCTTCTCGATGGCCAGCCGTGAGAGGGCCAGGTCGAGCCGCAGCCCGCTCAGGGCCACGCCCACGCCCAGCGTCGGCTGCACCTTCCACTCGTCTTTGCCGGTGAAGGAACGCACCTGTTGCACGTTGGTGGCCCCGCCGCGCAGGAACAGCAGGTTTTTGTAGCCGATTTCGGCCCCGACGTGCGGCGCGATGCTCACGGCGTTGGTCGAAATCGGGGTGTTGCGCTTGCCGTCGGTGGTCATTTCCAGGTCGAGAGCGGCCACGGCGGTCAGGTCGGCCGGCAGCTTAAAGGAGCGGCTCACGCCCAGCACGAAGCGCGGCAGCGTGATTTCGGTGCTGTTCTTGGGAATGAAGTCCAGCGTGTCCTGCGTGGGCTGGAACTTGTCGGTGTTGATCGACCACGCGTTGAACGTGGTGGTGATGTCGCGGGCCATCAGGGCCAGGCGCCAGTTGCCGCGCGCGTACTGCGCCCCGGCGTCCACGCCGAAGCCCCAGGCGTCGGCGTAGTCGCCCACGTTGCGGTAGATGATTTTGGCGTTGGCACCGACCTGCAGGCCGTTCAGGGCCTCCAGCTTGCGCGCGTAGGAAAGCAGCAGGCCGTAGTCGGCCACCGAGAAGTACGTGACGCGGTCGTAGGAAATCTGGTTGTACTCGTTGACCAGCGCCCGCGTGTCGGGAATGTCGTCCACGCCCACCCGGATCAGGCTCACGCCAATGGCGCTACGCTCGTCCAGCGGCATGGCGAAAGCCGCGTAGTCGTTCTTGACAATGCCTGAAAACAGCTCGGAGTGCATGAGCACAGCATCGTACTTATTTTTTAGCCCGATCAACCCGGCGGGGTTCCAGTAGCCGGCGGTGGCGTCCTGCGCCAGGCTTACCTGCGTGCCGCCCATGGCCAGGGCCCTGCCCCCCACCCCAATGGAAAGGAAGTCGTTGCTGTACTTGGGCGTGGTGTCCCGGTTGGCGTTCGGATCAGGCTGGGCTTGCGCCAACGCGGCGCCCGAGCCCAACAACGAAACCGCGGAGCAGGCAATGACGGTGCGGCGGAAAAAGTGTGGCATAGAGTAGCAGGTAGTAGAGGCCAGACGTTGGAAGCGGCTTCACAACGCAAGTTACTTATTAATAGTGCGGCTCGCCGCCGCAAAACTGCCGCGAACTTAGTGCCATACCTCCGCCTCGCCTCGCCAGTTGCCCGATTCCGGGGAAATATTGTTTGAAGCCTCTTGCGCTCCGCTGCCCAGCCGCCCACGGATGACCTCCCCTAGCGGCAGCCCACACGGCTGTGAACTGATTATCAAAGCAGTCGGCCACTTTTTTTTCCTGGCATATCGTGCAACCAAAATTATTCTTACCAAGTACCTTGCTTTACAAAGTACCTGCTTTTATATTTGTACCATTCTTCACCGACTACCGCCCGCAAGCCCATGAAAGTCGAAAACACCCAAGTGCAGATGCGGAAAGGCATCCTGGAGTTCTGCATTCTGGAAATCATTGCGCGGGGCGAGGTGTATGCCTCCGACATGCTGGAGGAGCTAACCCAAGCCCGCATGATTGTGGTGGAGGGGACGCTGTACCCCCTGCTCACCCGCCTGAAAAATGCCGCCCTGCTCGATTACACCTGGAAGGAATCCAGCAGCGGACCGCCTCGCAAGTACTACACGCTCACGCCGGTGGGGCAGGAATTCCTGCACGAGCTGCGCCTGACCTGGGAGGAAATCGAGGACTCCATCCAGATCATCCGCGCCAAGCCCAACGGCGCCGCTTCCGCTGACCCCGCCGGCAGCTCCGTGCCGCCCGCGCCCCTGCCGGACGCTATTATCTAACTCCACCGCTTAGTTGCAGCACTGCGATGAAAAAGAATATCAGCATCAATCTGCAGGGTCTCATCTTCCACATCGAGGAAGACGGCTACGAAGTACTCCAGCGCTACCTGCAGGACGTGAAGGCGCACTTCAGTACCTACCGCGGACACGAGGAAATCGTGGCCGACATCGAGGGCCGTATCGCCGAAATCTTCGCCGCCCGCACCTCCGCCACCAAGCAGGTCATCACCTTCGAGGACGTGGAAGCCATGGTCGCCAAGATGGGCCGCGTGCAGGACTTCCAGCAGGACGGCGCCCTCGATGACGACGACGACGTGGCCGACGCCGCCAGCTACGGCCAGCCCCTGGGCGGCGCCCAGCAGGCCTACGCCGGCAGCGCCACGGCCCGCCCCGGCACGGTGCCGCCCCTCACGGAGGAGCCCCGCCGCCTGTACCGCGACATGAGCAACCGCCGCGTGGCCGGCGTGGCCGCCGGCCTGGCCCGCTTCTTCAACGTGAACCCGCTCTGGATTCGCCTGGCCTTCATCCTGACGCTGTTTTCGCCCATCATCGGCGACTTCGTGGGCGCGCTGCCGGCCATCAGCATCCTCTCCTACGTGGTGCTCTGGATTGCCTTGCCCAAGCGCTACGACGACAACCGCCCCATGCCCGACGACGACGTGACGCGCAAGCTGTTCCGCGACACCGACAACGGCTCGGTGGGCGGCGTGGCAGCCGGCCTGGCGCATTACCTCGGCATTGAGGTGGCCATCGTGCGCATCGTGTTTGTGCTGCTGGTGCTCTTCGGTGGCAGCGGCTTGCTGCTCTACCTGATTCTGTGGATGGTGGTGCCCCCGGCCCTTACGCTCAGCCAAAAAGCGCAGATGCGCGGTGAAGCCGTGACCCTCTCGGGCCTCGAAAACAGCCTGCGCAACCCCCAGCAGGCGGCCAACCGCCCCGTGGGCGCTTTTCTGGAAGAGGCCGGCCGGGCCATCCGCCCGCTCACCCGCGCCATCGGCACGGTGGTGCGCATCTTCGTGGGGCTGATGTTTCTGCTCACCGGCTTCGGGCTGCTCATGGGCCTGCTGGTGCTGGCCGGCGTGGCGCTGGGGCTCATGCCCGAGTCGCAGAACATCCAGCTGGGCGACGGCCCGGCCTACGCCGTGCTGGCCGGCGTGCCGTGGTGGTTTGTGGTGAGCGGCTTCCTGGCCGCTGGCATCCCGGTGCTGCTGCTGCTCTTCTCGGGCGTGGGCTTGCTGCTGCGCCGCTGGCTGCTGGGCCGCACCCTTACGCTGGTGCTGCTGGGCCTCTGGATCCTGGGCATCGTGGGCTCCATCGTGGGCGGCGTGCGCTACTCGCTGGAGTTTCAGGAGGAAGGCTACTTCACCGCCACCCGCAACCTGGGCACCGTGGCCGGCCCCGCCGTGACGCTGGCCGCCCGCACCTTTGATTACAACGGCTGGGACATGCGCCCGGAGCTGACGCTGGCCGCCGCCGACAGCGGCGACGCCATCACGCTGGTGGAAGACTACTCGGCCCACGGCCGCACCGAGGCCATCGGCGCCGCCCTGGCCCGCACCAGCATGAACTACCGCGCCGTGGTGCGCGACACCACCGTGCTGCTCGACGACCGGTTTACCTTCAAGCCCGGCGCCGTATTCCGCGACCAGCAGCTGGACCTGACCCTGCGCATTCCGCGCAACAAGCGTATCCGCCTCGCGCCCAGCTTTGAGCGCCTGCTCGACGACGAGGACTTCGTGGACAACCAGCGCCCCAACGAGCCCGCCAAGCACACCTACGAGCTGGTGGGCCGCCAGTTGCGCTGCCTCAGCTGCGCCCCCGGCGACATTCCTGAAGACGAAAACGACGAGGACTTCTCCGACGGCGACGTGGACGTAAACGTGGGCGACATGCGCGTGCACGTGGACACCGACCACGACGACGTGCGCGTATCGGTGGACGAGGAAATCACGAACTTCTCCACCGATCCGGCCGACTACGGCACCGGCCGCCAGACTTTCCGCTTCACCGATTTTCAGCACGTGGACGTGGACGGGGCCTACCGCCTGGTGGTACGCCACGCCGGCGAGTACCGTGTGGAAGCGTACGGCTCGGAGCGCGCCCTGCGCCAGCTGGAGGCCGATAGCCCGGGCAACGAGCTGAACATCGGCCCGCGCCGCCGCGGCTTCTTCAACTTTGGCTCCCGCAACGACGCCGATAATCGAGTCCTGATCGTGGTGGAAACGCCCGAGCTGCAGAGCCTGGACCTGAGCGGCGCCGTGCAGGCCAAAGTCATGGGGTTTGAGGAGCTGGGCACGCTGCGCATCGACCAGTCGGGCGCCAGCCACCTGAATTTCCAGGGCAGCGGCCGCAGCCTCGTCCTCGACCTGAGCGGCGCCTGCCACGCCGCCCTGCAGGGCCGGGCCGAGCGCCTCACCATCGACGGCAGCGGCGTGTGCCGCGTGCAGGCCGGCCAGTTTCCGGTGCAGCGCGCCGACGTGGAGTTGAGCGGGGCCAGCCAGGCCCGCCTGAACGTGGAGCAGGAGTTGCAGGCCGATGTATCGGGGGCCAGCCAGGTCGAATACAGCGGCAACCCGCAGAACGTGCGCGACAACAAATCCGGCGCCTCCCGGGTGCGCCGGGTGGAGTAGTCGCCGGGCTCAAGCACCTGTGCTACTCTGTGGTACCCAGCCACTCCTCTCCCAACTTGGTGCATCCTTACCCGACGTGCTGCGTAAGCAACCCTGTCCGGCTTACGCGCATCTGCGCCGATGATACTTTGGGTTTAGGGGCCCTTTTGGTGAGTGAATGGTTGGCCCCCGAGGAGACCAGAGCCTTTCCGAGCTGCAACCGGAGGGCACCGGTTTCCTCGAACTCGGGGTGAGCCAGCCGGTGCTTGAGCCACACGACAAGGGCGGCCCGCTACAGCAGCGGGCCGCCCTTGTCGTGTGTGTGCGTCCTCGGGGCTTGGGGCAGGCTAGCTCTGCGAGGCGTCGGCCTGCACCGTCAGCCCTTTGCGCTGCCCCAGCGTCAGCAGAAACGGGTAGGCTTCTTCGAACTCGTTGCGCACCTGCCCGTCCAGAATAGCTTCCAGCACCGCGTCCTTCAGCTCGCCCACTGCCTTGGAAGGTGCAAGGCCGAAGGTCTGCATGATGATTTCGCCGGTAATGACGGGTTTGAAGTTGCGCAGGTGGTCTTTCTCTTCCACTTCCTTCAGCTTCTCCTCCACCACGTCGAAGTTGCGCAGGTAACGCGCCACGCGCTGGTGGTCCTTGCTGGTGATGTCGGCCCGGCACAGCTTCATCAGCCGGTCGATGTCGTCGCCGGCCTCAAACAGCAGCCGCCGCACGGCCGAGTCGGTTACCGTTTCCTTCACCAGCGCGATGGGGCGTAGGTGCAGCCGCACCAGCTTCTGCACCATGCGCATTTCCTCGCCCAGGGGCAGCTTCAGGTCGGCGAAGATGCCGGGCGTCCAGCGCGCCCCCTTGTCCTCGTGGCCGTGAAAGGTCCAGCCCACTTTGGGGTCGAAGCGCTTGGTGGCGGGCTTGGCAATGTCGTGCAGGATGGCGGCCCAGCGCAGCCAGAGGTCGGCGCCGGCCTCCACCACGTTGTCGAGCACCTGCAGGGTGTGGTAGAAGTTGTCTTTGTGCGCGTGCTGCCCGCGCTTCTCCACGCCCTGCAGCAGGGCCATCTTGGGAAATATCAGCGGCAACAAGCCACTGATCAGCAGCAGCTTGAAGCCGTAGCTGGGCTTCTTGGAGAGGATGATCTTGTTCAGCTCGTCGGTGATGCGCTCCTGCGACACGATCTTGATGCGCTCTTTGTTCCGCTCGATGGCGTCGAAGGTATCGGGGTCGATGTCGAAGTTCAGCTGCGAGGCGAAACGAATGGCGCGCATCATGCGCAGCGGATCGTCCGAAAAGGTGATGTCCGGATCAAGCGGCGTGCGGATAATCTTGTCTTTCAAGTCCTGCATGCCGTTGTAGCGGTCCACCAGCGTGCCGAAGTCGTCCGCGTTCAGGCTCAGGCCCAAAGCGTTGATGGTGAAGTCGCGGCGGGCCAGGTCCTCTTCCAGCGTGCCGGCTTCCACCTCGGGCTTTCGGCTCTCGGCGCGGTAGCTTTCCTTGCGCGCGCCCACAAACTCCAGCTCAATCTCCGGCGTGGGCAGCATGGCCGTACCGAAGTTCTTGAACACCGTCACCCGGGGGCGGCCCGGCAGGCGCCGGCCCACGCCCTGCGCCAGCTTGATGCCGTCGCCCACGCACACCACGTCCACGTCCTTGCTCGGGCGGCCCAGGGCCAGGTCGCGCACGAAGCCGCCGATGACGTAGGCCGGATAACCCAGCTCTTGGGCAGCCTCGGCAATGGTATGGAACAGGGGCAGGTCGGGCAATTGGGGCGGCTTCATGGCGCAAAGTTCGGCAATGAACCGCAAGCAACCATGCCGCTCCCGGCTCGGCGCCCCGATCCGTCGGTTCGTCGGGCTCATCCGGCAGTCCGGCAACCTGCCGTTGCGGGCGGGGCGGCGGGGCGGTAGGTTAGGCCAGCGTTTTACCCCGGATACGCTCCGCCCAGCCCTACCGCCATGCTATTTGCCCTGCCCGCCGACGCGCTGCCCGTGCGCCTCCTGCTCCTCGTTCACATCGCGGCCGGTACTACGGCCCTGCTCGCGGGCCTGGTGCCCATGCTCGGGCGCAAGGGCGGCTCCGCCCATGTACTGGCCGGTCGCCTGTACACGGCCTGCATGGTGCTGGTGGCCCTTACCGCCGTGGGGCTGTGCCTGCTGCAGCCACTGCGCTTCAGCCGGTTGTTTCTGGCCGGCGTGGCCGTGCTGAGCTTCTACCTGAGCTTTACCGGCTGGCGCGCCGCCCGCCGCCGCTCCCTGCACCTGCCGCTTCCCGACCGCCTGCTGGCCGTGGCGGCGTTGCTCACCGGCCTGCTGATGGTGGGCGCCGGCCTGGTGCTGGGGGCGCTGCTGCTGGGATTCTTTGGGCTGCTGTTGTGCGTGTTTGCCGGCCTAGACACCTGGCGCCTGCTGCGTCCGCAGTCTACACAGGGCGCCTGGCTGCTGCGCCACCTCACCCGCATGGGCGGCTCGTACATATCGGCTGTCACGGCGTTTGTGGTGGTGAACCTGGGCCACGTGCTGCCGGCTGGGGCGCCGGGTTGGCTGGGGCTCGTGGGTTGGCTGGCGCCTACCTTCCTGGGGGGCTACCTCATCGGGCGGGCCGTGCGCCGCTACCGCCGCCCGGCCGCGGGTGCCGCGCAGGCTCGCTTCACCCTGCTGGCCCTGCTGGCCCTGGGCAGCCTGCACACCACCGCGCAGCCCGTCCCGCCTCGTCTTCAAGGCTTTATTGCCGACACCGCCGGCCAGCCCCTGCCCTACGCCACCGTGGGCGTGGTGGGCAAGGGCGTGGGCACTGTGGCCGATGCGCAGGGGCATTTTCAGCTAGAGCTGCCGGCCGGTACCGTGCGTCCCACTGACACGCTGCGGTTCGCCCTGCTCGGCTACGTGGCCCGGCAGTACCCCGTGGGTGGGCTGGTGGCCACCCCCCTCCAGGTTGCCCTGGCTCAGGCCGTGCACGATTTGCCCGAGGTGCGTGTGCGGGCCCGCGGCCTCGATTCGGCCCGCATCGGCAACGGGCGCTACCACACCAACCTGCAAACCAACTTCGCCCTGGGCACGCAGCCGGGCCTGAACGTGGGTTCTGAAATCGGGCGCATATTTCAGCTGCCGCGCGGCGGCGCCTGGCTGGAACGGTTCCGATTCGTGCTCAGCGCCAACACCTTCGATACGGTGCGCCTGCGCATCAACGTGTACCGCCTGCACGGCGGTGTACCGGATGAGCCGCTGCTCACCCAGCCGCTCTACCACACGCTCACCCGGCCTGGCTCGGCGCGCGTGGACGTGGACCTGCGTCCCTGCCAGCTCTTCGCCACAGACGACGTGGCCGTGACGGTGGAGTGGATCGGCCACTCACGCCGCGGCAATGCCCTGGCGCTGCCGCTGCTGATGCCCGCGTTCGGCACGCACCTGTACCGCTACGGTGCCGCCAACCGCTGGAAGCGCTTTCCGAGCATGAGCACCACCATGGAGCTGTTTGTAAAGCACTGAAGCCCGCCGGCTTCGCCACCTCCTACTCGCGCACCACTTCCAGCTGCCCGTCGGGCAGCACCCGCACCATGCGGGAAGGCGCGCGGCGCGTTTCGTCGTCCTGCCGCCAGCTCACCACGTGGTCGGCGCCGCGCACGATGGCCGCGTCAATCTCCTTATAGATAGCCGGCGTAGGCTGCCCGCTCACGTTGGCCGACGTCGATACGACGCCGTGGCCCAGCCGGCGCACCAGCTTGGATACAAACTCGTCGCCGCGCACCACGCGCAGGCCCACGGTGCCGTCGGGCGCCAGCAGGTTGGGGGCCAGGTAGCGGCTGCCTTTCACCACGTAGGTAGTCGGGCGCTCCTGCCCGGCCAGCAGTTCCGCGAGGTTGGCGGGTACCTGCTCGGCGTAGCGGGCAAACATGGCTTCGTCGGCCACCAGCACGATGCAGGCTTTGTCGGCCGGGCGCTGCTTGAGCTGATACACTTTCTCCACCGCCCGCGGCACTTCCGCGTCGCAGCCGAGGCCCCACACCGTGTCGGTGGGGTACAGGATAACCAGCTGCATCAGCAGCGCGTCCACGGCGGCATCGACCTCTTCGCGCAGAAACTTGGTGCTCATTGTTAGTTCTTTATGGTCTGGCATAGCTCCACTAGTACGCCGTGCGCCGACTTCGGGTGCACGAAGCACACGAGCTTGTGGTCGGCGCCGCGCTTGGGCTCCTCGTTGAGCAGCACGAAGCCCTCGGCCCGCAGCCGCTGCATCTCCGCCCGGATATCGTCGACCTCGAAGGCCACGTGGTGGATGCCTTCCCCTTTCTTGGCCACGAACTTGGTAATGGCGCTTTCCGCCGTAGTACCGCCCAGCAGCTCGATCTTGGACCCGCCGACCTGGAAAAACACCGTGTCCACGCCTTCGCTCTCCACGGTTTCCTGCTTGTAAGGCTCGATGCCGAGCAGCTTGGTATACAGCGCGGTAGCTGCCGTCAGGTCTTGCACGGCCAGGCCGAGGTGTTCGAGGTTGGTAAACATGCTGCGGGAAAGGAAAAAACGCCGGCGGCGCACGCGCCCACGTTATTTGGATTGTGTCTACTTTTGTCGGACAAAAGTAAACCTCCCGGCCGTTCCGCGTGTTCTAGTGGCGAATCATTCTCCACTGGATTCCTTCTGGTATCCGCTGGCTACTGGTTACCTTTGCCCCGACAACAACAAGCACTATGCTCAAGCTGCCCATTTACCTCGACAACAACGCCACTACGCCGCTCGACCCGCGCGTGCTGGAAGCAATGTTGCCTTATTTCACCGAGCATTTCGGCAACGCCGCTTCGCGCAACCACCCGTTTGGCTGGCAGGCTGAAGAGGCCGTGGACTACGCCCGCGAGCAAATCGCGCAGTTGATCAACTGCGACCCGAAGGAAATCATCTTCACCTCGGGCGCCACCGAATCGGACAACCTTGCCATCAAAGGTGTGTTTGAGATGTACGCCCAGAAGGGCAACCACATCATCACCGCCACCACCGAGCACAAAGCCGTGCTCGACACCTGCAAGCACCTCGAGAAGCTAGGCGCCCGCGTGACCTACCTGCAGGTCAACGAGGAAGGCCTGATCAACTTGGAGGAACTGGAAGCCGCCATGACGCCCCAGACCATTCTGGTGACCATCATGTACGGCAACAACGAAATCGGTGTGCTGCAGGATATCCGGGCTATTTCGGCCATTGCCAAAAAACACGGCGCACTGTTCTTCACCGACGCCACCCAGGCCGTGGGTAAAGTTCCGGTGGACGTGATTGCCGACGGCATTGATCTGATGGCCTTTACCGGCCACAAGATGTACGGCCCCAAAGGCATCGGGGCCCTGTACGTGCGCCGCAAGAACCCCCGGGTAAAGGTAACTGCTCAGATGGACGGCGGCGGCCACGAGCGTGGCATGCGCTCCGGCACCCTGAACGTGCCCGGCATCGTGGGCCTGGGCAAGGCCTGCGAATTGGCCCGCTTGGAGATGGAGTCGGACACGGCTCGTATCTCCGCTATGCGCGACCGGCTGGAGCGTGAGTTGCTGACCCTGGAGGAAAGCTACGTGAACGGTTCGCGGGAGCACCGCCTGCCGCACGTGACCAACATCTCCTTTAAATACGTGGAAGGCGAAGGCCTGATGATGGGCGTAAAGGACCTGGCCGTTTCGTCGGGCTCGGCCTGTACCTCGGCTTCGCTGGAGCCTTCGTACGTGCTCAAAGCCCTGGGCTTGAGCGACGACCTGGCGCACTCCTCGCTGCGCTTCGGTCTTTCCCGCTTCACCACCGACGAGCAGATCGACTACGCCATCGGCCACGTGAAAGAGGCCGTTACCAAGCTCCGCGAGATGTCCCCGCTGTGGGAGATGTTCAAGGAAGGCATCGACCTGAACTCGATTGAGTGGGCCGAACACTAAAATCAGTTAATAATTAAGAATGAAGAATGCACAATTGGCCGTTCTAGCGCCGGTTATAATTCGCAGCCCTCATTCTTAATTATTAATTCTTCATTCTTAATTCAAGCGAAGCGACATGGCTTACTCCGATAAAGTAATCGACCACTACAGCAACCCGCGCAACGTGGGCACGCTGGACAAGAGCAAGAAAAACGTAGGCACCGGCCTGGTCGGCGCCCCCGAGTGCGGCGACGTGATGCGCCTGCAGATCGAGGTGGACGAAGCCACCAACGTCATCACCGACGCCAAGTTCAAGACCTTCGGGTGCGGCTCGGCCATTGCTTCTTCCTCGCTCGCTACCGAGTGGCTGAAGGGCAAGTCGGTGGACGAAGCCCTGAACATCGACAACATGGAGATTGTGGAAGAACTGGCTTTGCCGCCGGTAAAAATCCACTGCTCGGTGCTGGCGGAAGACGCCATTAAGGCGGCCATCAACGACTACCGCGTGAAAAACGGCCTGCCGGAGCTGGAAGTCGCTAAGTCGCACCATTAATTGAAGGTTGGTAGCTGATTGTTGATTGCTGGACGTTCAGGCGTTGCCGAAACAATTAACCATCAGCCATCACCAATCACCCCCTCAATAAATGGAAGTTTCCTCCGACGTGCACGTAGAAAGTGCGCGCATTCAGCGGCTGATTGCGGATACGCTGGGCTTGCCCGCCGATCAGTTGGTATTCGACTTTCGGCAGATCGACGGGCAGACGCGCCTGGACTTGATTACCGTCAACCCGCGGCACCAGCAGAGCTTCCTGTTTCGCTACGAGCTCGGCTACGACAAGCTGGATGCGCTGCGCAAGATGCTGGCCTACGTGCAAAGCTTCCGCGACAGCGAAGGCTCGTACACCATTCAGTGGCGGGCCCGCGGCGAGAAGGAACTGCAAACCTCCTACTTCCGTGCCCACAACGCCTATGAGGCGCTGGACAAACTTTACTACGGCCGCGACCTGAACACCATCACGGTGTTTAGCGTCGTGCTGAATCCTTCTTCGTAATTAATTGTTGATTGGTGGTTGTTGATTGTTGCTGCTCTGGGCGGCTAACAATCAGCAATCGACAACAAACCAACAAAAGCCATGATTACCGTTTCTGACAAGGCCAAAGAGAAAGTAGCTGCCCTGCGCTCCGATGCGGGCCTGACCGACGCTTTCCGCCTGCGCGCCTCGGTGGCGGGCGGCGGCTGCTCGGGCCTGAGCTACAAACTCGACTTCGACGACGAGGTGAAGCCTATGGACCAGGAGTTTGAGGACAAAGGCGTGCGCGTGGTGGTCGACATGAAAAGCTTCCTGTACCTGGCCGGCACCGAGCTGGATTTCTCGGACGGCCTCAACGGCAAGGGCTTCTTCTTCAACAACCCCAACGCTTCCCGCACCTGCGGCTGCGGCGAGAGCTTCTCCGTGTAAGCGCCACCAGCCGCTCCTCGATATGCTCCCCTTCTGCCCTGCGGCGGAAGGGGTTTTTCGTGGCTGCATGCACCAGAGCCCGCCACGTGGTTGACCGCCGTATGCACTAGTTAAGCGTTGCAACAGGCCGTAGCCCACGGCGCGCTGCGGGCTACGCCTGCCCCCCCGATGCGGCGGTTCGGAAAAGCCAAGGACTGGTCCGACCAAGAGCCGAACCGACGCAGCAAGCACCGGGAACGGGCAGTGCAGGTGCAGTTGGGCCGGGCCAGACACTACTTGTCGGTGGCTTCCGCCCCGGCAGCAGGCGCAGGCGCCGCGCAGCTTTTACTTGCCTTGGTGCCCTCTTTTTCACCCCTACCCTACCCCACATGAAAAACGACTTGGTGGAAGCCCGTCTGCGTCGCGACGAAGCCCTGAGCAGCTTCCTGACGGCCGAAACCGCCAACTATGCTGCCATCGAAACCGATGTGGCTCCCCTGCGGCAGCAGTTGGCCGCAGCCTTGGCCGCTGCCCAAAACCTGGCCCAGGACGTGCTGGCGGCTGATAACGACGGCGCTACCGCGCGCAAGAAAGGCATCCGCCACCAGCTGACCCAGCTGTTGCGTCGGCTCACGGTTGCGTTGCACGCCCAGGCCACCAGCACTAAGGACAACCGCCTGCTGGCCCTGTCGGGCCAGGTCAGCAACCTCAAGCGCCTCGGCGAGACCAGCTTCACCGAAGAGGCGCGCCGACTGCTGAGCCTAGCTCCCGAGCGCAGCGCGGCCCTGAGCAAGCGCTTTTTTATGCCCGAACATTACCAGCAGGCCCAAAGCCTGCTCAGCGAGCTGCGGCGCAGCCTCAGCGAAAGCCGCCTCAACGACGGCGAAGCTGCTACGGGCCGTCAGGGGCTGGAACGCCTCATCAAACAGAACGCCCGCCTGATCGAGCAACTGCGCACCTACTTCCGCGTGTACGAACAGGAAGACCCCGCGCTGTGGAGCCGCTTTCAGTCAGCCGCCCGCATGGTGAAGCGCAGCAACCACGTCGAAAAATAACAACCGGCATGAGCCGGAAGGCCATGCGCTCCACGCAAAAAGCCCCGCTGTATCGTTGGCGGGGCTTTTTGCGTGAAAAGGCAGGAACATCACGGGGCGTACTTGAGAAACTTGCGCGTTTTGCGCTCAGCGCCACTTTTCAGCTCGAAGGTGTAATGACCATTGCGCAGGCGCCGTATGTCCACGCGCTGCTTGGGTGCCAGCCGGCCGCTGAGCACCATCCGGCCCGTCGCGTCGAGAATACGGTATTCGCCGGTGACCTCGCCACAGGACACCCAATCGGCGGCGGGGTTGGGAGTGACGTCCCAATCAGCCGCGCGTGGTTCCAGCCGCAGCAGTTCCGACGTTGTGGCCGCCCCGCTGCCTGCGAGGTGGCGTAGGCGGTAATAGACGGGACTGGTAACAGGCTTGGTATCGACAAACAAGTACTCAGCGGAGCTGGCGGGGCTGCGAACCAGTACCGTACCGAGCTGCTCGAACGCAACTCCGTCGGCGGAGCGTTCTACTTCGTACCGACCGGTGGCCGCAGGCGGCCACTTCAGCTCCACTCCCCTGGACGAAGCGGTGGCCGTGAATGACACCGGCGTTGAGGTGCTGGCAATGGGCCGCTCGGAAGTATGGTTGGCCGGCGCAACGCCTCCGGGCGGGGTGCCGCTTACTGCAACTGCCCGGCCAGATCGTTGCTGAGCCACCAGCCTGCCAGGCAGCAGCAAGAAAAAGAACGCACTGAGTACCAGGCCCCATGTTTGAAGCCGCTGTCGGGAGGTGTACACGGCGGTAGGCATACGGGTAAAAGCAGTTGCGCCAACTGGTTGTGGCCGTATTTATAGACAAAATATAATATTTATATTTTAATAGCAAATATTATCATTTTTATAAGTTATACGCCCCAAAGCGTTAAAACCTCTGGTGATACCGGGCATAAGGACTTGCTCAATCGCCAGCCGGTTTATTCTTTTTACCAGGTGTTTTCCTGTTAGCAGATGATGTTGAGGCGAGGCTGACGCCGATTATCCTGCCCCCATACTATCGGAAATTGCTTACGCAAATGCCCACCAAAAAGCCCCCACATTACCTGTGGGGGCTTTTTGGTGGGCATTCTTAACAGCGAACCTTTAGTCGGCTTTCTGCACCTTGCGCACCGTGCGCTGCTGACCCGATACGATTTCTACCAAGTAGCTACCTGCGGGCAGCGAAGAGAAGTCGAGTACGGCCGAGCCCTGGGGCGCCTTGCCCTGCAGCAGGGTCTGGCCCGGCAGGTTCAACACGCGCCACTGCAGCGGCTCGGTACCAGCATCCACGCGCAGCTGGTCGTGCACGGGGTTCGGGCGCACCATTACCTCCAATTGCTTGGTATTTTTCAGCGTAACCACTTCCGACAGCGTTTCGGTGCCGTCGGTGTCGACCTCGCGCAGACGGTAGTACACCGTACCGGCCGGCAGGTTGCGGTCGACGAAGGTATAATGGCGGGCGGAGCTGCTATTGCCGGCAGCGGCCAGCGTGCCGATGGTCAGGAATTCGGCGTTGCCGTTGCTGGCGCGCTGCACCTCAAACCGGGCGCTGTTCTTTTCCTGGGCCGTGGTCCAGCGCAGCAAGCTGCCTTCGCCCTGGCGCACACCCGTAAACGAGGTCAACACTACCGGCAGCGGGTTGTTGCCGGGGGCATTGCTCAGGTTCGTAGTAGCCAGCACGAAGTCGCCGAGCGAAGTCAAACCGGGGTTGCTGCTGATGGTACCCGAGAGGAACGTGGTACCATCCGGCTGCGGAGGCGTGACGACGCCGCCGATGTTGGTCCAGGTGCCGGCTACGCCCTGCGCGATACGCAAGGTGCTCGGCGCGTCTACCTGGTCGATAGCGCGGAAACCAAGCGAGAGCTGCCCAGCAGTAAAGGGCACGTCGGCGCTGAGCGTGTAATAACGCACGCCCGATACGCGCTGCAGGTCGTTGGGGCCCGCCGGCAGGCTGTAGGCGGGCGCGCGGTCGGCAATGGCCGTGGCAATGAAGGCGCCGGATGCGGTGCCCGCAGCTTGCGTCAGGTTGAGCGTAGCCGGTCCGTAACCGTTGTAGGTACCGATGGGGAAAAACAGACCGGTAGTAGCCGTGGAGGTAATCACGCCGGGACCAGCCGTCAGGCGGGCTACCGGACCTTCCACGTAGCTGTTGTCATCGGCACCCGAGGCCACAGCCGTCGTGGGCATTACCAGAAGGGCCGACATGCTGGTGAACAGGCGGCCGCTCTGGGTTCCGAAGGTCAGGGCTTTCGGCACGCGGATAGCCTTGAGCAGACGCACGCCGAGCGGGTTGTTCAACACCAACGTAGCGTTGGTACCGAAGGTCAGCTGGCTGATCCCGCCGATGGTCTGCACCGCCGAGGTACCGTTCAGGGTAACGTTGGCTGCCGAGGCGGGCGAGAATTCCAACGCCGCGCCGTACTCCGAAGTGCCGTCGACGCTGATGTTGCCGCCGATGTTCACGCCGCCGGTATTGTTCAGGCTGACGGCCGGCGAGGTGGAGGCCGTGCCGGTCACCGTCAGGTTGTTCTGAATGGTGGTAGCGAAGGTACCCGACGTAGCGTAGGTAACGCGGAAGTCGAGGTTGCCGTAGGTGCGGGCAGCTTCCGAGAAGGTGCCGCCGAAGTAGCGGTAGGTGCTGCCGCTCTGAAACGTTGTGACGGCCGAGGCGCCGTTGCCGAAGGGGTCTAGGCCGCTGTTCTGCACAAACGTGGCCCCGGCTTCGAACACGACAGAGCCCGCCCCAGCCTTGCCGGATGCTTCGTTCGGGTTGTTGCCGGCCTGCGTTTCGGTACCCGTGGTGCCGAAGGGGTGGCCCACTACTTCGGTCGAGCTGAAGACCGCACCGCTTTTGAAACGAATGGCACCGGCATCAGCGGCCACGAAACGCTGCGGAATGTTGAGGCTGGTGCCGAGTACGTTCTGGACAGTACCGCTGAGGCTGGCCGTTGTGCCGGTGGGCATGGTCAGTACGATGTAGCGGTTGTCTGTGTTCGAGCCGGTGGTCATGGTCAGCGTCGAGCCGGCTTCTTCCACGAAGTCGTCGCCTGCCGTAGTAGCGTTGCCGATCTGCACCGTACCGGCCGTGTTGGCCGTGCTGGGCGCGTAGAACGAGGCATTAACGTTGTTGACCAAGTAGAGCTGGCCAAAAATCTGCTCTTGCGTTTGGTTGCCCCCGAAACCGCGGGAAATCTGCACGGCCGGGCTGGCCGTGGTAATTCCATTGAAGATCAGGACGTGGTTGGCGTTGGCGCCGGTCGTGTTGGAAAGCGTCCGCGCCGGCGTCCAGTTGGAAGCGGTGCCAAAATCCTGGGGAGTAGTCGAGTTGGGGTTGTTCCAGGTATAGGTGGGCAGGGCGAGGAAAGCTACCGTACTCGGGTTGGTCTGCAGGTAATCCGTCGACGAATCCTCGTTGTAGGCGTACACGTCCACCACGTAGTTAGTGCCGGCGGCCAGCCCCGTCACGGTAATCTTGTTCAGCGTCGGTGACGCGCTGACGGGCGGCGTGCCGGCGTACACCACAAAGTTGCCGGTGCCGGTGATGCGGCCGGCCCCAGCCGTACCGTATACCGAGCTCGGATTGTAGGTAGCGCCGTCGGCGGGTGCTACACGGGCAGTGGTGCTTAAGCGCATCACCACCAAGTAACGGCCACCGTCGCCACCAGTAAGCTTAAATACAGCGGAGGGAGTGTTGGCCGCGGCGCCGCTAGCCGGATGGTAGCTGGCGGAGGGTTGGGTGGTCGGCTCCGTTGCGGCTTCAGCAGCGCTGACAAAGCCAACGCTAAGCAGGGCCACTGCAATTCTAGTAAACCGTTTGGTCATCCTCTATGATCTTTTGTTGGAAGGTTGCGCGAGTAAGTGTGAAGGCAGTTTGGAGAGGCTGATATAGTGGCTATGAATTTGGATGCTTGACAGCACAAGCTAAAAGCCGAACAATATACTGATAATATCTTATGCCTTAAATGCAATTACATTTTTCCCTAGGAATACCCACTCTCCGTGGCTCAGGAGCCTGTTCATCAGCACGTTTTATTGCATCCATTCATTATGAAATGGGCAAAAAAAGCCCTCGACTACTGCCGCAGCCGAGGGCTTCCCACAAAGATAGGGAGTGGATTATTCCCGCACAAAGCGTTGCACTAACCGACCAGCATTGGGCAGGTGCAGCTCCAGCAGGTACACGCCCTTGGGCAACGCCGAAACGTCAATGCGGCTGGGGGTACCGTGGCCTTGCAGCAGCGGCTGGCCCAACGAGTTCAGCACCCGGTAGCCGCTAGCCGGTGTGGCCAGCGCCACGTTGAGCGTGGTGGTAGCCGGGTTTGGGTACAGTCGTACCCGGGTGGCTGCGCTGGCGTCCACCATTCGAATGTCGGATTCCACCGCTGTTCCATCCAGATCGATCTGGCGCAGGCGGTAGTACGTGGCGCCGGCGGGCAGGGCCGGATCCACAAAGGAATACTGACGGGCTGAGCTGCTGTTGCCGGCCGCCAGTGCCGTACCAATGACGCGGAACTCCCGACCGCCGTCGGTAGAGCGCAGCACCTCAAACTGGGCGCTGTTCCTTTCCTGGGCCGTGGTCCACTTCAGCAGGGCGCCATCGGCGTGGCGCCGGGCCGTGAAGGCCGCCAGGACTACCGGCAACGGGTTGACGCCCGGCGTGACAGCGTCGGTGGCCAGGGCAAAGTCGCCCAGGGCTGCGATGCTGGCCGCGATGGTGCCCGAGGCAAATCCACTGCTGGGGAAAGTGCCGTTGACGACGGGTGTACCGAGGTCGGCAAAGGCCGAAGCACCCGAGGAACGGGCCAGGCGCAGCGTAGCCTGATCGTTCACGCCGTCGTCGGTGCCGAAGGTGAGCGTGAGGGTGCCGCTGGCGAAAGAGGCCCCGCCGGTTTCCTTGGTCAGCGTGAAGTAGCGGATGGCCGACACGTTGGTAAGCGGCGCCGTCACACCGCGCGCGTTGGCCGACTGATCCACGATGCGAGCCGTGTAGTTGGTCACGGCGGCATTGCTGGTTTGCGTCAGGTCGAGGGTAAGCGGGCGGTAGAAGCCCAGGGCGCCGCCCAGCGGGTAGGCAAGCGTGGCCGCGGTGGCGGTGGCGGGCGTCGGCAGCGTCAGGGCATTCACGTAGCTGTCGGCATTGCCGCCGGTGAGCGTGCCCGACACGATCAGGCGGGTGGAGCCGCTAAACTGCAGCGCGCCGCGGGTCAGCGTGGCGGCACCCACTGTCAGGCTGTAGCTGAGCGGAATGGTCACGTTGGCCGAGCGGTTCAGTACCAGCGAAGCCAACGAAGACGCGGCGGCGGTGTTGACAAAGTTTAAGGCCGACACGCTGCCGCTGCCAGTGAAGATAAGCGAGCTGGTATCGGAGCCGCGCAGCTGCCCGGCCGTGCCGGCCGCCATGGCCACCGGACCGTTCAGGGTCAGCGTCTGTCCGTTCAGCGCCAAGATGCCGTTGGTTAGGTTCAGGTTGTTTACCGTCAGGCTGCTGCCCAGGCTCAGCTCGTCGCCGCTGCCGGAAGAGTTCAGCGTGAGCGTACCCAGTGGCTCGGCCGGATTGACGTACAGCGTGCCCGGTTCGGCCGCTCCGGTCTTGCTGATCAGCACGGAGGCGGAGGCGGTGCCAGCCAGTTGCCCGGTACCCGAGATGGTACCGTTGGCCACGATGCTGAGGGTATTGCTGTTGAGCGTAAGCGAGGTGCCCGCGTTTAGCACCAGGCCGCCGCCGTTGCTGCCGGTCGTAGCGTTGCCCAGCGCGACATTGGTGCTGCCTCCCGCCGTAGCCAGCGCGGCCCCGGCCGGGTTGTTCTGAATCAGCCGGTAGAAGCTCAGCGTGTTGCCGTTGCCGGTCAGCGTCTGCAGGCTGTTGCCGTCGAGCAGCAGGGTGAAGCCGTTGGCAATCGGCGCGCTGGTCACGGTGCCCTGCGCGGTGTAGTGGCCGAGCAGGCTCAGCACGGCGAAGGGCGCAGAGCCCGGTCCGCCGAGGTTGCTCACGTTGTCGACGGTGAAATTGCCGCGTACGGTGGTGGTGCCGCCGGCCAGGGTTTTGGTGCCGTTGGTCAGCTTCAGGTTGCCGTAGCCGGGCCCGCCCACGATGGGCACCGTGAAGCTGCCCGCCTGGGCGTAGTCGATGGTGCTGCTCGCGTCCACCGCGCCGAGGGTGTAGCCGAGGGTGCTGTTGCGCACCGTCAGCAGGCTTCCTGCCCCCAGATCCAGCGGGCCGGTGTAGCCGAAGGTGGCCGGGATGATCAGCTCCGCGTTCGGGGCCAGCACCAGGCGCGAAGCCGTGCCCGAGATGGTCAGGTTGGCCGCGATGCTGCGGCCCGTGCCCGTCACGGTGAACACCTGCCCGTCGGTGGTGAAATCGGCCGGCGCAGCGCCCGAGCCGTCGGGGTTCAGGCCGAAGGTGGCCGGGTCGTTCAGGTCGCCGGTGGCCTTGGCGTAGTACACCACGGTGGCCGCGCCGCTGAAGTTGATGACAAAGGGGTTCTCGTTGCCCGTCGCGTCGTTGCTGGGGATGCTGATGGCGCCGGTGCGGCTGCCGGCCTGCGCGGGGGCAAAGCGTACCGTGAAGCTGGCTGTGCCGCCGTTGGCGGCGAGGCTGCTGCCGGAGGGGTCGGCGCCGGTCAGGGCAAACTCAGCGTTCGAGGCCGTGATGGTGCCCAGCGTAAGCGGCAGCACGCCCTCGTTGAGAATGGTAAACGTCACGTCGGTGCTGGCGCCCACGGCCGTGGAAGCCACGCTCACCGTCGCGCCGGTGTTCACGTTGGTGGCAGCCGGCGCCTGCGTCACCTTGATTTCGGGGCCCGTCGGCGTGTAGCCGGCCCAGCTGATGTCGTCGATGGTGACCTGGTTGCCGCTGGCGTTCTGAATCACTCGGATTTCCACGTCGCCCGCAAAAGCGAGGTTGCTCACCGAGAACGTCTGCGTGGCCGAGGTCGTGGTGGTGAGGGTGCCCACCGATACCCCGTTCACCCGCACGTCGGCGTTGACGTCGTTGGAAAACGCGCGCTTGTACGAAAACGACAGGCTCGACAGGCCGCCCGGCACCGGGGCGCTGTACACGGTGGAAGAAGCTACGTCCTCCAAGGTAATGGCCTTGCCGTTGAGCGTGACGCTGCCGCGGCCGCGCACGTAGTTCCAAGTAATGCCGTTGTCCCCCACGTAGCTGCCGTCAACGTAGCTGGAGCCGGAGATGGGCAGCAGCGTAAAGGTCTCCATGCCCCCGCCGACAGTGACGGTGAACGTGGCCGCGGCCGAAGTGCCGCCACCCGGAGCCGGGTTGGTCACCGTCACGTCGTAGGTGCCGGCCGTGGCCAGGGCCGAAGCCGGTACGGTTGCCGTCAGCTGCGTCATCGACACGAAGGTAGTCGTCAGGGCACCGCCGTTGAAGTTGATCTGCGAAGACGCCAAGAAGCCCGTGCCATTCACCGTCAGGGTGAAGGCCGTGCCGCCGGCCGGCCGGGTGTTCGGATTGAGGGCGGTGATGACCGGCGCCGGGTTGTCGACGGTGTACACGTCGGTGCTGGTGCCCGTGCCGTTGGGCGTGCTCACCGAAATGGTGCCGGTGGTGGCGCCCGCGGGCACGGTGGCCGTGAGCTGCGAGGCCGAGGCCACGGTGACGCCCGTGGCCAGCATGCCGTTGAAGCGCACCGTGGTAGTGCCGGCCACGAAATCGCTGCCGGTGATGGTGACCACCGTGCCCACCGGGCCGTTCGGGGGCGTGAAGCCCACCACCGTGGGAGCCGGCACCGGGTCGGTTACGTTGAAGCGGACCTCCTGGCTGGTAATCGTGCCGCAGCCGAAGGTCGACTGCACCACCACGTAATAAGTGCCGGCCGCCGCAAAGCTGGGCGTGAACGTGGTGCCCGTGGCGGCAGGGCTGAAGGCGGTGTAGGTGCCGCCCGGCGTGGTGGCGTAGGCCCACTGCCGGGCGCTGGCGGCGCCCACTTCCGTGGCCGTGAGCGGCGCGCCGTTGGCACCGGTCAGGATGTTTTGCGTGGCAAGGGGTGCGACGCTAACCCCGCTTACCGTGAAGGCCGCCGAGGCGGCGCTGGTTACGGCCGGGTTGCTCGACACCACGCGCAGCCGGTAGCCGGTGCCGCTGGCCGTGGCCGCCGGAATGGTCGCCTGGATGGGTTGGGGCGTGGTGCTGGTAGCCGTAGCCAGCACGTTGGGGGTCGCCGGGAACACACCGGCCCCGTTCGACAATTCTATGGTAAAGGAGTTGGCGGCATCGAAGGTGCCGCTGGTCGTGAACGATACGTCCACTGCTTGGCCGGGGCAGATTTCGGTCAGACTCAGCGTCGGGGCGCTGATGGTGTTAGATGAAGAAGCAGTAACACTGCCGTTTACGACAAGATTGCCGCTTAATCCCCCGGTGCCACTCGAAGGGGCTGTTCCTTCCGAGTTATAAGCATATAACCGGAAGGTTCTAGAGCTAGCAATAGCTGTGAAAGAGCTGCCGCTGAGTGTAATGGTGTTACCTGTGTAATTGCTGTTTTGATCTGGGATAGTGTATACACCATTCGCAAATGTCACACTTGTACCTGCTGTACCAGTAGCTATTGGGGCAGCAAAGTTGTCAGCGCTTGAACGCCATTGAAACTGCCGCGGCCCGGTTGCACTTCTTCCCAGACCAAAAGATAAACTGGTAATACTTATGGTGTATCCTGAGGCTGGCCCAACTGAAAATTCTATGTATTTACTAAGGTCAACCGCGCCAGTGAATGTATTCGAGCTAGTAGTTGCTCCGATTGGCCATTCCGATGCGCGAAAATTACCTGAGCTAGATGTGGAAGTAACGTTGACCTTGGTTAGATCAGTCGCACTAACATTCAATGCTGGAGTAGCAGTAAGCGTGGATGCAGTTCCTGCATTTGCAGAAATATTATAGGTTACCACCTGCCCCCACCCCACCAGTGGCGAGCAGAGAAGCAACAGCGCCGTGAGCCATCGAAGGCATCGGCTGGGTCCCGCGAAACTGAGAGTAAACGTTCGGTTCATGCAAACAGGCTGAAGTGGAAAGAGTTGAGGCGAACTAAGTTACAAAGGTACTTTTCACTCCTGCCAACCCTGCCGGATTAATATTAATGAATTGTTATGCTGGCATTATTTGCCTAAAACAAAAAGGCCCTGCCGGGTGGGCAGGGCCTTTTTGTTGCCATTCTCGCGGACCTATTGCTTGGTCACCTTGCGGGTGGCTTTGCCGTCTTTGGTCACGAACTTCACCAGGTACTGCCCGGCGGGCAGGCGGCTGGTGTCGAAGCGGCCGTCGGCGCCGAGTTTGCCGCTGAGCACAGTGCGGCCGAGCAGGTCGGTCACCACCACTTCAGCGGCGGGCACCGCACCGGCGAAGCGCACGTTCAGCACGTTCTCTACCGGGTTCGGGTACACCGTCAGCGCGTCGAGCTTGTTGGCCGAAGCGGCGGCGGTAGCCGTCACCACCGTGAAGACGTTGGCGCTGGTGGCCGTACCGCCCGGCGTGGTCACCGTGATGGTGCCGCTGGTGGCGCCGGCGGGCACCGTTACGGTAAGGCTGGTGGCGCTAACCACTGTGAAGCTCGGCGCATTCACCCCGTTGAAGGCCACGGCCGTGGCACCCGTCAGGTTGGTGCCCGTAATGGTCACCAGCGTACCCACTGCGCCCGTTGAGGGCGAAACGGCGGTAATGGTGGGGGCTGGCACCGGAGCCGGCGTTACCGTGAAGGCAGCCGCGGCGGAGGTGCCGCCGCCGGGCGCGGGGTTGGTTACCGTTACGTTGTAGGTACCGGCCATAGCCAAGGCCGAAGCGGGAACGGTAGCCGTCAGTTGCGTGGCCGAAACGAAGGTCGTCGGCAAGGCGGAGCCGTTGAAGTTCACCACCGAGCCCGACACGAAGTTCGTGCCGTTCACCGTCAGCGTAAAGCCGGTGCTGCCGGCCACGGCCGTGTTCGGCGAGAGGCTGGCAATGGTCGGGGCCGGGTTCGGGGCCGGGGTCACCGTGAAGGTACCCGTGGAAGTAGCCGTGCCCCCGGTGGTCGTCACCGCAATGGTGCCCGTGGTGGCGCCCGTCGGTACGGTGGCCGTGACGGTCGTGGCGTTGACCACCGTGAAGCTGGTGGCAGCCGTGCCGTTGAAAGTCACCGCCGTGGCGCCGGTCAGGTCCGTGCCCGTGATGGTCACCACCGTGCCCACCGGCCCGCTGGCCGGCGTGAAGCTGGCCACCGTCGGGGCCGGAGCCGTGGGCGACGTCACCGTGAAGGTGGCCGCGGCGGAGGTGCCGCCGCCGGGCGCGGGGTTGGTTACCGTTACGTTGTAAGCGCCGGCCGTGGTAATGGCCGAAGCCGGTACCGGGGCCGTCAGCTGCGTGGCCGAAATGAAGGTCGTCGGCAGGGCCGTACCGTTGAAGTTGATGACCGACGTGCTCAGGAAGCCCGTGCCATTCACCGTCAGCGTAAAGCCGGTGCTGCCCGCCAGAATGGTATTGGGCGAGAGGCTGGTGATGGTGGGGGCCGGGTTGGGCACCGTCACGGAGAAGCCGGCGGCCGAGGTGGCCGTGCCGTTGGGCGTGGTCACGGCGATGACGCCGCTGGTGGCGCCCGTCGGTACGGTGGCCGTGACGGTCGTGGCGTTGACCACCGCGAAGCTGGTGGCGGCCACTCCGTTGAAGGTTACCGCCGTGGCGCCGGTCAGGTCCGTGCCCGTGATGGTCACCACCGTGCCCACCGGCCCGCTGGCCGGCGTGAAGCCCGAAATCGTCGGCGCCGGGGTCGGCGGGGCCGTTACCGTGAAGGTAGCGGCGGCCGAGGTGCCGCCGCCCGGAGCCGGGTTGGTCACCGTCACATCGTAGCTGCCCACCGTGGCAATGGCCGAAGCGGGAACGGTAGCCGTCAGTTGCGTGGCCGAGACGAAAGTGGTCGGCAGGGCCGTACCGTTGAAACTCACCACTGAGGTGCTCAGCAAGTTCGTACCATTCACCGTCAGGGTGAAGCCAGCACTGCCAGCCACGGCCGTGTTCGGCGAGAGGCTGGTGATGGTGGGGGCCGGGTTGGGCACCGTCACGGAGAAGCCGGCGGCCGAGGTGGCCGTGCCGTTGGGCGTGGTCACGGCGATGACGCCGCTGGTGGCGCCCGTCGGTACGGTGGCCGTGACGGTCGTGGCGTTGACCACCGCGAAGCTGGTGGCGGCCACTCCGTTGAAGGTTACCGCCGTGGCGCCGGTCAGGTCCGTGCCCGTGATGGTCACCACCGTGCCCACCGGCCCGCTGGCCGGCGTGAAGCCCGAAATCGTCGGCGCCGGGTTGGCCGACGTAACGGTAAAGGAGAGCGGAGCCGAGGTGCCGCCGCCGGGCGCGGGGTTGGTCACCGTCACGTTGTAAGCGCCGGCCGTGGTAATGGCCGTAGCCGGCACGGCAGCTGTCAGCTGGGCGGCCGTTACAAAGGTCGTCGGCAGCGGAGCTCCATTAAAATTCACCACCGAGCCTCCCAGGAAGTTTGAGCCGTTCACCGTCAGCGTAAAGCCGGCGCTGCCCACAGCAGCCGTGTTCGGCGAGAGGCTCGTCAGCGTTGGCGCCGGGTTGGGCGCCGTCACCGTGAAATTGTTGCTGGAAGTAGCGGTACCGGCCGAGTTGGTTACGGCAATGGTGCCGGTGGTGGCGCCGGTCGGCACGGTGGCCGAAATGGACGTAGCCGAATTCACCGTGAAGCTGGTGGCGGCCACGCCGTTGAAGGTCACAGCCGTGGTACCGGTCAGGTTGCTACCCAGAATGGTCACCACCGTACCGGCCGGCCCGCTGCTGGGCGAGAAGCTGGCAATGATGGGGGCCTGCGCGGCCATGGGTGCATACGACACGCCGCGGAAGACGGTGTTGGTCGGTGCCGTCGCCACGCTGGTCAATCCGGCCGTGGCGCTCGGCGCCGCGTTGTAGCCCGTTACGTCCAGCGTCGTGTAGAGCGTGCTGGTCGACGTGGCGAACAAGGTCACGGCGTTGCCGGACGCTTGGCCGGCGAGGCCGCGCACGCCGGCGGTCGAGGCGATGGTGCCGTCGAGCGTCCAGGTACCGCCTACCAGGGAGTATTTGCTGATGCCAGCGCCGGCGCCGGAGCGGTCATCGGCGATGTAGGCCACGTCGGGGCCTGGTACGGCGCTGCTCAGGTCCAGCAGCACGAAGCCGTAGGGCGACGGGCTGTTGCCCGTGCTCGGAATAACGAGCGTCGTGGTTTGGCCCGCCGTGGTCGGCAGGCCCGTTCCCACGGCATTGAGGCCCACGAAGGGACTCGAGCCGGAGGTGTTGTACAGCTGTCCACCGAAGATGCCCACCGAACGCACGTTGGTCGGGGTAGTGCTCAGTTGCGTGGAGGTAGTAGCGCCCAGCGTGGCGAAACGAGTGCCCGCACTGCTCGTCGGCGAGCCGTTGCCCACCACCCAGAAGCGGGTGCCGTCGTCGGTCACGGCGGCACGGGGGTTGCTGGCCAGGAAGGCGTCGGTCAGGCCGGTGGAAGTATCCACGTTGCCGTTGGCATCGATGCGGGCCACTACGCGGGCTGCCGCCGAGCCCACAACCGAAGCAGTAGCCGGTGCGGCGTCGTAGCCGATCAGGGTGATGTAGCGCCGGTCTGCCGACATCATCAGCATGCCTTCAGAGGAGGCGTTGGCCGTCAGCGTAAACTGCTTCTGCGCGCCGCTGCCCGAGGTAGGCAGAGCTACGCTTTGGACCAGGTTGCCGTTGGTGGTGTACTCGTCCAGAAAGACGGCGGCGGCAGTCCCGTTGGGCACGGCAGCCGAGCCGTCGCCGATGCGGACTACCACCACGTTGCCGACGGCTAAGGGCGCCGCCTGGGTTGTCAGCGGCCAAGCAGCCAGCAGCAGAGCCGCCGCACGGCACGAACGCCATAAGCCAGCTTTGCCAGTTGTAAAGGTTGTTTTCACGGGCGTGTAAGTAATAAAAAGGTGGAAAAAACAAATGTTGGAAACGGACCCGGCTTGGCGGCGGCCGGGCCCCGGGCCTCATACTGGATTATAGCGTTTCTCGTTGCTGCCAATGGCACAAAAAAAAGCTCCCCGCGTGGTGCGGGGAGCTTTTTCCAGAACGTGGCAGCAGGTTACTGCTTCACGATTTTGTGGTTGGTCTTCTCGGCACCGTTGCTGATGGTGACAATGTAGTTGCCCGACTTCAGGCCGCTCAGGTCGAACGTGCCGTTGGCCGAAAGCTTACCACGCACCAGCACGCGGCCCAGCAAGTCAGATACCGTTACCTGGGCTTCGGTGCCGGGGTTGGCCAGGCGCACGTTCAGCACGTCGACCACCGGGTTCGGGAACACCGTTACTTCGGCGGTGCGGCCGTTCTTCACGGCTACCATCGGCGAGTCCATCGTTTTGCCGTCGAGGTCTACCTGCTTCAGGCGGTAGTACGAGAGGCCGGCCAGGGGCTTGGCATCCACGAAGCTGTACTCGTGACGCACGCTCGTCGTGCCGTGGCCGCCCACAAAGCCGAGGCTTACGAAGTCAACACCATTCTGGCTGCGCTCCACTTCAAAACCGCGGTTGTTCTTCTCCTGAGCGGTAGCCCAGTCAAGGTTTACGCGGCCGTTGCTGAGCTTAGCCGTGAACGAAATCAGCTCCACGGGCAAGGGCACTTGCGGCTGGTTGTTCGGTACGCGGTAGTTCTCCGCGTTGAGCAGGCCGTCGTCGTTGAATTCGAAAGCGAAGAAGTAGTAGTTCTTGGCCGGATCCAGGTTGCCTACCGTGAACTGGTTGGCAGCGCCGCTGAACACCACGAAGGTTTCCGAGCTGGCTTCGATGGTCGTACCGGTACCGAACTGGTAGGCCCCACCTTGGGTTACACCGGGGTTAAAGTTCTGCTTGGCACGGGGGAACAGGTTCACCGGCAGCTGCAGGTAGGTAGTCGAGGCAATTACCAGACGGTTCTGACCGAAGCTCTGGCCCGCGGGCGGGTTGCTCAGGTCAAAGCGGATGGTAGCCGTGGTGCTGCCGAGCGGGCGAATCACCTGCGCCGTCGACTGGGCCGTGGGCACCTCCGCAATGGCGAAGCCCGAAGCGCGGCCGGTACCGCTGAGCAGCACGAACGAGTTGGTGCCGAGTGCTTGGTTACGGAACGTCAGATCCTGTACGGCATTACCCACGCGGGTTGGTGCGTAGCGCACCTGCAGGTCCAGAATCCGGTTGCCTTCCGAGTTGTTCATCAGCGTATCCGATTTCACGAAGGTAGCACCGCCGTCCGTCGAGAATTCGAATTGCGGGGTTTGCAGCGGGTTACGCTCGGCATCCTCCGTGTCATTCGGGAAGAACAGGCTCAGCGGGCCGGTCAGCAGGAAGGTTTCCAAGCGTACGTTCACCGGGGCCGAAGTCGTGTTCTTCACGATGGCGTCGCCGAAGAACCCAATGGTGCGGCTCAGGCGCACGGTCGGCTCGCTGATACCCGTTACGGATACGTCGCGGTCGGGAGCCGGCGAGCTGGTGGCGCGGATGATGGCGTTAACCGTGATGGCACCGGCACCCGGTACGAAGCGTACGTAGATCGGACGCTGCGTCACGTTACCCTGGCCGTCCGGGGTGAAGGAAATCGAGCTGAAGAAGTTCTGGTTGTCTTCCGACACCTGGAAGTAGCTGGCATTCGGGCCAACGGGGGCCACGGTCAGCGCCTGCAGCAGGTTGGTACCGGCCAGCAGGAACGACTGCGAACGGGAGAACGTGGAGGGGCGCGTAGCGAAGGTAAAAGTGTTGTTCGTCGGGTTCGTGATGGAGATATCCGACACGTTGCCGTTCGAAGTAGCCGTTACCCCAACCGTAACCGGCGTAGCGCCGGGGCTGGTCACGTCGATGCGCTGCGTGAAGGCCCCACCGGAAATCGGCGATACCAGGCGAATCTCAATCGTGGTCGGCGCAACCGTACCGTTCGTCGAAGCCAGTACTAGCGGAGCGCTGGAGAAGGAGCCGCCGGCCGACACGTTGCGGATCTGAATGTTGGCTACACTCGGTGTCAGCGTGATGGGGTTGGTTCCGAGGTTGGTGCCGCTCACCGTGAGGGTGCGGGTATCTGCCGAGCCACTCTGGGTTACGTTACCGAACGTGATGGAAGTCGGCGAAACGTTCAGGTTAGCCCCTACCGGAGCAGGCGTACCTTCGCCGGTCACGGCAACCGTGCGCGTCGGCGCGTTGGCGGCGGCTACCGTCACGTTCTCGGCCAGCGTGCCCGTGGTGCTGGGCGTAAAGCGTACGTCAACGGTTACGTTGTTAACCGTGCCGTTCACCGGCACAATTGTAGCGATGGTGCTGAAGGGGTTCGAGCCCACGCGCACTTGGTAATTAGCCGTGCCGGTTACAGTCAGGTTGTTGGTACCCAGGCCGCTGGCATTTACCGTAAAGGTTTGCGAAGCCGTGGCCGTACCCACCTGAGCCGTACCGAAGTTTAGGGGCGTGCTGCTGGGCGTTACCGTAAGCGTGGCCGGAACAGCCAAGCCGCGACCTACCACGCGCACCGAAGCCGTGGCGCTGCCGCTGCTCAGGGCGATGTTGTCGTCGTAATCCTGTACAGCCGTCGGCTGGAATACCACGTCCAGCTGGCCACCCGTAGCAGGCAGCGTGGTGGTGCTGGCGTAAGCGCTACCGTTGTAGCTCACCAAGAAGCCGGCCGGGGCCGTTACCGAAATCGGACCCGCGAGCGAGCTGCCGGTAATCTGTACGGACTGCGGAGCCGACTGCGTGTTGATGACCGTGTTGGGGAAGCCCAGCGTAGCCGGGCTCGGCGTGGTCGTAATGGTGGGGGTACCCGCTTGCCCGGTGCCGGTTAGGGAAATCGGAGGAGTCGAGGTTTCCGTGCCGCCACCCGTACTCTGGGTCGTGGCGACGAACTGACGGCTGATGGAGCCCGCAACAGTCGGGCGAAAACGCAGGTAAATCGTTGTGGGGGCCACATTACCGCTGCCATCTGGGTTAAACTCCAATGTGGTGCCGCTGAAAGGTCCGGTGGGGCTTAAGCTAGCCTCGAACCGCGTGGGAACAGCAACGCTGATAATGTCGATGAGGCCATTGCCTTCCACTACGAAGGAACGGTTACCCGACACTTGACCCACTACTACAGTGCCAAAGTTTTGCGGATTGCCGACCTGAGTAGGAGTTAGCGTGACGGTTTGGGCCTGACTAACGAGCGTAAAGCTCAGGAGCGTGAAAAGCATCGCGCACAGGCGCTGCCAGGAGGCAGAACGCAAGGCGACTTGGTAAGCGTTTTTCATATGAAAAAGCAAGGAATGGTTACAAAGGAAAGAAACGAGTAGGCTCGGCCGTTGGCATCGCCTTCAGGGGCACATTACGCAGAAACCGGGACTGTGGATGATTGGTTTCTACATTTATTGTTGTAATTTTTTTAGTTTACATCGGTCTTTGCCCTGATCCTGAGGCCGGCGCCCGTCAACACATTTCGTGCCACACAAAGGTGCGAACGTAATAGCCATAAAAAAATTTGTTTTTCTTATTCTTAAGAGTGTGAGCAGGTGTGTAAGCAGATGAGCCGCATAGATAATAGGAAGTCCACAATATTGTTATTCCACTATCGTTTGAATTTCCTGCCAAAGATAAGCCAGAGACTTGGCAAAGTTCGCACCACTTTTCAGCAGTTGTTGCTAATATTCAGACAGAAGAGTATTCTAAGAGGCATTTTACGCCAGGTCTGCGGTCAAATTCGGCCCCCTTTACGGGCGTATTCTGAATAGGTTATACCAACGAAGCCGCGGCCACTCCCCGAAGGAAATGGCCGCGGCTTCGTTGGTATAAGCCCTCCTCTATTTCAGCGCCAATCTGGTGCCGCCGCGTTCTGAAACAACCGGACCCGGTTGTTGCCATCAGCCGCATCCATCATCCATACTTCGGGCGGCGAGATGTTATCGTTCACCATGTTGACAAAAATAATCTTTGAGCCATCCGGCGAAAAGCGCGGGTTCAAGTCGTTGGTACCGGCCGGCTTGCGGGTCGAGAGGTCCAGCAGGCCAGATCCGTCGGGGCGCTGCACAAAGATGCGGGCATTGAGCTGGCGTCCGCTCGCGTCATCAATACCCGACATGTCACGGGTGTAGATCAGTTGGCGGCCGTCAATGCTGTAGCTGGGGGAATCCATGCGCCCGGGCAGGTTTCCAACGACCTGGGCCAAGCCTGTACCATCGGGGTTGAGCTGATAAAGCTCCGCGTCGAAAAGTTGGGCGCCGACGGTCTGCACCACGATTTTATTGCTGAGCGCAGACCAATCCAGCTCCCGGAAGTGCCGGCCGGCCGGCGCCGTGGCCAACAGCACCAAGCCTGTTCCGTCCCGGTTGATGCGGTAGAGCTGATCGTAGCGGGCGTAAACCAGCTGGGCCCCGTCGGGCGACCAGCGGTAAGCCAGCCCGTTATTGGCGTAGCCCTCAACGGGGATGGTGGTAATGCGGCGGGCATCCGATCCATCCCGGTTCATGGTATACAGCTGAAATTGCCCCGTGGCATTGCTCGTATAAGCAATTCGGTCACGCGTCGGGCTTAGCTGAGGAACGCTTTCAACGTGGGGCGAGCTAGTGAGCCGCAACACGACGCCGTTGGAGAGGCCATCGGATGCGTAGACATCGGTATTGCCGCCAACCTCACGGGTGAAGAGGTAACGCAACTCCGGAAAAGGTTTGGTTTGGAAGGTCCACACGTCCCCGCGCGCTGTCTCGCCTGCTTTGTCGTGCACGGTCACTTGCCAGAAGTAGGTGGTATTGTACTTCAAGCCGCTGACGACCACGCTGGTGTCGCGGCTATTGCTCAGCACTTGCTGCCGCGCCGACGAGCTGCCTTCATACAGCACCACGTCGTAGCGGAGCGAGTCGCTGCGGTCGGGGTCGGTGCCGCGCCAGCGCAACGTCAGCTCCGTGAGCTGATTGGTGGTTCCGGCGCTGGGCGTTGGTTGGGCAGGCGCGTTCGGGCGCTGGTTGCCCGTGGATTTTTCCAGCCGCACCTCCACGCTGGTGGCGGGGCCTTCGGCCACGCTCACGTTGAGCGTTTCGGTTTTGTAGTCGGTTTTGCGCACCGATAGTGCGTACGGTCCGGCGGCGATGTTGGGCAGCGAGAAGCGCCCCTCCGCGTCGGTGGTGAAGGAAGTCGTGGCCGGATTGGTCGTAATGACGGCGTTGCTCAGCGGCGAATTGGTGCGGCTGTCCCGCACCACCCCGCTCAGGGCACCGTAGCGCGCCGGCTCAATGGTATTTTCTTCGCAGGCCGTCAGCCAAAAGCTGATGACCCACAGCAGCACCCATAAGGTGGGCCGGGTAAGGTTTCCAATCATGTGGTGGAGAGCATGAATGTGAACAAGTAAATACCCTGCCGCCACCGTGGCGTGCGGCAGCAAGGCGCCAACAGCAACCCGAATCAGCGGGGCGCGGGTAGTTGCAGCGAATCGATGGCCAGCACGGTGCCCCGCTCATCAAGCACCCGCAATTGCAGGCGGCAGATGTCTTGGGCGCTCAAATTCATCGTGGTGCTCGACAGGATTACATCCTGCCCGGGCTGGGCCACAAAACGCCCCGATTGTGCGTTCTGCGCCGAACCGCTCCGACCTTGTTTCTCGGTACGCAGTTCGTAGTACCAGCGCGCCGCGTCGGGTGCGCCGTTGCGGCAATGACCGATTACGGTAAGTTGTGCGCCCGCCTGCTGCACTTCCAGGCGAGCCTGGCAGGCGGGGTTGTCGGCGGTGGTGAGCAAGGCCGCGGCTACCACCGAGACCAGTACAGAAGCGTTCAACATATTAATAAAGTGTAAAAAGGCAGAAAACAACCTTAACCTGTCCTGGGCGCGACTGCGCCCAGGACAGGTCGTTAGGGCAAAGCCTGTCCGCGTTCAATGATGATGCGGATGCCGTTGCCCTGCATCCGCACCTCGTAGCCGGGCCCGGGCGCGGCACTGGTTTCGCGCTGCAGCAGCTCATTGCCATTGCCTTGCTGCTCGACCAGGTAGCGACGGTTGTCCAAGCTCAGTTCCTGCTGTAGCACGTTCTGGTTGCCCTGCTGCCGGATGTCCGATTCGATGCCGGTACCGTTGAGCTGGCTTTCCACCCGGTTGCCGATGCCGTACTGCTCGACTGTCGTCTGGTTGGCGGCGCCGTACTGGCTCACGCCAACCACGTTAGCCGCACCGGCCTGCACGATCCGCACCAAGTTGCCCAACGCAGCTTCGCCGGAGTAGCGCTGTTGCACGGCGGCCTCGTTACGGCTGCCTTCCTGCAGCAGGCGCACAGCGTTTGGCCCCAGCAACTGCTCGCCGCCGCTCAAGGGCAGGCGCTCAGTGCCGAGGCTCTCCGCGAGTTGTTGTTCGCCGGACATTTCGCCCCGGTCAGCGCCCTGGGCCAGTCCCAGAAGCGGCAAGGCGCTTAACACGCCCACTGCCACCACGCATATTTGCCGTTTCATTGCAGCTCCATTAAGAGTTAACCAATCAGCCTGCCAGGGGATTTGCCGGTCGGCAGCTTGCATAAGAAGATTCATATTTCAGTCCGATCGGGAACCCTGAAACCCTGTCCCGGTGGCGCGGGGCCAAACCGGGACAGGGTTTGCGGCAGCTGATTCGCTGCGGGCTGCTTAGGGATGATCCTGGTGCACGTTGGCCGTATTGCTGTTGCCATACTGCTCAATCACGCTGGTCTGGCCGTTGGCACCTTGCCATACTTTGGCGGTGTTATCGTTGCCGATCTGCGTCTGCGTAGCGCGGTGGTCGTCGCCGTCCTGGTCGATGTAAGCCACGTTGCGGAAGCCATCGGTGTACTGGCGGGCGCGGTTGTCGTCGCCGTCCTGCTCGATGGTCTGGCGGTTATCATCGTTGATGATGACTTGGCTGGCGCGGTTCCGGTCGCCGAGTTGTTCTACCAGGGCCACGTTGTCATCCGAGCCACCGATGCCGATGGTCTGGGTCGACCGGTTATCAGCACCGGCCTGCAGGGCTCTCGACACGTTGCGGCTGCCGATTTGATCCTGCTCCGCACGGTTACGGAAACCGACTTGCTGAATGCGGGTCAAATTGAGGCTGTTGCCTTCCGACACGCGGCGCTGGCTTTGCCGGGCGTAGTTGTCATCGCCACCTTCCTGAATCACGATGGCTTCGTCACCAAGGGCGTCCAACTGCTCCTGAATGGAAGTGCTGCGCGCCCCCAGCTGCCGAGCGGAAGCCCGGTTGAGCGAGCCGCGCTGGTACTGCGTAGCCGTGTTGTCGCCATCCATGGGCGTGCCGTCGCCTTGGATGATGGTAGCCTGGTTCAGCTCGCCGATCTGGGTTTGCTCGGCCCGGTTCCGGTCACCGATCTGGCGGGCCGTGGCTTCGTTGCCGCCGAGCAGGCCCTGCACCTGGGTGATTCGGTTAGCATCGCCGGATTGGGTGCCGACGGCGCTGTTGCCCAAGCCAGTCTGCGTTTGCACCGAACGGTTGCCGTCGCCGGTGGAAGTAACGCGGGCGTCGTGGAAGAAACCGGTCTGGGTTTGTTCCGAACGGTTGTCATCGCCGTTCTGGCGGCTCCGGGCCTCGTTGTAACGGCCCTCCTGGGTTTGCGTGGCCCGGTTAGCGTCGCCTACCTGGCGGCTGGCGGCCTCGTTGTAGCGGCCGGTTTGGGTCTGCGTCAGGCGGTTATCGTCACCGGTCTGCACGCCGCGGGCCTCGTTCGAGAAGCCGGTCTGCGTTACGTTAGCATCGTTGCCGTTGCCCGTTTGGTTCAGACGGCTCGTGTTATTCTGGGCATTGGCGAATCCTGCTGCCAGCAGGGCTGCCAGTACAATTGTGATACGTTTCATCGGTTGCGTTGGGGTTAGAGGGGAAATGTGGGGTTCCCTCCGGAGGAACAGTACAAATATATATTAGAATAATAACAAGTCAAGTATTCGTAATAGAAAAAGCAAAATATAATTTCGGAATAATCCTACAAATTATCCGATGAAGTTGTATTTCTGTCACTTAGAGCGTGTTGGGGTTTTGCTATGGCTCTCCGGTTTAATGCCTAATTAACTTTTTGGTGAAG